>NZ_JBFUAK010000007.1:0-434489 GCF_056406315.1 Roseateles sp. P1_C6
TGGACCGTCCAGAACGTCGGCGTCGGCGCCGGCCGCTCGGTCGGCTGGACCGATCGCATCGTCTACAGCACCAACGCCATCCTGGGCGACGGCGACGACATCGTGCTGGGCAACGTCGCCCACGACGGCGCGCTGGCCGCGGGCGCCAGCTACACCGGTCATCTGGACTACAGCTTCGGCCCGGCCTTCAGCCGCCACGGCACGATCTTCGTAAAGTCGGACGCCACCGGCGCCGTCTGGGAGAACGGCGGC
Source organism: Roseateles sp. P1_C6 (assembly GCF_056406315.1). NCBI lineage: Bacteria > Pseudomonadati > Pseudomonadota > Betaproteobacteria > Burkholderiales > Sphaerotilaceae > Roseateles > Roseateles sp. P1_C6. The sequence continues at coordinate 253 of NZ_JBFUAK010000007.1, forward strand.
GAGACCAACAACACCAACGACGCCGGCCACACGACCGACGTGATGCCCATCCCGTACGCGGACATGCGCGTCGAGTCGGTCAGCACGCCCAGCACCGCCTACAGCGGCCGCGACCTGACCGTGCAGTGGACCGTCGCCAACCGCGGCATCGGCATCACCAACACGACGAGCTGGAACGACCAGGTCTGGCTGAGCCGCAACGCCGACGGCAGCGGCCAGCGCTACGACCTCGGCAATGCCGGCCACCTCGGCCAGATGGCCGTGGGCGCGACCTACAACCGCAGCATCAACGTGCGGCTGCCCGATGGCATCTCCGGCGACTGGTTCCTTAACGTGGCCACCAGCGGCCCCTACGAGTTCATCTACGGTGACAACAACGTGGGCCACTCGCTGGCCGTGCCCGTCACGTTGAGCGACTCGCCCGACCTCATTGTCGAAAGCCTGGACGCGCCCGCGACGGCGCAGGAAGGCGCCCTCGTCGACATCAGCTGGACCGTGCTCAACCAAGGCCTGGCGCGCGCCGCCGGCCAGTGGCAGGACACCGTGCTGCTGCTGGCGCCCAACGGCTCCACCGTCGTGCTCGGCAACTTCACCTACGACCGTGGCGTGGACGCCGGCCTGCGCTACAGCCGCACCGAGCAGGTCCGCCTGCCGAGCAAGATCGAGGGCGGCTACCGCCTGCGCGTGGTCACCAACAGCCTGCTGGGCACCGGCGGCAGCCCGCAGGTCTACGAGTTCGGCGACGCCCGCACCAACAACACGACGACCGACACCGACGCCATCACCGTCAGCCTGAACGACCGCCCTGACCTGCGCGTCACCAAGATCGAGGCACCCACCAACGTCACCGCCGGCACCACCGCCGGCTTCAGGTTCACCGTCGCCAACCTGGGCCCCGAGGCCACGTCCGGCCAATGGCAGGACTACGTCTACCTGTCGCTGGACGGCATTGTCAGCGCCGACGACGTGCTGCTGGCCCGCGTGGACAGCGGCGCCGCGCTCAGCCCCGGCGGCGAGCCCTACACGACCATCGTCAACGGTGTGGACATCCCCATCCGCTACCGCGGCGATGTCTATCTCATCGTCGTGGCCGACGGCGCCAACCGCGTCGACGAGTACCCCAACGAGGCCAACAACGCCCGCGCCGAGCGCTTCCACATCAACCCGGTGCCCTTCGCCGATCTGGTCACCAGCGACGTCGTCGCGCCCGACCAAGTCGTGCACGGCGCCACCGTCGAGGTGCGCTACAAGGTCACGAACAAGGGCTCGGCCACCACGCGCGGCGATGCCGCGACGACCAACAGCTGGACCGACACGGTCTGGCTGACGGTCGACAAGACCCGGCCCAATCCTTCCAAGGGCGACATCCGCATCGGCCAGGTCACGCACACCGGCAACCTCGCGATCGGCGAGGACTACCTTGGCCAGCTGGACGTGCAGATCCCCGACGGCGTCAGGACCGGCAACTACTACCTGACCGTCTGGAGCGACACCTACGACGCGATCCTGGAGGACACCCTCTCCAGCAACATCAACCCCGACGACCCGACCCAGGTCGACAACAACAATTACAAGGCCCGCCCCATCAGCGTGCTGGGCATCACGCCGCCTGATCTGGTCGTCAGCAGCGTCATCGCGCCGACCAGCGCCCAGGCCGCCGGCAGCTACAGCTTCAGCTACACCGTCAAGAACCGCGGCGACGCCTTCGACGGCGCCTGGACCGACAAGGTCTGGCTGATGGACAACCCCGATCCCACGCAGGCCAAGGTCTACTGGCTCATCGCCGAGTTGAAGCAGCAGCGCAGCATCGGCAACAACGAGACCTACAGCGTCAACCAGACGGTCAACCTCAGCCCGTCGGTCAGCGGTGGCTATCTCGTCGTGCAGACGGACGCCGGCTACAGCTACCTGGGCCGCAACGACGTCGCCGAAGTGGCCGAGGACAACAACGTCAACCGCGCGCCGTCCAACGTGACGAACGCGCCGGCCGACCTGCGCGTCACCAACGTCACGACGCTGCCCACCAACTATTCCGGCGAGGAGACCACGGTCACCTGGACGGTGCAGAACTTCGGCGCCGCCGTGTGGACCGGCACGCGCGGCTGGCTGGACAACATCTGGGTCAGCCCGGACCCGACCTTCATCCCGTCACGTGCCACGCAGATCGGCTCGGTCGTGCACAGCAACACGACGACGCTGGGCGCCGGCGAGAGCTACACCGCCAGCGCCGTCGTCAAGCTGCCGCCGGGCACCGACGGCAAGTACTACGTCTACGTGATGACGGACGCCAAGCACTACACCGACTCGCTGGCGCCGGACTTTGCCCATGGCGAGAGCGCCGACCCGCGCTACCAGTCGCAGGACGAGATCACCGCACCGCCCACGCCGCACAGCGACTACAACGTCTACACGCGCGACAGCCTCTACGCGACGTCGGTGTTCGAGGGCGCCAAGCGCGACAACAACCTGGGCCAGGGCGCGCTGGACATCATCTACCGCGAGCCCGATCTGCAGATCGACTCGATCACCGTCAGCAACCCCAACCCGAGTTCGGGCGACACGATCACGGCGACCTGGACCGTCACCAACCGCGGCACCCGCGACACCCGCGTGGCGGGCTGGATGGACGGCGTCTACCTGTCGCGCGACGCGACGCTGGACCCGAGCGACTACCCGCTGGTGGACCGTGGCAGCGAGATCGAGGTGCTGCTGCGCGCGCGCCAGATCTACCTGACCGATGCCGTGGGCAAGCCGCGTTACCTGAAGCCCGGCGAGAGCTACACGCAGACGGCAACGTTCGCGATCCCGACGTCGATCAGCGGCAACTTCCAGCTCATCGTCAAGGCCGACACCGGCGTCTTCAAGGACTTCTACGCCGAGGTGCCCAGCACCGTGCGCGTCGGCCTGCCCGTGCTGCGCGAAAGCGGCAGCAACGGCGTGCTGGAGTTCAAGGACGAGGCCAACAACACCGACAAGATCGCGCTGCCGATATCGCTGGCCACGCCGCCCGACCTGCAGGTCACCAGCGTCACGGCGCCCGACGCCGTCATCGCCGGCCAGAACTTCACGGTCGCCTACAAGGTCGAGAACCTCGGCGGCAAGACACCGGTCGACCAGGGCAACTGGTACGACATGGTCTACCTGTCCAAGGACCGCTTCCTGGACCTGAACAAGGACCGCTACCTGGGCTATGTGCAGCATGGCGGCGGCCTGGCCGCCGGCGGCAGCTACACGGGCTCCTTGACCTACACCGCGCCGCGCGATCTGGAAGGGCCTTACTACGTCTTCGTGGTGACCGACCCGGCCCGCATCTGGGGCAGCGGCGACACCGGCCAGGTGCTGGAGTTCGGCAAGGACGACAACAACAACGCCGCGGCCATCCAGCCGATGCGCATCGAGACGCCGCCACCGGCCGACCTCGTCGTCACCAACGTCGTCGTGCCGAGCAGCGCCAAGGTCGGAGATGAAGTCGAGATCACGTTCACCGTCCAGAACACGTCCATCAACCCGGCCTACGGCCGCTGGACGGATGCGCTGTACCTGTCCGCCGACAACGCCTGGGACCTCAACGACATCCAGCTGGGCAAGGTCGCCCATGTCGGCGACGTGGGCGCCAACGGCACCTACACCGCCACGCTGAAGGCCAAGCTGCCGGCGCTCAAGGACGGCGGCTGGCGCGTCATCGTGCGCCCGGACCTCTACAACGAGGTCTTCGAAGGCAAGATCACCTACACCGACACGGGCCTGAACCTGCCGCCCGGCGAGGCCAACAACCGCACCGCTTCCGGCGCCACGCTGCGCGTCGACGTGCCCGTGCTGACCGTCGGCCAGGCACTGGCCACGACGCTGTCGACCGACCAGACGCCGGTCTACAAGGTCAGCGTCGCCGCCGGCGAAACGCTGCGCGTGCTGCTCGACTCCACGGCTGCCACCGGCGCCAACGAGGTCTACGTGCGCTGGAACGACGTGCCCACCGGCAGCGCCTTCGACGTCGCCTACAGCAACCCCGTCTCCCCCGACCAGACGCTGCTGGTGCCCACCACCAAGGCCGGCGACTACTACATCCTGGTGCGTTCGCGACAGGGCGGCGCGGCCACGCCGGTCACGCTGCGCGCGGACCTGCTGCCGCTGTCCATCACCAAGGTCACGCCGGACCAGGGCGGCGTCGGCGACGACGACCACCGCTGGGTCACCATGGACATTGAGGGGGCCCGCTTCGCGGCGGGCGCGCTGGTCAAGCTGGCCCGCCCGGGAGAGTTCGAGATCGAACCCGAGCGCTGGCAAGTGCTGGACGCGACCCACATCCGCGCCGTCTTCGACCTGCGCCACGTGCCCATGGGGCTGTTCGACGTCATCGTCACCAACCCCGACGGCTCGCGCGTCGTCGAGCCCTACCGCTACCTGGTCGAACGCATGATCGAGGTCGACGCCGCCATCGGCGTCGGCGGCCCGCGCAACATCAACCCGGGCGACTCCGCCGTCTACAGCGTCAGCCTGCAGAGCCTGACCAACGTCGACACGCCCTATGTGCGCTTCGACGTCGGCGCGACCGACATGGGCAACAGCAAATACGTGCTGGAAGGCCTGGAGCTGCCGTTCGTCGTGTTCGGTTCCAACGTGGGCGGCCAGCCCGATGGCGCGATTGCGGCCGGCAACGGCAACAACCAGGCCTATGGCACGACGCCCACCACCGGCGTGCGCGCCGACGTGCCCTGGGCCGCCCTGGATGGCATGGACAACACCAAGGGCTGGAACCTGGCCCCCGGCTATGCCTTCGACCTGGCGGCCAACGGCTTCGCCGGCGCCACCTTCAAGGTGCAGACCTACCCGGGCCTGGCCGAGTGGATCAACTACGACTTCGAAGGCCTGCGCGACAAGCTCTACGCGATCCGCCCGGACTGGAAGGCCGCCGGCATCCTGGATGAAGGCGTCACCGGCCTGGACAAGATCTCCAAGGGTCTGACCAAGAAGTTCCTGTCCAAGGACCCCGAGGAGCACATCACCAAGGAAGAGGCGCTCGCGATGCCCTTCCGCTTCGACACGCTGGCCAGCGTGACGACGCTGACGCGCGCCGAGTTCATCGCCGACCAGACCGCGCACGCCAAGGCGCTGCGCACGGCCATCCTGGCCGACGCCACCGCGCCCAGCACGCTGGCCGTGCTGGCGGCCGACGAGGCGCAATGGGTCAAGGGCTGGCTGGGCGCGCTGGAAACCGCCGGCCTGCTTCGCCCCGAAGGCACGGCCCCGGCCATCCGCAGCGACGAGCTGGTGCTGAGCCTGAACGCCACGCTGGCCACCGGCATCCTGATGTCCAAGGCCGGCGAGAGCTACCGCACGCAGGCCGACTTGCTGGGCTTCTTTGCCAAGGTGCAGCAGTGGTACGGCGACACCGCCAAGTACGCCGGTGACCGCAATGCCGCGCATGCGCCGGTGGACTACGAGGAAGTGCGCCAGACCGACGACGGCACCGTCGTCGAGGTGCCCGTGCCCGTCGCGCCCAACCCGGCCGACTACGACCAGCACGCCGGTCAGTCCACGCACTTCATCAGCTTCGACGTCTTCGCCGGCAACCGCGCCGAGCTGGAGTACCTGCGCCACATCGGCGTGCTGGACGCCGAGTTCCGCCCCGTCGGCCCGCAGGCGCTGAACCTGACCAATTACCTGCAGCAGGCCGCGCAAGCGCAGGCCAATGCCGGCGCCACCATCAGCGTGCGCGGCCCGCAGGCGCTGCCGGCGGCCAATGGCTCGACCTATGTGCCGACCGACTACGCGCTGCCCTACACGCTGACGTTCAACAACGCGACGAATGCGCCGGTGGGAGAAATCCGTCTGGTGACGGCCATCGACGCCGACCTCGACGCGCGCAGCCTGCGCCTGGGTGACTTGAAGATCGGCGACATCAACATCCACGTGCCCGCCGGCCAGGCCGTCTTCCAGGGCGACTTCGACTTCACCGGCGCCGCTGGCAAGGGCTATGTGCTGCGCGTCAGCGCCGGCATCGACGCCGAGTCGCGCGTCGCGACCTGGCTGCTGCAGGCCATCGACCCCGACACCGGCGAAGTGCTGCACGACCCGTCGCGCGGCCTGCTGCCGCCGGACGCCAACGGCAAGGCCACGGGCGGCTTCGTGTCGTACACCATCCGCGCCAGCGACGTGGCACAGAGCGGCGCCAACATCAGCGCATCGGCGCGCGTGTTCTTCGACGCCACGCCGCCGATCGTCAGCGCCTCCATCAGCCACACGCTGGACGCCGAAGCACCGGTGACGACGTTGACCGTGACCAGCAACGGCAACAACGCAGGTGGCCAGCCCACCTTCAAGCTGAACTGGAAGGCCGCCGACGACGCGGCCGGCGTCAAGCACGTGACCGTCTACGTCGCCGAAGACGGTGGCGACTTCAAGATCTGGCAGAAGCAGGTGGCCGGGGCCGAGAGCACGGCCATCTTCACCGGCCAGGCCGGCAAGCACTACGAGTTCCTGGCCGTCGCGACCGACAACGCCGGCAACCGCGAGGCGGCCAGCGTCTCCAACGCCGTGCTGCCCGACGACGGCAGCCGCAGCGAAGCCCAGCAAGGCCTGGGCGTCACCGAGTCGCTGGACACCAGCGCCGAACTGCCAGCTGCCGCGCCCGACCGAAACTACACGGCCAGCGACCTGTTCGCCCAGGCCGCGCAGAAGCTGCCCGGCTTCGTCATCACACCGGCCCTCGGCGGCCTGGGTGCCGACCTGCAATCGGTGCTCGCGCCGCTGCAGCTGCGTGGCTTCGCCAGCGGCTTTGCCGCCAGCCAGGGCGACATCGGCGCGCTCGCCATGGTCGAACTGGCCGATGGCTCGGTGCTCGCCAGCGCCGGCGCGGAGCGCAACCAGGTCTTCCGTTTCGGCAAGGACGGCGGCCGCTCGGTGCAGCCGCTGTTCACGACGACGACCGCCATCATGGACATGGCTGTCGATGCCGTCGGCAACCTCTGGGTCATGACCGGCGCCGAGCTGATGATGATCGACAGCAGCAGCGGCGCCGTCATCAGCCGCACCCGCGCACCGGCCGGCGAGCCGCTGACGCACGCGCTGGCCATCCAGCCCGGCACCGGCCTCATCTATGTGGCCAGCGGCAATGGCGTGGAGATCTTCGACCCGAAGGCCGAGGCCGCACGCGCCTGGACCCACTTCAGCAACACCCGCGTCGGCGACCTGGCCTTCGGCCCGGACAACCGCCTGTGGGCCGTGCGCTGGACCGGCAGTGACGTGAAGGGCGCGCTGCCAGAAGCGACGACCGACATCATCAGCTTCCCGATGAGCGGCGCCACCAAGGGCCGTGCCGAGCTGGAGTACCGCCTTGCCGGCCTGGTCGACAGCATCACCTTCGGCAAGACCGGCACCGGCCTCGCGGGCCTGCTGCTGGCCAGCAGCAACACGGCGCAGCGCCCCGTTGTGGCCGACGGCAGCAGCATGGTCGCGCACAGCAGCGCCGTCTGGGCCATCGAGCTGAAGAGCCGCCGCGCCCTGAAGCTGGCCGAAGGCGGCACGCGCGGCGAGAGCATCGTCGCGACCGCCGACGGCCGCATCCTCGTCGCCGAGACCAACCGCATCGACGAACTGGCGCCCATCAAGGCACCCAAGGTCGTGTCCGCCAGCATTGGCGACGGTGCGCTGGTGCCACTGCCGCTGACGCAGCTGGCGATCAGCTTCGACCAGGCCATGTGGACCGGTGCCGATGGCGCCGACACCACCAGTGCGTCCTCGGTGCTGAACCCGAAGAACTACAGTCTCATCGCCACCGGCGCCAACAGCACGCTGATCCTGACGCCCGAAAGCGTGCGCTGGAATGCGGCGAGCAAGAGCGCCATCTTGACGCTGCCCAACCTGCCGGCCGGCGGCTGGCGCGTCGAGATCGTCAACACGGTGCGCAGCGCCCAGCAGGTCACGCTGGGCGAGGCCTGGGGTCTGGTCTTCACCGCCGTCACCGACATCTCCAACATCGTGCGGCTGGAGTTCGCCGACACGCGCGCCGACCGCCTGACCGGCGCGATCAGCTACGACGTCAACATCACCAACATCGGCGTGGACGACCTCAAGGGTCCGCTGATGCTGCTGCTGGATCCGGGCCGCTATTTCGGCGACAGCATCCTGGGCGCCGCCCAGGGTGATGGCGCCCAGTCCGAGCTGTGGGTGCTGGACCTGACGGCCGCGCTGCAAGGCCATCCGCTGAAGACCGGCGAGACGCTGTCCAACCGCACGGTCACCGTGCGCCCGGCGTCCAGCTTCGGCACCACGCCGGGTTCGGGCCAGATCGTCAAGGTCAACCTCGGCCACGGCGTCTACGCGCTGCCCTACGACAACACGCCGCCGGTGCTGGGCCAGCTCAAGGCCGACGGCAGCCTGGACCTGACCACCGTCGCACTGCCGGCTGCCACGGCCGGCGCGGCCTGGACCGCCAACCTCGGTGCCGTCGACAGCGACGGCCGCCTGTTCTTTTGGGAGCTGGTCAGCGCGCCCGCGGGCATGACCATCACGCAGGACGCGCTGGTGGAAAGCAGCGCCAGCGGCTACGGCAACCACGCCACGCTGCACTGGACGCCGAAGGCCACCGACCGCACGGACAACCAGATCCTGATGCGCGTCATCGACAGCCGCGGCGGCGTCGCGCTGCGCCGCTTCACGCTGGACGTGGCGGGTGCCAATCATGTGCCGGTCATCGACGCGGTCCAGAACCTGGTGCTGGAGGAGGGCGACAGCCTGCAGTTGCCGCTGCTGGCCAGCGACGCCGACGGCGACACCGTCACGGTGCTGGTGCGCAACCTGCCGGCCGGCGCGTTCTTCGACGCCGTCACCGGCCTCCTGAGCTGGACGCCGGGCTACGACCAGGCCGGTGTCTACAAGGACATCACCGTCGTCGCCAGCGATGGCAAGCACGAGGTGCAGCGCCGCTTCAACCTGACCGTCAACCAGGGCTGGCCGACGCCTGTCTTCCCGACGCTGGAGACGCAAGTGCTGCGCGAGGGCGACCGCTTCGGCCTGCAACTGCCCGGTGCCGTGCCGGGCGGCCTGCAGCAGGCCGATGGCAGCAGCGTCCAGCTGAAGTGGAGCGCCGACTGGCTGCCTGCTGGCGCCACGCTGGACGCCGACACCGGCTGGTTCGCCTGGACGCCGGGCTATGCCCAAGCCGGCCTGCTGACGCTGCCGGTCACGCTGATCGCCACCTTCACGATGCCCGATGGCAAGACCGCCGTCACCGCCGTGAAGCGCGAGCTCAAGTTCGACGTGAAGAACGCCAACGGCGCGCCGGTCTTCGACGCGGTGCAGACCTGGGGCGTGCTGGAAGGCCAGCCGCTGCGCATCAGCGTGTTCGCCTTCGACCCGGACAACCCGGGCTTCGAGCCCAAGATCCGCCTGACCCCCGGCGGCCAGGCCAGCGGCCCCGTGGGCACGGCCAGCAGCGTCGACTACGAAGTCACCGGCCTGCCGCCGGGTGCCACGTTCGACCGCGACACGCTGGAGCTGATCTGGACCCCGGGCTACGCCCAGGCCGGCACCTACTACGTGACCGTCAAGGCCACCGACGACGGCAACGGCACCGGCACCAAGCTGACCAGCCAGATCACGCTGCCCATCGTCGTCAGCAACGCCAACCGCGCGCCCGAGATCAAGGACGTGACCAACGCCTTCGTCGACCGCGGCGCCGTGTTGGAGATCCCGCTGGAGGCGACCGACGCCGACGGCAACCCGCTGACGCTGACCGTGCAAGGCCTGCCGAGCTTCGCCACCTACACGCAGACGCTGAACAGCGCCGGCAAGCTGACCGGCGTCATCCGCTTCGCGCCGGGCGCCAACCACCGCGGCGACTACACGCTCACCATCGTCGCGCAGGACAACGGCGACGGCGACGTGAACCAGGTGGCGGCCACGGCCAAGAGCATCGTCGTCAGTGTCAAGAGCCCCAGCGAGGCGCCCGTCATCACGCTGCCGACCCAGGTCGTCGCCGTGGCCGGCACCGAGCTGCGCGTGCCCATCCTCGTTGCCGACCTCGACCAGGACGTGCTGACCTACGTTGCCACCAACCTGCCCGCCGGTGCGCGCATCGAGACCGACCCGCGCTACGGCCATGCCACGCTGGTCTGGACGCCGGCCGCGGGCCTGAGCGGCAACTTCGACATCAGCCTAGCCGTCACCGACGCCGGCCTGCCGCCGGCCGACTCGGGCTACGTCATCGACCCGCAGCACCCGCCGGTGCCCAACACCTCGGTGAAGGACATCCGCATCGTCGTGCGCGCCAGCAATGCCGCGCCGACGCTGTTCGCCATCGCCGCGACCGGCGGTGCCGTGCAGGGCGACCCGCTGACTGGCACGCGCACGGTCGTCAAGGTCAACGAAGGCACGCCGCTGACGGTGGACCTGTCCGGCCTGGACAGCGACCTCGACCTGCTGAACTGGACCGTCGAGGGCCTGCCCACCGGCATGCAGCTGACGCCAGCCCAAGGCAGCGGCGGCCAGACCCGCCTGCAGCTGCGCTGGACGCCCGGCCTCTTCGCCGCGCAAAGCGACAACCAGAACGGCGTGGCCCCGAGCCACTACCTGCTGAAGCTGACCGCCGGCGACGGCAGCGCCAGCTTCACACGCGAGCTGGAGATCGTCGTCGCCAACGTCAACCAAGCGCCGGTGCTGCTGCCCATGCCGCTGCAGTTGGTGCCTGAAGGCCAGACGCTTGGCTTCAGCCTGCGCACCACCGACGGCGACAACGACGCCACGCAGCTGGCGCTGATCTACGACGCCGACACGCCCAGCGGCGTGTTCTTCGACGCCGCCACCGGCTACTTCGAATGGACGCCGGGCGCCGACATCGTCAACAATGCGAACGCCGATTCGCGCGCCTTCACGTTCAACTTCAGCGCCACCGACGGCCAGGCCACGGTCACACGCACGGTGCAGGTGCGCGTGTTCGACACCAACCAGGCCCCCGAGATCGCCACCGCCAGCCACGCGCTGCTGGTGGGTCAGAGCTTCAGCCTGCCGGTCGTCAAGGGCGCGACGGCCCCGGTCGGCGCGCTGCGCGTGTCCGACGCCGACGGCGCGACCCAGACGGCCGCCCTGGCCGTCAGCTTCATCGGCCTGCCCGAGGGTGCGGCCTATGACGCGGCCAGCGGCCGCCTGAACTGGACGCCCGGCCCCGGCCAGGTGGGTGACTTCACCGTGCTGGCCACCGTCAGCGACGGCCGCAACTCAACGACCAACAGCTTCGTGCTGCGTGTCGTCGCCGAAGCCGACGCCAACGCGCCCAAGCTGTTGGTCAACCTGACGCCCAGCACGCCCGTGCTGCCCGGCCAGGTCGTGCTCGCCACAGTGCGCGCCGACGCCTTCAGCCCCATCGCCAGCATCGCCGTGCAGGCGCGCGGCGCCGGCATCGGCCGTGGTTCGACCGACAGCGACTGGGTGGCTGTCACGCTCGACGGCCTCGGCCGCGTGCGCATCACCCCCAGCGCGCCAGGCCTCATCGAGCTGCGCGTGACGGCCGTGGACGCCGACGGTTTCTCGGCCACGACGACGCAGACCGTGCGCGTGCGCGACCCGCTGGACACGACCGCGCCCACGCTCGTCTTCAGCGGCGCGCTGGACACCGGCAGCCGTGCCCCCGCCGTCATCTCGGCCACGACGCCGCTGACCGCCCGCATCGCCGACCTGCAGCTGATGGGTTATGCGCTCGAAGCCGCACCCTCCAATGGCGATCGGGTGGATGAGTCCGCCTGGCGCACGCTGGCCCAGGCCGGCTACGCAGCCGCCGGCGTCAACGGCGACCTCACGCTGGCCACGCTGGATCCGTCCCGCTGGGCCAACGGCGTCTACCAATTGCGCCTGCGCGGCTGGGACCTCGCCGGCCGCACCACCGAGATCACGACCCGCATCCTGGTCGATTCAACGAACAAGCAGCTCATCCAGGCCCAGGCCACGGACGCGGTCTTCCGCCTCGGCAACCACGACCTGGCGCTGACGCGCAGCCTCGACGTCAACGGCACCGGCGACTTCGGCAATTGGACGTTGCCGCTGCTGGACACCCGCCTCAGCCACGACCAGGCCGGCCGTGACGCGCTCGGTGCGTCCGCCGCCTGGCTGCTGGGCGCGCGCGTCTGGCTGCAAGTCCCTGCCAGCCTGTCCGCGGCCAACGCGGCGACGCAGTACCTCAGCTTCACGCTGGACACGCAGGCCACGCCGCTGTCCAGCGACCCGACCTCGCCGCTGGTGCAGCGTCCCGTCTTCAGCGGCAGCACGGCGGGCTGGACGCTGGCCGTCGTCAACGACGACCCCAGCATGCCCGTCGCCCTGCTGCCGCAGGGCCAGCGCCTCATCGACCGCGTCACCGGCCTGCCCTGGCAGCCCACCGGCTACGAGCTGACCGGCCCCGACGGCACGCGCTACCGCCTGGATGCGCGCGGCCAGGTGCGCAACGTCAGCTTCGCCGACGGCCAGCAGTGGCTGGTGTCTGACGCCGGCGTCGCGCTGGTCGGCAGCGCCGACCCCAACGCCCGCCTCGTCTTCGAGCGCGACAGCCAGGGCCGCATCGAGCGCGTCGTCGGCCGCCAGACGGCCACGGCCGACGCGGCCATCGTCTACCGCTACGACAGCACCGGCCGCCTGGCGTTGGCACGCAGCCTGTACGGTCAGGGCAACCTGAACCTCAACATCGGCTACCACGCCGATGGCTCGGTCATCACCGACGCCATCACCGCGCAATTCGGCACCGCGGCCGGTTGGCTCGCGGGCGTCGCCACGCCCACCAACAGCTGGAGCGGCACGCTGGACGCCGCCACGCCCGCACGTTTCAGCTTCGTCGTGCGCGACAGCGAGCTCACCAGCACCGTCAAGACGCCCGGCGCCAAGGGCGCCATCGTCTACGCCGTCGAAACCACGGCCGGCACCAGCCTGTCCATCGAAGGCGCGACTGTGCTCGGCCAGATCAGCAACGGCGGCAAGACCGTCACGCTGGTCCGCGTGACCGAGGCCGGCTTGAAGCTGCTGACGTTGACGGGCAGCGGCGCCGCCAGCCTCAAGGTCAGCATCGCCGGTGACCTGAACCGCGACGGCCGCATCGACGGCACGGACTCCGCCGCCTTCGCCGCGGCGGGCGTGGACCTGAACGGCGACGGCGTCGGCAACGACACCGACCGCCAGGTGCTGTACGCCAACTACGGCTGGCGCGCGAACCGCGCACCGGTCAGCGTGGTCGCCGACACGCCGGTGCTGGCTCACACGGACCTCGACAAATGGCTGGCGCTCAACAACGTGGCGCTGGATCGCGAGGGCGACAGCGTCTACTGGCGTGTCGTCGGTGCCGTTCACGGCAGCGCGAGCCTCAGCGCGGATGGCCAGACCCTGCTCTTCAAGCCTGAGGCCGGCTATGCCGGCGCCGCGGCGATCACGGTCGAGGCCGACGACGGCTACATGTCCAGCGGCCCCATCGTGCTGCAGTTCAACGTCAGCTCGGCGGCGCTGCTGGCCATCAACGTCCAGGACATGGGCCCCCTGCGTTCCGGCGAAAGCCGCGTGCTCCAGGCCTTCGGCGACTTCGCCGACGAAAAGGGCGTGGCGCTGACGGGGAACTACCTGCAGTGGTCCATCGAGAACTGGCAGGACGGTGCCGGCGCGGTCGTCGCCACGGCAACCGAGACCCTGCTGGCCGGGCGCCGGGCGGGCTGGGGCTATCTCACGGCCAAGCGCGGCAACTTGCAGGGCGTGAGGAGTTTCGAAATCGACGGGCCGAGCCGCGACACGCTGGCACTGGCCTTGGGCGGCTTGGACGTGTACCCCGGTTCGGTGTCGCTGGTTGCGCCCAAGGCCGACGGTTCGGGTTCGGGCCAGCGCCAGATCAAGCTGACAGAGGTGGTTCGCGCTGTCAGCGTGGCCGATTCCCTCTACACCAGCTATCACGTCGCCGATGGCAGCATCGTCGAGGTCACGCGTGAGGGCCTGATCCGCGCCAAGGCGGTCGGCACGACGAAGGTCTACGCGATCCACAAATCCGGCCAAGTCGAACTCACGGTTCATGTCGCTGCGCCCAGCGTTCTGAGCGAGTCGGCACCGTCCATTCAGGTTGACGCCAGCGGGGCACTGCTGCAAACCGCGGGCGGGCTGCAAGTGGCCATCGCGGCAGGGTCTTTCCAGGCGCCGCGTCAGGTCACGCTGACCGATCTCGATCTGAACAACCTGCCGCTGGCGGCACCGAGCTTTGACGGCTTCCAGGTGCTATCGGGTTTCCGTCTGGACATGGGCGCCGAGAAGAGCAACTTCACGCTGCAGCTCTCCACGGCGGCCTTGGGGCTGGACCCGAAGGAGTACGAGGTGCTGATCCTGCGCCGGGGCACGATCACGCTGGAGGACGGCACGGTCAAGGACACCTGGTGGGTCGTGGACAACGGCCATATCGGCGCAGATGGCCAGGCCCGCACCGCGAGCCCGCCTTACCCTGGCGTGACCAGCTCGGGCGACTACCTGGTTTCCGCGCGGCGCACCAGCAAGGACCCGAAAACCGGCGCATCGAGCACGCGCTTCGTTTCGCTGGACGCCAACTACCAGTACATCTACTTCAACGCCATCAACACGGCCATGATGGTCGCCGCTAGCGGCAACCTGGTGGCTTCGGGCACCGCCATCGCCCTCATGGGGATGCTGCCGACCGCGGTGTTCGGCGTTCACACCTTCACGACGACGGCGCAGTACTTCCAGACCGGCACTGCCACGGTGACGGGCGAGAACCTGGAGATCAGCGTCACGCCCCTCAAGCCGATTGCAGTCGGCGACCCCACTCTGACCGGCATCACGCAGGTGGACGCCACCACCTTCAGGCTCACGGGTGACAACTTCAAGCTCGAGTCGGGCCAGACGCGCCTGCGGGTCTGGATCAAGCCCGTGGGCAGCGGCCTTGAAGAGCGCAACTCGACGCCGGATCGTGGCCTGCTCTGGGACACGCTGGAGGTCAGCGCCGTCAGCAAGACCTCCGCCACCGTCAAGGTGCCGGCGGGCGTGGCACTGGGCCTGCACGAGATCAAGGTCGAACGCGTCATGGATGCGGTCAACCCCGACGGCACGGCCGGTCCAGGCTACGGCTTCCTCTCCGGCAACCCCAGCTACCCCATCGAGCTCAAGCCCCAGAAGGAGCTGGGCGTGGTGCTGGATCGCCAGCACGTCCAGTTCACCGACGGTACGCGCAACAGCGGCAATGGCGGCGATGAAGTCCTGCGTGTGCTGGAAGACGTGGTCGACCTGCCCGGTTATCTGACCGGACTGAAGACCGACGCCATGATCTACGGCACGGACGACCGCGTCGTCTACGTCGCCGGGGCGGGCAAGATCTACATGATCGACATGCTCAGCCGCAAGCTCGTCTACACCCTGGACGTGCCTGGCCCCCGCAGCAACATCACGTCTCTGGCAGTGGTGGGCGACTGGATGTACGTCGCCGAAGGCAACCAGTACGGCAGTGCCGGCGCTGCCCGGCTGCTGCGCATCAACATCAACAGCAAGGATCCGAAGTTCCTGCGCGAGATCCAGCAGCTCAACCTGCCCGCCAGCGTGACTCCGGGCTCCGCCGGTTTCGTGGATCTCGCGGTCAGCGCGGGCCGCTACCTGGCCGTCACCGCGCCGGCATCACGCTTCGCCCGCATCGGCTTCGGGGTCCAGGACAAGGGGGACGTGTTCGTCATCGACCTCAAGGCCGTGGAAGCCGCCTGGGAGAAGCAGGTCAAGGACAGTCAAGGCGCGGACCGCACGCTGCGCGTCAGCGATGCCGACGTGAAGGTCCTGGACTTCAACACCTCCGGCAAGCCGCGCACGGGCCAGGTGCCTTACTACGTCAGCGCCGGCAAGGAGCCGGGCCAGTTCGTGATGAGCACCATCGGTGCCTACAACCAGGGCTTTGCGGGCGCCACCGTCAGCCGCGATGCGACCACCGGTGCCTGGAGCGACGCCAAGGTCCTGGCCCCCTGGCTGCGCCCCGACCAGCCGCAGTGGTGGTGGGGCACCAAGTTCCGCCAGAACATCCAGCATGCGGCTGGCGTCGCCGTCTCGGCGGACGGCCGCTATGCCTTCGTGGCGGACTACGAATTGATCTTTGACGAGCCGGGCTTCATGGACGGCGCCCTTGTTTCCAAACAGGTCGGCGGCAAGATCGGCATCATCAAGGACCCGTTCACGAACCCCGTGTACCTGGGGGCGACCACGCCCATCGAGGGCGCCAGCCTGGACAACCTTTCGCTGTCCCCCGACGGCAGCACGCTGCTGGTGACGGCGATGGTCGAGGAGTACGGCGGCCCCGGTGACGGCTACTACAGCCGCGTCCTCTCCACCGTCTTCCAGTACAACGCCACCGGCCTCATCGCCGCAGCCGAGGCGGGCGACGGCAACAAGCAAAAACCCATCGGCCTGGGCAACGATGCCCTGCTGCCCAAGCGCTACGACAGCCTGCCCAAGTCCTGGGCCGTGTCCACCTTGGCCTCCAGCGGCGACCTGGTGCTGATCAGCCCCAAGGTCGACGCCAATGCGCGCCCGATCTTCGAGCTCAAGTCCAGCCAGAATATCGTCGAGCTGAACATCTACCTCAGCAGCTTCGGGCCGGGCGAAGGGCTCTTCCCCAACGACTCTCCCAAGTTGCCGGACTGGCATGGCGGCGACCTGTCCGCCGAGGGCCCCGAGCACGACGAGCGAATCCTCACGCTTCTTGATGTCGGCGACGGCGTCGTCTATCGCGCGGGTCAGCCCATCACGATCCGGGACTTCATCGACGACGCTGACCTGGCCAAGTTCAAGCTCACCGCCGGCCAGCGCTACTGGTGGGCGGCCGAAGCCAAGTTGGCAGACGGCACGATCCTGACCGCGTCCCAGCCCTTCACGGTCAAGAAGGCCTATCAGGACGCCAACTTCGGCGGCTCATCCGTCACCATCCTCACTCACGGCTATCAGCCCCCCTTGGTCTCGGGCTCGGATGGTCTGAGTTCGTCCATTCCCAATGCCGTGTTTGGCAAGACAAAGGCTGAGACCACGGGCGCCGCCGAACTCGCCCGAACCATCGCGAAAGACCAGGAAGGCTTTGCATTCAAGTACGACCGGTTCAGCGGCCAATGGGTTGGCCTGGACGGCGAAACAGGGACCAGCCTGACAGAGGCCCTGAGCATGGGCAAACCCGTCGCCCTCGTCCCGGATTGGGTGCTCGAGTCGGGCTGGAGTGACTCCGGCTTCGCGGAAGCCGCCGCGGATGCGGTGTACGCGTCGCTGCTCACGGCTGATCGCGCTGCGGGCGGCAAGTTGCTGTCGGGCAATCTGCATCTCATCGGTCACAGCCGCGGCACCGTCTTCAATTCGGAACTGGCGCAGCGCATCGTCTGGGGCGTCGAAAAGTACAAACTGGCTGCCCCGGCCGATCTGCAGATGACGACGCTGGATCCGCATGATTTCAACCAGCCCTCGCTGACCCAGAGTTCGACGGTTTCCAACCTGATGGTCAGCCTGGATCGCGGCGACCCGACCAAGCTGGCGACCAACTTCCTCGGGGCGGTGGCGCTGGGCGGCGTGGATGCGTTGCTGGAAAAGCTGGGCTTGGGCGGCCTGCTGGCCAAGATCGGCGGGTCCGGCGACATGCTGGACGACTTCATGAAAATTGCCCGCGATACCCTGGTCGGGGCATTGGGAGAAACCGTCGACCAGATCGTGGACTTTGCTGAGATATTCCAGCTAGACGCAGAAAAACTGGGCCTCAAGAATATTGATTTCGCGGAATTCTACGATCCCGATGTCATGGCCTGGAAGGGTATCAACTATGCCGACAATTACTATCAGATTGTCGCCAAGGAAAAAGCAGACCCCGGCACCACGGTCACGCCCAATGGTCGATCACTGACAGGCGCGCAGGACGATTATCGGGATGCCGGTTTCGACTTTGAAATCGACCTCACCGGTCTCAAGGGCTTCACGGAGGACGATTTCCTGCCTTTGATCGGCTCCAAGGCGCAGACCCATTCCCGTCCGCACGCCTGGTATGCCGGTACCTTGTCTTCAACGTTGAGCTACTTCAGCCCGTCGATGACCAAGGGCGAGAACAAATTCCCGGATCGCGATTGGATCGTGCGACGTCGTGCAGACAGCGCTTTTGAGAAGGTAGCTGGCCTCGGCCATCGTCCTGCAACCTATGGCGACAATCAGTCGGCCTGGTATATCCAGCGCCTGAGCGAGCTTTTCGGGCGCCACGTTGACGGGGAGGAAATCAACGAACTTGCAGACGAAGCTGCGGCAGAGGACGAACCGAGCAATACCTGGGAGGGCGTCGGCGCCGGCTTCTACTTCTCGAAACTCGGCGGAGGTGCCAGTGACCGCCTCGTGCTGGGCGAAGCTCAGCGGGTGGAGGCTTCCGTCGACAACACGGAGTTCGGCAAATCGGTGCTGGCAGTTCCGACGGTTTTCAACGGCGACTTCCAGGCCAGTGTCCACCCCTACTTCGGCCGCTTCATCACCAGTTATCAATTGCCCGGCTGGGGCCTGCACAACGGCGCGAGCCTGACCGGCAGCGATGCGGTGCAGGCGCGTCAGCTGGAGTTCCTCGGCTTCAAGCCTGATTGGGAATCTTTGGTGGAAGCCAAAGACCTTCAGGACTTCAAGGATACCTTCGCAAAATACGAGTCTGTTTTTGGGACTCAGTTCGGCATGCGCCATCTTGAAGAGGCTGCCTGGGTATCCAATGTTGCCGACTATCTGCGCGACAAATTGATTGAGGTGCTCGTCAAATTCGCGATCAAGCGTTTCCCGCCTGCCGGCATCGTCTTGAGCATCCCGGGAGCGACAGAAGCTGTCGAGGTGTATCTTCAAAAGGCTTTCGACGCGGTGATCTCCAAGTTTGTGCTCGGCTACAAGCAACAGATCGGCGATTTCGGCTTGAACCTTCAAAAGGTCGCGGAGTGGGGCTTCCGTCTTGACGCGGGGGTTCCCACGCTTACGCACAACCGCACCGTGGTGCCGCAATCGGTGCAACAGGTCAGCTTCAGCCTCAGCAGTGGCGCGGTGCAGCCCGGCAGCGACAGTGACCCGGTGCTGTTGGTGAAGCTCCTGGTGGACGACCCGGCGACGGGCCAGTCGACCGAATACGTCCTGCCGCAGCAAATTCGCATCCGGGATCTGCCCACGGATTCGCCCACGACGATGAAGATCATCGGCATCCCGGCAGGGATTCTGGCGTCGGCCGCCGAGTCGGTTCGCCTCCAGTTCGAACTGGTCAACTACCGCCGCGGCACCTCCGAGAAGATTCCGCTGGTCACGGGCGACCGTGTCGTCATCGACAACATCCGGTTTGGCAGCACGCTGACCCTGCGCGACTCCAGTGGTGGCGAAGAAGACCAGATGATCTTCATGCGCGACAACCCCGCCAGCTTGCCCAGTACCGCCCCCGAGGGTCTGGCGTGGACGCCGGCCGGCCTGTTCTTCCGCGCCAACGAGCATCGCGTGGATCTCAAGAACGACAGCGACGGCGATGTGAGATTCAGCGCCTATGCGCTTCCGAATGAGTTCCTGGGCTTCGGGCTTGGCGCCAGCGCAACGCCGGCAGACACGCCGAGCGGCGAGCGCCTGCTGCTGTCGAACCAGGCCCTGGCCAAGGGCGGGACGGCTGCCATGACGGTGACCGCCCAGCTGACGGAAGCCGCCCGCAAGCGCTTTGCCAACTTGTACGACGCCGTCCTGCTGTCGGGCACGGTGCGCTTCGACGCCGAGCAGCAAACCGCCAGCGGCTATGTGGCGGCGGGGTCCACCAGCGTCCAGTCGGTCTACTTCAGCGAACTCGGTGACCTCAATGCCGTCGATGGCGTGCTGAACGCACCCGCCGTTCAAGCGGGCCAGTGGCGCAACATCAGCATCTACAACCCCAACGAGTTTGAGGTGGTTGTCGAGGGTGACGCGCGATGGACGGCCAAGCAGGTGGGGGCCAGCACGATGCTGACTCTGCTCACCACCCCGCAGGATCGCGGCGTGATCCGCGCCAATATCGTGTTCAAGCTCGCCGGTCAGGTCTACGGACGCGCCGCTGTTCAGTGCGAGGTCAAGGCGACCCAGCAACTCAGCGTCGATCTCAACGCGCTTCAAAACCAGATCGCGCAGGCGATGACGATCGCGCATGCGGACGCGGCGACGAGTGCCGGCTTCAGTGGCAATCAACTGGCGATCTACAACCTGCTCTCGGGGGGCGACGTCAAGCTCGCCCTGCCCGCCGACCTGAGTGCCGCTGACCTGGCGCAGATCGCTGAGGGCCTCAAGTCGGGCTTGGGCGGCGGCGATGGCAGCGGCTTGTTCGACCAGTTCAAGACGCCCGGCTTCATCGACATCCGCTACGGCAGCGCCGCCAGCATGGACGACAAGACCGCAGCCCGCACCACGGCCGTGGGCTTCGTTTCCGAGCTGTTGGGCAATGGCACCGAAGCCGGTCGCGCGGGCGTGGACCTGCCCAGCCATCAGATGAATCTGCTGCTGACCAAGGCCGATGGCAGCGTGCGCGACGACGTTGGCAGCCGCGCCAAGCAGTACCTGCTCAGCCGCCTGCTCAACCAGGATCAGGCTGGCACGGCGTACGGCGCAGTGGCGCAGGTGTCCGTGCCAGCGGCGCTCCGTCAGGCGGTCGCATGGGCTGGCACCATCGCCGACCGCAGCACACGCATGGTCACCATCGGCCGCTACTTCGGCTGGTTGATCGGCCATGAGTTCGCGCACAACCTGGGCCTGCCCGACGAGTACAAAGTTGATGGCCTGGGCAATCGCATTTCGCTCACGTCGACGGGCAGCTTCATGGGCGTGCCCGGCAGCCAGGCGCGCAGTGCGGAACAGAACCAGGCCTTGCTGCTGGCTCTGCACAGCGGAGACGGGCGACTGGACGCCGCGAGCGTGGACAAGTTGATTCGCTACTTGCGCGACCTGTCGGCTGGCAAGGAGTTCTCGGGTGCACCGCCGGTGGCCGACGCCGACTCGGCGGGCGCAACCTTCGCGCTCCAGGTCAACGACTCGTCCGCATCCTCCGCCGCGGTCCATCCGACGACGACGGCGCCCAGCTTCGCCTCGGGCCTGCCCGTCCACGCCGCGCTGCGTGGCGGCGATCTGCTGGATGCCACCGGCTGGAGCACTCGCGGCAACGTCGTCATCCAGGATGGCAAGGCCGTACTGGGCGAGTCCGCCACGCGCCAGGCCCAGTTGTCGCAGGCCTTCACGGTCGGCGCGAACGACAAGCTGCTCAGCTTCACGATCGAGTCGCCGCACTTGCTCGCGAACGCGGCCGGCCCGTTCGACGCATTCGAAGTCGCGCTGCTCGATGCCACGACCGGCTTGCCCATCGCCGGCAAGGTCGCGCTGAACGGCTCCGACGCGCTGCTCAACCTGCAGACCAACGGCCGCGAGCGCCTTGCCAGCACGGTGCGCAAGCAGCTCAACGCCGACGGCAGCGCGACCTACCTCGTCGCGTTGGCCCCGGAGCTTGCGGGCAAATCGGTATTGCTGAGTTTTGACTTGCTTGGCTTTGCCGCACAGACCAGCACGATGACCGTGCTCGACGTGGCGCTCATCGGCGACCCGCAGGCCGTCGGCGACGCCGTTGCGCTGGACGAGGATGGCTCAATCGCCATCGACGTGCTCGCCAATGACCTCGTCTTCGGCACCACCGTCGTCACGATAGAGCAGGTTGACGGCCCGGCGCACGGCACGCTGACGCTGCTGGCCAACGGACAGTTCAGCTACCAGCCGGCCGCCAACTTCAACGGCACCGACAGCTTCAGCTACCGTTTCGTCATTGACGGCAAGCCCAGCAACACGGCCACCGTGTCGCTGACGGTCCGTCCTGTCAACGACGCGCCGACGCTGACCAGCCGCAGCCTGACGGCCCAGGCCGGTCAGACGATCGCCATCAACCCACTCGCCACTGCGTTCGACATCGATGGCGATACGCTGACTGCGGCCGTCGTCAACGGCCCGGCCCATGGCGTGCTCAGCGTGCTGGCCGATGGCAGCTTCAGCTACAAGGCGGCCAGTGGCTTTGCCGGGCCCGACAGCTTCAGCTACAAGGTCAGCGACGGCCAGGCAGACTCCAGCATCGTCACGGTCAGCATCACCGTCAGCAACGACGGTACGCCCAACCAGGCGCCGACAGCCGCGAACGGCCAGGCCAGCGGCACGGAAGACCAGCCGCTGCCGCTGAGCTGGACCAGCTTCGCCGTCGTCGATCCCGACAACCGACCCGATCTGCTGCAGGTGGAGATCACCGCCCTGCCCGCCGATGGCGAGCTGCAACGCCAGCAGGCCGACGGCAGCTGGGCGGCGGTCGCCGTGCGCGAGCGCTTCAGCCAGGCTGACCTGGCCGCGCGCGGCCTGCGCTTCGTGCCTGCGGCCAACGCCACGGGCGGTGCCGGCTACTTCGGCTCGGGTGAAGGCAACCAGCGCGAGCACTACGCCCGCATCGGCTTCAAGGCCTTCGACGGCGAGCTCTACAGCCCCGCCGCCCGCCTCGTCATCGACATCGCCGCCGTGGCCGACACGCCGACCCTGGCCGTCACCGCGGGCAACACCGTCACCGGCCTGGAAGACGTGGCCTTGGCCCTGCACACCATCGTTGCCGGCCTCGTCGACAACGACGGCTCGGAGACGCTGGTGCTGACGCTGACCGGTCTGCCGGACGGCTTCACGCTGTCCGACGGCACGCGCAGCTTTGTGCCCTCCGCCACACAGCGCGTTGTCAACCTTGGCGGCTGGCAACTGGATGCGCTGAGGCTGACCGCTCCACGCGACTTCAACGGCACAGTGGTCCTGCAACTGCAGGCCACGGCCATCGAAGGCGCCACCGGGGAGTACGCGACGACAAGCCAGCTGCTGACGGCGCARTTCGTTGCCGTGGCSGATGCGCCGACGTTGGTGCTGAGCCCGCGCGACGTCGCCGTCAGCCGCGAGCTGGTGGGGACGGGCTGGGAGAGCACGGCCAACCCCAACACCTCGGTCAGCGTCGTCGCCGGCCCGGCGTTGGAAGGCTGGACCGTGCAGAGCCCGACCACGGGCAAGACCGCCGCCTTTGAAATCTGGTCCGCGGGCGACCGCATGGCCAACGTGGGCGGCAACCTGGTCATCGTCCAGCCCATGGCCGGCAACGGCAACCAGTGGCTGGCGTTGCGCAATGGCCGCGCCAGCGCGACCTACCAGACCTTGGGCGTGGAGCGCAGCATTGCCACCATTGCCGGTGCGACCTACACGCTCAGCCTGGATTACGCTGGCGCTCTCGGCTTCCTGGTCGCCAACACCCAGATCGGCATCTATGTCGACGGCGTCAAGGTCGGCAGCCACGCGGGCACCAGCCCGACCACGGCTTTGAACTGGCAGGCGCTGAGCTTCAGCTTTGCCGGCAACGGCGCCAGCCGCAAGATCGCCATCGTGCTGGAGGGCGGCGACAGCATCGCCAGCGGCACCACCGTGCCACAGCGCAGCGCCATGATCGACGACATCCGCATCGTCGAGACGCTGCCGGTGGGCGCGGGCCTGGTGTATGGCCTGGTCGACACCGCCATCGCCTTGCCCCGGGTGGATGCCGCGCTGACCGACCGCTTCGGCAGCGAGCGGCTTGGCCTGAGCCTGCTGGGCCTGCCCGCCGGTGCCCTGCTGAGCGACGGCGTGCACAGCGCCAGCGGTGGCAGCGCCATCGATCTGACCGGCTGGGATCTCGCCCATCTGAGCCTCAGGGCGCCGACTGGTTTCACCGGGGAGCTCARCCTCAGCATCGTCGCGGCCAGCGTGGAGACCAGCAACGGTGCCAGCGCCARCGTGAGCCAGACCGTCACGGTGCGCGTGTTGCCGGGTGCACCGGTCGCCACGCCGGCGGGGGTGAACCCCTTCGTCGTGACCACCTCAGCGGCCCCGACGACCCAGATGCAGGCTGGCAGCCAGACGGTGACGCCGCCCTCGGCCGCTGCCTTCGAACTGCTGGTCAACGCCCGTGGACAGCTGGAGGCCGGAGCCACGGCGGCGCCGCCTCCCAAGACCGCGGCCGAGATCGCCCAGGACGAGGCCGACCGAGCCCGCGCCCTCAGCGATGCCTGGCTGAAGGACCTGGAAGAGCGCGCCAAGGTCCAGTGGCAGCAACTGGTGGGCGGCAAATGATGAGGATGAGCCCCTCCTCGCTCTGGCGCACCGGCCACTCCCGTCCCATGCTCCGGGGATGGCCGGCTCGGGGCGTTTTCCCTAGCATGTCGGGGTTCGCGCTCCGGCGCCCTCCGACCCTGGACTCCTTCATGCCCTTTGCCTCCACCTCCCGCCGCTGGTTGTCCGCCGCCCTGCTGTCCTTGAGCACGCTGGCCGCCGGCGGTGCGCAGGCCGCCACCGTCGTCACGGCCTATGGCAACGACAACGGCTTCGGCGCTACCCCGCCTATAGGCATCGGCAGCCAATTCCTGTTCTCCGATCTGCCCGAGGCCGGCGCCAGCACCGAAACCGATGCCTGGATCTTTGAAGGTGGCTTCAGCGCCCTGCTGAACAGCAGTTGGTCGGGTCAGGTTCTCGCCGCTCAGTTGCAGATCATGAGCGGCGGCTGGGGCTTTGCCGGTTCTGCCGGCCTCTACCTCAACGGCACGTTCATTGGCGACATCACCAATGGCGACGTCGGCATCGGGCAGTTCAACACCGCCGCTCTGGATGTCTTCGACCTTGCTGCCGTGCTGGACTTGCTGACCGGCAGCGACCTGTTCGAAATCCGCCCGGCCGATGCTTTTGACGGTGGCGCGGTGGACTATCTCCAGCTGACGCTGCGCATCGCCGACGATGGTGGCAACACCGTCCCCGAACCCGGCAGCATCGCACTCGCCGGCGTCGCGCTCGCCGGCGCGCTGCTCACCCGCCGCCGTCGCCGCGACTGAGCAATCTCGCGCACACTCTCGCGCCGGCCATTTCGGCCGGCGCGTCCGTTTTTGGCTGTCTTCCCGTGATCCGACTCCTTCCGCTGCTTCTCGCCCTGCCGGCCGCTGCCCAGACGCTGCCCGAGCTGGCCTCCCGCGCGCTGGATGCTGACCCGGCCGTGCGTGCTTCCGGCGCGTCGCTGCGTGCGGCCGAGGAGCGGTTGTTCCAGGCCAGGGCCGCCTATGGCCCGACGGCCAATCTCACGGCCACGACCACCGATACGCGCTATCGCGAAGCGCCGTCCGGCGAGATGCGGCCGTTCAAGTCCGACCAGTACGTCGTGCAGGTCAGCCAGCCGTTGTGGCGCGGCGCGCTGTACCCGGCCATGCAGGCCGCGCGCAGCCAGCTGGAGCAAGCCGATAGCGCACTGACCCAGGCCCGGATGGAGGCCCAGCAGCGGCTGGCCGAAGCGGTGCTGGAGGTCTTCAAGGCGCGTGACGTGCTGGCCCATGCGACGGCGCTGCGCGAGGCGCAGGGCGAGCAGCTCGCCGCGGCGCGTCGCGGCTTCCAGGTCGGCCGCGCGGCGGCGCCCGAAGTGCGCGAGGCCGAGGCACGCGTGGACAACGCCGTGGCCCAGGTGCTTGCCGCCGAGGCGGAGCTGGACCTGCGCCAGCAGGTGCTGGCCGAGGTGGCCGCGGGCCCGACGCCGGCCCTGCTGGTGCGCGCTGTCGCGCCCGAGGCGCTGCCGCCGCTGCAGGCCAACAGCGTGCTGGACTGGCTGTCCCGCGCTGAGGCCGAGAGCCCATCGCTGCGCCAGGCCCGCCTGGCCGTGGAGGCCGCTGAGGCCGAGACCCGCAAGGCCTCGCTGGCGCATGCGCCGACGGTGGACATCAATTACAACTACACGCGCTCCAACGACACCGGCACGGTGACCAGCATCTTCCCGCGCCGCGGCAGCTCGTCGGCCGTTGGTGCGACGCTGACCATCCCGCTGTTCGCCAGCGGCGCGACGCAGTCCAAGGTGGCCGAGACGCTGGCGCTGCGCGACAAGGCGGCCGGCGAGCTGGACCTGGCGCGCCGCACGCTGGTCATCGGCGTGCGCCAGGCCTTTGTCTCGACGCTGTCGGCGCTGTCGCAGGCCAGGGCGCTGGGCACGGCCGAGCGATCGCAGGCACTGTCGGTGCGCGCCAACCAGCGCGGCTTCGAGGTCGGGATCAAGACCAACGCCGACGTGCTGGAAGCCCAGGGCAAGCTCTTCGAGGCGCGCCGTGACCTCTCGCGCGCGCGCCACGACGCCTGGGCGAGCTATTTCAGGTTGCGCGCACTGTCCGGCGCGCTCGGCGAGGCGGACTGGCAGGCGCTGGATGTGCAACTCGTCGAGCACCGACCCAGCGAGATGGGTCGCGCGCGCGACCGGAGCGGTTCATGAGCGACCACGAGGTCGTTCTGCCGCCGCCTTCGGCCACGCCGCAGGCGGCCGAGCTGGCGCCCGCGCTGGCGATGTGGCTGCAGCGGCTGCATGCCGCCGGCCTGGCCTGCCAGGGCGTGGCGCTGTACTCGGCCGACGCGGCCTGGCGCGCGCCGTTCGAGCGTGAGGACGTCGCCGAGGCCTGGGCCGAGGCACGCGTGCGCGTCACGCGTGACAGCCCCGTCGCGCTGAGCCGCGTGGCCACGGGTGAGCTGCTGGTGGGCACGCACCTCGCGTTGCCCAGCGGCCAGCCGGGCATCGTCGGCGCGCTGCTTCAGCCTCCGCACAACGACCGCAGCCTGCAGCTGCTGCTGCTGTCGCTGGGCTGGCTGCAGCTGACGCTGTCCGCCGCCAGCCTCGCGCACAACCAGCGCGCGGCCGAGCTGCTGGAGTTGATGGGCCATGTGGCCTCGCAAAAGGAATCCCGTGCCGCGGCGCAGGACTGGGTCAACCGCACGGCTGCCTGGGCGCGGCGCGAGCTGCCGCCCGAAGCCGACCTGCGACTGGCGCTCTTTGAGGTGCGTCACGAGCGCGCGCATTGGTGGGTGGCGGCAGACGTGGCCCATGCCGAGACCGGTAGCCCGGCCGTTCAGGCGGCCACCGAGATCGCGCAGCGCGCCTTTGTCGAAGGCCGCGAGCTCAGCGAAGGTGGCGCGTGGGCGCTGCCGCTGCTGGACCAGGGCGAAGTCGCGGCTGTGCTCGTCGCACAAGGCGCCACGACGCCCGCCGCGCAACAGGTACTGCGCACCAGCGCCGCGCTGGCCGAGCCGCTGCTGCGCCATTGGCATGCCGCCGAACTGCCACTGCCCGTGCAGACCTGGCGCGCGCTGCGCCGCGTCGCGGCCAAGCTGCGCGGGCCGGGGCACTGGGCCTGGAAGGCCGGCACCGTGGCCGTGGTCCTCGTGCTGGCCGTGCTGCTGCTGGTGCCGGTGGACGACCGCGTCACGGCGCACACCGTCATCGAGGGTCGCACGCGCCAGCTCGTCACGGCGCCGTTCGAGGGCTTCATCGCCGAGGCGCTGGTGCGGCCGGGCGACCGCGTCCGCCAGGGCCAGGTCTTGCTAAAGCTGGACGATCGCGACCTGAAGCTGGAGCAGGCCAAGCTGCGCGGCGAGCGCGACCAGGCCGCCGGCAAGCTGCGGCAGGCCATGGCCGACCGCGAGGCCGCCAGCGTGGCGCTGGCCAGCGCCGAGTTGCAGGGCGCCGAGGGCCAGTTGGCGCTGGTGGAGGCCAAGCTGGCGCGCGCGCAGCTGGTGGCGCCCATCGACGGCCTCATCGTCAGCGGCGACTGGGTGCAGCAGCTGGGCGCACCGGCCGAGCTCGGCAAGGAGATGTTCGAGATCGCATCCGAGGGTTATCGCGTCGTGCTGCATGTGCCCGAGCGGGACATCGCCCGCGTGCGCAACGGCCAGCGTGGCGTGCTGCGCCTGGCGGGCCAGCCGCAGGACGGCCACGACTTCGAGCTGAGCCGCGTGACGGCCACGGCCAGCGTTCAGGACGGCACCAATGGCTTCCGCGCCGAGGCGGCGTGGGTCGGCGACGTGCCGCGCCTGAGCCCCGGCATGCAGGGCGTGGCCAAGGTGGTGGTCGGCACGTCCAACCTGCTGACGATCTGGACGCGCGAGTCCATCGATTGGCTGCGTCTGAAGCTCTGGCAGTACTGGATATGAAACGGCACTGGATGGCAGGCCTGCTCGGCGGCCTCACGCTGCAGGCTGTTGCGTCCCCGCAAGGCCCATCGTCCGCTCAGGTCTTCGACGAGTCGTATGAAAAGTGCAGCCCCGTCGAGACGCAATCGCTGCCTGCCATTTCTTTTGTGGCGCCGGGATATGCGCTCCTGCGTTCTTCGCCGAAGGCGAGGATCCGTCTGCCGCTGAAGCACGCGAAAGTCATCGTGCTGGAGCCGCCGAAGACCGGCGTGGTGACGGCCACCGGTGACATCGACCGCGACGCCGGCCCGGGGTTCCGGTACGAAGCGAATGACGGCACGCCCGATGGCACCGAGGATCGGATCGTGTTTCTGATCGAGCTCGGGGGGCAGCGGATCCGGGTCACCGAGCGGCTGGTGCTGGGGTTCAACACCGAGTCCATCGACTGCAAGGGCGAACCGTTCTACGCGCGCCGTGTGGATCGGCCGCCGACGCGCCGGCTTGCCGCGCCTGAACGACGGAGCGGCGCCTGATGCAAGCACTCCTCTCCGAACACTGGCACGCGCTTCGCCACCTGAGGCCCAGGCTCAGGGACGGCGTCGAGCCGCTGCACCGCCGTCTGCGTGGCCGCTCCTGGGTGCTGCTGTCCGACCCGGTCAGCCAGCGCTTCCATCGCATGACGCCGGAGGTCTGGCGCGTGCTGTCGCTGTGCGACGGCCGCCGCACGCTGGACCAGGTCTGGGACGCCGCCTGCGCCGCCGCCAGCGACGACGGTGCCAGCATCTCGCAGCATGAGCTGGTGCAGCTGGTGTCGTCGCTGCATTCCAACGACTTGCTGCAGACCCAGGTGTCGCCCGACGCCGGCGAGGTGTTCGAGCGTTTCGAGCGCCAGCGCAAGGCCAAGTTCAAGCAGAACTGGCTGAACCTGATGAGCCTGCGCCTGCCGCTGTTCCACCCCGACGCGTGGTTCGACAAGCAGGCGGGCCTGGCGCGCGCGCTGTTCAGCCTGCCCGTCGCGTTGCTGTGGCTGGCACTCGTCGCGCCCGCCGCGGTGCTGGGCGCGCAGCATTGGCATGAGCTGACCGAGAACCTGTCGGACCGCGTGCTGTCGGCCAGCAACCTGGTGCTGTTGTGGTTCGTCTACCCGGTCGTCAAGGCCATCCATGAATGGGCGCACGGCCTGGCCGTGAAGGCGCGGGGCGGCACGGTGCGCGAGATCGGCCTGCTGTTCATCATCTTCACGCCCGTGCCCTACGTGGACGCGACGTCGTCCTATGCCTTCCCGTCCAAATGGGCACGGGCCCAGGTCGCGGCGGCGGGCATCTTGGCCGAACTGGCGCTGGGCGCCGTCGCCGTCTACGTGTGGCTGGCGGCGGAACCCGGGCTGCTGACCGCGATTGCCTACAACGTCATCCTGATCGCCGGCGTGTCCACCATCCTCGTCAACGGCAACCCGCTGATGCGCTACGACGGCTACTTCATCGCCACCGACCTGCTGGAGCTGCCCAACCTTGCGCAGCGCGCGCAGAACTACTGGGTCTATTTGAGCGACCGCTTCCTGTTCGGCGCCAAGGACGCGGAGCCGCCCATGGCCTCGTCGCGCGGCGAGCGGCTGATCCTCGGTCTCTACGGCGCGATCGCGCCGGTCTATCGCTTGCTGATCACCGTCGGCCTGATCTGGTTCGTCGCCAGCGAGTACCTGCTGATCGGCGCCATCATGGCCGTCATGGCCGGTTGGCAGGCGCTGGTGATGCCTGTCTGGAAGGCCTGGAAGCATCTCAATGAAGGCGGCTCGCTGGCGCGCCGCCGCGAACCGGCCAAGCGACGCGCGCTGCTGTTGCTGGCCGGCGTGCTGGCCTTCCTGGGCCTGGTGCCGCTGCCGTTCTACTCGGTGCATCAGGGCGTCATCTGGCTGCCCGACGAGGCACTGGTGCGCGCCGAGGCGCCCGGCCAGATCAGCGCCGTGCAGGCGGCCTCGGGCAGCGCGGTCGCGCGTGGCGCGCCGCTGCTGAAGATCGACAACCTGCCGCTGCAGGCCGAGCTGACGCAGGCCGCCGCGGCGCTGGCGCAGACCGAGGCCAGCCTGCGCCGCGCCGAGGTGGCGGAGCCGCCCAAGGCCATTGCACTGCGCAGCGAGCTGGCCGCCCGGCAGTCGCGTTATGACGAGGCGCGCGCCCGCGTCGCCGCGCTGGACGTGATGGCCACCACCGCCGGGCGCTGGGTGCCTGACGCGCCGACCGAGCTGACCGGTCGCGCCGTCAAGCGCGGCGAGCTGCTGGGTTACCTCGTCGCCGGCCCGACGGACCGCGTGCGCGTGGCCGTCACGCAGGAGGATGCGGACATGGTCAAGCATCGCGTGCAGTCGGTGCAGGTGCGGCTGGTGCAGACGCCGCATGCGATGCTGGACGCGCACGTGCGCCGGGAGGTGCCGGGCGGCGGCTTCGAGCTGGTGTCGCCGGCGCTGGGCTCCACGGCCGGGGGCGAGATCGGCGTGGACCCGTCCAAGGAGGGCGGCAAGCACAGCCTGCGCCGCGTCTTCGACATCGAGCTGCAGCTGGACGGGCCTTCGCCCAGCGCGGTGTTTGGCGACAAGGTCTGGGTGCGCTTCGACCTGGGCCCGACGCCGCTGGCGGCGCAGTGGCTGCTGCGCTTGCGCCAGGCCTTCCTGGCCCGTCTCAATGTCTAGCGCCGCCATCGCCGCCGACCTGCGCTGGCTCAAGGCCCTGGCTGGCGCCGAGTTCCGCCGCGCCGACACGCTGCGCGACGAGCGCGGCGGCGAGGGCGACCAGAAGCTGGAGCGCTGGCTGCGCGACCTGCCGGGCTGGTTGCCGGTGCGCAGTGAATCCGCGGCGAGTGTCGACGCACTGAATGCCGCCATCGCGCCGTTGCGCGACGTCGGCGATGGCGACATCGTTCAACAGCTGCAGTCGGCGATGGCTGCCTTGCGCGCCAACGCCGGTGACGCAGCGGCCCTCGCACGGGCCCTCGGCAGCGTCGGCGAGGCCGCGCGCCGCTCGCTGGGCCTGTGGCCGCACCCGGTGCAGTTTGCCGGCGCACGCATCCTCATCACCGGGCGGCTGGCAGAGATGCGCACCGGCGAAGGCAAGACGCTGGTCGCCGCGCTGGCCGCCACCGTCATGGCCGCCAGCGGCGCGCGCGTGCATGTCGTCAGCACCAACGACTACCTGGCCGAGCGCGACTGCGAGGAGATGCGGCCGCTGTTCGAGTTCTTCGGCTTGACGGGCGGCTTCGTCAAGGGCGGCATGGAGCCCGACGAGCGCCGCGCGGCCTACCGGCACTCGGTCTGCTACGCCAGCGGCAAGGAGCTGGTATTCGACTACCTGAAGGACCGCCTCGCCGGCCACGGGCTGCTGCCGGGCCGCGTCGCTGGCCTGCGCGGCTTCGTGCGTGGCGACGCGCCCGAGCCGCTGATTCCGGCGCTGCACTTCGCCATCGTCGACGAGGCCGACAGCGTGCTCATCGACGAGGCGCGCACGCCGATGATCATTTCGCAGGAGTCCGAGGGCATCCACGAGCCCGCGCTGCTCACCTGGGCGATTCAAGCGGCGCGCGGTCTGCGCGAGGGCGAGCATTTCTCGCTGCGCCTGGCAAACCGCGAGATCGAGCTCAAGCCCGGCGCGCTGGAGGCCTGCCCGGCCCTGCCCGACGGCGTTCGCCCGGTCTGGCGCGCGCGGCCCTGGCGCGAGCAGCTGCTGCGCCAGGCGTTGACGGCGCTGCACTTCTACGAGCGCGACCAGCACTACATCCTGGCGCCCGGCGACAAAGAGGAAGAGGGCCTGAAGGTGCAGATCGTCGACGAGAGCACCGGCCGCGTGATGGCGGACCGCAGCTGGGAGCAAGGCCTGCACCAGCTCATCGAGGCCAAGGAAGGCGTGAAGCTGACCGCCGGCCGCGACACGCTGGCGCGCATGACCTTCCAGCGCTTCTTCCGGCGCTACTACCTGCTGGCCGGCCTGACCGGCACGGCCGCCGAGGCCGCGACCGAGCTGTGGGCCACCTACCGGCTGCGCGTGCGCCGGCTGCCGACGAACAAGCCCATCCAGCGGTGCGAGCTGTCGGCGGCCTGCCATGCAAACGCCGCCGTCAAGTGGCAGGCGGTGGCCGACGACGCCATCGCCGCCGCCGCGCGTGGCCAGGCCGTGCTGGTGGGCACGCGCAGCGTCGAGGCCAGCGAGGCGGTGGCGGCGGTGTTTGCGGAGCGCGGCGTCGAGGCCGTCGTGCTGAACGCGCGGCAGGACGCCGAGGAGGCCGCCATCGTGGCGCGCGCCGGCGCGGCGGGCCGCATCACGGTCGCCACCAACATGGCCGGCCGCGGCACCGACATCAAGCCCGATGCGACTGCACTCGCCGCGGGCGGGCTGCACGTCATCCTGACCGAGTACCACGAGTCCCCGCGCGTGGACCGCCAGCTGTTCGGCCGCAGCGGCCGCCAGGGCCAGCCGGGCACGGTGCGCGCGCTGGTGGCGGCGGACGACGCGATCTTCAAGACGCTGCCCGCCCCGCTGCGCGCCGCGCTGGCACGCGGCCGGTGCCTCAGGCTCGCCGTGCGCCTGGCCCAGCGCGACGCCGAACGCCGCGCCTGGCAGATGCGCAAACAGACCCTCCGCCAGGATCGCGAGTTACACCGCATCATTGGCATCGCCGGCACCACGACATGAAACCGACCCTCCTTCTCGCCCTGCTCAGCCTGCCCGTCGCCGCGCAGGACTACGACTGCATGATCGAACCCGCCCAGACGGTGGAGATCCGCAGCCCTGTCGTGGGCATCCTGGAGCGCGTGCATGCGCGCCGTGGCGAGGCCATCCGCCAGGGCCAGGTGCTGGTCAGCATCGAGAGCAGCGTGGAGGCCAGCGCGGCGGACTCGGCCAAGGCGCGCGCCGACGCCCAGGGCCAGGCGCAGCTGGCGAATGCCAAGGTCGGCGCGCTGCGCGAGAAGGCGCGCCGGCTGCAAGACCTGCTCAAGGAAGAATTTGTTTCCGCCCAGGCGGTTGAAGATGCGCAGGCCGAACTCAAGTTGGCTGAGGCCGAGTTGAAGACGGCCACGGAGAACAACCAGATTGCCCGCCTCGACCACCGCCAGGCCGTTGACCAGTTGCGCCGCCGCCAGATCCTGGCGCCGTTCAGTGGCGTCGTCGTCGACCAGTACCTCTACCCCGGCGCGCTGATGGACAGCAGCGACACCAAGAAGCCCGTGCTGAAGATCGCGCAGACCCATCCGCTGAAGGTGCAGGCGCTGCTGCCGGTCAAGGCCTTCACGCAGGTCAGGCCCGGGCAGATGGTCAGCGTGACCCCCGAGGCGCCGTTCGGCCACGCCATCCAGGCGCGGGTGCGCACGGTGGACCGGGTCGTCGATGCGGCGGCCGGGACGTTTGGCATCGTCGCCGAGATCGACAACGCGAAGGGCGAGTTGCCGGCGGGGCTGCGCTGCCGCGTCAAACTCTGAGCTTCATGCTCAAGCATCTTCTCGCCCCGCTGCGCTGGCTCTTCCGGGTCGTCTTCGCGCTGCTCATCCTCTTCGAGGAATGGGGCTGGGAGCCGCTGCGCCGTGTGTTCGCGCTGTTTGCGCGGCTGCCGGTCATCCGCCAGCTGGAGGCCCTACTGAAGCGGCTGCCGCCGCGCTGGGCCTTCGTCGCGCTGCTGCTGCCCAGCCTTCTGATCCTGCCGGTCAAGGTGCTGGCGCTGTGGCTGATGTCGATGGGCCGCGTGACGCTGGGCCTGGCGGTCATCGTCGCGGCCAAGCTGATCGGCACGGCGCTGCTGGCCTGGCTGTTCCAGCTCATCCAGCCCGCGCTGATGCAGCTGCCCTGGTTCGCGCGGCTGCATGCGCGCTGGACGGCGTGGAAGACGGAACTGCTCACGTGGGTGCGCGCAAGTGCCGCCTGGCGCTGGGCGCGCGCGGTCAAGCTGCGCGTGAAGCGGTTGTTCAGGCGCGGACGAGCGGCACCACCGCCGGCCTGACCCGCAGGCGCTGCTCGCGCTGCGCGTCTATCTCGGCGCGGATGGCCGCCAACTCGGCCTGGCGCTCGTCGCGGTAGAACAGGTTGTAGGCCTCGAACGGCACCATGCGGCCATCCGCCTGCGCGATGTGGATGCAGCTCTTCTTCAACGCGCGGATGTCCAGCGACTGCGCGTCCATGAACTGCACGATGAGCACGCGGAACACGTCGCGGTAGCTGAGCTGCGGCGCGTCAATCCTG
This sequence comes from Roseateles sp. P1_C6, assembly GCF_056406315.1. Taxonomy (NCBI): domain Bacteria; kingdom Pseudomonadati; phylum Pseudomonadota; class Betaproteobacteria; order Burkholderiales; family Sphaerotilaceae; genus Roseateles; species Roseateles sp. P1_C6. The sequence continues at coordinate 34,458 of NZ_JBFUAK010000007.1, forward strand.
GGCAGGCAGCACAGCAGCTCGGACAGGCAGTTGGACTGGCTCTCGGGCGAGTGGTTGGTGGAGAACAGCTTGAAGACCGAGGCCTTCAGCGCCGGGTCGCCCTCGAAGACGATGGTGCTGCGGTCGCCGGACAGCAGCGTGGCGGCGTCGAGATAGCGCGTCAGCGGCACCAGGCCCGTTTCCGAGTCTTGGCTGCGCAGCGCATAGGCCATCGCCAGCGTGTCGGGGTTGCAGGGCACGGGCAGCACGTCGGCCAGCGTGAACACGCCGCTCTGCTCGGCAATGCGGCGGCGCAGCTCGCTGACGGTCAGGCGGTGCTTCGCCGCGTCGTAAGCCTCCACGCGGCCGGCGTTCTGGATCGGTTGCAGCGTCACGCCGCGCACGCAGGCATGGCTTTGCGCATGGCGGATCACGTCGCCGATCTCGTCGTCGTTGACGCCGCGCTTGACGGTCATCACCAGCGTCGTCGAGATGCCCAGAGCGTCCAGCCGAGCCAGCGCTGCGTCGTGCGGGCCGCGCAGGTCGGCGCCGCGCAGGTTCATCAGCGCCTCGCGACGCAGTGAGTCGAACTGCAGGTAGACCTCCAGCCCCGGCGCATAACCTGCCAGCCGCTCGGCAAAGGCCGCGTCCTGGGCGATGCGCAGCCCGTTGGTGTTGACCATCAGGTGCTTGATGGGCCGGGCTTTGGCGGCATCCAGGATGTCGAAGAACCGCGGGTGCAGCGTCGGCTCGCCGCCGGAGATCTGCACGACGTCCGCCTCGCCCTCGCTGGCGACGACGGCGTCCAGCATCGCGATGACCTCGGCCATCGTGCGGTGTGACAGACGCTCCGGCCCCGAGCCGGCGTAGCAGGTGGGGCAGCGCAGGTTGCAGTGGTCGCTGATTTCGACGATGGACAGGCAGCTGTGCTGCATGTGGTCGGGGCACAGGCCGCAGTCATAGGGGCAGCCGTACTTCATCGGCGTCGCGAAGCGCTGCGGCATCTCGGGCGGCTTCACGAACACCTCGCGGCATTGCCGGTACCAGGCCGCGTCGTCGCTGACGAGCACGCGCTCCGTGCCGTGGGCCGGACACCATTTGTCCATGTAGACCATGTCGTCCTTGATGACGATCTTGGCCTCGCACGGGCGCAGGCAGGTCGTGCAGACCGATTGCGTCGTGTCGTAGAACAGGTAAGGGCGGTTCTTGCGGTTCATGGCGTGGCCAGCAGAGGTGGGCGCCAGGCGCGCGCCACGAGGGGCAGATAGACGGCCAGCGCGACGAGGCACGTCCACTGGATGCCCGACAGGCCCAGCGGATACGCGACCGGCACGGGCTTGAGGAACTCCACGGCGAGGCGCCACAGCAGGTAGCCGCTTAGGAACAGCTTGAACGCCAGGCCGGGTGTGGCGATGCGGGCGTGGTGCAGCGTGACGCCCAGCGCCAGCACGGCGGCGATCTCGTAGAGCTGCGTCGGGTGGCGCGCTGTGCCGTCGCCGAAGTCCACACCCCACGGCAGCGTCGTCGCCAAGCCGTAGGTGTCGTCATGCAGGCCGGCGAGGAAGCAGCCGATGCGGCCGATGGCCAGCCCGACGGCGATGGGCAAGACCATCGCGTCGCCGGTGCTGCGCGTCTGGCCGGTCAGCTTCTTCGCGATCTCGACGCCGATCAGCCCGCCCAGCAGGCCGCCGACGATGCTCTGGCCGGGCCAGGCCAGCGTGCCGGCCTGCCAGATCGCTGCCGCCACATCCGGCCGCTCGATGAGAAAGACCAGCTTGTTGCCGAGGGCCGCGCCGAGCAGCAGGCCCACCAGCACGCCGAAGTTGCCCGGCGCCAGCGCGCCGCTTGTGGATTGACGCCGCAGCGTGGCCCGCCACAGCGCAGCACCCAACGTCATGCCGGCATAGGCGAAGGCGCTGTGCGCCCAGGCGGCGGCGGTGGCGTCGGCGATCAAGCGTCGCGTTTGAACAGCTGGGCCGCCTTGCGCCCGCACCACCAGGCCAGCCCGCCACCGATCAGCAGGCTGGGCACCGAGATGACCAGCATCGCGCCGGAGTAGTTCTCGTGGCTGGACGAGAACATCTCCGGCAGCGCGACGGCCGTGAAGACGCCGCCACACAGGCCGGCCATGCCGAAACCCAGTGTCGCGATGGACAGCACGCCGATGACGAAGGCGCGCCCGACGGAAGACCCGGTGTCGCTCATGATGCCGCTCCTGCCAGAAGTCCCTGCACTTGCGTTCGCAGATGCTCGGGTGACACGGTGGCCGGCGCCGCCGCCTCGCCGACGTGCAAGGACACCCGGCTCCAGAGCCCGCGCCGCATCGGCTTGACCATCGCCTGGCCGCCCTCCACGCGCGAGAAATAGCTGCCCCACAGGTTGCCCAGCGCCATCGGGATGACGGGCACGTCGGGCATGCCTTCGATGAGCTTCATGACGCCGCCCTTGAACGGTTGCAGCGTGCCGTCGCGCGTGATGCCGCCCTCCGGGAAGATGCAGACCATCTCGCCATCGGCCAGCACGGCGCGTGCGGCGGTGAAGGCGGCCTCGTACGTGGCCGGGTCGCTCTTGGCCGGCGCGATGGGGATGGCCTTGGCCAGCTTGAACATCCAGCCCAGCACCGGCGTGCGGAAGATCTGCGCGTCCATCAGGAAGCGGATGGGGCGCGGGCTGGCGGCCATCAAGAGCACGGCGTCGACGAAGGACACGTGGTTGCAGACCAGCACGGCCGGGCCGGTGGTGGGGATGCGCTCGTCGTGGACGATGCGAAAGCGGTAGACCAGGCGTGTCAGCACGAAGGCGACGAAGCGCAGCAGGTACTCCGGCACGATGAGGAAGATGTAGAAGGCCACCACCGCGTTGGCAATGCCCACGGCCAGGAAGATCTGCGGGATGGTCAGGCCCGCGCTCAGCATGGCGCCGGCGATGACGGAGCTGGCGATCATGAACACCGCGTTCAGGATGTTGTTGGCCGCGATGATGCGGGCCCGGTGCGTGGGCTGGGCGCGCAGCTGGATCAGCGCATACATCGGCACGCTGTACAGGCCGGCGAACAGCGCCAGCAGTGTCAGGTCGGCCAGCACGCGCCAGTGGGCGGTCACGCTGAGGAAGGCGCTCACCGTGTAGGGCTCGCTGACCGGCAGCCCGGTCGCGGCGAAGTAGAGGTCGATGGCGAACACGCTCATGCCGATGGCGCCCAGCGGCACCAGGCCGATCTCGACATGGCGCTTGGACAGCATCTCGCACATCAGCGAGCCGATGCCGATGCCGATGGAGAACACCGCCAGCAAGAGCGACGCGACCTGCGGGCTGCCGTGCAGCACCTCTTTCGCAAACGCCGGGAAGTTGCTCAGGAACACGGCGCCGAAGAACCACATCCACGAGATGCCCAGCAGCGAGCGGAACACGGCCAGGCCTTCGTGCGCCAGCTTGAGGTTGCGCCAGGTCTCGGTGAAGGGGTTCCAGTTGATGACCAGCGTGGGGTCGGTCGACGGGCTCGCCGGAATCGCCTGTGCGGTCGCGCGGCCGGCGATGGCCAGCGCCATGCAGGCCCAGGCGACATGCTGCGGCCCGACGACGGGCGTGTCGACCAGGATGCCGCCGGCCAGCTGGCCCAGCAGGATGGCGACGAAGGTGCCCATCTCCACCATGCCGTTGCCGCCGGTCAGCTCGCGCTCGCTCAACTGCTGAGGCATGTAGGCGTACTTGACCGGGCCGAACAACGTCGAATGCAGGCCCATCAGGAACACGCAGCCCAGCAGCGCCGGCACGTTCGCCGCGTAGAAGCCCCAGCCTGCGATGGCCATGATGGCGATCTCCAGGCTCTTGACCAGCTGCATCAGCCGCGCCTTGTCGTGCTTGTCGGCGAGCTGGCCGCTGGTGGCCGAGAACAGCACGTAGGGCAGGATGAACAGCGCGCCGATGACCAGGCCCGCGTGGCTGGGCGGCAGCCAGTCCAGCTGCAGCTGGTAGGTGATCATCAGCGTGAACGCGAACTTGAAGACGTTGTCGTTCGCGGCGCCGAGGAACTGCGTCCAGAAGAAGGGCGCGAAGCGGCGCTGGCCCAGCAGCGCGAACTGATTCGGGTGGTCTTGGCTCATTGCTGGACGAGTTGGGGTGACTGGGACAGGCCGGCGCGCGGCAGCCAGGCAAACATCGAGTCCACGGTGACCGTGTCGATGTGGCTGCTGAAGCGGCGCGCGCTCGGATGATCGTCGAAGGCGATGTTGGCTTGCGTCATGCGGCCGCCCAGGCGGGTCATCGTGGACAGGTGCAGGTCGGTGGGCTGGTAGCCCTGGGCCTGCAGCCAGTCCTGGGCCGCGCGGCGGCTGACGACGCCGGGCGCGGCGGCGCCGGCCAGCGTCTCCAGCACCCACTGGTTGCTCTGCTGGTACTTGGTGCCGAAGGCATAGGCCACCATGCTGTAGCGGCGCTCGTTGAAGCGCGCGACGCGGGCGTTGTCGGTGAGGATGGGCAGCAGCGCCTGCTGCAGCTCGGGCTTCAGCACGACGAAGGCGGCGTCGTAGCGGTGGGGGCGGTCCAGGAAGAACTCGCCCAGGCCTTGCCGGTACAGCGCGGCGTGGTCGGTGCCGCAGTGGTTCAGCTTGTGCATGACGCGCCAGACCGTGGGTTGCTGCGTCGTGTCCTTGTAGACGAAGCCCAGGTGCGACCACTGCAGGCCGTACTTGGAGAGGTCCTGCCCCGCACGGGCCAGCACGACGACCTGCGCGCCGCTGGCGTCGAGCTGCCGGGCCGTGGCCTGGGCGAGCTGGAGGCCTTGCTCGATCTGCCGCACCGTGGGTTGCTTCTCCTCGCAGGTGCGGCCCGCATGGGCCGCCGTGGCGAGCGTGAGCGCCGCAAGGGCCAGTGGCCGCCTCAACGGCTCACCTGTTCGTTGTAGAGCAGCGCCTTGCCGATCTCGTTGGGGATGAAGGCGATGACCTCGCCGGCGACGGACAGGAGGGTGCCGGCGCCGATGACGGACACCGTGACGGCCGCGCCGGTCGACACGACGACGCCCTCGGCCAGCTTGCCCGAGGCCTTGATGCTGATGCGGGCGCCGTCCGAGGCGCGCTCCAGCACCCAGACCGTCACGCCGCCGACCACCTCGACGCTGACGACCACCAGCGTGACGCCGGCCGACAGGATGCCCACCGGCAGCGCGCTGAGCGCGACGCCGGTGGCGCTGACCGCACCGACCGACAGCACGACGGGGGCGAGCGACAAGGCCGCGCTGGCCTCCGACGGGCTGGTGTGGGCCTGGGCCGGCAGGCTCAGCGCGAGGGACAGGGACAGGCTGGTGAGGACAAGCAGGCGTTTCATCGTGGGTTCCCCGGGGGTTACTGCGTTTCGGCTTGCGGCTGCATCGCGGCCTCGCGGCGGCCCTGCAGGCGGGCTTCCATCAGGTCGGCCTCGTGCGCGTCGCGCAGCATCTTGGCCAGCGTGAAGACGTTTGAAATGAGGTACAGCCAGCACACGCCGAGGTAGGCCTTCCAGACGGGCTGTATCTCCATGCGCCACAGGCCCCAGCCGGTCAGGCCCATGGCCAGTGCGAAGCCGGCCCACACGACCACGCGCCACATCGGCGTGTCGACCGGGCGGGCCTGGTTGTCGCGGATGAACTTGGCCAGCGCGAACGCGGTGGACAGGCAGAACACATAGCCCATGACCATGAAGGCGCGGTCCAGGTCCTGCCCCGGCAGCCAGGCCAGGCCCGAGGCGCACAGCAGCACGCTGATGGCAAACGAGATCCAGACCTGCAGGCGCCAGGCGCTGGTGTCGCGACGGACGGTGGGGAAGTGGGACATGGTGTCGTTGTGTGAGCGAATGTTGCGATGGCCGCGATCTTGCGTGAAGCCGGCGGAGTCGGCCTCGGGAATAGTTCCGAGGCGCATGGCGAGCGCCGGGCGGTAGCACGGCATGACACCGCCGCGCTCCCGGGCCTGTCTTGCGCTACCGTCTCGCCCATGTCGAGCACGCAATCGCTGGTGGCCTTGATCAAGGCCGAGCTGAAATCTCAGGGGCTGAGCTATGCCGAGCTGGCCCGGGAGCTGGACCTGTCGGAGTCCAGCGTGAAGCGCATGCTGGCGCCCGGCGGGGAGATGCCGCTGTCGCGCGTGGACGAGGTCTGCCGCGTGCTGAAGCTGGACTTCGCCGAGCTGGCCGCGCGCCTGGCGGCGCAGGCGCCCGAGCTGCGCGAGCTGAGCCTGGCGCAGGAGCAGGCCGTCGTCGCGTCGCCCGTGCTGCTGCTGGTCGCCATCTGCTGCCTCAGCCACTGGGCGCTGGAGGACGTGCTGTCGCGCTACCGCATCGGCGAGGCCGAGGCGGTGGCGGCGCTGGCCCAGCTGGACCGGCTGGGCGTCATCGAGCTGCGGCCGCACAACCGCTACAAGCTGCTGGTGGCCAAGACGCTGCGCTGGCGCGCGCAGGGGCCGGTGATGACCTTCTTCCGCGAGCGCGTGATGGCGGACTTCTTCGCTGGCGGCTTCGACGGCGAGGGCGAGCTGCTGACGCTGGTGCACGGCGAGTTCGGCGCCGGCCATGCGCGCGAGCTGGCCGAGCGGCTGCAGCGCGCGGCCGACGACTTCGCGCGCCAGCACCTGCTGGACCAGAAGCTGCCGTCCGCCGACAAGCGACCCTACAGCGTCGTCATCGGCCTGCGGTCGTGGGTGTTCGAGGCGTTTCGCGACCTCGAACGCCCGGGGTTGGGCCTGGCGCGCACGCACAACGGCCGGTCGCGCTGACCCGGCCGTCGCGCCGGATCAGCGGCCAGCGCGCCGCGGCGGCGACGCGTTCGCCAACGCCGAGCGCCGCCCGCCTGCCGAGAACGGCTGCACCGTGCCGTTGACCTCGATCTGCAGCGTGCCGTTCAGGAAGTACAGCCGGCCCACGGTGGCGCCGTTGCTGAAGAGCCGGATCTCGCCGCTGCCGCTGGTGGGGCTGCCATCGACGGTGCTGAAGCCCAGCACCAGGCTGCCACTCGTCACATAGGGCGTGCCGGCCACGGTGAAGCTGAAGTCGGTGTAGCTGATGCGGCTCGTCAGCAGGCGATCGTCGCTGACGCGGGTGCCGCTGCCCACGGTCAGGCTGCCGCCCGACAGCGTGGCGCTCAAGCCCAGCAGGTTGTTGGTGATGCGGGTGCCGGCGGTCGGCGTGACGATGACCGTCTGCGTCAGCGTGCCGTTGTCCACGCTGCCGCCCAGCACGACGCTGGCGCCGCCGTCCACCGTGTCATCGCTGCTGCCGCCGATGTCGGCCATGCGCAGGTTGGCGAGCGTGACGGTGATGCTGCCGTTGATCGGGCTGTTGAGGCTGGTCAGGTTGTAGTTTGCGCTGGCGCTGCCGTTGTAGCGGGTGCCGTCGTCGATGCAGTCGGTGAAGCGCGTGGCCAGCACGCCGGTGGCGGGCAGCGTCTGGCCCACCACCACATTGGCGCCGTTCAGCGTCGCGCTGACGCTGCCGCTGCGGCACAGCGCGGCGCTGCTGATCACCACGCCTTGCTCGTCGCTGACTTCCATCGGCGCACCGACGGCCTCCAGCCACACGCCGGCAGTACCCAGCAGGCGCATCAGGTTGGCCTTGTCGGCGTCGCTGCCGCCCGTGTTGGTCGGCACCGTCAGCACGGCGCTGGCGCTCGTCACGCTGCCTTCGCTGTTGGTGATGCGCACGCTGTAGCTGGCGCCGTTGTCGGCGGTGGTCAGCGCGGGCGTGATGTAGACGGTCGACGTGGCGCCGGGGATGGCCGTGCCGTTCCTCAGCCACTGGTAGGTGGGCGTGGGGCTGCCACTGGCGAGCACGGTGAAGGTGGCCGTCAGCCCTGCGGCGCGGGAGACGTCGGTGGGCTGCACCGTGATGCTGGGCGCGGCCAGCACGACGGCGGTGACGCTCAGCGTGGCCTCGGCGCTGGTGACGCTGCCGTAGGCGTTGCGCACCACCAGGCGGTAGCGCGTGCCCTGGTCAGCCAGCACCAGCGCCGGGGTGGTGTACGCCGGCGCGGTGGCGCCGGCGATGTCCACGCCGTTGCGCTGCCATTGGTAGCTGAGCGGCCCGCTGCCCAGCGCGGTGGCCACGAAGGTGACGTTGCCGCCCACCAGTGCGCTGGCGCTGACCGGCTGCTCGTCGATGACCGGCACCGTGGCCGCACTGACGTGCAGCACGCCAGCCGCGCTGGTGACGCGGCCCAGGCCGTTGCTGACCACGCAGGTGTAGCGCGCGCCGTCGTCAGCCAGGCGGGCGGTGAGGTTCAGCGTGCTGAACGTCTCGCCGGCCAGGTCCACGCCGTTGCGCTGCCACTGGTAGCGCAGCTCGCCGCCGCGGGCGCTGACGTTGAAATAGACCTGCTGGCCCTCGACCGCGGTGCGGTCGGCAGGAGCGATGGCGATCGTGGGCACGGCGGGGGCGTCCAGCACCAGGCAGGTGGGCAGCGTGATGTCGGTGTCTGACGGGCCGACGACGAGCGGCGTGCTGGACAGGTTGGCGGACGTGGCCACCACCTCGGCCAGCGAGCTCTTGCGGATGGCGACGCGGAACTTGCCGGTGCTGGCGCTCAGGTCGTAGGCGCTGCCGGAGTAGTCGACACCGGTGGCCGTGACCAGCGCCATGCTGACCGGCTTGCCGGTGGCGTCGTTGACGCAGCCGTTCACGTAGATGGTGTCCATCTCCCGGTCGGCGTTCCACACGCTGAAGTGGCTGACGGTGCCTTCGTAGTAGCTGCCTTGCGCCGTGGTCTTCAGCGTGGCCTGGCCCTCCTGCACCCACTCGCCGGTGGCTTCGTTCAGGTGGAACAGCGGCACGGTGGCCGGCGCGGTGCCCGAACGCGTCGCCAGCGGGATGCGCACGGTGGCGGTGGCCCCGGCCTTCAGGTTGAGCTTGTTGCCCGCGGCGTCGCGCAGGTCCACGCTGAGCGCGCCGAAGCTCTCAATGGCGCGGCCGGTGGTGCTGACGTAGCGGCCCGGCATCGCGGCGGGGTCGCGCACCGGGTCGATGACGGTGAGGCGCGCACTGAGCGTGCCGGTGGCGGCGGTGGTGCCACCATCGACGACGAAGCCGTCGGCCGGCAGGTCCACGCTGGCCAGCGAGTTGGCGGCCCGCACCGTGCCGGGTGCGGCGGCGCTGAAGGTCTGGGCGCTGGCGGCGGCGGTCAGCCGTTGCGTGATGGCGGTCGTCTGGTTGGCCAGCACGGTCAGCGGCAGCACGGCGTCGAGATGGCCGTCGGCCTGGATGCGCAGCACCACGGCGGCAGATAAGGGCACCGCGCCCAGCGTGAAGCGGCCTTGGGCATCGCTGGTCGTGCTGGTGCCGCCGGCCGTGATGCGCGCGCCGGCCACAGGGTTGGCGCCGGTGGCGCCCAGCACCTGGCCGGTGATCTGGCCGGTGGCGACGATGGGCGGCGGCGTGGGCGTGTCGGCCGTGCCGCCACCTCCGCCGCATCCGCTCAAACTGGCGGTCAGGCTGGTGGCAAGGCAAAGGCTGGCGAAAGCGCCGAGCAGGCGCTGGAACGGGTGAAGCATGGCACTCCCTGCGTGATGGTCCCGGCGCTGTCTCGCACCTGACGGCCTCGGACTTCGAGGCGGGGCGCAGTGTAGGAAGCCGGAGCGGGGTATTTCAGGGTTCTCCCTAGAACCGCAGACCCTGCGATTCAAGGGGGTTACCAGAACTCCCAGCGCCCCGTCCAGATCACCCAGATGCCGAGCATCCCGTTCGTCACCGCGTGCGCGATGACGGCCGTCCACAGCTTGCCGCTGCGCTTGTATAGCCAGGCATAGGCCAGGCCGGCGACGACGGCGGCCAGCCACAGCGTGTGGGCCAGCGTGAAGACGAAGGTGGACAGCACGATGGCCTTGATGCCCACGCGCTGCGGGTCCACGCGCTCGAAGCCGGGGTGGTGCACCCAGCGCATCAGGAAGCTGCGCCAGAACAGCTCTTCCATGACGGGCACGACCAGCGCGGCGCCGGCCAGGCGCAGCGCGATCAGCGCCCAGATCGGCTGGCCGGCGGCGTCCAGCGGCACGAAGCTGGCCGTGGCCGTGCCCAGCTGCATCCAGGGTGCGTCCAGTTGCACCCAGATCGCGAACACGACCACGCCAACGACGACGGCCCAGCCGGTTTCGCGGGCGTCGGGCAGGTTTTGCCGCACGAGTTCGCCGTAGTCGCGCCAGTACCAGGCCAGCAGGCCCGCGACGATGAGGGTCTGGGCGCCGTAGATCCAGCGCGCATCCAGGCCCAGCTCGACGGGCAGGTAGCCGCGCAGCGCCAGCAAGGCCATGAAAACCACGAACGGGACGCAACGGGCGAGTGCGGCGGGGCTGAGCGAGGGCGTGTCGGCAGGCATCGAGCGTCAGCTTAGCCGCAGCCGATGACAGACCAAGACGCCGTCAGGCCTTCGGATCAGGGGGGCGCGGCTTGCAGCAGGCCGTCCTTGAACGCGACGAAGACGCCATTGGTCCAGCCGAAGCCGTCCTGGGTCTCGTACTCGCCGCCGCCGCCGGGCCGGTCCTCGGCGACGTCGTATTTCTCCAGCAGCCGACCGGTGGCCAGGTAGACGCGGTGCACGCTGGCGCACCAGCGCTCGGCGATGTCGCGGGCCAGGCGCGCGTGGCCGTAGCGGGCCAGGCCCAGCGCGGCCATCCACTGCAGCGGCGCCCAGCCGTTGGGGGCGTCCCATTGCTGGCCGGTGACCAGCGCCGTGGACAGCAGGCCGTTGGCGCCCAGCAGGTGGCGCTGCACCTGGGCCGCCATCGCGTCGGCCTGGGGCTGGGTGGCCAGGCCGAGGTACAGCGGCACCAGGGCGGCGGCGGTCAGCGGCCGCGGGTCGGCGGGGTCGCGCCAGTTCAGGTCGGCGAAGTGGTCCACGTCGGCGCGCCAGAGCCGGGTCTGCAGCAGCCGGCGCCGGTTCGTGACCCGCGCTTCGAAGGCCTGGGCCGTGGCCGTGTCGCCGCTGCGCGCGGCGCCCAGCGCGATGGCGTTCTCCAGGCCGCCCAGCAGCGCGTTTAGGTCCACCGGCGCCAATGCTGTCGTCTCGATGGTGGCGATGTCGGCCGGGTCGGCGCACCAGCGGCCGGAGAAGTCCCAGCCGCTCTCGGCGGCGGCGCGGATGTCGCGCCAGACGTCGGTGGGCGTGCGGCCGCCGGCTTCGGCCGTCAGCACGTCCTCGCGCCAGCTCTCCTCGCGCGGCGTGCAGCGGTCGTCCCAGTAGCGGTTCAGCAGCGCGCCATCGGCGGTGCGCAGCACGCGGCGGTGGGCCTGGCCAGGGGTCAGCGTGGCCTCGCCGTCCATCCAGAAAGCATGCTCGGCCGTCAGCGCCTGCAGGTGGGTGGCAAACCCGGCGGCCGGGTCGTCGACGTGCAGCAGCTCGACCATCTTGAAGAAGAACGGCGGTTGCGAGCGGCTCAGCATGTAGCTGCGGCTGCTGTTGGGAATGAAGCCGTGGGTGGCGATCAGGTGCGCGAAGTTGGCGAGCATGTGCTCGGCCAGGTCGCGCCGGCTGTCCGCCACCAGGCCCAACATCGTGAAGTAGCTGTCCCAGTAGTACAGCTCGCGGAAGCGCCCGCCCGGCACGACATAGGGCCGGGGCAGCGCCAGCAGGCTCTCGCCGTCGGCGGCGTCGCGATGCTCGCGCACCAGCAGCGGCCACAGGGCCTGGATGTGTTCACGGATGCCCAGCCGCGGGCCGACGGCGGTGTCATGCCCGGGCAGCACGAAGTGAGCGTGCACGAAGTCGTTCAGCGAGAAGCCGGGCAGGCGGCGCTCGGCCTCGAAGCGCGCACGGATCAGCGCCGGCGCGGTCTTGGGGCGCGCGTCGACAAAGCTCTTGCCGTCGCCGAACACCCGCGTCATCTGCACGGCGACGAACAGCTCGCCATAGAGCTCGTGCGGTGTGGCCGCCGTCTCTTGTGCGGCGGGTGCGACGGCGTGAACGGGCGCGGCGGCGACCAGGTCGCGCGGACGGGAGGGGGTCATGAGGAGAGAGCCCGGCGCAGCCGGGTGAGCGAGACGGCCAGCGCCGCGACGGGCACCAGCAGCAGGGCGAAGGCGGTGGCGCCGTCGAAGGCGACGAAGAGCCGGCCGGTGATGAAGCTGCCCAGCGTGCCGCCCAGCGCCGAGAAGACGACGATGAGGCCGGTCATGGCCGCGTGCTGGCGCTGCGGCAGCGCGCTGAGCATGGCCGAGTTGATGGCCGGGTAGATGGGCGCCAGCAGCAGGCCCGTCAGCGGCAGCAGGTAGGCCGCGGGCGGTGCGTTCAGCCAGCCGACGTCGCCGGTCAGCGGCGCGGCGCCGCGCGACAGCGGGAGCGCCACGAGGATGAGCGCCGCGATGCCGACCAGGCAGGCGATGACGACCGCGAACCAGCCCAGCCGGCCGATGACGGCCGCGCTGGTGAGCCGCCCCAGTGCGGTGGTGGCCGGCATGATGACCGCCAGGCCCACGCTCATCGCCGTGGGCAGGTGCAGCACCTCGTTGTTGAAGCTGGGCAACCAGGTCGACAGCCCTTGCTCGATCAGCACATACAGGAAGGCCGACAGCAGGAAGACGACGACCAGGCCCATCTTCAGCAGCGGCGCCATCGCGACGAGGTCTTCGCGCAGCGTCGTGCCGGGCGACTGGATGGGGCCTTCGTCCAGCGGGCTGACGAGCAGCAGCACGAAGGCCGCCGCGGCGATCGCCGCGAGCACCGGGTAGACCTGCAGCCAGCCGGTGCCTTCGGCGTGGGCGGCATTGCTGAACAGCAGGAAGCCGCCCAGCACGCCGACCATGAACAGGCCTTCCAGCAGGTTGGTGAAACGCGCATGGCCGGCGCGGTCATGGGTGACCAGGCCGATCATGGAATACGCCGACACCTTGACCAGCGCGAAGCCCGCGCCCAGCGTGGCGAACAGCAGCTTGATGGCCCAGAAGGCCGACAGCACCGGCATTGCGGCGCACGCCGCACCGACCGCGGCGACGGCCAGCAGCATGGACCGCTTCAGGCCCAGCCGCGGCAGCAGCGAGGCGACGAGGAAGGACGTCAGCGCGATCGGCAAGTCCTTCCACGCGTCCAGCAGCGCGGCCTCGGCGCGCGGCACGCCCAGCGTCTGCACGACCAGCAGGTTGACCGCACCGACGCTGTTCAGCAGCGCGCCGAACAGCATGTAGGTCAGGATGATGGCCAGCCTGATGCGCAGGCCGCCGCTCGACAGGGGCACCGCCGGCAAGGTGGAAGGTTGTGTCATGTCGAGGGCTGCGTTGAGTTCAGGCTGCGCCATCTTGGCGCGTCAGAACTGGAAGCCGACGCTCAGCTCGTAGGCCCGGCCGAACAAGGGCCGCGCGAGGAACACGCCGTCCTGCCCCACGCCCTGGCCCGGCACGCGGAAGTTGCCCTCCGTCAGGCCGATCTTGTTGGTCAGGTTGGTGCCGGTCAGGCGCACTTCCAGGCCGTTGTCCATCGCGAACACGGCGCCCGCGTCGATGGTGCGGTAGGCCGGCAGCTTCAGCGTGTTGGTCTGGTCGGCAAAGCGCTCGCCGACATGGCTGAAGGTCGCGAAGGTGCGCAGCTGGCCAAAGCCGGTCTGCGTCTGCCAGCTGGGCGTGAGCCGCGCCTGGAACTTCGGTGCGCGCTCGACGCGGTTGCCGGTGAACTGCTGGAAGTCCTTGTACTTGGCGTCCTGGAAGTTGCCGGTCGCGGCGATCTCGAAGCCATAGCCGGGGCGCAGCGCCAGCTCGAACTCCACGCCCGTGGCCTTGCTGTTGGGACGCAGCACGACGTTGCCGGCGTTGGTGAACTGCTGCGTCTGCGAGTTGGTCAACTTGTTGGCATAGGCCGTCAGGAAGGCGCTGTACAGCTTGGTCGCGGTCTTCAGGCCGATCTCGTACTGCGTGATGTCCTCGACCGAATCCTTGGTCTCGTTGGCGCCGCGGCCGCGCAGCACGTCGAAGTCCGGCAGGCGGTGGCCCTTGTTCACGCGCACGAAGGCGCTGAACTCGCGGCTCAAGGCGTAATTGGCGCCGGCGGTGAAGGAGTTGCGCGTCAGTTTGCTGTCGATCAGCGTGTTGGTGCCGTTGAAGTACGACAGGTTGTTGTTGTAGATCGTCGTCGGGTCGGCATCCAGGTCGCCGTTGCTGACGTTGGCGATGGTGCCGGTGATGCGCTGCGTCTCGCGGCGCGCGCCCAGGTCCACGCGCAATTCCTTCGTCAGCTGCCATTCGTCGGCGATGAAGAAGGCGTGCGTGTTGCCGCTGTAGTTCGCATCGAGGTTGAAGGAGAACGGCGGTGTGACGTAGCCGTTGCGCGAGGCCTTGACGCCGTTGTCCAGCTGAACGTCGATGAGGCGGGCATGCGACTGCACCGTCATCAGTTGCGCCTGGCCCAGCGTCCAGACATCGTGCGAGCTGTAGCCGGCCAGGTACAGGCCGACCGTCAGGTTGTTGCCCGGGGTGATTTCGCGCGACAGGCGGGTCTCGTTGCTGGTCGAGCGCAGCGCCTTGTCCACGGCCCACATGCCGTTGACGATGACCGGCGTCGTGCTCGCCACCGCGCCGCCGCCGTTCGTGAAGGTGGCGGTGCCGGTGGTGGCCACGCCGCCGGCCGCGGCGACGACGGCCGCATCGGCGTTGGCGGCCGTCACCTGCGACGTGATGTAGCTGGACAGCGTCTGCGGGTTGGCGCCAGAGAACAGCGCGTAGGTGGGCGTGTCGCCGGTCGTGTGGCTGAGCTTGTTGGTCAGCGTCCAGTCGCCCAGCTTGGTGTCGAGGTTGGCGCCGTAGGTCTGCACGTCGGCGCCGCGGCCGTCGGCCAGGTCCTTGGTCACCGTGCTGCGCAGGATCTCGGGCTTGCCGTTGGGCAGCGTACGGCCGGTCGCGCGGCCGGTCTCCAGCACGATGTTGCGCAGCTCATTGCCGTAGAAATAGTCCTTGCTGGCATTGAAGCCCGGGTAGCTGGACACGCTCTTGCCGTCGCTGCCGCCCACGACCGGGATGGCCGTGATGAAGGCATTGCGGTCGCGCAGCGCACGGGCATAGAGCTGCAGGCTGCCGCCGTCGAGCTTGCGGCTCAGCACCACGCTGGCTTGGCCGCCGTCGTCGGCGGGGAACTGCGTGTCGCGCACGCCGTCGCTCTGGCGCCAGAAGCCGCCGACCATGATGTTCCAGGCGTCGCTGAGCTTGCCGGCGTAGACGCCGTCGATGCGCTTGAGGCTGCCGGTGCCGGTCGTCACGCGCAGGCTGGCTTCGGGGTTGCGGCCGTCCTTCTGGATGAAGTTGACCGTCACACCCGGCTGGCCGCTGCCGAAGATGGGGCTGGGGCCGCCGCGCAGCACTTCCATGCGGTCGATCGTGTCGTCCAGGCGGAACAGCTGCGAGTGCTCGAAGAAGGAGAGCGTGGGCAGGTGGTACAGCGGCGCGCCGTTGAGCTGGAAGGTGGAGTAGGGGCCGTCACCCGGTGTCGGGAAGCCGCGCACGCGGATGTTGGCGCCGGCCTGGCCGCCCGAGGTCTCGACAAAGATGCCGGGCACGGTCTTCAGGATGTCGGCCGTGCTGGTGGGGGCGGCCTGCTTGATCTGCTCTTCAGTGGCGGTCGTGATGGAGAAGCCCGCCTCCAGCTTGCGCACGCCTTCGCGGCGGGCCGTGCCGGTGACGACGACGGCGTCGAGTTCCTTGACCTCGGGCGATTCGGCGGCCTTGGTGGCGGCGGGTTTGGCACTGTCCTGCGCGAATGCGGTGCCGCAGAGGGCGGCGACGGCCAGGGCGATCAACTGGGGACGGAAGCGGGCGCCGGTGCGCGACGCGGCCTGAGTGCTTTGCATGGAATGTCTCCGGTGGTTGTTGTACGTCCCGAAAGCCGGCGCGGCGGCCATCGACTTTCGATGGGCTGGACTTTGACGACAAATGTTATCGATGTCATTTGGGTAAATACCAATGTGGTGCGTGAGTGACATCGATGGCATCGATTGCGGTTCGATCCCGCTCGTGCAGAGTCATGCGGCCAGCGGCGGCGCAATGAAAACGGGCGCCCTCAGGCGCCCGTTCTGGCCGTGCCGGCGGGGCTCAGCCCAATTCGGCCAGGCGGGCTTCGATCCTGGCCTTGGTCGCCGGCAGCTGCGCCGGCAGGCCTTGCGCCAGCTGCGCGAACAGCTCGTCGTGCAGCTTCATCTCGGCCTGCCATTCGGCGGCGTCGATGCGGGTGACGGTGTCGAACTTCTCCTGCGAGAAGTCCAGGCCGTCCCAGTTCAGGTCGGCGTAGCTGGGCGTCACGCCGAACACATGCTCCTGGCCACCGCCCGTGCCTTCCAGGCGGTCCAGCATCCACTTCAGCACGCGCATGTTCTCGCCGTAGCCGGGCCAGACGAACTTGCCGTCGGCGCCCTTGCGGAACCAGTTGACGCAGTAGATGGCCGGCAGCTTGGCACCCGAGGCCTGCAGCTTGGCACCCAGGTCCAGCCAGTGCTGGAAGTAGTCGGCCATGTTGTAGCCCATGAACGGCAGCATCGCGAACGGGTCGCGGCGCACGACGCCCTGCTGGCCAGCCGCGGCGGCCGTGGTTTCGCTGCCCATGGTCGCGGCCATGTAGACGCCTTCGGTCCAGTCGCGCGCCTCGGTCACCAGCGGCACGGTGGTGGAGCGGCGGCCGCCGAAGATGAAGGCGTCAATGGCGACACCGGCGGGGTTGTCCCAGTTGGCGTCCAGCGCCGGGTTGTTGGTCGCGGCGACGGTGAAGCGCGCGTTCGGGTGGGCGGCCTTGGCGCCCGTCTCCTTGGCGATGGCCGGCGTCCAGTCCTTGCCCTGCCAGTCGATGGCGTGGGCCGGCGGCGTGTCGGTCATGCCTTCCCACCAGACGTCGCCGTCGTCGGTCAGCGCCACGTTCGTGAAGATCACGTCACGCTGCAGGCTGTCCATGCAGTTGGGGTTGGTGTGCGAGTTGGTGCCGGGGGCGACGCCAAAGTAGCCGGCCTCGGGGTTGATCGCGTACAGCTTGCCGTCGGCGCCCGGCTTGATCCAGGCGATGTCGTCGCCGATGGTGGTGATCTTCCAGCCGTTGAACGCAGCAGGCGGGATCAGCATCGCGAAGTTGGTCTTGCCGCAGGCGCTGGGGAAGGCGGCGGCGACGTGCATCTTCTTGCCGGCAGGGCTTTCCACGCCCAGCACCAGCATGTGCTCGGCCAGCCAGCCCTGGTTGCGGCCCATGGTGGACGCGATGCGCAGCGCGAAGCACTTCTTGCCCAGCAGCGCGTTGCCGCCGTAGCCCGAGCCGTAGCTCCAGATCTCGCGCGTCTCGGGGTAGTGGACGATGTACTTGGTCTTGTTGCAGGGCCAGGACACGTCGGCCTGGCCGGCTTGCAGCGGCGCGCCGACCGTGTGCACGCAGGGCACGAAGTCGCCGTCGGTACCCAGCAGCTCGATGACGGCCTGGCCCATCCGCGTCATCGTGCGCATGTTGACGGCCACGTAGGGGCTGTCGCTCAGTTCGACGCCGATGTGGGCGATCGGGCTGCCCAGCGGGCCCATGCTGAACGGCACGACGTAGAGCGTGCGGCCGCGCATGCAGCCCTTGAACAGCGCCTTGTCACCGGTCTGCAGCAGCTCGCGCATCTCGGCCGGGGCCATCCAGTTGTTGGTCGGGCCGGCGTCTTCCTTGCGGGCGGAACAGATGTAGGTGCGGTCCTCGACGCGAGCGACGTCGCTGGGGTCGGAATTGGCCAGGTAGCTGCCGGGGCGCAGCTCGGGGTTGAGCTTCTTGAAGGTGCCTGCGGCGACGAGCTGGTCGCACAGCCGCTGGTACTCCTCGGCGCTGCCGTCGCACCAGTAGACGTCGGCGGCCTCGGTGAGGGCCGCGATCTCGGCCACCCAGGCGATCAGCCGGGCGTTCTTCACATAGGCGGGCAGGTTCAGGCGCAAGCCCTGCATCGCGGGTTGGTTCATGGGAGCTCCGATCATGGTGATGTGTTTGGGCCAGCTGCGGCAAGCTGGCCCAAGCACACCTCGCGCGGGAGGCGGATTGTCGAATCCAATGTAATCACGCCGTAACCACCGGGATCAGTGGGGTCATGCAAAACAGGAATAACGCCATGCGGGCCTGGGCGCCAGGCTCACGGCAGTGGCGAAGTGGGCCTGGGGTTTACGCGAAGACTGCGTGAAATCTGCCGCAACTGGGTTACGAAGCCGCCGCTGTCTTTCTGCTGAGCGGCTTGTCCAGCAACTGGCGCGCCCGGCACCCGCAGATGGGGGGACTCCCCTAGTAGTGAAGTTTGATCGCACCTTGTCGCCACCTAAGTTTTCCAGCTTGGAACCCGGCGAGGTGCTGGGCGCCTGGATGTGCGAACAGGAGAGTGCGATGGCTGGGTTTGCAGGGTTCAAGAAGGCAGCGCTGGCATCGGCCGCGACCTTGGTCGCCGCGCTGGCGTTGCCGGCGCATGCCGTGACGAAAGTGGTGGAGTTCAACGTGCTCAACGCGTCGGCGACGTTGGCGACACCGTTCCTCTCGGGCGACACGTTGATGCTGGACACCACGGTCACGCAGGAAACCGGCGCGCTGCTGCAGAGCATCACCTTCACGTTGGGGGCTGGCGTCACCGGCCTCACGGGGCGCGCGGCGTGGGAAATCTCCACGGCGACTGGCCCTGGGCCGCGCCTCATCGGCGTCAACATCGACATCCTCGACGCCAGCAACACGCTGGTGTTCAGCGACGCGTTCACCGGCGCGCTCGGCGGGTTCGCCATTTCCAGCCTGAATGGCGCCATCGGCCCGGGAACCTACCACCTGGTGGCCACCGGTACGGCCGTGCGCGACGCCGTGCTCGACCTGTCCATCAGCGCGGTTCCCGAGCCGGGGCCGTACGCGCTGCTGCTGGCCGGGCTGGGCGTGGTGGGGCTCCTGTCGCGGCGGCGCCGCATCGGCTGACGGCCGAAGCCTCTCGGCAGCCACGGCGCGCTCGGGCGTCGTGGTCGCTCAGCGCAGGTGGGGAGACGGCGCGCGCCGCGGCCGCGCCAGCCAGCGCGTCACACTGGCCTGCCCGCCGACCAGCGCGATGCCGGAGAGCACCAGGGCGCTGCCCGCCAGGAAGCTCGGCGCCGGCCGCTCGCCCAGCAGCAACATGCCCAGCGCGACGCCGAAGAAAGGCGTCAGGAAGGAGAACACGCCGAGTTGGGATGCCAGGTAGCGGCGCAGCAGCCAGCACCAGGCCAGGAAGCTGGCCAACGACACGACCAGGCTCTGGAAGCCCAGATGCGCCCAGACGGCGACCGAGGATTCGAAGTGCCATTGCCCGCTGAGCCAGGTCGCGGGCAGCAACAAGGCGGCCGCGCCCAGCAGTTGATAGAACAGCGTCTCGGGCGCCGGCGCGGCGGCCAGGCGCGAGCAGCGGATGGTGATCGTCGTGGCGCCCCAGGCGGCGCCGGCCAGCAGGGCCAGCAGGTCGCCCAGCGGCGACCAGTCGCCCGCAGCGCCGCCCAGAAAGCTCACGGCAATGCCGCCGAAGGCCAGCAGGATGCCGGCCCACTGCACCGCGCCGAGCCGCTCGGCTGGCAGTTTGAGGTGCAGGCCCAGTGCCGCGAACAGCGGCGCGGTGTACAGGAAGATGACCACGTGCGACGCGTGCGTGAGCTGCAGCGCCTGGGCCACCAGCAGGTATTCCAGCGCGAACAGCGCGCCCGCCAGCAGGCCCGGCGCCCAGCGATCGCGCTGCGGTGCCTCGCCGCGGCGGCGCATCAGCGCGGCCAGCAGCGCCAGCGCGATCAGCGAGCGCAGCGCCACCATCAGCAGGGGGCTGGCGTCGGCCGCCACCGCCTTCAGCGAGATCTGCTGCAGGCTCCAGACCAGGCACAGCAGCGTCATGAGGCCGCCGGCGCGGGCGTCCAGGGGAGCGGGTGACGAAGGGGACGGCATGACGCCACTCTGCGGCCGTCTGCTGAAATCGAAAAGCTCATAATTCATTGGGCATCCATGAGGTTTTCGAAACCATGCGCGACCTGCAGATCGACTGGCTGAAGTGCTTCGTCGCCACGGTGGACGCCGGCTCGCTGTCGGCGGCTGCGGCCGAGGTGAGCCGCTCGCAGTCGGCCGTCAGCATGCAGCTGAAGAAGCTGGAGGACGCCGTGGGCCACGCGCTGCTGCTGCGCGGGCCGCGGCAGCTGGCACTGACGCACGAAGGACAGACGCTGCTGGGCTACGCCCGGCGCATGCTGGACCTGCAGGCCGAAGCGCAGGCAGCGCTGCAGGGCGAAGCCATCTCGGGCGTCGTGCGCCTGGGTGTGCCGGACGACTACGCCAGCAAATACCTGACGCCGGTGCTCAAGCGCTTTGCGCCACGGCATGGCGGCGTGGAGATCCAGCTGGACTGCGAGCAATCGACGGCGCTGATCCCGCGCGTGGCCCGCGGCGAGCTGGACCTGGCGCTGGTGTCGCGCGACCACGCCCGGCGCGGCACGCTGCTGTTCCACGAGCCCATGGTGTGGGTCGGTGCGGCGCAGTTCGACGTCTGGGCGCGCAACCCGCTGCCCATCGCCGTCTACGAGGAAGCCAGCCTGGGACGGCGCAGCGCCATCAACTCGCTGGCGCTGCAGGGCCGGCCCTACAAGGTGGTCTACAACAGCTCCAGCCTGGCGGGGCAGATCGCCGCCGTCGAGAGCGGCCTGGCCATCGCGGCGCTGACGCAGTGCAGCGCGCCGCCGCACCTGCAGGTGTTGGGCCTGGAGCAGGGGCTGGGCCCGCTGGCACCGATGGAAGTGGCCGTCTATCGCAGCCCGGCGTCCAAGGGCAACAAGGCCGTGGACAGCCTGCAGCAGATGCTGTTGCAGACGCTGCGCCAGGCCGGCCGCTGAGGCCTCAACGCCCGTGCCAGCGCCGGGTGGCGCGGCGCACCATCTCCGGCAGCAGGTGGTTCTCGTCCTCGATGCCGCGCAGCCAGGCGGCGTCGTTGCCCGCGCCGTTGATCTCACGGCGCATGTACTGCAGCGCGGCCTCGGCGTGCAGGTCGCCCGCATGGCTGTCCAGCTTGGTCAGCACGTGGATGAGGTCGTCGCGCAGCACGCGGTGCTCGCCGGTCTCGGGGTCCACGAAGGTGCCGTCCAGCCCGAAGCGGCAGGCCTGGAAGCGGTTGAAGGTGTAGGGCAGGTAATCGTCCTCGCTGAGCTTGAACGGCTTCTCCACGCTGATCCAGCGCGCCAGGCACTGGATGAGGCCGGCCAGCGCGGCAGCCTTCTCGATGGTCAGCGGCGTGTCCAGCACGCGGACCTCGATGGTGCCGAACTCGGGCTTGGGGCGGATGTCCCAGTAGAAGTCCTTCATGCCCGAGACGACGCCGGTGCGCGTCATCTTGGTGAAGAAGCTGCCGAAGTCGTCCCAGGTCTGCACGAAGGGCGCGCGGCCCGACAGCGGGAAGGCGAACACCGAGTTCAGCCGCGCCGAATCAAAGCCCGTGTCCTCGCCCTGCACGAACGGCGACGACGCGGCCAGCGCGATCAGGTGCGGGATGAAGCGGCTCATGCCGTGCAGCAGCACCAGCGCTTCGTCGGCGCTGGGGCAGCCGATGTGCACGTGCTGGCCGAAAATGGTGAACTGCTTGGACAGGTAGCCGTACAGCGACGACAGCTCGTGAAAGCGCGGCGTCTCGAAGATGCGCCGGCGCGTCCAGTGCTGGAAAGGGTGGGTGCCGCCGCCGCACAGGCCCACGTCCAGCTGCTCGGCGCAGTCCACCAGAGCGTCGCGGATCTGGCCCAGCTCCGACAGCACCTGGCCGAAGCCCGTGCACACGCCGGTGGCCAGCTCGATCATGCTGCTGGTGATCTCGGGCTTCACGTCGCCCGGGATGCTGCGCTTCTCCATCAGCCGCAGCAGGTCGCCCGAGACGGGCGCCAGGTCGTAGTCGTCGCTGCTGACGATCTGCAGCTCCAGCTCGACGCCCAGCGTCAGCGGCTGCGATTTCGCAAACTCTCCCAGGCTCATCACCTGCCCTCCTTGTTGCGCGTTGCGCGCTTGGGTGCCGGCGGCAGCTCGCCCGCCAGGCGCAGCGCGAACTGCACGGCGATGGGCCCGATCAACTCCAGCACGGCGATGCTTGCCAGGATGATGGGCACGGCACCGGCCGCCAGTTCGGGCTCGGCGCGCATCAGCTCGCTGAGCATGACCAGCGCCGTCGCCGACAGCGGCGTCATCGTGATGGACAGCGCCAGGCCCTGACGCCAGCTGCTGCGCGCCCAGGGCGACAGCGCGACGATGGCCACGGCCTTGGCCAGGAAGCGCGTCACCAGCAGCGCCAGCGCCGCGAAGCCGCCGGCCACCAGGATCTTGGGCGTCCAGGCCGAGCCGACAATGACGAACAGCATCAGCACCAGCGCGCCGCCCGACGTGCCGAAATGGCGCGGCCACACCCAGGGCCGCTCGCTGGTGTTGCGCAGCAGCAGGCCGGCCAGCAGCGGCATCAGCAGCGTCGACACGCCGATGGCGCGCGCCGCGACGATGGCGAAGGCGACCAGGCCGAACAGCAGCAGCGCCGCGCTCTCGTTGCGCAGGTCCAGCCGGCGCGCCGCGAGGAATGTCGCGGCGGCCAGCAGTGCGGCCACGCCCAGCGTCGTCAGCAGCGAGATGGCCAGGCCCGCCAGCGCCTGCGGCAGGCTGCCGCCGTCGTCGGCCGCCCACCAGGTGCGCATCAGCGTCAGCGCGACGACGGCGTACAGCGTGTTCAGCGCGGTCAGCACCGTCGCGCGCTGCGTGACCTGGCCTTCGGCGCCCAGTTCCATCGCGACGCGGCCCGACACGGCGGCCGGCGCGGGCATGGCCAGGATGGCGCAGGCCACGGCCGTCTGCCAGCCGACATTGAACAGCCGCAGCACCAGCGCCACGGCCACGGCGCTGAGCAGCGCCTCGGCCAGGCTGGTGGCGGCCAGGCCCGGGTTGCGGGCCAGCCAGCGCAGGTGCACGCGGCTGCCGATCTCGAATAGCAGCAGGCCCAGCGCCAGGTCCGTGACCGTCTGTGCGGCGCCGCCCAGCGGCATGGCCACGCCATGGCCGAAGGCGGCCGCGAAGCAGCCGGCCAGCGTGTAGCCGACCACGCGCGGCAGCCGCGTGGTCGCGGCAATGAATTCGCCGGCCAACGCGCCGGCCAGCAGCACGCCGACGATGAACATCAACTCACTGGAAGGTGTGACGGCCAGACCCGCCCACACCCTCGCACCACTGTCGAGTGCAGTCATGTGTCTCCCTTTCAGACTTTCGGCCAAGCCTAGATGGGCGTTACAACTCACTTTGTAGGCCAAGACGCCGAAATGACTCACCGCGCCTCTTGGACAATGCCGCCATGCACCTGCTCAGCGTCAACACCGCCCGCGTCGAACACTTTGTTGCGACCTCGGGCCAGCAGCTCGATTCCGCGATCCGAAAACGCGCTCGCGACAGCCGCATCGCCGTCGGTCCGCTGGGCCTGGACGGCGACGAGCAGGCCGACCCCACCGTGCACGGCGGCCTCGCCAAGGCCGTCTATGCCTACCCGCAGGAGCACTACGCGTTCTGGGGCACCGTGCGCGGCCAGGCCAAGGTCGCGGGTGCGCTGCAACCGGGCGACATCGGCGAGAACCTGACCATCTCCGGCCTGCTGGAGAGCCAGGCCTGGATCGGCGATGTGCTGCGCTTCCCGGACTGCGAGCTGGTCGTCTCCGAGCCGCGCTACCCCTGCTTCAAGTTCAGCGCCCACATGGGCTTTGGCCAGGCCGCCAAGCTGATGGCGCAGAGCGCCTACTGCGGCTTCTATCTGGCCGTGAAGCGCGAGGGCACGATCGCCGCGGGCGAGACCTTCGAGCTGCTGCCGGGCCCGCGCGAGGTCGGCATCGTCGAGCTGTTCAAGGCGAAGATGAAGAAGCAGGCATGACGCGCCGCCGCAGTTTGCTGGTCGCGGCGGGGCTGATGCCCTTGTCGCTGCGACCGGCCCATGCCGGACCGGTGCTGCAGGTGGGCCCGCAGCGCGCCGTCAAGTCGCTGGCCGCGGCGGCGCGCCAGGCCAGGGACGGCACGCTGATCGAGGTCGACGCCGGTGACTACGTGGCCGACGTGGCCACCTGGCCGCAGCACGGGCTGACGCTGCGTGCCGTGGGGGGCCGCGTGCGCGCCATCGCGGCCGGCGCGCATGCCCAGGGCAAGGGCACGTTCGTGACGACCGGCCAGCGCATGCGCATCGAGGGCTTGGACTTCATCGGCGCCGCGGTGCCCGACCGCAACGGCGCCGGCATCCGTGTCGAGGCCGGCTCATTGACGCTCGTGGACTGTGGCTTCCGCGACAACGAGAACGGCGTGCTGACGTCCAACGACGAGGCCGTCGAGCTGGACATCGTCGATTGCGACTTCGGCGCCATCGCGCTGCGCAGCGGCCTCACGCACAACCTCTACGTGGGCGCCATCAAGCGGCTGGCCGTGACGGGCAGCTACTTCCACAACGGCGTGCTGGGCCACCTGCTGAAGAGCCGTGCGGCCGTCAACCACATCCTCTACAACCGCCTGACCGACGAAATCGGCGGGCGCGCCAGCTACGAGCTGGAGTTTCCCAACGGCGGCGTGGCCGTCGTCATGGGCAATCTCATCATGCAGAGCTCCACGACGGAGAACCCGCACGTGATCTCCTTCGGCGTGGAGGGCGCGAAATGGGCCAAGCAGGCGCTCCATCTCGTGCACAACACGCTGGTGGACCAGAAGCCCAGCGGCGGCATCTGGCTGCGCGTGACGCCGCCGCAGACCGAGGTGGTGCTGGCCAACAACCTGCTCGTCGGCAGCCCGAAGCTGGCGGCCGAGGGCCACTGGACGCGGCGCGCCAACTTCGCGGCCGACTGGGACGAGTTCGTGCGCGCGGCGCGCGAGGACTTCCGCCTCAGGCCCGACTCCAGCCTGCGCGGCAAGGCGCAGGACATGGGCGAGGCCGAGGGGCTGAAGCTCAGCCCCTCACGCGAGTACAGGCATCCGCATGGCAGCGTGGCCATCAGCGGGCCGGCGCGGCACCCCGGCGCTTTCCAGTCCTGAAATGGAACCCCTCGGCCAAGGAATGCCTCGGCCGGGACCGTTCCGCGGCCAGCGGCCGCAGAGCTTCGTCAGGCACAGCCCGTCCACTGGACGCCCTGTGTCCGGCCTCCGCCCCCGAGGGGGCGGCTTGGGAGCGGCCCGGCGCTCGCCCCGCAGGTTTCACGCGCCGCGGGCACGGCGAACGCGCGAGACGACGACGCCCAGCCCGGCCAGCAGCATCGCCAGCGTCTGCGGCTCCGGCACGGCCGGCGCGAAGCCCAGCTGCTGGCTGGCTACCAGCTGCAGCGCGCGCGCCGTGCTCGCGTTGATGCCCAGGTCGATGGCCGCCTGCTCGCCCACGCCCAGCGTCAGCGGGTCGTGGCCGGTGATGCTGCCGAACAAGGTCAGCGCGCTCAGGTACGAGCCGTACTTGCTGGCATGCGTGCGGTCCAGCCACCACAGGTTGAGCGCGCCGGCCGTCTCGGCGAAGGTGCCGTCCGCGCCGTAGAAGCCGCTGCCCTGGGCCAGACCCTGGTCCACCGCGCGCTGGAAGGCGTCGCCCACAGGCACCACGCCGGCAAAGCCGGTGTTGGACATGGCCTTGCCGTAGAACGAGCTGTGCAGGTCGGTCGTCATGCCGGCCAGCGCGTCGTAGTACAGCGTGGCCGCGCCGCCGGCGCTGCCGGTGTCGACGATGGGGCGGCCGTCGGCGGTCGTCAGGTCGGGCTTGGTGATCTTGTGCGCCTCCACCATGTCGGGCCGCGCCCAGCTCTGCTCCAGGTAGACCTTGGTGGCCGCGCTGGCGTGCGCGTTGGCGGCAATGTTGCGCGTGGTGTTGCAGCTGGCCTGGCTCAGCCCGGTGGCCATGCAAGCCGAGAGGCCGCCGAACAGGTCGGCCTCCTTGTAGCTCTGCGCCGCGCCGTTGTGGATGAAGCGCTCAAACTGATCGGCGTAGGCGTTGAAGGTCGCCAGGTTGGCGTTCTTGCCCTTGCCTACAGGCAGGGCGGCGTCGCTCTGCTCCTGCAGCACGACGGTGTCCCAGGTCTGGCTGGCGACGTTGCCGCGCAGGTTCCAGTCGCTGTTGGCCGTGTTCAGGAACTGGCCGCGCAGCGAGGCCGCGTTGCGGGTGGACAGCGACACGTCATAGGCCAGGCCGGCCTGGTCGGTCATCTTCTTGAAGATGCCCGGCACGCCGCCCCAGGGGTGGGGCTCGAAGCTGCCAAAGCCCACGGTGCCGGCCGGGTAGCTGTTGGTGCCGGTCGGGTTGATGGCGTTGAAGCCGGCCGTCAGGTCGTGCACGGCGGCGGCGTTGTAGCTCATCACCGGGTCCACGCGGCCGAAGGTGTAGCTGTTGCCGACGAAGAGAATCTTGATGGGGTCGGCCGCGAGGGCGGGCGCGGCAAGGCTGGCCAGTGACGTCGTCAAGGCCAGCGCCAGAAGGCGCTTGTTCATGGGTTGTCTCCAATTTGTTCTGGGTCGTCGCGCGACGGTCCGAACAGTAGAGACGGCGCCTTCAGTCGTCAAATATCGCCAAGGTCGAATCTCGATATGGATTGCATATGGAGATTCGACAGGCTTGCGGGCGGACTCAGGCCCGCTTGAGCTCGGGCGTGGCGACCGGATAGTCCGTGTATCCCTCGGCGCCGCCGCCGTAGAAGGTTTCCTTCTGGAAGGGCGTCCAGGGCAGGTCGTGTTTCAGGCGCTCGACCAGGTCGGGGTTGGAGATGAAGGGCCGGCCGATGGCCACCGCGTCGGCATGGCCGCTGGCCACGGCGTCCAGCGCCATCGTGCGGTCGTAGCCGTTGTTGACGATCCACGGGCCGTTGAAGCGGCGGCGCAGCTCGGCGTAGTCGAACGGTGCCACGTCGCGTGCGCCGCCGGTCGCGCCTTCCACCACCTCCAGGAAGGCCAGCTTCAGCGGCGCGAGCTGCTCCGCCACGTGGTTGAACAAGGCCTGCGGGTTGCTGTCCTGGCCGATGTCGTTGCTGGGCGTCACCGGCGACAGGCGCAGCGCCGTGCGGCCCGCGCCGATGGTGTTGGCCACGGCCGTCATGACCTCGATCAGCAGGCGGGCGCGGTTCTCGATGGAACCGCCATACTCGTCCGTGCGGTCGTTGGCGCTGTCGCGCAGGAACTGGTCCAGCAGATAGCCGTTGGCGCTGTGGATCTCGACGCCGTCGAAGCCGGCCGCGATGGCGTTCTTGGCCGCCTGCACGTAGTCGGCGATCAGCTGCGGGATCTCGTGCGTGGCCAGCGCGCGCGGCACGTCGGTGGGCACCAGCTCGCCATGGGCGGCGTAGGTCTTGGTCTTGGCCGCGCGGTTGGTGGACGACACCGGCTGCTGGCCGCCCGGCTGCAGGCTGTTCAGCGAGATGCGGCCCACGTGCCACAGCTGCACGACGATCTTGCCGCCTTCGGCGTGCACGGCGTCGGTCACCTGCTTCCAGGCGGCGATCTGCTCGGGCGTGTGGATGCCGGGCGTGTCGAAATAGCCCTGGCCATCGGGGCGGATCTGCGTCGCCTCGGTGATCAAGAGGCCGGCGCTGGCGCGCTGGCGGTAGTACTCGACATGCAGGTCGTGGGGCGTCTGCTGGCGGGCGCGGTTGCGCGTCAGCGGTGCCATGACGACGCGGTTGGCCAGCTGGATGTCGCCGAGGCGGAGGGGGTCGAAAAGGGTAGGCATGACGGGCGAAATGGGGATGGAATCGATGGCCGCAAGGCTAGCCCCCTCACCGCTTTCCCCGGTTCAGCGCGGTTGATGGGGGTGTGTTAGCGACAATCCACCCATGCTCGCCTACCGCCACGCCTTCCATGCCGGCAACCATGCCGACGTCCTCAAGCACCTGGTGCTGACCCGCGTGCTGCGCTACATGGGTGAAAAGGACAAGCCCTACACCTTGATCGACACCCACGCCGGCGCCGGCGGCTATTCGATGGAGGGCCGCTACGCGCAGAAGAAGGGCGAGTACGGCGAGGGCGTCGCCAAGCTCTACGACCGCAAGGACTTGCCCGCGCCGCTGGCCGACTACATGAGCCTGGTGCGCGCCTTCAACCCCGACGGCCAGCTGCGCCAGTACCCGGGCTCGCCGGCCATCGCCAACTTCCTGCTGCGCGAGACCGACCGGCTGCGCGTCTACGAGCTGCACTCGACCGACCACCGCATCCTGGCCAGCTACCTGGAGAGCCGCCCCAACACCCAGGTCAGCGACCGCGACGGTTTCTCGGCGATCAAGGCCGAGCTGCCCTCGCCCACGCGCCGCGCAGCGCTGCTGATGGACCCGTCCTACGAGATCAAGACCGACTACGGCAAGGTGCTGACCGCGCTGCGCGAGGCGCTGGAGCGCGCCGCCGACACGGTGGTCATGATCTGGTACCCGCAGCTGCAGCTGCTGGAGTCCACGCAGCTCGCGGCGCGCCTGAAGGCCAGCGCCGATGCCGGCGCCAAGAAGGGCTGGCTGCACGCCCGCCTGACCGTCGCACAGGCGGACGAGCGCGGCTACGGCATGCTGGGCAGCGGCATTCTGGTCGTCAACCCGCCGTTCACGCTGCACGACGAGCTGGCCGAATGCCTGCCGGTGCTGGTGGAGCGCCTGGGCCAGTACGACGGGGCCAACTACGTGCTGGAGCAGAAGGCGGCATGACGGAGAGCAAGCCGGTCACGATGGAGCAGATCGCCGCGCTCGCCGGCGTCAGCACCATCACGGTCTCGCGCGCGCTGCGCGACAGCCCCTCCGTCACGCCGGCCACGCGCGAGCGCATCAAGACGCTGGCCGAGGCCGCCGGCTACCGCTTCAACCACCATGCGCGCAACCTGCGGCTGCGCCGCAGCCACATGGTGGCCGTCATGCTGGAGATGCAGCCCGACACCGACCGGCCCATGACGGACGCCTACCCGCTGCAGCTGCTGGGCGGCATCACGCAGGAGCTGACCTCGCGCGGCTACAGCGTGCTGCTGTCAGCGCTGCAAGGCCCCGGCCAGGGCATGGCCGCGTCGGCCGACGGCGTCATCCTGCTGGGCCAGGGCGCCAACGGCTCGGCCGTCAAGTCGGCCGCGGCCATGGGCCTGCCGCTGGTGGTCTGGGGTGCCGAGCATGGCCGCAGCGACTCGGTCGTCGTCGGTGGCGACAACGCGCACGGCGGCGCCAGCGCGGCCGAGCGCCTCATCGCCTTGGGCCGGCGCGAGCTGTTCTTCCTCGGCGACGTGCGCCACGCCGAGATCCGCGATCGCCAGCAGGGCTTTGCCAAGGCGCTGAAGAAGGCCGGGCTGAAGACGCAGACGCTGACGCCCGCGGCCTTCACCTTCGGCGCCGGCTTCACGGCCGTGAAGGCGCATCTGGCGCATCTGACCAAAGGCGGCAGGCCGCCCGACGGCCTGTTCGCCGCCAGCGACCTGCTGGCCATGGGCGCCGTGCGCGCCTTCACGGACGCCGGCCTCGCCGTGCCCGACGCGGTCTCCGTCATCGGCTATGACGACTCGCCCGCCGCGCAGAGCTTCGCGCCGCCGCTGACCAGCGTGCGCCAGGACTGGCACCACGGCGGCGTGCTGCTGGCGCGCAAGGTGCTGGACCTGATCGCGGGCCAGGGCGCGGCCAGCGAGATCATGCCGACCGAGCTGGTCGTGCGGGCGACCTGAGGCCGGCTGGGCGGACAATGCCCGCATGAGCACCACCCAAGACCTCACCGACGCCGAGTTCGCCGAACTCGACGAACTCCTCGCCGCGACGCCCGAGCCGCTGCAGCCGCTGGACGCGTCCATGCTGGACGGCTACCTGTGTGGCGTCATCGTGCAGCCGCGTCTCATCGAGGCGGACGAGTGGCTGCCCAACATCTTCGACTACGACGGCGGCCTGCTGCCGGAGACGGTCGATGCCGGCTGGCTGGACCGGCTCACGCAGCTCGTCGAACGCCGCCACGCCGCCTTGAGCCGTGGCCTGGCCGAGGACGGCTGGTTCGATCCCGTCGTCCTGGACGTCGAAGACGGCCAGGAGCCCGACCCGCTGCCCGAGGACGCCAGCGAGGAAGAGCGCTCGGCGCGCGCCAGCTACGACGCGCTGGGCTCCATCTCCCGCTCGCTGATGCCCTGGGTGGCCGGCTTCCAGCATGCGGCGCTGTGCTTCCCCGAGCTGGCCGACATGCCCAACGACGACGTCTCCGCGGCGCTGGCGCGCCTGTACCGCCACCTGCCGGCCGAGACGGACGAGGAGAAGGAAGTCGTCGCGACGCTGAACCGCGAGCATCCGCTGAAGGACCTGGACGACGCCATCGAGGAGATGGTCGCCACGGTCGCGGACTTGTCCGACCTGACCGAGGCCGAGCGCTACCGCGTGGAGACCATCCGCCGCGACACGCCCAAGGTGGGCCGCAACGACCCGTGCCCTTGCGGGTCCGGTCGCAAGTACAAGGTCTGTCATGGCAGCAACTGATGACCTTGAGGGACAGGCCGAAGGCGCGCAGCGCCGAGCTCTGTCCTCAACCGGCTTGTGAGGTTGCAGCTGCTCTCGGACCTCCACATGGAGACCGAGAGCTACCAACCCAGGCCGGCGCCAGACGCCGAACTGCTGATCCTGGCCGGCGACATCGACACGACCTGGCGCAGCTTCGAGCTGTTCCGTGGCTGGCCGGTGCCCATCCTGTTCGTGCCGGGCAACCATGAGTTCGACCGCCGCGACGTGGACGAGGCGCGCGACGCGCTGCGCGCACATGTCGTCGCGCTGGGCATGCGCATGCTGGATGACGAATCGGTCGTCGTGGCGGACGCGCAAGGCCGGCGCGTGCGCTTCATCGGCAGCACGCGCTGGTGCGACTTCGACGCCTTCGGCCCTGCCGGCCGCGCGCGGGCGATGCGCGCCGGCGGCTATTTCCAGAACGTCATGCAGGCCACGCGCCATGGCGACGTCTTCGGCGTGGACGCCGTGCGCGCGCTGGCGCTGGAGAGCCGCGCCTGGCTAGCCTCCGAGCTTGCCAGCACCGGCGACTGGGACGCCACCGTCGTCATCACCCACTTCGCCCCCAGCCTGAAGAGCGCCGACCCACGCTACGGCCGCCAGCCGGGCACGGCCAGCTTCTGCAACAACGACGAAGACCTGCTGCCGGGCGCGCAGCTGTGGCTGCACGGCCACCTGCACTGCCGCCACGACTACCGCATCGGCGACACGCGCATCGCCAGTAACGCGCGTGGCCACATGAAGCGTGGCGAGGCCGATGGCTTCGACGGCCAGCGTGTCATCGAGGTGTTCGCGGGCGGAGTGGCCTGAGCCCCAGCATCCGGGCCGATGTGACCGCATCGGTGAATGTCCTGGGGTCGCGTTACCAAACGTCCTTGCGCGACGGGGCGAGAGCCGCGAAACATCCGCGGCCTATGGCGAATCTGAAGCCAGCCTGAAGCGTTCCCAAGGCTTTGAAGAATCAGCCCTTGCGCCCTGCCGGGGCATCGCGAACGACGCCGCCGTCGTCCCTAGAGTGGTTTTCGGCCCGCGCTAGACGGGTCTCGTGACGACTACTACGGAGACAACCCCATGCACACGACCCCGGCGCTGCGTCGCCTGATTTCCTGCCTGCCGTTCTTGATGCTGGCAACCACCCTCCACGCAGCCACCTTCCAGGCTGAGAGCGCCGCGCTCAGCGGCGGTGCCACCCCGGCGACCGACCACACGGGCTACACCGGCAGCGGCTTCGTCGGCGGCTTCACCGACGGCAACAAGGGCAACGCGCAGACCAGCTTCACCGTCAGCGCCGCGCAGGCCGGCAACTACACGCTGAAGCTGCGCTACGCCAACGGCACCGGCTCGGCCAAGACGCTGACGCTGTACGTGGACGGCGTGTCCAAAGGCCAGGTGAGCCTGGGCAGCACGGCCAACTGGGACGACTGGCTGGTGCAGACATCCACGGTGGCGCTGACCGCCGGCAACCACACGGTGGCCTACAAATTCACCGCTGCGGACAGCGGCAATGTCAACCTGGACAAGCTGGACGTCGACGCCGTCGTTGCCGCCACCGGCGGCCGGGAGGCGGAGAACGCCACGCTGAGCGGCGGCGCCGTCGTGGCGACCGACCACACCGGCTACTCCGGCAGTGGCTTCGTCGGCGGCTTCACCGACGGCAACAAGGGCAATGCCCAGGTGGCCTTCAGCGTCACGGCCGCGCAGGCCGGCAGCCACTCGCTGGCGCTGCGCTATGCCAACGGCACCGGCGCGGCCAAGACCTTGACCGTGGTGGTCGACGGCGCCCCTGCCGGCCAGGTCAGCCTGCCGGCGACGGCCAACTGGGACGCGTGGGCCACGCAGACCTCCACGGTCACGTTGACGGCCGGCGCCCACACCGTGGCCTACAAGTTCACCGCGGCCGACAGCGGCAACATCAATCTCGACGCGTTGGACGTGGCCTTCATCACCGGGGGTGGCGGCGGCGGTGGCGGCAACCCGGCCGTCACGCCGGCCGAGGCCGAGACCTGGTTCATGTCCGGCGGTGCCGCGGTGTCCACAGCCGTGAGCGGCTTCAACGGCAGCGGCTATGCGGCCGGCTTCTCGGGCTCGGGCGCGCGCGCCATCCGCTCGGTGTTCATGAGCGCCGACGGCGGCGCCACGGCCAGCCTGCGCTACGTCAACAGCAGCGGCAGCGCGCGCACGCTGGACGTCATCGTCAACGCCGCCAAGGTGGGCACCGTCAGCCTGCCCGCTTCGTCGGGCTGGGCCACGGTCAGCCTGCCGCTGACGCTGCGCACGGGCTTGAACACCGTCGCGTTGCAGAGCGCCACCACCGGCGCCGATGTCGGTGTCGACAGCCTCACGGTGCCCGGCGAGGTGACGCAGGCCGCGCGCGGTGCCACCGTGCGCACGACGCTGTACGAGGCCGAGACGGCGTCCACCAACGCCGCCGTGCTGGCCGCCAACCGCACGCCGTTCACGGTGCAGTCGGAGTCCAGCGGCCGCAGCCTGGTGCGCCTGTCCAGCACCGGTCACCAGGTCAGCTTCACGCTGACGCAGCCCACCAACTCGCTGGTGCTGCGCTACTCCATCCCCGACGCGCCGGGCGGTGGCGGCCAGTCGGCCACGCTGGCGCTGTACGCCAACGGGACCAAGGTGCAGGACCTGGCGCTGACGTCCACCTACGCCTGGGTCTACGGTGGCTACCCCTTCCGCGGCGTGCCATCGGACGGCACACCGCGCCACTTCTACGACGAGATCCACGTGCCGCTGGCCAGCTACCCCGCGGGCACCGTGTTCAAGCTGCAGAAGGACGGCGGCAACACCGCCGCTTACTACGACATCGACTTCATCGAGACCGAGGTCGTGCCCGCCGCCTACGGCGCACCGGCCGGCGCCTTCTCCATCGCCAGCTACGGCGCGCAGCCCAACGGGTCGGATGCGACCTCGGCCTTCCAGCAGGCCATCGCCGCGGCCCAGCCCACGGGCGGTGTCGTGTGGATCCCGGCCGGCACCTACCGGCTGACCTCGCGCCTCAACGTGTCGGGCGTCACCATCCGCGGTGCCGGCCCCTGGTACTCCACGGTGCAGCTGGGCGACGACGGCCGCGGCGGCTTCTACGGCACGGGCAGCAACGTGAAGATGGCCGACTTCCTGATGCTGGGCAAGGTCACGCTGCGCGACCCCGACGGCCAAGTGCTGACCGACGCGCCGCTGGAGGGCAACTTCGGCACCGGTTCGCTGTTCCAGAACCTGTGGCTCGAGCACACCAAGGTCGGCCTGTGGATCGATTCCGGCACCAACGGCCTGTACGCCACCGGCCTGCGCATCCGCAACACCTTTGCCGACGGCGTCAACATCCACGCCAACGTGCAGAACACATGGATGGACCAGAGCGTCGTGCGCAACACCGGTGACGACGCGCTGGCGATGTTCTCGGAAGGTGCGGCGGTGACCAACAGCGCCTACCTGCGCAACACCGTGCAGTCGCCCGTGCTGGCCAACGGCATCGGCATCTACGGCGGCAACGGCAACCGTGCCGAGTACAACCTGATCCAGGACACGGTGGTCGGCTCGGCCGGCATCACGGTCAGCTCGCGCTTCAGCCCCGTGCCGTTCAGCGGCACCACGCGCCTCACCGGCAACACGCTCGTGCGCACGGGCGGCTTCGAGCCCAACTGGAACGACCAGTTCGGCGCGCTGTGGCTGTTCGCGGACACCTCGAGCATCACGGCACCCGTCATCGTCAAGGACCTGCTCATCCAGGACAGCACCTACTCGGGCCTGTACATCAGCGGGCCCAACCAGGTGCAGGGCGCGCTGTTCGACGGCGTGACGATCAGCGGGGCCGGCACCTACGGCATCCAGATCAAGTCCGGCGGCAGCATCACGGTGCAGAACGTGACGGTCAGCGGCGCGGCGCAAGGCGGGCTCAGCAACACCGGGGGCATGACGGTGACGCGAGGCGCCGGCAACTCCGGGTTCTGATCTGGATTTGCGGGCCGAGCGCCGGCCCGCCTTGGCGATGTGCTTGCGGCTCGATGCCGCAAGCATCGCCCCCCCCTCGCGGGCCGGCCAAGGTACGCCTTGGACGAGGGGCTTCAGGTCGTGTGCTTCACCGGCTTGATGCGCAGCGCCCACACCACGCCCGCGATCAGCAGTACCACGCCCACCAGCGTGGCGGGCGGTGGCACGCGCTGGTTCCACGCGAACGCGTAGGCCAGCGCGGCCAGTGTCTCGAAGACGATGAGCTGGCCCGACAGCGACGTCGGCAGCCGCTGACTGGCCTCGTTCCAGCACAGCGTGCCCAGCCACGACGAGCACAGGCCGATGGCCACCATCAGTCCCACGTAGGCCAGCGGCCGTTCACCGAGCGGGAAGGCGTAATCCGCGGGCATCAGCGTGCCCGGTGCGGCCAGGTGGACGGCACCCAGCAGCAGGGCGCCGAGCAGCGCCATCGGCAGCGTGACCAGGCCCTGCGCCGTGGCCCACGCGCGCGGGCTGCGGTCCGCATGGGCGCGCAGCCAGTCGGCATTGCGGATGGGGTACCAGGTCCAGCAGGCCACGGCCAGCACGGCCAGCGCGGCGCCTTCGGCATAACGCCGTGGGTCACCGGCGCCGGCCTGCAGCACGGCCAGTTCGTCGTGGTTGACGAAGCCCAGCCCGGCGGCGATCAGCGCCAGCGACGGCGCCAGCCGCGCCCACGGCAGGTGGCCGTCGCGCACGCGGTTGCGGTGGTTGGCGCAGACGGCGATGACGACCGGCAGCGTGCCGATGATCATGGTCGGCAGCGGCGCGCCGGCGCGCTGGATGGCGGCCGACAGGAACAGGTAGTACAGGAAGTTGCCCACCAGGCTCAGCTTGGCGGCCTCCCACCAGTCGGCGCGCTGCAGTTCGCGCAACGCGCGCCGGTCCAGCAGCAGTGCCAGCGGCAGCGCGATCAGCCCGAAGGCCAGGTAGCGGCCCACCGTCAGCAGGGCGGGCGCATAGCCCGGCAGCATCACGGGCGCGACGAACACCAAGCCCCACATCAGCCCGGCGATGAGGGCGAACAGCAAACCTAACAGCATGGCGCCATCATCCCCGATGGCGCCCAGCCGCCGCGGCGGGGGGCTAAGCCGCGGGTGTCAGGGCAGCGTTCGCCAGGCGGCGCGGTCGATGACCACCGGCCCCAGCGCAGCCGGCTGGCCGAACTGCTGCCAGCTGGCGGTGAGCTGCTGGGCGTCGATGTCGACCAGGCCGAAGTTCTGGCATTCCGAGCCGACCGAGATCGCGCGTCGGATGGCTGCGCCGGAGGCGGTGAGGTCGAACAGCCAGCGGCCGCCGTCCAGCGGCATCGCATGGAAGTCGATGGCGTGCACGTCGCCGCTGAGGCAGGCGATGCGGTGCCGGCCGGCCAGCGTGCGCAGCCAGCTCAGGTCCTCGAAGCCCACCCAGCTCTCGCCCTTGTGGGCCTCGATGACCGAGCCGCTGGCGAGCAGGTGCACGGTGTCGGCCGGCGCCGCGTCCATCGCCGCCTCGATCTGCGTGCGCTGCGCGGCGCCCAGCAGCGTGCGCTCGATGCGCCAGCTGCGGCCGTCGGTGAGGTGCAGGTGCAGGGGCGGCTGGCCGGCGGGGTTGAACTCCAGGCGGCGGTAGCCGGGCGGCGGCTCGACGGTGCGCCACAGCCGCGCGTCGCTGTCGCTGTCCGGGAAGGTCTGGCGGCCCTCCAGGTGCTCGCAGAAAGCGTTGAAGAGGGCGCGCGACGCACGGATCAGGCCGGCGTAGACCTTGCGCTTGATGGCCTTCTCGGCGTAGTGCTCGTTCCACAGGAAGTCGTGGTCGTCCCAGATCGCGACGGTGGGCACCTGGGCGATGACGGCCGCGAAGTCGGGCTGGGCCAGCTGACGGCGGTACTTGGCGGCGACGACGCTGAGGAACTCGAAGTCGGCCAGCGTCTTCGGGTGCTCGGGGACGGGGTTCTCGTCGATGTAGACCGAGTCGCCGGTCAGCACCAGCAGGTCGGGCTTGGCGGCCAGGATCTGCCGCCACACGGGCTGGTGCGGGAAGACCGTGGGGCTGAAGCAGGAGGTGTGAGCGATGCGCATGGCTCGGCCTTCACTGGGTCTCGATGGCCATCAGCTCGTCGTGCAGCTTCTTCTGCCGCTGGGCCAGCAGCGCGCAGCCATCGCCCGGCGCCGAGGCGGCGGAGGCGGGTGCCGCGGGAGCGGCCGCTGATGCGCCCGAGGCCGGCGCGGCCGGGGGCTTGGGTGCGGCACAGCGGGCCAGCTCCACCTCGACGCTGCGCAGATTGGCCTTCAGCCTCAGCATCTTCTGCGCGTTGCCGCCCTGGATGCCCTCGTCCAGCGCCTTCTGCAGGCCCGTCATGAAGGAGCAGGCCGAGTGGAAGTTGGTCCAGTCCGACAGCGCCTCGTTGACGCTGTAGTCGGCCACCGAGGTCCTCAGCCGCGTCTGCATGGCCTGCGCCTTGGTGTCGCGGAGTTCGAGGATCTTCTTGTCCACGGCATGCACCAGCATCGTCTTGTAGACGGTCTCGTTGATCAGCGAGCGCTCGGAGTTGGAGAACAGCGCCAGCGCCGCGAGGATGGACTTGCGATGCACGTCGCTGACCACCGAAGCCATGCCGGCGAACAGGCTGGTGGCGCTGCCGAAGGCGATGTTGTAGCTGGCCTCGTTGCCATACATGGTCTTGCGGTGCAGCAGGCAGGCGTTCTCCGAGCCCAGCATCAGCGCGGCGACGGCGTTGTTGCGCTGGCGCCTGCAGCGGTCGCCCTCGTCCGCGCCGGCCAGGCCGAAGCAGGCGGCGTCGACCAGAGCCGGCGTGTTGTCTGTGCTCCTGGTCAGGATGCCGACCAGATCGCCGTACGGCTTGACGACATCAGTGTCCACCGGCGCCGCACCATAGCCCTTGTAGAGCCAGTTCGTGCCGCTGGCGCAGCCGCTCAGTGCGACGCAGACCGACAGGGGAATCCAGAGTCTGTTCATGGCGGTCTCCTCCGTGAGATGCCACCAGTGTGGGCGCCGCTGCAGCGCCCGGCATCACCAGACTTGTGGACTCAGCGCGCGGCGAACCAGGCCGCCACGGCCGCGCACTGTGCGGCCGTGTGGTGCAGGCCCAGCTTGCTGCGCCGCCACAGCACATCGTCGGCACTGCGGGCCGACGTCAGAATCAGTCATGCAACCACTCCAGATGACCGCCATGGATGCTTTGCTCGCGTTGGACCAGGGCACGTCCAGTTCGCGCGCCCTGGTCTTCGACCGTTCGGGCCGCTTGCTTGCGACGGCGCAGCGCGAGCTGACGCAATACTTCCCGCAGCCCGGCTGGGTGGAGCACGACGCCGAGGAGATCTGGGCCGGCCAGCTCGACTGCGCCCGCGAGGCGCTGGCCAAAGCGGGCGTGAAGGTGGCCGCCATCGGCATCACCAACCAGCGTGAAACGGTGGTGCTGTGGGACCGCGAGACGGGGAAGCCGCTGCACAAGGCGCTGGTCTGGCAGGACCGCCGCACCGCGTCACTGTGCGAGCAGTTGAAGGCCCAGGGCCTGGAGCCGCTGGTCCGTGAGCGCACCGGCCTGCTGCTGGACCCGTATTTCTCGGCCACCAAGTTGCGCTGGCTGCTGGACCACGTGGCCGGTGCGCGCGAACGCGCGGCCCGCGGCGAGCTGGCCTTCGGCACCGTCGACAGCTGGCTGCTGTGGAAGCTGACCGATGGCAAGGTCCACGCGACCGACGCCAGCAACGCGTCGCGCACGCTGCTGCTGGACATCCATCGCGGCGTGTGGGACGACGAGCTGCTGGATGCCTTCGACATCCCCAGGAGCCTGCTGCCCGAGGTGCGACCCTCGGCCTGCGTCTATGGCCAGGCGATGGAGTTCGGCGTGCCCATCGCCGGCATCGCGGGCGACCAGCAGGCCGCGCTGTTCGGCCAGGCAGCGCTGACCCCGGGTCAGGCCAAGAACACCTACGGCACCGGCTGCTTTCTGCTGATGCACACCGGCACGCAGGCGCGCCCGTCCACGCAAGGGCTGGTGACGACGCGCGCCGCGCAGGTCGACGCGACGGCGCAGTACGCGCTGGAGGGCAGCGTCTTCGTCGGCGGCGCCGTCGTGCAATGGCTGCGCGACGGCCTGCATGCGATTGGCGCCAGCCGCGAGGTGCAAGCCCTCGCGCTGAGCGTGCCGGATGCCGGCGGCGTCATGTTCGTGCCCGCCTTCGCCGGCCTGGGCGCGCCTTACTGGCGGCCCGATGCGCGCGGTGCGCTGCTGGGCCTCACGCGCGGCACCACGCAGGCCCACATCGCCCGCGCGGCGCTGGAGAGCATCGCCTTCCAGAGCGCGGCCGTGCTGACGGCGATGAATGCCGACGTGGGCGCCGCCGAGCGGCTGACCGAGTTGCGCGTGGACGGCGGCGCGAGCGCCAACGACCTCTTGATGCAGTTCCAGGCCGACCTGCTGGGCATCCCGGTGCTGCGGCCCCAGGTCATCGAGACGACGGCCTTGGGCGCGGCGCTGCTGGCAGGGCTGGGCAGCGGCCTCTACGCATCGACTGAAGAGATCGGTGCCATCTGGCAACTCGACCGCGCGTTTGAGCCGCGCATGTCGCGCGACGAGGCGGGCGCGCGGCTGGCGCAGTGGGACAAGGCGGTGCGGCAGGTGTTGGCGGGTTGATTGACTTTAGGTTTGCGTCGTGCGGCAGTGAATCAAGACCTGTGCTGCTGTGGCACGGATTCCTAAGAATTCGTTAGGCCTTTATGTCTTTCTACACCGTGACAGTGCTTGCGCCGCTTTCCTTCTCAGACTCAGACAAAGAGCGCGTCTGCAACTTCATTCAGGCACTCTCTGATGGGATCGTCGAGAACGACTTCTGGATTTGCGGGCAGCCGTTCGACTTTGAATTCCCCGCGCTGGAGCAGGAGGAGTTTGAACTCGTCATTCAAGGTTGGTCTCCCGCTGGGGCGCTGCGGCTCAGCACCTATGGCGGGTCAACAATCAACCACGTCATGCTTG
This sequence comes from Roseateles sp. P1_C6, assembly GCF_056406315.1. Lineage (NCBI taxonomy): Bacteria > Pseudomonadati > Pseudomonadota > Betaproteobacteria > Burkholderiales > Sphaerotilaceae > Roseateles > Roseateles sp. P1_C6. The sequence continues at coordinate 73,810 of NZ_JBFUAK010000007.1, forward strand.
GTGTTCTGTCCTCGAGGCTCGCGCGCATGTTCGATGGTTGGATTGCGCTCGATGGCGCGCTGGCCCGAGCGACCGGCAATCTATCGGTTCTTACTTATGACGGGGCCGTTGGCCGAGTACAGACTTCTTTGGGTTCCGATGTCATCAGTCCTGATGTCATGGACTACTGGCTTGGTCACGACGATTTCCGTCTCATCTGAGAGCCTGAACCCATTCATCCTGATGGACGTCATCCGGCAGGCCGGGTGACGTCTTCGGTCAAACAACTAAGCGGCAACGCTCACGCGCCCTGCTCGTCCATGGCCGTCGCTCGCCCGAGGGCCTCCCACGCCGCCAGATCCTTCAGCAACTGCTCGCTGTGCGCGCGGATCGCGTCGATGGCGTCGCCACCCAGCTGCAACCGCAGCGGCGTGACCGCCGCCCGCAGCGCCGCATCAATTGCGGCCGCGGCCTTGTCCGGGTCCCCCGCCTGCGTGCCGTCCATGCCCTTCGCAAAGCTGCGCGTGCCGCCGACGATGTCGTCGTAGGCCGCCAGCACGGGCATCTGGCGCAGCACGTCGGCGCCGGCGAAGCCGGTGCGGAAGGCACCCGGCTCCACGATCAGCACCTTGATGCCGAAGGGCGCGACTTCCTGGGCCAGCGCTTCGGACAAACCCTCCAGCGCGAACTTGGACGCCGAGTAGGCGCCAAAGCCGCCAAAGGACATCTGCCCGCCCATGCTGGACAGGTTGACGATGGCGCCGCTGCGCTGGGCGCGCATGGCCGGCAGCACGGCGCGGGTCACGGCGACGGCGCCGAAGAAGTTGGTCTCCATCTGCGCGCGCAGTTCGGCGTCCGGCGTCTCCTCGACGGCACCGACGATGCCGTAGCCGGCGTTGTTGATCAGCACGTCGATGCGGCCGAAGTGGGCCAGCGCGGCGGCCGTGGCGCGCTCGGCGTCGCCAGCAGCAGTCACGTCCAGCGGCAGCACGAGCACGCGGTCCGGCGCGCTGTCGGCCAGCGCGGCCAGGCGGGCCGGCTGGCGGGCCGTGGCGACGACGTTGTAGCCCTGGCCCAGCGCGTACCTGGCGAAGGACAGGCCGAAACCGGACGAGGCGCCGGTGATGAACCAGGTGGGGCGGGTGGTGGTTTGGGTGGCGGTCATGGCGGGCTCCGGTGGGTTGGGTTGCGACGGAGTCCAGTGTCTGCAAACGATGTGACTGGATAAAGAGGCTTTCATCGCATGCGTTGTGCGATATGGTTCATGAATGAATCGTGAGCTGCTGGCCCACCTGCCCATCGTCGTCGCCGTGGCCGAGAAGCGCGGCTTTGCGGCGGCGGCCCAGGCGCTGGGGCTGAGCGCGTCGGCCGTCAGCCACGCGGTGCGGGTCGTGGAGGACCAACTCGGCGAGCCGCTGTTCGCGCGCACGACGCGCAGCGTCGCGCTGACCGAGGCCGGCCAGCGTTTCCTGGCCGGCGTCGCGCCGGCGCTGGACGACATCACGCAGGCCGTCGAACACCTGAGCGCCGCGCGCGGCGAGGTCAGCGGCCTGCTCCGGCTCAATGCGTCGGCCGTGGCCTCGCAGATGGCCTTGCCGCCGCTGCTGGCGCGCCTGGCTGCGCTGCACCCGCTGCTGACCGTGGAGGTGCACAACAACGACGCGCTGGTGGACATCGTGGCCCAGGGCTTCGACGCCGGCATCCGGCTGGGCGAGCAGGTGCAGCAGGACATGGTCAGCGTGCGCCTGACGCCGCCCTTCAAGGCCATCGTCGTCGCGTCGCCGGACTACGTCGCCCGCCACGGCGCGCCGGCGAATGTGCAGGCGCTGGCGGCGCACAACTGCATCGGCTTCCGGCTGCTGGCGGCCGGCAGCCTGTACGACTGGGAGCTGCGCGAGGCGGGCGAGACGGTGGCCGTGCGCACGGCGGGCAGCGTCGTCATCACGGACGCGACCTTTGCGCGCGAGCTGGCGCTGGCCGGCGTGGGCCTGGCCTACATCTTCGAGCCGCTGGTGCGCGAAGAGCTGCGCAGCGGCCGGCTGCAGCGGCTGCTGCCCGAGGCGGCCTTCGAGGAGCCGGGGCTGTTCCTGTACTTCCCGCGTCGTGCGGCCATGGCGCCCAAGCTGCGCGCCTTCATCGCCGTGGCGCGTTCACTCGCCCAGTAGCGCCCCGCCCGCCACCAGCGTGGCCACGCCCAGCACGGCAAAGATGACCGCGGCGACCGTGTGCACCAGCTTCACCGGCAGTTTCTCGGCGAGCTTGCCGCCCACCAGCACCGCGGGCACGTTGGCCAGCATCATGCCGGCCGTCGTGCCGGCGACGACGCCGATGAAGTCCGCCGGGAAGCGCGCCGCCAGCGCGACGGTCGCGATCTGCGTCTTGTCGCCCATCTCGGCCAGGAAGAAGGCGATCACCGTCGTCACGAAGACCCCATGGCCGGGTTTGGGCGCATCGTCCTCGTCGAGCTTGTCGGGGATCAGCATCCAGCCGGCCATCGCGATGAAGGACAGCCCCAGGCCCCAGCGCAGCGCCGTCGGGCTGATCAGGCTGGTCAGCCAGCTGCCCAAGGCACCGGCGGCGGCATGGTTGAAGACGGTCGCGACGAAGATGCCCAGCACGATGGGCCAGGGCCGCTTGAAGCGCGCCGCGAGCATGAAGGCCAGGAGCTGGGTCTTGTCGCCAATCTCGGCGAGTGCCACCAGGCCGGTGGCGATGAGGAAGGCTTGCATTGGCAGGCATTTTCCGCGGTGCTGCTGACATGGGCTGACAGGCCAGCGGGCGCAGCATGCGGGCATTCAACCGCAGGAGCGCTCATGAACTTCGCCTACACCCTCGTCTACGTGGCCGATGTCGCCGCGTCACTCGCCTTCTTCGACCGGGCCTTCGGCCTGAAGGCGCGCTTCCTGCACGAGAGCGGCGCCTATGGCGAGGTCGACACCGGCACGGGCGGCACCGCGCTGGCCTTCGTCGACCACGCCACCGCGCGCGACAGCGTGCAGCACGACTACGTGGCCGCCGACGCCAGCCCGCAGCCGCTGGGCATGGAGATCGGCTTCACGGTCACCGATGTGCCGGCCGCCTATGAGCGCGCCGTGGCCGCCGGTGCGCGGGCGCTGGCGGCCCCCGTCACCAAGCCCTGGGGCCAGACGGTGGCCTATGTGCGCTGCCCGGACGGCACGCTGGTGGAGCTCTGCACGGCGATGGGCTGAACCTGCCCTTTCGAAGGGCGGCGTCGCCCCGCCGCGGCGCGGGCGACGAAGAGCTGGTCGTGGGCGAGTGACTGCAGCGGGGCGCTGATGGCGCCCAGCGTGGCCAGGTCGACCCGCTGGGTACCGCGGGCATGGGAGGCGTAGAGGGCCATGATGATGTTCGACGTCGTTGTCGGTGAACCGTGTCTTCTGCAAGGGGCGTGCCCGCTACTTCACAATGCCGGCCCATGCGCCGTGCAGACCGCCTTTTCCAGATCGTCCAGCTCATCCGCGGCCGCCGCCTCACGACGGCGGACTACCTCGCCCAGCGGCTGGAGGTGTCCATGCGCACCGTCTACCGCGACATCGCCGCGCTGGGCCAGCAGGGCGTGCCCATCGAGGGCGAGGCCGGCGTGGGCTACCGCATGCGGGCAGGCTTTGACCTGCCGCCGCTGATGTTCAGCAAACAGGAAGCCCAGGCCCTGGTCGCCACCGTGCGCATGGCCGAGTCGCGCCTGGACGCGGCGCTGGCCCGCCAGGCCGAGAACGCGTTGTCCAAAATCCTCGCCGTGCTGCCGCTGGACGCGCGTGCCGCGGCCGAGAGCCTGGCCTTGTATGCGCCGCTGCCGGCGCTGGACCCGGCCACCAGCGCCCACCTGACGACGCTGCGCGAGGCCACCGAGGCCAGGCGCAAGCTCAGGCTGGGCTACCTGGACCTGGGCGGCGTGAAGAGCGAGCGCATTGTGCGGCCGCTGGCCTGCATGTTCTGGGGCCCGGTCTGGACCGTGGCGGCCTGGTGCGAGCTGCGCAACGACTTCCGCAGCTTCCGCGTCGACCGTGTCGAGACGCTGGAGCCGCTGGAGACCTTCCGCGACGAGCCGGGCAAGACGCTGGCGGACATGAACCGCCGGCGCGAGGCGCAGGAGCACGGCGGAGCCTAGCCGCCGATGCGCGCGCCCTTCTCATCCAGCAGCGCGCGCAGCACCGAGCGGTGGCAGCGTGTCTCGTCCTCGCAGTAGCAGCCCACCGAGAAGTTCGTCTGCGCCGACAGCGTGGCCAGCAGCGCCAGCGCGTGCTGGGCCTCCGGTGCGGCCATCTCGGCGCGGTATCGCTTCGTGAACGCCGCCCACTCCGCAGCCGTTTCAGCCGACTGCCCCAGCTTCATCGTCTCGACGCTGGGGGCGAGGTTGGGGAACCAGACATCGTAGAAATCGCGCGTCGCGAACGCCGCCTTCTGCACGCCGCGTGGCGGGCGGCGCACCGTGCCGATGCGCGTGCCTTCATCCTTGGCGCGCGGGCTGCCGAGCTGGACGATGCGGATGGCCATGTCGCGGTCTCCTCTGTCACTGGCGCCCGAGGACGCGGATGACCTCGGCCTCGGCCACGGGCTTGGCGATGAAGCCGTTCATGCCGGCATCCAGCGCGGCCTGGCGTTCCTGGTCCAGCACGGCGGCGCTGAAGGCGTGGATGGGCAGGTGGGCCGTCGTCGGGTCGGCGCGCAACAGCGCGGTGGCCTTGAGGCCGTCGATCTTGGGCATGTGCAAGTCCATCAGCACGGCGTCCAGCCGCTGCGCCTGGGCGCGCGCGATGGTCACGGCCTCCTCGCCGTCCTCGGCCTCGACGACCTCGGCGCCCAGGCGTTGCAGCAACGCCGTGATGATGAGGCGGTTGACCGGGTTGTCCTCGGCGACCAGCAGGCGCTGGCCGGCCAGCGGGTAGCGCGGCGGCAGCGGGATGCGCATGCGCGTGGCCGTGTCGTCGATGGTCAGCGCGGTCGGCAAGGCCAGCTCGGCCCAGAAGGTGGAACCGCTCGCGCCATCGCTTTCCACGCCGACGCGGCCGTCCATGCGCAGCGCCAGTTCGCGGCAGATGGACAGCCCCAGGCCCGTGCCGCCGAAGCGCCGCGTCGTCGAGTCGTCGGCCTGGGCGAACGGGCGGAACAGGCGCTGCTGCAGGTCGGGCGGTACGCCGATGCCGCTGTCGCGCACGGCCATGTAGACGCGTCCGTCGCCCACTGCTTCGAGGCTGAGGCGGATGCCGCCGCGCTCGGTGAACTTGAGCGCGTTGACCAGGAAGTTGGCGAGGATCTGGCGCACGCGCAGCGGGTCGCCGATGACCAGGCGGGGCAGGCCGGCGGCGAGCTTGATCTGCATGTCCAGCCCGCGCTCGCGGCCCAGCGCCGCGCAGCCTTCAAAGCTGGCCTGGGCCAGCGCGTGCAGGTCGAACTCGATCTGCTCCAGCTCCAGGTGGCCGGCCTCGATCTTGGACAGGTCCAGCACGTTGGAGACGATCTCGTTGAGCGACTCGGCCGCGGTGACGAGATGGGCCAGGTATTGCGGCCGGCGCTCGTCGGGCCCGGCCTGCTGCAGCAGCCGCGCCAGGCCCAGCACGCCGTTCAGCGGCGTGCGGATCTCGTGGCTCATGGTCGCCAGGAAGGCGCTCTTGGCGTGGTTGGCCGTCTCGGCCTGCTGCTTGGCGGCCTGCAGCTCCTGCTGCTGGCGGCGGTGCTCGGTGACGTCCTCGGCCACCCACAGCGTCGCGCGGTCGGCGTCGGCGTGCTGATCGCCATGGCCGGCCAGCGTGCCCGGCAGGCCGCGCGCGTTGAAGCGCACCGTGATGCGCTGGCCGCCGGGGCGCAGGAACTCGCGCTCGAAGGCCTGGGCGGCGTTGGCGATCTCGTGCGCCGCCGGCAGCGCCGGGCTGCCCGCGGCCAGCTGCGGCTCGGTGCCGCCGAAGATCTCCTGCCAGTGCCGGTTGACGCGCTCGAAACGCTCGCCGCGCGTCAGCGCGATGCCCACGCTGGCGTTGTCCAGGATGGCGTCGGCCTCGATGCGGGCGCGCTCGCGTTCGGTGATGTCGCGCGCGATCAGCATGGTCGCCAGCTCGCCGTCCCAGTCCAGCGACGCGGCCGACACCAGCAGGTCGCGCCACTGGCCATGCACCAGCACGGCGGAGCGGAAGTCGCGCACGATGCCGGTCGCGGCCAGCTCGGCCGCCAGCCGCTTGGGCTCGTCGCTGTCGGGCCACAGGCCCAGCTCGCGGCCGGAGCGGCCGATCATCTCGTCGCGGCTGCGGCCCACCAACGTGCAAAACCCCGAGTTCACAAAGCGGATGCGGCCGTCGTCGATGCCCGCCACGCAGATGGCGTCGGGGCTGGCGCGCAGCAGCTTGTCCAGCATGCCGGCGGTGCGCTGGTGCTGCTGCAGCGCCAGGCGCTCGCCGGTGATGTTGTGGCTGACGCCGCGCCAGCCGGTGTGGCGGCCGTCGGCGTCGAACACCGGCTCACCCGAGCTCAGCGTCCACAGCAGCCGGCCGCCCGGCGTGCGAAAGCCGTTGACGCGGTCGCGGTAGGCGCGTCGGGCGTGGATGTCCTCCAGCAGCGCGTGGTAGTCGGCGTCGCGCACCAGCTTCGCGCCGTCCGGCTCGCCCAGGCGCAGGAAGTCCTCGCGCTTGTGGCCTGACAGCGCCTCGAACTCGTCCGACAGCGACGTGACGCGAAAGCGCGCGTCCGCCTCCCAGGCCCAGTTGTTGGCCGCCTGCACGAGGCGGGCGAGGCGCTCTTCCTCCTCCAGCGCCTTGCGCAGCGCGGCGCCCAGCACGCGGTTGATCAGCAGCGCCGCGAGCAAGGCCGTCGTGGCGTACAGCGCGTGGGCGACGACGCGGTCGCCCAGCGTCACGCGCAGCGGCGCCGCTTGGCCGGGGATGAGGCCGCGTGCCTCCATCAGCGCCAGCACGCCGACCGCGCCGAGGTAGAGCGCGGCCAACAGCCACGCCGCGCGGCCGCCGGCCAAGCCGCCACCCAGCGTGATCGTCAGGCAGGCGGCGGCCAGGGACAGCGTGTGCACGCCCAGGCCCACCTCCATCGCGTGGCAGGCCAGCGTCAGCATCGCGAAGGCCAGCGTCACGACGCAGGCCGCGCCGGGCCGGCCGGCGCGGCGCAGGCCGTAGCCCACGCCGGCGGCGGTCAGCATGCCCAGCGCGATCATCAGCCGCTGGCCGGACAGCGCGGTCACGCGGCCGCTGATGAACTCGAACGCAGCCAGTGCCGTCATCGCGGCGCCCAGGCAGGCCAGCACGGTGACGAGGATGCGGGCCGCGAGTTCGTGCGGCGACTCGCGCGCCTGCGCCGCCGCAGCGCCCGAGGTCGGCTCGGGCGGGCTAGTCGGCACTGAAGCCATTGCGCGCGTGGCTGCCGTCGCAGAAGGGTTTGGTCTGGCTGCCGCCGCATCGGCACAGCCGCGCCTGGCTGACGCGGCAGACCATGCGGCCGGTGCCGCTCAGCACCTCGATGTGGCCGCGCAGCTGCAGCGGCCCGTTGGGCTCGGGCTCGATGGCGATGGTGCCGTCGCGCACGGGCGGCATGTCGGTCGGCAGGCCCAGCAGGCCGGTCTCGGGCTCGCCGGTGGCGGCAAAGCGGGCGTCGTGGTGGCTGCCGTCGCAGAAGGGCTTGTTCTTGCTGGCGCCGCAGCGGCACAGCGTGGCGCGCGTGCCGATGGGCTGGCCGCGCAGCGTCAGCGCGCCGCGGATGGCGTAGGGCCCGGACTCGCGCACCGACAGCAGGTTGACGGGCGGCGCCGCCTCGTCGGCCTCGCCGTCCTTGCGGCGGTACTGGATGGCGCCGGACGGGCAGGCGTGGGCGATGTCGACGAGGCGCTCGACCGGCATCGCGTCCGGATGCAGCCAGGGCCCCTGCACATTGGCCAGGAAGACCTTGGGCGCGCCCGTCACGCAGAAACGCGCGTGGATGCAGCGTTGCGCCTCGAAGCGCAGCTCCAGCTTGTCGCCCTGCACGATCTCGATGCCGCCGACGACCTCGGTGGGCGGCGGCGGCGGCGCGGCCGGCGTGGCGGCAGGCGCGGCAGCCGGTGCCGGCGCGGCGACCGGGGCGTCCAGGTCCAGCCCGCGGTCCGCGCGCTCGCGCAGGGCCTGCAGCTGGCGCGCCGCGCGGCCGGTGGCCTCGGTGTCTAGCTCGGCATGCAGCTGGGCGGCGGCCTGCGCCAGCTCGGCCAGGCGCTCGCGCGCGAAGCGCCGTGCGGCCGGGCCGGGCGGCATCGCGGCCGCGTCGCGCAGCGCCGTGAAGCTGGCGCCGGCATGACAGCCCGGGTTGCTGGGCCCGGCGGGCAGCCGCGCGGCCTGTTCGGCCAGCGGCGTGAAGGCGCGCATCAGGCCCAGCGCCAGGTCGACGGTCAGGCTCTTCTCGGCCGATGGGCCGGGCAGCAGATAGCTCTGGGCCAGCAGGCGCAGCATCAGGCCGTAGCTGGCGTTGGCGACGTCCACTGTCGCGGCGGCTGCGGGGTTCTCCAGCCACACCCGGCCTTCGGGCCGTGGCGGGCGGCGCAGCACCGGGTTGGTCGCGGCCGGCCAGGCGGGGTCGAAGGCCGGGTTGGCCTTGCGCAGCGCGCCCAGCTCGGTGCGGATGTCGGCGAAGCGGTGGTAGTGGGAGCGCTCGCTGTCGCTGGGCGCGCCCTCGCCCTGGCGCACGATGGCGTCGAACGCGGCCAGCGCCGTCTTGGAGCACAGCACATGGCGCGCGCCGCACAGGTTCAGCTCTTCGGGGCCCAGCTGCAGGAAGCGGTCGCCGCAGAAGGCTGCCGCCTCGCCGCGCGCGTCGACGAAGGCGCGCAGGTCGGCGCTCAGCGTCGCGTAGAAATGACCCACGGTGTCGTAGTCGCGCGCCATCGGCGTGATGCGCGGCGCGGTCGAGCCGCGCGTGAACAGCCGCTCGGCCGCGAAGCCCTCGCCGTCCTCCTCGGCGCTGCCTTCGGGCCGCTCCAGGTAGATGAAGTGCTGCAGCGTCGCGTCGTTGAAGGGCGCCAGCCTGACGACCACGCGTGCCGGCAGGTTGCCGGGGTCGAGCGGGAAGTTGCCGCGACCCATGCGCGGCGCGCCGCCCAGCGCCGCCGTGATGTTCCAGACCGCGACCAGGTGGCCCATCTCCTCGATGGCCACGGCGGTGATCTCGCGCCGCCAGCGCTCGGTCGCCTCGGCCTCGTGCGGTTGCAGCCCCTCGGCCTCGCCGCGCTTCAGGCTGAAGGCCGCATAGAGGTAGGTGCACATCAGGTTGTGCTCAAGCTCGGCGGCCTCGTAGAGGCTGTGCAGCAGCTGCTCGCGGCTGGGCGCCGCGGCGGTGGGTGGGCTCGTCATGGGGGCGCGTCCTAGGGCTGACTGCGCGTGACATTAGCACGCAGCCCGTGGGTCAAGCGTGGCGGTTTTCAAGCGCTCGTGGGCCGAGCGCCGGGCGGCCCCAAGCCGGCGCGCCATGGCGAGGTGCTTGCGGCTCGCTGCCGCAAGCAGCGCCGTCCCCTCGCGGAGCCGACCGGACTCGCGCGCGTCAGCGCCGCGAGAGCAGGCGAGGGGCCAGTTGTGGCAGCCAGGCCAGCGGGTCGAAGCGCGCGGCCGGCGCCTCCACCCAGCGGTGGAAGGGCACGGCCAGGCAGTTGGCCAGCACCCAGGTCGTGCCCAGCAGCAGCAGGCCCGTGGCCGGCGACGCGTCGGGCAGCTGGGCCAGCAACGCGTTGGTCAGCAGCAGCACCGGGAAGTGCAGCAGGAAGAGGGCATACGACGGCGTCGCCCAGCGTGCCAGCGCCGGCGCCCAGGCCGTGGGCAGCGACGGCTTGCCGGCGGACTGGCGCGCTTCGGCCCAGGCCAGCCACAGCGCCGTGGCCAAGGCCAGCGCGAGGCGGCCGCGCCACTCCATCGTCAGCGCAGCACCGACGCCCACCGCCAGCAGCAGCAGGCCGGCGCGGCCATGGCGCCACAGGCCCAGCCAGTGCACCAGAGCGCCGAGACCATAGGCCGCGAAGAAGTAGGGCGCGTAGGCGTCCAGCTCCGGCTGGCGGTTGAAGACAAAGGCCGAGCCCAGCGCGACGGCAGCGACCAGCACCGGGCCGACGACCAGGCGGCTGGGGTGGCGCCAGCCGCGCCGCGCCAGCCACAGCAGGCCCACCAGGAGCGCGAACAGCTGCAGGTCGATGGCCACATACCAGGCCCCCACGGTCAGCGCTTCATAGCCCAGCACGTCGTGCAGCAGCAGCGCGTGGGCGAACAGCTGGCCCAGGCCGATGTCGGTGGGCACCAGCTCGGGCCAGGACGACGCGATCAGCCCGCAGGCGCCCAGCGTCAGCGCCAGCGCGGCCAGGAAGGGCAGCACCAGGCGCAGGTAGCGCCGCCACAGCAGCTCGGGCACGCCGGCCTGCAGCGCCTTGCCGCGCGGCGACAGACCGCGCGCACTGAGATAACCCCCGACGACGAGGAAGACCTGCACCGCCATGCGGCCGTACTGATGCATGAAGCCGGCCAACAGCGGCAGCGCCTCGTGCGCCGCGCGGGCGATGGGGCCGTAACTGACGAGGTGGTGCAACACGATGGCTTGCGCAGCGACGGCCTTGAGGGCGTCGATGTGGGGCAGGCGGCGGGAAGACGTGGTCATGGTCAGCGGTGCCCGGCCGCCCGAAAACGCTGACACGCCCCGTCGGGGGGGCAGCAAGCGGAGCGGGCGTCGAGGCAGATGGTCTGTACAAAAGGAACGGGCCTGCGCAGGGCAGGCCCGTTGTCTCGGACATGTGCAATTGTACCGGGCTCGACCCTGGGAAAACCCGCCTTGGTTTCAGGCTGTCACGAAGCGGGTCGGCGGAGTTGCAAAACGGCGCTGGACCTGGCGCTCACCCGAGCAGCCGCCGCAGCCACGCCAGCAGGCGCCGCCGGCGGCTGGCGCGCTCCGTTTTGGGGGCGGGCGCGGGCGGCGCTGCCGCGGCCGGGTGGCGTTCGACGAGGGCCGCCTGGAAGCGGGCGAAGAAGTCCTCGGCCAGCTTTTGCGCCGCCATGTCGACCAGGCGCGAGCCGATCTGCGCGAGCTTGCCACCCACGCTGGCCGTCACTTCGTAGCTGAGCCGGGTTTCGTGCGGCGACAGCGCCTGCAGCGTGACGGCGGCCTGGCCCTTGCCGTGGCCGGCCGCACCGCCGGAGCCTTCGAAGCCCAGCCGATAGCCGCTGGGCGGGTCCAAGTCCGACAGCTGCAAGCGGCCCTTGAACTTGGCCTTCACGGGGCCGATGGACACGGCCATCAACACGTCGAAGGCGTTGTCGCCGGCCGGCGTGATGGACTCGCAGCCCGGCACGGCAGCCTGCAGCATCGTGGTGTCGTTGAGTGCGGCCCAGGCCTGGGCCTGGGTCACGGGCAGGGTTTGCTGGCCGGCAAGGTTCATCGGTGGATTCTGACGGCGGGCCGCCAAAAAGGCACGGCCCGCCGCAGTGAGCGCGGCGGGCCGTGTGGCCGGGGGGCGGCGTTGATTACTTGGCGGTCACGACCAGCTGGTTGTCGACGGACTTCACGCCGTCGATGGCCTTGGCCACGCTCTCGGCCTTGTCCTTGTCGGCTTGCGTCTTGACCTTGCCGGTCAGCTGCACCCAGCCGTCGGCGTCGGTGTCGACGTGGACCTTGGCCAGCGACGAGACCTTGCTGGCGGCCAGCTCGGCCTTGACCTTGGTCGTGATGACCGAGTCCTTGACCCAGACCTTGGCGGTGCCGGCGGGCTTGCTGTCGGCGGCGTAGCTGGCCAGCGGCGCAACCAGGGCACCGACCACGATCAGCGAGGCAATTTTCGAGATCTTCATTGCAGTTCCTTTCATCGGAAGCGGTAGCACCCGATGCGCACCGCCGAAACCCAAATCTAAGGAATCGACCGGGCCTGGCGCAGCGGACGGTGCGCCGCCGGCTTGTAGGACGCAGCCGGTCAGCGCCGGCCTAACGCGCCCAGCAAGCGGCTGATGCTGTCGAGGTTGTGCACGGGCAGGTGACGACTGACCTGGGGCAGCAGCGCCTGCACGCCCGCGGCGCGGGGCTCGAAGCCATCAAAGCGCAGCAGCGGGTTGAGCCAGACCAGCTCGCGGCAGGACAGGCGCAGCCGCTCGGCCTCCCGGCCGAGGTCGTCGGCCGTCGCGTTGCCGTCGCGCTCGGCGTCGCCGCGTTCCAGCCCGTCGGTGACGAGCAGCACGGTGGCCGTGCCCGAGCCCAGCACGCGGCGCGCCCAGTCGCGGTTGAAGGCGTGCAGGCTGGCGCTGATGCGGGTGCCGCCGGCCCAGTCGGGGACCGCGGCGGACACGGCCGCCAGCGCGGCGTCGGGGTCGCGGTCCTTCAGCTGGCGGGTGATGCGCGTCAGCCTCGTGCCGAACACGAAGGCCTCGACGACGGGCCGCTCACCACCGGCCTGTGCCGGGCTCAGCAGGCCCTGGGCCAGGTGCAGCAGCACGCGCGAGCAGCGGCCCATGGAGCCGGAAATGTCGGCCAGCAGCACCAGCGGCGCGGAGCGGCGGCGGGCACGTTCGCGCTCGGGCAGCGCGAGGTCGCGGCGGGCTTCGGCGCGCAGCGTCGCGCGCCAGGCGATGCGGCCACGCACCGCCGCTGCGGGGCGGCGCGTCAGGCGCTGCGCGAGCAGGGGCTGCAGCTCGGTCAGCGCTCGGCGCGCGGCGGCCCATTCGGCGGCGGTCATGGTGTCGAAGTCGCGCCGCTGCAGCAGCTCGCGGTTGCCGGCGTCCAGGCGCGCCTCGATGTCGACCTGCTCCTCACGCGGCCGGGCCTCGCGCGCCGGCGCCGGGAACAGCGCGTCGGCCAGCCGGCGGTTCTCGGGCGGCGGCGGCGCGGCCGTGCGGCCCTGCGCCTGCGGCAGCAGCAAGGCCATGATGCGGCCCAGCAGGTCGGGTTCGCGCCAGAAGACGTGGAAGGCCTGCTCGAACAGCGGCCGATGCTCGGGCCGGTCGACCAGGCAGGTGGCCAGCGTGGCCCTGAAGTCGGCCCGCGACGCCAGGCCGCCGGCCTGCAGCGCCTGCGCGGCGAGCAGCAGCCGGTCCGTGCCCACGGGCAGGCCGGCCGTGCGCAGCACGCGGCCGAAGTGCACGAGGTTCTCGGCCAGGTGGTCCATCGCTCAGGCCTGTACGGTGGCCCGCATCTCGGCCAGCAGCCGTGCTGCCTCGCTGCCCTGCACGCGGGCGATGTCGTCCTGGTACTTCAGCAGCACACCCAGTGTGGACTGCACCGTGGCCGGGTCCAGACTGACGGCGTTCAGCTCCACGAGCGCGCGCGACCAGTCCAGCGTTTCGGCGAGGCCCGGCAGCTTGTAGAGGTCGAGACGGCGCAGGCCTTGCACGAAGGCGACGACCTGCTCGGCCAGGCGCGCATCGATTTGCGGCAGCCGGGCCTGCACGATGGCCAGCTCGCGCGTGGCGTCGGGGAAGTCCACCCAGTGGTACAGGCAGCGGCGCTTGACCGCGTCGTGGATCTCGCGGCTGCGGTTGCTGGTCAGGATGACCAGCGGCGCCGCCGCGGCGGTGACGGTGCCCAGCTCGGGGATGGTGATCTGGAAGTCGGCCAGGAACTCCAGCAGGAAGGCCTCGAAGGGCGCGTCGGCGCGGTCCAGCTCGTCGATCAGCAGCACCGGCGGGGGTGTCGTCGTCAGGGCCTGCAGCAGCGGGCGCTCGATGAGGAAGCGGCGCGCGAACAGCTCGTCGGCCGTGCGTTGACTTTCGTGCGCCTGCGCGAGCCGGATCTCCATCATCTGTCGCGCGTAGTTCCATTCGTAGGCCGCCGCGGCGAGGTCCAGGCCTTCGTAGCACTGCAGGCGGATCAGCGGCCGCTGCAGCGCGGCCGCCAGCGCCGCGGCGATGGCCGTCTTGCCGGTGCCGGGCGCGCCTTCCAGCAGCAGCGGGCGCGACAGGCGCAGCGCGAGGAAGGCCGCCGTGGCCAGCTCGCGCGAGGGCAGATAGGCCTGCGCCTGCAGGGCGGCGGCAGTGGCGTCGATGCTGTCCGGGGTGGGGTCGAGCACGGCGGGCCTCGCGGTGGTGGGTGGGCGCTAGTATGCGGCGGGCTGCGCCTGGTTACATCTGCGCGGGAAGGATGGCGGCGCGGGCGGCGTTGTCGGGTTGAAAGGGTCGCCAAGACCCGCAGAACCCGGAGCCCCTCATGAACCGCCTCAAGCCCACCCTCATCGCCACCACGCTGCTGCTGGCCGGCATCGCCCACGCCGACGAGCCCGCACCCAATGCCGACAAGCGCGCGCTGAACCTGGCCGTGCAGCGCGACGCCCAGCACAACCAGAGCGCGGCGGCGGCCGTCACCCTGCCTTTGGGCGAGAGCGCCTGGGTGCAGGCCGGCGTGGGCCAGTCGCGCAGCCGCGATGCCGTCAGCGGCACGAGCTACAAGCCCAGGCAGGTGTCGGTCGGCGGTGGTGTGGCCGGCAAGGTCTGGCAGGCCGGCGTCAACGCCAGCCAGCGCCGCGACGGCAGCGCCCTGCGCCAGACCGATGTGGCGGCCGCCGTGGATTGGAAGCCGACCGACACCGTCAACGTCGGGCTGGACGCGACCCACCGCAACGCCCGTGCGCGCGGCAGCCTGGCCGCGAGCGGCGGCGGCGCGGCCACGCCGGTGGAACAGCGCGTCAGGGGGCATGGCGTCGGTGTGCATGGCGCCGTGCAGGTCACACCGCGCCTGAGTGTCTACGGCGCGACGATGCGCAACCACTACCGGACGACGACCGCCACGCAGCAGAGCGCTGGCAGCAACGGCGGCTTGCTGGCTGGCGTGCCGCTGCTGCAGCCAAGCCGCGTGTCGGCCATCAACCGCGACGAGGCCGCACTGGACCGCAGCCACCAGCTGGGCGCCACCTACCGCGTCAGCGAGCACGTGGCGCTGAACAGCGAGGTCATGCAGGACCGCCTGCACGACGGTGGCAGCCTGCGCAGCGTGCAGATGAAGGCGGCGATTGCCGCCGGCGCGGGCTGGACGGTCACGCCTGGCATCGGCCGCAGCCGCGGGCCGCAGGGCGAGGGCGTGAACTACGGGTTGCTGGGGGCCAGCTACGCGTGGTGAGGCCCTTAAGCTGGGCGCCTCAACCCACTCGGAAGGCCTGACATGAACTTCACCAAGATCGTTGGCGTGCTCCTCCTCGTCGCCGGCGCCGCCAGCCTTGCCATGGGCGGCTTCAGCTACACCAAGGACACCACCGTCGTGAAGCTGGGGCCGCTGGAGGTGTCGGCCAAGGAGAAGGAGCAGGTGAACCTGCCGGTGTGGCTGGGCGTGGGCGCGATCGCGATTGGCGGGCTGCTGCTCGCGTTCGGCCGCAAGTGAGAGACCAGGGTCTCGCAGCCGAGCGCCAGGCGGGCTATGGTGTGCGCCATCATGCCCAACACCGTCCTCAACTTCTGGTTCCAAGAGATCCAACCCGCGCAGTGGTGGCAGGTCGACGCCGGCTTTGACGCGCTGATCCGCAGCCGCTTCGGCGCGCTGCACGAGCAGGCCAAACGCTGCGAGCTGTTCGGCTGGCGGGCCACCCCCGAGGGGCGGCTCGCCGAGGTCATCGCGCTGGACCAGTTCGCACGCAACATCCACCGCGGCACGCCGCAGGCCTTTGCCGCCGATCCGCTGGCGCTGGCCCTCGCGCAGGAGGCCGTCGCCGCTGGCGCCGACCTGCAGCTGCAGGTCGAGCAGCGGGCCTTCCTCTACATGCCCTACATGCACAGCGAGTCCGCCGCCATCCACGCGGCGGGCGAGCCGCTGATGAAGGAGCGGGCGCCGCAGCACACGCACGACTTCGAACTCAAGCACAAGGCCATCGTCGAGCGCTTCGGCCGCTACCCGCACCGCAACGCCATCCTGGGGCGCACGTCCACGCCCGAGGAGTTGGAGTTCCTGAAGCAGCCGGGCTCGGCCTTCTAGGCCTTTTACCGCCCCGCTCCGGATTCGTCCTCAGGCCGGCCGTCGGCAAGTCATGATCCAATCCGGGAATTGGAACCGATTCCAATTCCTGCCACGGCAGGATCAGCACAACGACAGCCAGGCCGCTGGCGAGGACGAGACATGCCACGCAAGACCGACCCCGCGCGTTCGCGCGCGACCGCACCCACGCTGAGCCGCCTGCTGGCGGCGGCCGCCCTGGCTGCCCCGCTGGCAGCCGCGGCCGCGCCACCGCCGCCGCCGGACTTCGGCCCCAACGTCCACGTCCTCAGCCCGGCCACGCCAGGCCTGCAGCAGCGCATCCTGGACATCTACGAGGCCCAGCAGCCCAACCACTTCGGCCCGCGCCGCGACGCCATCCTGCTGCTGCCGGGCACCTACGAGAACCTGCGCATCCCCGTCGGCTTCTACACGCAGGTGCTGGGGCTGGGGCGGCAGCCGGGCGACGTGCACGTCATCGGCGAGCTGCGCGCCAACGCCTTGCTGGACGGCGACAACGCGACGCAGAACTTCTGGCGCGGCGCCGAGAACTTCGCGGTCACGCCCACGCTGGGCATCGGCGACAACACGATGCAGTGGGCCGTGTCCCAGGCCATCCCGTTCCGGCGCATGCATGTGCGCGGCAACATCAAGCTGAACCAGAACAACGGCTGGGCCAGCGGCGGCTGGTTCTCGGACGTGCTGGTGGACGGCCAGGTCAACTCGGCCACGCAGCAGCAATGGATCTCGCGCAACAGCCAGTGGGGCAGCTGGACGGGCTCGAACTGGAACATGGTGTTCGTCGGCGTGCCCAACCCGCCGGCGGGTGAGTTCCCGACGCCGGGCCAGCGCTACACCAAGGTCGACAAGACGCCGCTGGTGCGCGAGAAGCCCTATCTCTTCATCGATACCGATGGCGGCTATGCCGTGCGCGTGCCGGCGCTGCGGCGTGACAGCGCGGGCATCTCCTGGGCCAGCGGCGCGACCGCGCCCGGCAAGACGCTGCCGCTCAGCCGCTTCTTCATCGCCAGGCCCGGCGACACGGCGGCGACCCTCAACGCCCAGCTCGCCGCCGGCAAGCATCTGCTGTTCACGCCGGGCGAGTACCTGCTGACGCAGGCGCTGCAGGTCAATCGCCCCGGCACCGTGGTGCTGGGCATCGGCTTCCCGACGCTGCGCTCGGACAACGGCCAGCCGCTGGTGAAGACGGCGGACGTCGATGGGCTGACGATCTCCGGGCTGTTCCTGGACGCCGGCAAGCAGGACTCGGGCGTGCTGATGGAGGTCGCACCGGCAGGGGCCAAGAAGCGCCACAGGGCCGACCCCATCGTGCTGCACGACCTGTTCTTCCGCATCGGCGGCGCGGCGGCCGGGCAGGTGCACACGGCGCTGCGCATCCACGCGCACGACACGCTGGTCGACCACACCTGGATCTGGCGCGCCGACCATGGCGAAGGCGTCGGCTGGACCAGCAACCCGTCCGCCCACGGCCTGTGGGTGGACGGCGAGGACGTGACCATCTACGGCCTGTTCGTCGAGCATTTCCAGCAGGAGCAGGTCGTCTGGCGCGGCAATGGCGGGCGGGTCTACTTCTACCAGTCCGAGATCCCCTACGACCCGCCCACGCAAGCCCAATGGCGCAGCGCCTCGGGCCGTGGTTTCCCGGCCTACAAGGTGGCGGACTCGGTGACGCGCCACGAGGCCTGGGGGCTGGGCGCCTACAGCGTCTTCCTGAAGCCGGACGTGGTGCTGGACCGCGCTTTCGAGGTGCCCGAGAAACCCGGCGTGCGCCTGCACAGCCTGATCACCGTCTGCCTGGTCGACAAGGGCAGCATCGAGCGCGTCGTCAACGACCGCGGCGAGCCGGCGCGCTGCAAGGGCGGGTCCAACACGGCGACCGTCACGCACTTCCCCTAGGGTCAGACCCGTCGCGCCGGCCGCGGGCGCGCTTCATGCTTCTCCTGGCGGGCCTAACGTCACTCAACCCAGGGAGATTCGCATGCTCGGTTTGACCAACCTCGGTGTCATCCACACGGCCATCAGCCTTGTCGCGCTGGCCAGCGGCTTCTGGGCCGTGGCGCGCGAGCGCGAGATTTCGGTGCGCAGCACGCTGGGGCGCACCTATGTGGTCACGACGGCGCTGACGGCGGCGACGGGGCTGGGCATCTTCCAGCATGGCGGCTTCGGCCCGCCGCATGTGCTGTCCCTCCTGACGCTGCTGGCGCTGGCTGTTGGCGGCGCAGCAGCGCTGACGCAGCTGTTCGGCAGCTGGTCGCGCTATGTGCAGGCGGTCAGCTTCTCGACGACGCTGTTCTTCCACCTGATCCCGGGCTTCACCGAGACGCTGACGCGGCTGCCGCTGGGCGCGCCGCTGCTGCCCAACGCCGATGCGCCGGCGCTGAAGGCGATCACCGGCGTGCTGCTGTTGCTGCTGGTCGTGGGCCTGGTGCTGCAGCTGCGCTGGTTGCGCACTCAGGTCGCGCCGACGGCCCGCGCGGCCAGCTCGGGGATCAGCGCGGCGCGGTAGGCGGCCGTGCCGTGCAGGTCGCTGTTCAAGCCGTCGGCACTGACCTTGACGGCGCGGGCGGCGGCCGCGCTCCAGTCGCGGGCCAAGGCCTGCTCCAGCTCGCTGCTGCGGAACACGCCCGGCCCCGCGCCCGTGACAGCGACGCGCACGCCGTTGTCGAAGCGGGCCACGAACACGCCCACCAGCGAGAACCTGGAGGCGGGCTGCTTGAACTTCTGCCAGGCTGCCGACTTCGGGATGGGGAAGCTGACCGCCGTGATCAGCTCGCCATCCTGCAGCGCGGTCGTGAACAGGCCCTGGAAGAAGTCGTCGGCGGCGATGGCGCGGCTGCTGGTGTGGATGGTGGCGCCCAGCGCCAGCACGGCGGCGGGGTAGCAGGCGGCGGGGTCGTTGTTGGCGAGGCTGCCGCCCAGCGTGCCGACGTTGCGCACCTGGCGGTCGCCGATGCGGCCGGCGAGGTCGGCCAGCGCGGGAATGGCGCGCTGCACATCGCTGGAGGCGGCGACCATCGCGTGCGTCGTTGCGGCGCCGATGCGCACCGTCTTGCCGTCGACGCTGATGCCTTGCAGCTCGGGCAGGCGGCGCACGTCCACCAGCCCCTCGGGTGCGGCCAGGCCCAGCTTGATGGCGGCGAGCAAGGACTGGCCACCGGCCAGGAACTTGTCGTCCGCGCCCAGGCGGGCGGCGGCGACGGAGGATGCGGCTTGGTAGTTCATCGTTGTCATCTCCTCAGGCCTGGGCCTGCATGGCCGTCCACACGGTGCAGGGCGTGGCCGGCATCGCGATGTCCTTGACGCCGATGGCGTCGCAGATGGCGTTGATGACCGCCGCCGGCGAGCCGATGGCGCCCGCCTCGCCGCAGCCCTTCACGCCCAGCGGGTTGTGCGTGCAAGGCGTGCCCTTGGCAGTCTGCACGTTGAAGCTGGGCAGGTCGTCGGCGCGCGGCATCGCGTAGTCCATGTAGCTGCCGGTCAGCAGCTGGCCGCTGTCGGCGTCGTACTGGCCATGCTCCAGCAGCGCCTGGCCGATGCCCTGCGCCAGCCCGCCGTGCACCTGGCCCTCGACGATCATCGGGTTGACGATGTTGCCGAAGTCGTCCACCGCGCTGAAGCGGGCTATGCGTGTGACGCCGGTGGCCGGGTCGACCTCGACCTCGCAGACATAGCTGCCGGCCGGGTAGGTGAAGTTGCTGGGGTCGTAGAAGGCGTTCTCGTTGAGGCCGGGTTCCAGCTTGTCGAGCGGGTAGTTGTGCGGCACATAGGCCGTCAGCGACACCTGCGCGAAGGGCACGGCACGGTCGGTTCCGGCGATGCGGTACTCGCCGTTCTTGAACTCGATGTCGCCCTCGCCGGCCTCCAGCAGGTGGGCGGCGATCTTCTTGCCCTTGGCGATGACCTTGTCCACCGCCTTGACGATGGCCGTGCCGCCCACGGCGAGGGACCGGCTGCCGTAGGTGCCCATGCCGAACAACACCTTGCCGGTGTCGCCATGCTGGATGTCGATGTCGTCCAGCGGGATGCCCAACCGGTCGGCGACGACCTGCGCGAAGGTCGTTTCGTGGCCCTGGCCGTGGGAATGGCTGCCGGTGAACACGGTGACCTTGCCGGTCGGATGCACACGCACTTCGCCGGCCTCGAACAGGCCGGCACGGGCGCCCAGGGCGCCGGCCACATTCGATGGCGCCAGCCCGCAGGCCTCGATGTAGGTCGAATAGCCGATGCCGCGCTTCAGGCCCTTGGCCTCGCTGACCGCCTTGCGCGCCGCATACCCGGCCACGTCGGCGAGTTGCTCGACCTGCGTCAGCGTCGCGTCGTAGTCGCCGATGTCGTAGGTCAGGCCCACCGGCGTCGCGTACGGGAACTCGGTGATGAAGTTGCGCCGGCGGATCTCCGCGGGGTCGATGCCCAGCTCATGGGCCGCCGTTTCCACCAGCCGCTCGACGACATAGGTCGCCTCGGGCCGGCCGGCGCCGCGGTAGGCGTCCACCGGCGCGGTGTTGGTGAACACGCCGGTGACCTCGGCATAGATGCTGGGTGTCTTGTACTGGCCGGCCAGCAGCGTCGCGTACAGGATGGTCGGCACGCAGGACGCGAAGGTGGACAGGTAGGCGCCCAGGTTGGCTGTCGTGGCCACGCGCATGGCCAGGAAGCGGCCGTCCTTGTCGGTGGCCAGCTCGGCCTTGGTGACATGGTCGCGGCCGTGGGCGTCGGACAGGAAGCTCTCGCTGCGCTCGGCCGTCCACTTGATGGGCCGGCCCAGCTGCTTGCTGGCCCAGACCAGCGCCGTCTCCTCGGCGTACAGGAAGATCTTGGAGCCGAAGCCGCCGCCCACGTCGGGCGCGACGACGCGCAGCTTGTGCTCGGGAATGCCCAGCACGAAGGCGCACATCAACAGGCGCTCCACATGCGGGTTCTGGTTGGCAACGTACAGCGTGTAGTGGTCGCTGCTGGGGTCGTAGCTGGCGTTGGCGGCGCGCGGCTCGATGGCGTTGGGGATCAGCCGGTTGTTGCGGAACTCCAGCGTCGTCACGTGGCTGGCCTGGCCGAAGGCCGCGTCGGTGGCGGCCTTGTCGCCGCAGCCCCAGGTGTAGCAGCGGTTATCCGGCGCTTCGTCGTGCACCGAGCCGGCATGGCCGGCCGCGGTGGCCGTGTCGGCGACGGCGGGCAGTTCCTCGTAATCCACCTCCACCAGCGCCGCGGCGGCCTTGGCCTCGGCCAAGGTCTCGGCCACGACCAGCGCCAGCGCGTCGCCCACGTAGCGCACCTTGCCGTCCGCCAGGATGGGGTGCTTGGGCTCCTTCATCGGGCTGCCGTCAAGGCTGTTGATCAGCCAGCCGCAAGGCAGGCCACCGACGGCGCGGAAATGCTCGCCCGTGTAGACGCCCAGCACGCCGTCGGCGGCCAGCGCCGCGGCGGTGTCCACGCGCTTGAGCCGTGCATGCGCGTAGCTGCTGCGCACGAAGACGCCGAACGTCTGGCGTGGCAGCACGATGTCGTCGGTGTACTGGCCGCGGCCCGTCAGGAAGCGCGCGTCCTCGCGGCGCTTGACGCTCTGGCCGATGAAGCCTTCTTGAGGTGCATTCATGTCAGGCTCCTTGATCAGTTGGGGGCCGAGCTACTCGCTGCGCTCGGGCGGTCCGCCCCCAAGCCCATCGAGCTTGCACCGACCTGCACGGCGCGCACGATGTTCTGGTAGCCGGTGCAGCGGCAGATGTTGCCCTCCAGCCCCTCGCGGATCGCGGTCTCGCTGGAGCAGTCGTGGTGCTGCACCAGGTCGATGGCGCTCATGACCATGCCCGGCGTGCAGAAGCCGCACTGCAGGCCGTGGCACTCCTTGAACGCGGCCTGCATCGGGTGCAGCGTGCCGTCGGTGGCGGCCAGGCCTTCGATGGTGGTGATGGCGGCGCCGTCGGCCTGCACGGCCAGCATGCTGCAGGCCTTCACGGCGCGGCCGTTCAGGTGCACGGTGCAGGCGCCGCATTGCGCGGTGTCGCAGCCGACATGGGTGCCGGTCAGGGCCAGGTCTTCACGCAGCCACTGCACCAGCAGCTGGTCGGCGGGCACGTCGCGGCTGACGGCACGGCCATTGACCGTGATCTGGATCTTCATCGCTTGTCTCCATCGTTGTGGGGACGATGCTGTTCCTGCCTGCAGCGCTTGTGATTGCCGATTACCCTAGTGGAAATACAAGCTGGGGACAAGCGAGCGATGGACAACCTCGACCTAAGCGTGCTGCGCACGGCCGCCGGCTGGCGTGCCGAGTCGCGCGGCGTGGTGCTGGGCACCATCACGCGCACCTGGGGCTCGGCGCCGCGGCCCGTGGGGTCGCTGGTGGCCGTGCGCGACGACGGACAGATCGCCGGCTCGGTGTCCGGCGGCTGCATCGAGGACGACCTGGTCGCCCAGCTGCGCGCCGGCAGCCTGCAACTGGCCCGGCCCACGCCGCTGCGTTACGGCGTTGGCGCCGAAGAGGCGCGCCGCTTCGGCCTGCCCTGCGGCGGCACGCTGGAGCTGATGCTGGAGCCGTTGGGGCCACAGTCCGGCCTGGATGAGTTGCTTGCGAAGCTGGAGCGTGGCGAGCGCGTGCGCCGCACGCTGGATTTGCCGACCGGCACGGCCCGGTTGTCCGCCGCCGAGCCTGGCGCCGACACCTTGGTGTTGACCGACACCCAGCTCGTCAGCCACCACGGCCCGCAATGGCGGCTGCTGGTCATCGGTGCCGGCCAGATGACCGACTATCTGGCGCAGATGGCGCTGGCATTGGGCTATGGCGTGACCGTCTGCGACCCGCGCGAGGAGTACGCCGACGGCTTCAACCTGCCCGGCGTCACGCTGACGCGCGACATGCCCGACGACGTCGTCACCGCCTTCAAGCCCGACGGCGCGACGGCCATCGTCGCGCTGACGCACGACCCCAAGCTGGACGACCTGGCGCTGATGGAGGCGCTGAAGGGCGCGGCCTTCTACGTCGGCGCCATCGGCTCGCGCGTCAACCAGGCCAAGCGCCGCGCGCGGCTGGCCGAGCACTTCGACCTGACCGAGCCCCAGCTCGACCGCCTGCACGGCCCCGTGGGCCTGGACATCGGCGCCCGCACGCCGCCGGAGATCGCGCTGAGCATCCTGGCGGAGATGACGGCCGTGCGCTATCGCGCCGGCGGCCCGGCGCTGGAGGCCGGCTGCGCGCTCTGAGGTTTCGCGATCAATGCGCGGCCAGCGCGCCGGGTTGCGTCGTGGCGCCGGTGTCCTCGCTGCCCTGGTAGTCGCGCAGGCCGGGCAGGTCCAGCACGGTCACGCCGCGGAATTCCACGCGCAGCAGGCCGGCGCGCTCCAGCTGGTGCAAGGCCTCGTTGGCGCGCTGGCGTGACATCGCCGACAGCAGACCGATCTCCTCCTGGCTGAGCTGCACGAAGGGCGCCGCCTGCGGGTACAGCGTGGGGTGGAAGAGGCTGGCGAGGCAGCGGGCCACGCGGGCGTCGGAGCGCAGCAGGCGGTCGTTCTCCACCAGCCCGACGAACAAGCTGAGCCGCGCATTGAGCTGGGCCAGCAGGAAATGGTTGAAGGCCAGGTTGGTGGCCACAAGCTCCTCGAACAGGTAGCGCGGCACGCAGGCCAGCCGCGTGGTGCGCAGCGCCACGCCGTCGTAGCGCCAGGGGCCCGGCTTGAGCAGCGAGCCCTCGCCGGCCCAGCCGCCATGCGTGACGCCGGTCAGCGTCGCGTGCCGCCCGTCGGCCTGCGAGATGGACATCTTCACAAGCCCCTCGATGACGCCGATCCAGCAGTCGGCCGGCTCGCCGCAGCGCATCGCGTAGGCGCCCGGCAGCAGGTGGCGCTCGTAGCTGTCTTGCAGCACCTGCGCGCGCTCGCCCGGCCCCAGCGTCTCGAACCACGGGCTGGCCGTGAGCATCGCCTGCAGCGTCAGCGAGCTTGATTTCTGTCGAGGCATGCGCGATCCCGTTTCGTAACCCGATGTCACCGCCGGCGTGGCAGCGCCGCTCTGTACGCGCGCGCGAGCCGTCTGGATGCGGCGGGCAAACACCAGCGCAAGTTGTCGTGGTCCGGACAACCCCGACACCCCGCGGCGTCCACGATTCTCGTCCAGCGTGCCAATCGCCCTTGAGGAGACAACGATGACCAACGCCCCCACGACCGATGCCCGGTCGGGTCCGACCGACGACGCCCCTCCCGACGCCGCCGGCCTGAGCCGCCGCAGCCTGCTGACCTGCGCGGTCTCCGGGCCGCTGCTGACGCTGGCCGCCGGACTTGCGCCGCGCCCCGCACACGCGGCCCTGCCGCTGACACCGGCCGACACCGTGGACAGCTACGACCTGGCCGACTCGCTGGTGCAGACCTCGCTGCCCACCATGCCGCTGCTCAGCCTCACGGTCGGCAGCGACGGCCGCGTGCGGCTGGACCTGCCGCGGCTGGAGTCCGGCCAGGGCATCGCCACGGCCTGCGGAATGATGGTGGCCGAGGAGATGGACGTGCCGCTGAGCCTGGTGGACGTGACTTCGTCCGACGCCCGGCCGGAGCTGGTCTTCAACCAGATCTCGGGCGGGTCGTCCGCGGTGCGCTGCTTCGATGCGGCGCTGCCGCTGATCGCCGCCACGGCCCGCGCGCGGCTGCTGGCCGCGGCGTCGCTGCAGCTGGGCGTGCCGCCCGGCAACCTGACGGTGACGGCCGGCGTGGTCTACGCGCCGGACGGCCGCAGCCTGGCCTACGGCGTGCTCAGCGCCGCCGCCGCGCTGGTGCCGCCGCCGCTGAACGTGCGGCCCAAGCCGCCGTCGCAGTACCGCATCATCGGCACCGGGGCCGGGCGGCTGGACGCGCGCGACATCGTCACCGGCAAGAAGAAGTTCACGATGGACCTGGACGTGCCGGGGGCCAAGCCGACGATGTTCCGCATGCCGGCGCAGGTCAAGGGCACGGTGCTGGCGATCAACAACCTCAGCGCCGTGAAGGCGATGCCGGGCGTCATCGAGGTGGTCATCGTGCCCAAGGGCGGCAGCATCGTGCCCACGCCGCTGGGCGTGGCCGTGATGGCCGAGACCTTCGGCCAGGCCTGGGCCGCCGTCAATGCGCTGGACGT
Organism: Roseateles sp. P1_C6; assembly: GCF_056406315.1. Taxonomy (NCBI): domain Bacteria; kingdom Pseudomonadati; phylum Pseudomonadota; class Betaproteobacteria; order Burkholderiales; family Sphaerotilaceae; genus Roseateles; species Roseateles sp. P1_C6. The sequence continues at coordinate 98,792 of NZ_JBFUAK010000007.1, forward strand.
GGTCTGGGGCGACGGGCCGGTCAAGGGCCAGTCCAACGCCAGCCTGCAGGCGCAGCTGAAGCAGGCCATCGCCCCGCTGGCGCTGCCGCCGCTGGGCGCGCTGACGGTGGACGCGGACTTCGAGTTCTCGGCCGCGTCGCACTGCCCGCTGGAGGTGGACTGCGCCATCGCCGACGTGCGCGCCGACCGCGCGGAGATCTGGGCCGGCCTGCAGTCACCCATCATCACGCAGCAGTCCATCGCGCTGGACCTGGGCCTGCCTCAGGACCGCGTCAAGGTGCATGTGGTGCCCTCGGGCGGCTCGTTCGGGCGGCGCCTGTTCTGGGACCCGGTGCAGGTGGCCACGCAGGTGTCGCGCCTGACCGGGCGGCCTTGCAAGCTGATGGTGCACCGCACCGACGACACGCGGCATGCGCGCATGCGCCCGCCGCAGTTCCACAAGGTGCGTGCCACGTTGCTGCTCGGCCAGGTGATCAGCTACGAGCAGCGCATCGCCGCGGTGCGGCTGGACGCGCGCCACGGCTTCGGCGAGATCACGACGGCCGCCGCCGGTGCGCTGCCGCCCATCGTGCAGCAGACCGTGGGCAACCTGGGCTACGAGCAGTTCTTCTTCAAGACCATGGTGGCCTCGCCCTACAACTTCGGCGTCTGCACCAAGGTGCTGACGCCGGTGGCCATCGACCTGCCCACGGTGTCCTACCGCTCGGTGCACATCCAGCCGGCGCGCAGCGTCGAGGAAATCATCGTCGACGAGATCGCCGCCAAGCTGGGCCGCGACCCTGTCGCCTTTCGCATGGAGTACCTGCGCCTGCCGCGCGCCCGCGCGGTGCTGCAGGCGGTGGTGGGCGCGGGCCAGTGGGGCCGCACCATGCCGGCCGGCTTCGCGCAGGGCGTGGCCGTGCACCAGGAGACGCGCTCGTTCACGGCCTGCCTGGTCGAGGTGGACGGGCGCGACCCGAAGAACGTCAAGGTGGTCAAGGCCGTCATCGCCATCGACGTGGGCAAGCCCATCAACATCACCGGCATCCAAGCCCAGGTCACGGGCGCCTTCTCCGAAGCCATCGCGTTGGTGCTCAACGCCGGGCTCACCTTCAGCAACGGCCTGCCGCTGGAGAGCAGCTACACGAGCTACCGCTTCACCAAGATGCGCGACTACCCGAAGAACGTGCAGGTCATCGTCATGCCCAACGTGGGCGAGGCGACCGGCGGCCTGGGCGAGGTGGGCCTGTCGGCAGCGTCCGGCGCCATCGCCAACGCGTACGCGCGCGCCACCGGCATCAAGCCGCGCAAGTTCCCGCTCAACGCCCAGCCTGCCTACACGCCCGTGGCGCCCGGCAAGCTGGCCGAGCCCGTCTTCCTTTGATCAAGGAGCCCGTCATGCCCAACTACACCCTGAACGTGAACGGCCAGCCCACCCAGGTCGACGCGCCCGCCGACATGGCGCTGCTGTGGGTGCTGCGCGACAAGCTCGGCATCACCGGCCCCAAGTACGGCTGCGGCATCAACGCCTGCAAGGCCTGCACCTGCCTGGTCGGCGGCAAGGCCGCGACCGTGTGCTCCATCCGCGTCGCCGATGTGGGCGGCAAGCCCATCGTCACCATCGAGGGCCTGGCCAAGGGCGAGCAACTGCACCCGGTGCAGCAGGCCTGGTTGGACCGCGACGTGGCGCAGTGCGGCTTCTGCCAGCCCGGCCAGATCATGGCCGCGGTGGACCTGCTGCAGCGCACCCGCGCGCCCACCGATGCCGACATCGACGCGATCGAGAACATGTGCCGCTGCGGCACCTACGGCCGCATCCGCGAGGCCATCCGCGCGGCGGCCGCGCAGATGCCTTGACGCGCGGCCCGGCGATCACTTCATCGTGTAGCCGCGCCCGTCCATGCAGGCCTCCACGGCGCGGTTGAACACGCTGGTGTCGGCCTGCGCGTTCGGCTGCGTCGTCGCCCAGCGGTTGCAATCGCGGCGGTCGTTCTCCAGCTGCTCGGGCGGCTGGCCGTTGCGCGGGTAGATGATGGGCTCGGCCCGGGGCGGCGGGGGCGGTGGCGGGGCGGGCATGACCTGGGCCGTCGCGGCCTCGGGCGGCGGCGTGGTGACGACATAGCCCTCCGGCACCGGCCGGTAGTACACGCCGTTGGCGTAGTAGTAGGGCAGGCCGCCCAGCGTCAGCGTCACATAGGCCGGCGGCAGCAGCGGGATGACGATGCCGACGGCCGGCTGCACGACGCGGTAGCTGCCGCCATAGGGGCGGTACCAGACGCCGCCGTGGAACCAGTAGCGGCTGGGGCCCGCACCCACGACGACCGAGCCGTAAGGCACCTGCCGCGCGACGTAGCCGGGCGCCGGGTAGTAGTGGTCGTGGTGATAGCGGTTGTCGAACACCATGCCGATGTTGACGCGGGCGCGCACGTCGGCGTGGGCCGGCGCGGCGGACAGCGTGAGCAGCGCCAGCGAGACGGAGCAGAGCAGGGACTTCATGGTCGTCGGTTGCAAAAGGCCGAGGTGGGAATCCAACGCCAACAGCCTGCGCGGCGTCTACTGCGACGGTATTGCGGCCACGTAAAGTTCGCCGCTTCCTGTTGCCGCCCGCCGCCATGATCGAACTGCACTACTTCCCCAGCAACGCCAGCTTCGCGCCGCACATCCTGCTCGAAGAGATGGGCATCCCCTTCACGCTGCGCCAGCTGGACCGGGCCAACAACGAACACAAGTCGCCGGCCTACCTGAAGCTGAACCCGAATGGCCTGATCCCGACGCTGGTCGACGGCGATCTCGTCCTCTACGAGACGGCCGCCATCCTGATGCACCTGGCCGACTGCCACCCCGGCTTCGCGCCGGCGCCCGGCACGGCCGAGCGGGCCCAGTACTACAAGTGGATGGTCTGGCTGACGAACACGCTGCAGGCCATGCTGATCCACTACTTCTACCCGGACCGCATGGCCGCCGACGCCGACGAGGTGAAGGCCCGCGCCGAGGCGCAGGTCGCGCCCATGCTGGACCAGCTGGACGCCGAGCTGGCCCGCCATGGCGGCCCCTGGTTCCTGGGCGAGCGCTACACGGCCGTCGACCCGCTGGCCTTCATGTTGTGCCGCTGGACGCGCATGCAGGCCAACCCGGCCAAGACGCGGCCGGCGCTGGGCGCCTACCTGAAGCGGGTGTTCGAGCGCGCGGCGACGCAGCGCGTGGTGGCGAAGGAAAAGCTGGCCGACCCGGTGTACTGAACCGGCGCAGGCCCCCCACGTTCGTGGAGGCGCGTTCTGGCCGGGTCCGGCGGTGGTTTGCGTTGGTGGGAATGCGTCGAGCTTGTCGACGGCCTTCCTTCCCCACCACTCCGAGGAGAACCCCGCATGAACCGCCTTCCCATTGCCGCCTGCATCGTCGGCGCTGCTGCCGCCTTCGCCCTGGGCAGCGCCCAGGCCGCCGCCATCCTGGACACCTTCAGCGACGGCACCGGCCTGATCCAGACCGACGCTGCGCCATATGCCGAGACCTATCTGCCCTCGGCGCAAGCGCCGGGCGGCGGGCGCTACATCGCCAACAGCATCGAGGCGGGCGTGGCGCAGGCCGGCAAGTTCAGCTTTGCCGCGATCCAGGCCGGCGCCTACTTCACGCTGGCCGACGCGGCCGTGCCGCTGGTCACCAACCTCACCTACGGCGTGGCCAACCTGCTGGGGCAGGACCTGTCCATCGACCTGCGCAGCGAGGCCGCCTTCCGGCTCGACTTCCGCTACGTGTCCGCGCCGGTGTCACTGACGGTTTCCGTCATCACCGCCCACGGCCCCGGCACGTTCAGCAGCGTGGCGGACTTCGCCACCGGTCTCGGCGCCTCGCAGGCGCAGACCCTGCTCATCCCCTTCAGCGCCTTCGTGAACGACGCCGGCAACCCCAGCCCGGTGAACTGGGGCGACATCGACGCCATCAGCGTCTTCATCTCCGGCCCCGGTGGCGCGGGCTTTGCGCTGGATACCTTCAGCACCACGGCCGTGCCCGAGCCGGCCAGCCTGGGCTTGGTTGTGGCGGGGCTGGGCCTGGTGGCGAGTGCGGTGCGGCGGCGCCGCGCCGGGTGAATCGTCAGGGCGCTCCGCACAGGCAGTGCACGGCCGCGGCGCGCTCCCAGCGACCCTGTGCCGACAGCCGGGCCAGCTCCTTCAGCGCGGCCAGCTCCTCGACGACCGGCGCCGGCAGCGCGTCCAGCCCCAGCGTCTGGCCCACAGCCTGCGCCAGCGAGGGCGCCATCACATCGGTCAGCGACGCCAGCAGCCGCTCGCTGCGGCTGAGGTCGCGCTCGACGTAGACGACACGCGCCTTCTCGCCGTCCTTGACCTCCAGCTTGGCCAGCTGGACGGCCGTCTGCAGCGCATCGTCGAAGCTGCCGATGCGGTCCAGCAGCCCGCGCGCCTTGGCCTGTGCGCCGGTCCAGATGCGTCCCTGCGCGACGGTGTCGATCTGCTCCGGCGTGCTCTTGCGCGCCTGCGCCGCCAGGCCCGTGAATCGGGCGTAGACGTTGTCGATGCCCGACTGCACGGCCGCCTGCATGCGCGGGTCCAGCGGCCGGCGCGGGTCGTAGCCGCCGGCCAGCCAGGTCGTGCGCACGCCGCCGGTGTGCAGCGACAGCTTGTCCATCAGCCCCTCGGCCGTCGGCAGGATGCCGAACACGCCGATGCTGCCGGTGATGGTGCCGGCGTCGGCGATGACGGCGTCGCTGGCCATGGAGATCCAGTAGCCGCCCGAGGCCGCCACGTCGCCCATGGACACGACGACCGGCTTGCCGGCCTGACGGGTCAGCTCCAGCTCGCGGCGCACGACCTCGGACGCGAAGGCGCTGCCGCCCGGCGAGTTCACGCGCAGCACGACGGCCTTGATGGCCTCGTCCTCGCGCGCCTTGCGGATCAGCCGCGCGGTCGAATCGCCGCCGATGCGGCCCGGGCCGGCGTCGCCGTCGACGATCTCGCCCTCGGCCACAACGATGCCCACGCCCGGCTGCAGCTTGTTCGGTGCACCGGCGTCCTTCACATAGCCCTGGTAATCGGTCGCCGAGACCTGGCGGAAGCTCTTGCTCTCGTCATCCTTGGCGCCCTTGGCGATCAGCAGCTCGCGCATCTGGTCGCGCGTCTTCAGCCCGTCAACGAGCTTGCCCTGCAGCGCCAGCTGCGCCGTGTCACCCTTCAGCGCCGCCAGCCGCTGCGGCAGCTCGTCGATGCCCTTGGCGATGCTGCCGGCTTCCAGCTTGCGCGCCGCCTCGATGGCGCCTGTGAAGCCGCTCCACAGCTCGCCGTAGACCAGGCCCTCGGCCTCCACCGTGGCGGGGCTGGGGCCGGTGGCCGTGTAGGGCTCGGCAAAGCTCTTGTAAGTGCCGACCTTGATGACGTGCGGCGTCACGCCCACGCGGTCCAGCGCGTCCTTGTAATAGGTGCGCCAGCGGCCGAAGCCCTCCAGCATGACCATGCCCATCGGGTGCAGGTAGACCTCGTCGGCCTGGGCCGCCAGGAAGTAGCTGCGCTGGCTGTAGCTGTCGGCGTAGGCCAGCACGGGCTTGCCGCTGGCCTTCTTGAAGCGCTGCACACCGGCCGCGACCTCGTGCAGGCCCGCCAGGCCCGCGCCCTGCAGCTCGTCGACGTCCAGCAGCAGCGCGCCGATCTTGTCGTCCTTGGCGGCGGCGTCCAGCACGGCCAGCACATCGCGCAGCCGCGTCTGCTTCGGGCTGCCGCGGCCCTGGGCCTGCGCCATCAGCTGATCGCGCGGGCTGCCCGAGAACTGCTCGACCAGGTTGCCGTCGAGCTTGAGCACCAACGTGGTCTTGTCGGCCAGCGGCTTGGGGCCACGCGTCAGCAGCGCCGTGACGACGATGACGATGAGCAGCAGCACGAACAGGTTCATCAGCGCGCGGCGCGTGCCGTCGAGCAGCCACCAGGCCTTGGAGAACAGCCAGCCGAGCTTGGAGAACAGGGACTTCATCGACAGCTACCTTGAGGGTTGATGCGTGGCGATTGTGAGGGCCGCCGGCTTTAGCATGCGCCGGTCCCGTCTGTGAGGAATCACTATGCTTGCCTGGCCGCGCTGGACGCGACGCATCAACGAGCACTTCCCGCTGCGCTACCTGATCTGGATGCTGTGCGGCCTGCTGGCGCTGCTGTTCGCCATCGGCTGGATGGGCGGGCTCACGGATGGCGTGCTGGTGCTGGTCTTCCTGGGCCTGACCCTGCTGGGCCTGCGCGATGTGCGCCAGCCGCGCCACTCCATCCTGCGCAACTACCCGGTCATCGGCCACCTGCGCTTCCTGCTGGAGTTCATCCGCCCGGAGATCCGCCAGTACTTCCTGGAGGGCGACAACGACGCCGCGCCGTTCTCGCGCGCGCAGCGCTCCATCGTCTACCAGCGCGCCAAGGGCGACCCCGACCAGCGCCCCTTCGGCACGCAGCTGGACACCAGCGCGCGCGGCTACGAGTGGATCAACCACTCGCTGGCGCCGACTCATCTCACCAGCCACGACTTCCGCATCACCATCGGCGCCGGCCGGCCACAGCCCTATTCGGCCAGCGTCTTCAACATCTCGGCGATGAGCTTCGGCGCGCTCTCCGCTAACGCCATCCTGGCGCTGAACAAGGGCGCCAGGCAGGGCGGCTTTGCGCATGACACCGGCGAGGGCTCGATCAGCGTGCATCACCGCCAGCACGGCGGCGACCTGATCTGGGAGATCGGCTCGGGTTATTTCGGCTGCCGCAACGACGACGGCTCGTTCAGCGCCGAGAAGTTCCAGGCCGGCGCGCTGGATCCGCAGGTCAAGATGATCGAGCTCAAGCTCAGCCAGGGCGCCAAGCCGGGCCACGGCGGCGTGCTGCCGGGCCCCAAGGTGACGGCCGAGATCGCCGCCGCGCGCGGCGTGCCGGTGGGCGTGGACTGCATCTCGCCGGCCCGCCACAGCGCGTTCTCGACGCCGGTCGAGATGATGCAGTTCATCGAGCAGCTGCGAAACCTGTCTGGCGGCAAGCCCACCGGCTTCAAGCTCTGCATCGGCCACCCGTGGGAATGGTTCGCCGTCTGCAAGGCCATGCTGGAGACCGGCATCACGCCGGACTTCATCGTCGTCGACGGCGCGGAGGGCGGCACGGGCGCGGCGCCGCTGGAGTTCACCAATCACGTCGGCGCGCCGGTGCAGGAGGGGCTGCTGCTGGTGCACAACTCGCTGGTGGGCCTGAACCTGCGCGACAAGATCAAGATCGGCTGCGCCGGCAAGATCACGTCGGCCTTCGACATCGTGCGCCTGATGGCGCTGGGCGCCGACTGGTGCAACTCGGCGCGCGGCTTCATGTTCGCGCTGGGCTGCATCCAGGCGCAGGCCTGCCACACCGGCCACTGCCCCACCGGGGTGACCACCCAGGACCCGGCGCGCCAACGCGCCATCGTCGTGCCCGACAAGGCCACCCGCGTCGCCAACTTCCACCAGAACACGCTGAAAGCGCTGAAGGAACTCGTCGAGGCCGCCGGGCTGTGCCACCCGCAGGAGATCACGGCCCAGCACATCGTGCACCGGCTGGACAAGCACGAGGTCAAGCTGCTGGCCAACCTGCTGCCCTTCGTCGAACCGGGCGCCGTGCTGCGCGGCGAGATGCCGCACAACACCTTCAAGATCTACTGGCCGCTGGCCAGCGCGCACAGCTTCGCGCCGCAGGGCGCCATCGCACGTTCACCTTGAGGGAGCGCCCCCGCCTGGACGCGGGGGGTGACGGCTACAAGTTAGGGGGATGAGGGCCGAAACGCGCACAATGCGCGGCGTTTTCTTCGCCGTTTCATGGCCACCGTCTACCTCCTCCGTCTCAGCGAACATGCGCTGCAGCGCACCCGCTCGCTGCTGCTGCGGGCCGCGGGTGTCGAGCTGGCCGGCAGCTGCAGTCACCTGACGGATGCGCTGACCGAGATTGCCAAACTGGCGCCCGACATCGTCGCCAGCGACCTGCGCCTGGTGGACAGCCACGCAATGCGCGTCGCCCATGAGCTGGGCCGCCTGCCGGTGCGGCCGCAGCTGCTGCTGCTGGCACCGACGGCCGACGACCTGCAACTGTTTGCCGCCCTGAGCGCGGGCGCCAATGCCTATCACGTGGACGATGGCAGCGGCACCGGCCTCGTCGAGGCGCTGGCCCGCCTGCACGACCGTCGCGCGATGCTCAGCCCGCAGCTCGCCCGCCAGGCGCTGGCCGCGTTCGGCATGGAGCGCAGCCCGCTGACCATCGCCCGCCAGGCCGCCGCCGCACTGGACGCCACGCCCGCCGGCCGCCAGATCGACCAGGCCAGCCGTCATCTGCTGACGCTGCTGGCGCAAGGCCTGTTGCTGGCCGAGATCGCGACGCTGTGGACGCAGGAAATCGCCGAGATCGAACGCCGCGTCTGGCGCATGGTGCGCCTGCTGCACGTCCGTTCGAGGGAATTGCTGATCGCCTGATCAGGCCGCCGGCACCGTGTCGGCGAAGCTCTGGCGCTGGGACAGCTTGTCCATGTGGCGCGCCAGATTGGGGTAGGTCTCGCGCCAGGTGATTTCCGGGAAGCGGAACTCCAGCCAGCCGAGCGCGCAACCCAACGAGATGTCGGCCAGCGAGAAATGGTTGCCCGAGCACCAGGCCTTTTCGCCCAGGCCCGTGCTCATCGCGGCCAGCGCGGCGTTGACCTTGACGAGGTGGCGGTCGATCCAGGCCTGGCTGCGCTGCTCGGGCGGGCGGTGCGCCCAGGTGCGCTCCAGGCGCACGAGGATGCCGGCGTCAACGATGCCGTCAGCCAGAGCCTCCCAGGTGCGCACCTCGCAGCGCTCGCGGCCGCGTTCGGGGATGAGCTTGCCCACGGGCGACAGCGTGTCCACGTACTCGACGATGACGCGCGAATCGAACACGGCGCCGGTGATCGAGTCCTGGCCCTCCATGACCAGGCAGGGCACCTTGCCCAGCGGGTTCATCTTCAGGATCGCGTCGCTACCCCAGACGTCTTCCAGCACCAATTGGTAATCGAGCTTCTTCTCGGCCATCACGATGCGCACCTTGCGCACGTAAGGGCTGGCGAGCGAACCGATCAACTTCATCGCGGTCATAGGGCAAATACGGGGGTCACAAGTCGAAACGATTCTAGCGAGCGGGCCTTGACAAACCGGCCGTGAAAAAGGCCTGTCGGCTGCTGCCGACAGCCACCGTACACGGGGGTTGCCAGTCTCCATGGGGGCCTGCAAAGTTCTGCCCGCTCAGACACCTGGCTCGCGTCCCACGAAGCCGGGACAGAGGCATCCAGGGAGGATGAATGCTTGATTCCGACATGACCGCGGACCCGGCGTCCGCGGTCGAGGCGCCGTCTGCGCAGACCGCGCCAGCGCCGGTGGCCGCCGAGCGGCGGCTGTCCGTGCAGTTCAGCGGCAGCGGCGCGGAGTACTTCCGCATCTGGCTGCTGCACCTGCTGCTCATCGTGCTGACGCTGGGCCTGTACCTGCCGTTCGCCAAGGCGCGGCGCATCCGCTACCTGTATGCCAACACCTGGATCGACGGCGATGCGCTGGCCTTCCATGGCGACGCCAAGAAGATGTTCCGCGGCTTCCTGGTGCTGGTGGCATTGTTCGGCGTGTACGGCATCGGCAGCCGCTTCTCGCCGCTGGCCGGTTATGTCGCCTTCCTGGGCCTGTGCGTGCTGTGGCCGGCGCTGTGGCGGGCCGGCCAGCAGTTCCGGCTGGCCAACACGTCCTGGCGCGGCCTGCGCATGGCCTTCCGCGGCGACCTGAGCGACGCCTACTCGGCCTTCGGCATCGCCATCTGGCCGCTGGTGCTGATGATCGGCGTGCAGCAGTTCGCCCGCGCCATCCTGAACGGCAGCGTCGCGGTCAGCCTGCAGTGGGCCAGCTGGGTGGCCGGCAGCATGGCCGTCATCGGCGGCGTGGGCACCGTGCTCTACATCGTGCTGCTGCCGCTGGCGCTGGCCAAGGTCAAGGCCTACCAGCACAACCACTTCCAGCTGGCCGACCAGCGGCTGCGCATGCAGGTGAAGACGCGGCGCTTCTACGGCCTGGCCTTCGCCAGCCTGTGCTGGGTGCTGGTGCCGGCGCTGATCGTGGCGGCGCTGTTCTTCATTCCCGCGGTCCGCGAGCTGTTCGGCGCCGGCGGCAACAAGCTGCTGGCCGGCGGGGTGATGGCCGCGGTGGGTGGGGTCTACCTGATCGGCTTCGTGCTGGTCGGGCCCTTCTTCAATGTGCGCCTGCAGAACCTGGTTTGGAACCACAGCGCGTCCGAGCAACTGCGCTTCGAGAGCCAGCTGCGCTTTCGCAGCCTGGCCTGGCTGACGGCGAAGAACTGGCTGCTGACGCTGCTGACGCTGGGCCTGTACCGGCCCTTCGCGGCCGTCAACACCTGGAAGCTGCGCCTGGAGGCGATCAGCATCGACGTGACCGGCACCATGGACGGCTGGGACGGCAGCGACAGCGCCGCCTACGCCGACGCCTCCGGCGAAGCCGCCGGCGACTTCTTCGGCATCGACCTCGGCCTATGAACACCAGCGCTTCCCCCACCCTGGCCGTGCAGTGGTTCGACGCCCTGCATCCCGTGCCCCGCGCGGCCACGGTCTGGTTCGATGCGAGCCGCGTCTGCGTGCAGGCCGGCGAAGGCGCGGCGCTGCTCGACTACGCCGAGGCCAAGCTGCGCTGGCCCGAGCCGCTGCGCCACGGCCAGCGCCAGATCCTGCTGCCCGACGGCGGCGTGCTGGCCTGCGCCGACCCGGCGGCCTACGACAGCTGGTTGAGCGGCAGCGGCCGCCGCCACGGCCTCATCCCGCGCTGGCAGCAGAACGGCTGGATGGCCCTGCTGACGCTGGCCCTGCTCGTCGCTACGCTGTTCGCGGGCTGGCGCTGGGGCGTGCCGCTGGGCGCCGACCTCGCCGTCAGATGGCTCCCCGAGCCGGTGGACGAACAGGTCGGCCGCCGCGTGCTGGACGAACTGGACCGGCATGTGCTGAAGCCCAGCACCCTGACCTGGGCGCAGCGTCGTGCCGTCTTCGACCGCTTCGCCATCGCCGTCGACATGGCGCTGGACCGCCGCGCGCTGCCCAAGCTGACGCCCTTCCATCTCGAGTTCCGCCAGGGCGGCCCGCGCTTCGGGCCCAACGCGCTGGCGCTGCCGGGCGGCACCATCATCGTGACCGACGAGATGGTGCGGCTGCTGGAGGACGACCCCCGCGCCCTCGTCGGCGTGCTGGGGCACGAGCTGGGCCATGTGAAGCACCGCCACGGCATGCGGCTGACGCTGCGCGCCAGCGCCGTGGGCCTGGCCACCACGGTGCTGGTCGGCGACTTCTCCGTGGCGCTGGCCAGTGCCCCGGCGCTGCTCGCGCAGCAAAGCTATTCGCGCGACTTCGAGCGCGAGGCCGACGACTACGCCCGCACGCTGATGCGCGGCGCCAACGTCAACACCGCCGTCATGGTGCGTTTCTTCGAGCGCATGCAGAAGCTGCACGAGGAGCGCGGCGATGCGGACCATGCGTTCGCGGCGGCGTTCTCCAGCCATCCCGCCGACGAAGAGCGCATCGCCTTCTTCAAGGCCGAAGGCGCCGGCGCTGTCAAAAACTAGAATCGCGGGTTTTCCACGATCCGCCGGCCTGCCATGACCACCTCCGACTACTCCGCGATCAGCGCCCTCTCGCCGCTGGACGGCCGCTACGCCGCCAAGGTGGCCGCATTGCGCCCGCTGCTGTCCGAGTTCGGGCTGATGCACCGCCGCGTGCAGGTCGAAGTGGAATGGTTCATCGCGCTGTCGGATGCGGGCTTCAAGGAGTTCAAGCCGCTGTCGTCGGCCGCGCGCTCGCGCCTGCGCCGCCTGGTGAAGAAGTTCAGCGAGGCCGATGCGGAAGAGATCAAGGCCATCGAGCGCACGACCAACCACGACGTGAAGGCGGTCGAGTACTGGATCAAGCGCAGCTTCGAAGGCCAGCCCGAGTTGCTGGCGGCGAGCGAGTTCGTGCACTTCGCCTGCACCAGCGAGGACATCAACAACACCAGCCACGCGCTGATGCTCAAGGCCGCGCGCGACGAGGTCATGCTGCCGGCGCTGGACGGCATCGTCGCGACGCTGCGCAAGATGGCGCACCAGTTCGCCGCCGTGCCCATGCTCAGCCGCACGCACGGCCAGACGGCCAGCCCGACGACGGTGGGCAAGGAGATCGCCAACGTCGTCGCCCGCCTGGTCACGGCCCGTGCGCGCATTGCGGCCGTCAAGCCGCTGGCCAAGATGAACGGCGCGGTCGGCAACTTCAACGCCCACCTGTCGGCCTGGCCCAAGCACGACTGGGAGAAGTTCTCCAAGACGGTCATCGAGAAGCAGCTCAAGCTGACGTTCAACCCGTACACCATCCAGATCGAGCCGCACGACTACATGGCCGAGCTGTTTGACGCGTTCACGCGCGCCAACACCATCCTGATCGACTGGTCGCGCGACGTGTGGGGCTACATCTCGCTGGGCTACTTCAAGCAGCGCACCAAGGCCGGCGAGATCGGCAGCTCGACGATGCCGCACAAGGTCAACCCCATCGACTTCGAGAACGCGGAAGGCAACTTCGGCCTGGCCAGCGCGGTGCTGACGCATCTGTCGCAGAAGCTGCCGGTGAGCCGCTGGCAGCGCGACCTGACCGACTCCACGGTGCTGCGCAACATGGGCGTGGGCCTGGGCTATGCGCTCTTGGGCTACGACTCGCTGGCCAAGGGCCTCTCCAAGCTGGAGGTCAATGAAGCCGCGCTGGCCGACGACCTCGACGCCGCCTGGGAAGTGCTGGCCGAACCCATCCAGACCGTCATGCGCCGCTACGGCCTGCCCAACCCCTACGAGCAGCTCAAGGAGCTGACGCGCGGCAAGGCCATCACGCGCGAGTCGCTGCAGGCCTTCGTCGAGGGGCTGGACCTGCCCAAGGCCGAGAAGGCACGCCTGCTCAAGCTCTCGCCGGCCAACTACACCGGCCTGGCGCAAGAACTCGCGAAGCGCGTCTAGAGCGCCAAGCGGAACACCCGCGAGGGCCCTTCGTAGCCCTCGAGCTGCTCCTGCGGGCCTTCGACGAAGCCCAGCTTGCCCAGCAGCGCCACGCTGGGCTCGTTGTCGACGGCCGTGATGGCCATCAGCGTTGTCCAACCCAGTGCCGCCTTCGCGTGAGCAACGCAGCCGCGCGCCGCTTCCAGCGCGTAGCCCCGGCCCTCATGTTCGGCCAGCAGCGCATAGCCCAGGTCGGGCTCGGGCAAGGCGGCGCGCTTGAACAGGCCGCACATGCCGACGAGCTGGCCGTCCGCGCGCCGCTCGACGGCCCAGAAGCCATGGCCCAGTTCGCGGTAAGCCTTGAACAGCCGTCCCTCGGCCCAGGCCAGCGCGTCGTCCGGCGTTTGTACGCCGGGGTTGTTGATGTTGCGGATCCAGCCGGGCTCGTTGACCAGGCGCAGCAGGAAGGGCGCGTCTTGCGGTGTGAATTCACGCAGCGACAGGCGTTCGGTGTCCAGGATGTGCATGAGACAAGACAATAACCGGTCATGCTCAAATCTCCCGCCGCCCACCCGACCGCCGCCTCATAGACGCTTCATGAGCCTCGCGCCCGACTCCAGCGACAACCCCGCGCTCAGCCAGGCTTTGCGCGAGCTGGACGTCATCCTGGCCAACGCCGGCGTCGGGGTCGTCTTCGTGAAGGCGCGCACGCTGGTGCGCTGCAACCAGCGCTACGCCGAGATCTTCGGCTTCGACGCCCCCGAGTCCGCCATCGGCAAGAGCAGCCACGAGCTCTACGAGACCGAGGAGGAGGCCCGCGGCCTGGGTGCCCGCGCCTACCCCGTGCTGGCGGCCGGCGAGACCTTCCGCGGCGAGCAGATGATGCGCCGCCAGAGCGGCGAGCTGTTCTGGGCCCACCTGACCGGCCGCCTCATCAATGCCGAGGACCCGGCCGACGGCTCGATCTGGATCGTCGATGACATCAGCGAGCGCAAGCAGGCCGACGCGGCGCTGGCCGACCTGCACGCCGAGCAGCAGCTCATCTTCGACCACGCGATGGTCGGCATCGTCTTCCTGCGCGGCCGCCGCGTGACGCGCTGCAATCGCGCCTTCGAGCAATTGTTCGGCTACGAGCCCGGCGAGCTGGACGGCCAGTACTCGCGGGCCTGGTACCTCAGCGACGAGGACTGGAAGGCCGCCGGCGACCTCTGCTACGCGCCGCTGTCGCGCGGGGAATCCTTCCACGCCGAGATGATGCTGGGCCGCAAGGACGGCACGTCCATCTACTGCGAGGTGCGCAGCAAGGCCATCGACCGCAGCGACCTGTCGCGCGGCTCGATCTGGATCACGCAGGACATCACGGCGCGCAAGCAGGCCGAGCTGGAGCTGGTGCAGGCCAAGGCGCAACTGGAGGCGCTGGTGGAGCAGCGCACCCAGCAACTCAGCCAGACCGTCGCGGCGCTGGAGCTCAAGATCGCCGAGCAGCAGGCCGCGGAGGCGCGCGCCGAGCGCCTGGCGCTGTTCGACGGCCTGACCGGCCTGCCCAACCGCCACCTGCTGGCCGACCGGGCCAGCCAGGCCATCGACATCGCGCGCCGCGGCGACGAGGCGCTGGCCGTGCTCTTCCTGGACCTGGACCACTTCAAGAACGTCAACGACTCGCTGGGCCATCGCGTCGGCGACAGCCTGCTGACCCAGCTCGCCGGCCGGCTGCGTGGCGCCGTGCGCGAGCAGGACACGGTCGCCCGCATGGGCGGCGACGAGTTCGTGCTGGTGCTGCCGCTGACCGACATCGCCGGCGCGGCCCACCTGGCCACCAAGCTGATGGCGCTGGCCAGTGCCCCCTTCCACGTCGAGCAGCAGGAGCTGACCGTCACGCCGTCCATGGGCATCGCGATGTTCCCGACCGACGGCGACGACTTCGACACGCTGTGCAAATGCGCCGATGCCGCCATGTACCGCGCCAAGCGCGACGGCCGCAACGCCTACCGCTTCTTCACCAGCGAGATGCAGGCCCAGTCGGCCCGCGCGCTGCAGCTGGAGAACGCGCTGCGCCGCGCGCTGGAGCGCAACCAGCTCAGCCTGCACTACCAGCCGCAGTTCGCGCTGGAGGCCGATGGCGAGTCGCGCATCGTCGGCGCCGAGGCGCTGCTGCGCTGGCACCACCCCGAGCTGGGCTGGGTGTCGCCGGCCGAGTTCATCCCGGTCGCCGAAACCTCCGGCCTCATCCTGCCCATCGGCGAATGGGTGTTGAACGAAGCCCTGTCCCAGCTGCGCCGCTGGGACGACGCCGGCCTGCCCGAGCTGTCAATGGCCGTGAACCTGTCGGCCGTGCAGTTCCGCCATGACGACCTGCCCGAGCTGGTCGAGCGCGTGCTGGGCGACGTGGGCATGCCCGCCGAGCGCCTGGAGCTGGAGCTGACCGAGAGCGCGGCGATGGACAACCCGGCCGTCGCCATCACCGTCATGAACGAGCTGCACGCCCGCGGCGTGCGCCTGTCCATCGACGACTTCGGCACCGGCTACTCGTCGCTGAGCTACCTGAAGAAGTTCCGCGTCAGCAAGCTCAAGATCGACCAGTCCTTCGTGCGCGACCTGACCGAGGACGCCGAAGACCGCGCCATCGTCGATGCCGTCATCCGCATGGCCAGCGCCCTGGGCCTGGAGACGCTGGCCGAAGGCGTCGAGACCGAGGGCCAACTGGCCTTCCTGCGCCGCCAGGGCTGCCAGGCCGTGCAGGGCTATCTGTTCAGCCGGCCGCTGCCCGCCGAGGCTTTTGCAGAATTCGTCGTTGCCCGCACCACCCCCATTTCTGCCTACTGATGACCTTCGTCGCCCAACTCCAAGCCCTGACACCCCAATCGCGCCTGTGCGTCGGTCTCGACCCCGAGCCGAGCAAGCTGCCGGGGGCCTGGGCCGGGGATGCATCGAAGTTCTTTGACTTCTGCGCGGCCATCGTCGACGCGACCAAGGACCTGGTCTGCGCCTTCAAGCCGCAGATTGCCTACTTCGCCGCCCACCGCGCGGAAGCCCAGCTCGAGCGCCTCATCTCACACATCCACGACGTCGCCCCCGGCGTGCCCGTCATCCTGGACGCCAAGCGCGGCGACATCGGCTCCACGGCCGAGCAGTACGCCCGCGAAGCCTTCGAGCGCTACCAGGCCGATGCGGTGACGCTGTCGCCGTTCATGGGCTTCGATTCCATCGAGCCCTACCTCGCCTACGAGGGCAAGGGCGCCATCCTGCTGTGCCGCACCTCCAACAAGGGCGGCGACGACTGGCAGATGCAGCGCCTGGCCGACGTGCCCGGCCAGCCGCGCCTGTTCGAGCACCTGGCGCACCTGGCCGAGACGCAGTGGAACCGCAACGGCCAGCTGGGCCTGGTCGTGGGCGCCACCTACCCGGGCGAGATCGCCCGCGTGCGCGCCCTCGCGCCGAGCTTGCCGCTGCTCGTGCCCGGCGTGGGTGCCCAGGGCGGTGATGCCGCGGCGGTCGTGCAGGCGGCGGGCCGCGAGGTGCCGCTGGTCGTCAGCTCCTCGCGCGCCATCCTCTACGCCAGCCGGGGCGCCGATTTCGCCGAGCGCGCCCGCGCCGTGGCGGAGACCACGCGCAGAAGCCTCATCTGACATGGTTCGCGGCGGCGACGACCTCAGCAGCCTCGTCGGCCACGCGGCGCCGCCCGCGCAGCAGCGCGAGCGCCTGCACAGCAGCATGCGCTGGCAGGCGTCGCGCGTGTTCTTGCTGGCCTGCGGGCCGGTCTTCGTGCCGGTGGCCGTGCTGCTGTGGTTCACGCGCCAGCCCAGGGAATGGCTGGACGGCTGGCTGCCGCCAGCGCTGGCCCTGCTGATCTCCGTGCTGGCCATGCTGCGGCTGGTGATGCTGTCGCGCACGCCGCGCCGCCACGAGCAGCCCTTCGTCGCGCTGGGCATGATGACGCTGGTGCTGGCGCTGCCGGTGTCCGCCGCGGTGTCGCGTGACCTGGGCCTGTGGTCGCTGAGCCTGCCGCTGATGAGCCTGGTCATCGCTTTCGCGACCGGCCTGCTGGGCCTGTTCTCGGGCCTGGTGCTGGCCGGCCTGGCCGCGCTGGCCCTGCTGGGGCTGGGGCTGGGGGAGGCGCTGGGCTGGGCCACGCACCCGATGGCCTCGTCCAGCCTGATGCTGCGCGCCATCGTGCAGTTCAGCCTGCTGGGCTCGGGCGTGGTGGCCGGCGTGGGCCTGCTGAAGATGGTCAAGCGCTCGCTGGCCGAGGCCGACGAGCGCACGGCGCGCTTTCGCGGCCTGCTGGGCATGGCGGTGGACTGGTACTGGGAGATGGACCGCGAGTTCCGCTTCACCCACGTGGCCGAGGAGCGGGCCGGCAGCTCGGGGCTGGACCTGGAGTCGCGCCTGGGCAAGACGCCCTGGGAGATCGAGGGCATGGGGCTGTCCGACGACGAGCTCGACGCCCACCGTGCCGACCTCGAATCGCACCGCGCCTTCCACGGCATGGTGGCGCGCCGCACCGGCATCGACGGCAGTGCGCGCTGGGTGTCCATCAGCGGCGAGCCGCGCTTTGACGCGCAGGGCAACTTCCGCGGCTATTGGGGCGTGGGCCGCGACGTGACGCACGAGGTCGCCGCCGAGCAGACCGTGCATGCCACCGAGACACGCTACCGCGAGCTGTTCCGCCGCTCGCCCAGTCCGCTGGTGCTGCACCGCTGGGGCCGCGTCGTCGACGCCAACCCGGCCGCGATGGCCATGTTCGGCTACGCGCAGCGCTCCAGCATGATCGGCCAGGACTTGTTCAGCCACTACGAGCCCGGCGACGACGAGACCGCGCGCCAGCAGGCCGCGCGGCTGGAAGGCCTGGCGCCCGGCGCGATGCAGCCCATGGCCGAGTACCGGCTGCGCACGCTGTCGCGCCGCCGCCGCCTGGTGCAGGCCACCAGCGTGCGCGTCGAGACCGCGAGCGGCCCGGCCACGCTGACCTTCTTCACCGACCAGACCGAGCAGAGCCGCGCGCAGGACGCGCTGCGCCGCTCGGAAGGACTGCTGTCTCATCTCGTCGCGACCAGCCCCGACGTCATCACGCTGACCGAGGCCGAAAGCGGCCGCTACGCGATGGTCAACAAGGCCTTCGAGCAGCTCAGCGGCTGGGCCAGCTCCGAGATCCTGGGCCGCACGGCCGACGAGATCGGCATCTGGCACAACGCGTCGGACCGCACGGCCATCCGCGACGCCATCCGCCGCGACGGCATCGCCAGCAACGTGCCCATCAGCTTCCGCCGCAAGGACGGCAGCGCGATCTCCATGCTGGTGTCGGTCGCGCCGTTCGAGATGGACGGCCAGAACTACCTGGTGCTGTATGCCCGCGACGTGTCGGAGAGCGAGCGCACCCGCCTCGTGCACGGCGCGATCCTGGAGAACGCGAGCATCGGCATCGCACTGACGCGCGACCAGCAGTTCGTGCTGTCCAACCCGCGCGTCGAGTCCATGTTCGGCTGGGAGCGCGGCGCGTTGATCGGCCAGCATGGCAGCGTCGTCTGGCCCACGGTGGAAGACTGGCAGGCCGTCGGCCGCGAGCTCGGGCCACGCCTGGCTGCGGGCGAGCAGGTCGAGACCGAGCGCACGATGCGCCGCCGCGATGGCTCCACCTTCCTGGCCCGCCTGCTGGCACAAGTCGTCGACCCGGCCCACCCCAGCCGCGGCGGCACGATCTGGATCATTGAAGACGTCACCGAGCGCCGCCGCGTCGAGGACCAGCTCGCCCACGCCAAGGACGAGGCGCAGGCCGCCAACCGCGCCAAGAGCGCCTTCCTGGCCAACACCAGCCACGAGATCCGCACGCCGCTGAACGGCTTGCTGGGCCTGGGCCGGCTGGCCCAGCAGCCCGACATCTCCGAGGCCCAGCGGCGCGACTTCCTGAACCAGATGATGGACAGCGCCGAGAGCCTGTCCGGCCTGATCTCCGACATCCTGGACCTGTCCAAGATCGAGGCCGGCCGGTTGACGCTGGAGACGCAGCCGTTCTCGCTGCGCGAGCTGCTGTCGTCCATCCGCCTGGCCTATCTGACGCTGGCACAGGCACGCGGCCTGACCTTTGCCGTCGAGATCGATCCGGCGCTGCCCGGCTGGGTCTTCGGTGACCCGCTGCGCACGCGCCAGATCCTGTCCAACTACCTGACCAATGCGCTGAAGTTCACGTCCCACGGCGGCATCACCGTCAGCGTGAAGGCGCTGGCCGTCAACGGCCAGGGCAGTGCCGGCGAGTGGGTGCGCATCGAGGTGCGCGACACCGGCGCCGGCATCGCGGCTGAGCAGCAGCAGCGCCTGTTCCAGCCCTTCACGCAGGCGGACGAATCGACCACGCGGCGCTTTGGCGGCACGGGCCTGGGCCTGTCCATCTGCCGCGAACTCGCCACGCTGATGGGTGGCGAGGTGGGCGTGCGCAGCGTGCTGGGCGACGGCTCGGTGTTCTGGGCCGAGCTGCCGCTGCCCGGCGCGCCCGCGCCGATGGCGCATCAGCCGCGCGAGCCGCGCGCGCCGGGCGCCGCGCACGAGGCCTTGCACGGCCGGCGTGTGCTGATCGCCGAAGACCACCCGGTCAACATGTTGATCGCCGTGGCCCAGCTGGAGCAATGGGGCATGGAGGTCGCACAGGCCAGCGATGGCCGCCAGGCCGTCGAGGCCGTGCACGCGGCCGCCAGCGTCGGCAAGCCCTTCGACATCGTGCTGATGGACGTGCAGATGCCCGTCATGGGCGGGCACGACGCGACGCGCGAGCTGCGCAAGCACTTCCAGCCGGCCGAGCTGCCCATCGTCGCGCTGACGGCGGCGGCGCTGGTCTCGGAGCGCGATGACGCGCTGGCCGCCGGCATGAACGACTTCCTGACCAAGCCCATCGACACGCCCAAGCTGCACCAGACGCTGCTGCGCCTCGTCAAATAGCGCTGGGCGGCGGGTAAGCTGCGCGGGCCTTGAAAACCGAGACCGAGAGCCGCACCGCCATGAACGCTTCAGCGCCCCGCAGCTTCAAGTACTACGACTTGATCATGGCGGCCTGCGTCTGCGTGCTGCTGTGCGCCAACCTGATCGGCCCGGCCAAGGCGGCCCAGGTGCAGCTGCCGCTGATCGGCACGGTCACCTTCGGCGCGGACCTGTTCTTCTTCCCGATCAGCTACATCTTTGGCGACGTGCTGACCGAGGTCTACGGCTATGGCCGCGACCGCCGCGTCGTCTGGGCCGGCTTCGGGGCGCTGCTGTTCGCGGCCTTCATGGCCTTTGTCATCGTCCACCTGCCGCCGGCGCGCAACGGCTTCATGGACGCCTACCAGCTGCACGTCGAGGCGATGTTCGGCAACACCTGGCGCGTCGTCGCCGGTTCCATGATCGCCTTTGCTGCCGGCAGCTTCGCCAACAGCTTCGTGATGGCGAAGATGAAGGTGGCCAGCAACGGCAGACACCTGTGGGCGCGCATCATCGGCTCCACCGCCGTGGGTCAGTTGCTGGACACCGGTCTCTTCCTGAGCATCGCCTTCTGGGGCATCTGGCCACAGGATCAATTGCTCAACGTGTTCGTCGCGCAGTACATCTTCAAGCTGCTCTGGGAGGCGGCGCTGTACCCGGTCACCGCGCGCTTCGTGGTCTTCCTCAAGCGCGTCGAGGGCGTGGACCACTACGACCGCGGCACCGATTTCAACCCCTTCTCCGTCAAGGTCTGAAGCCGCGCCGCTAGAGTTGCCCCATGCCGCGCCGACTGGTTCTCATGCTGATGCTGCTCGCTGCCTTGGTGCTGATGCCGATGGCGCGCGCCAGCCAGCCCTGCTGCGAGCAGGGCTGCGACGCGATGCCGGCCTGCGTCAGCGTCTGCGCCTTGTGCGCCAGCCCGGCGGCATGGCCGGCACCCGAACCGCTGCCTCAGATGGCCGTGCCGAAGACGACGGGCCCCGTGATGCTGAGCGTCGCCTGTGACGATTGGATTGCCGAGATCTGGACCCCGCCTGACTAGAAGCCGGCGCCGTCCCCTGTCCCTCATCCAAACTTCAAAGGACTTCCATGAAATCCAAGTTGATCAAGATCACGGCCGCCCTCGGCCTGCTGTCGGTCTCGGCCGTCGCCTTCGCCGCGCAGAACTGCTGCGGCGACCTGGCCTGCTGCATGCAGCAGCTGATCGCCTGCTGCCTGTAATCGGCGCCTGAAGGCAAACGGCGGCCATCCGGCCGCCGTTTTTCATGGAGCGAGGGTTTTCTAGCGCTGGTGGCGACGCAGGCCGGCCACCAACGGCACTACCACCCCTCGCGCATGAAGCAATTTTCCTGGGCGGTGCACGCCACGGCCTCGCGGATCGTTTGGCCACGGGAGACAAAAAAAGGGCACCTCGCGGTGCCCTTTTGGTTGCTGCCAGGCAGCGTCTGGATCACCAGAACTTGTAGTTCGCCGACACCGTGAAGTAGCGGCCGTACGGGTTGTGCATGCCCGTGTTGTAGCCCAGCTGCGATCCCGTCGCGCCGATGGGGTCGTAGGGTGCCTTCTCGTCGGTGACGTTCTGGATGTTCAGGCTCAGCGTCAGGTCCTTGAAGCCCCGGTACGTGTAGCCCACATCGAAGGTGACCCACTTGGACATCGAGCAACCCGGGTAGCGGTTGATGTAGAGGTCGCGGCCGTTGGTGGCGGTGGGTGCGACGCCCAGCACGGCGCGGCTGAACAGGTTCTGGTCGTTCAACGCACCACCGTAATGGCAGCTCGTGCCCGAGTAATACAGCGGCACGACAGCAGGCGTGTTGCCGGCGGCCGGGATGTTGGTGCCGTCCATCTGGCGGATGAAGGACAGGCCGCTGACGTAGTTCATCGCGCCGCTCAGCGTGTGCGAGCCACTTTCGAACGCCGACGTGAAGCGCATCTTCAGGCGCGGCACGTCGGGTGCCGAGGTCGACCAGTCGGCCAGACCGCCGCGGGTGCCCACCAGGTTGTTCTTGGCGTAGCCGGGGTGCTCGATGCGCTCGTACTTCAGCGTGTACTGGCCGTTCAACGAGTTGGTCCAGCGCACGCCGTCCATCACCGTGGCCGCCACGCGGGCCTCGAAGTCGATACCCGAGGTCATCGTGGTGCCCTGGTTGACCCAAGGCGTGGACACGGTCAGCAGCGGGCCGGTGCCGGCCACGCCGTTCAGCAGCAGGTTCGGGTTGCTGTCACGAACCACCGTGCCGGGCGGATAGGCCTCCGGATGGTCGATCACGGACTGGCCGTCGGTCAGGGCCACTTCGTTGTTCTTGCGGATCTTCCAGTAACCGAGCACGAAGTCCACGCCGGTGGTCGGGCTGAAGATCAGGCCGGCCGAGGTGTTGTACGAGTTCTCGGGCTTCAGGGTCGGGTTGCCGCCGCCCAGGCCGGCCACGCTCTTGGCGCAGTCGGCGGTCTCGGCGCCCGGCTTCGGCACCGGCGGTGTGGCTTCCGTGTTGCAGCGCACCGGGTCACGCAGGTTGTTCAGGAAGAACTGGGCACCGCCCGGGCTCACCTGCGACACCGACGGGGCGCGGAAGCCTTCCGAATAGCTGCCGCGGAAGGCCAGCGTGTCCAGCGCCTGCCACTTGACGCCGAACTTCGGCACGAAGTTGGTCTTCAGCGTCGGGTACTTGTCGATGCGACCGGCGAGGTTCAGCTCCAGGCCCTTGAGCACTGGCGCGACGACTTCGACGAAGGCCGACTTGACGACGCGGGAGCCCTTCACGGCCGTGTTGGCCAGGCCCAGGATGTTGCCGGCGGCGTTCTCGGGGTCCGGCTTGATGTCGATGGCTTCGCGGCGAATTTCGATACCGCCTGCCACGCCGATGGCACCGCCAGGCAGATTGCCGAACGTGGTGCTGGCCTTGGCATCCCATTGCAGCACTTCGGCCGAGCCGCTGTTGAGCAGCGGGCGCGACAGGTCCGGGTCAGCCGAGATCGAGGCCAGCGAGCGGTTCGTGCCGCCAAACGCGGTGCCCAGCATCTGGCGCAGCACCGGCAGGCGCAGGAAGCCGTAGTAGTACTCGTCGCGATCCGACTTGTTCCACAGCAGGCCGGATTCCCAGTCGATGTCGGCGCCGACGGTGCCACGCACGCCAACCAGCGCGCGCGCGCCGGTGTTCGTCAGGTCGAAGCCGCCCGGGGCGCTGGGGAAGCGCAGCTGCACGGCAGCGCGGGCATTGGTGAACGGGTTGTCGGGGTGGCCGATTTCCAGGATGGGCTGGAAGCTCGCGGCCAGGCCGGTGCCGTTGAAGTTGTTCGACGGGCTCAGGCCGTTGATGGTGCGGGGTGCGCCGAGGTACTGGCGCTTGCTGCGGCTGTACATCAACTCGGCGAAGCCTTCCATGGTCCCGCCGAGCTTGAGGGTGCCGCGTCCCAACAGGTTCAGGTCATCGCCCGGGCTCTGCATCTCGGCGAACTGGTCGAGGTTGTAGTTGCAGAACGTGCGACCCAGCAGTGCAGCCGTGGTGATGTTGTAGCGGGCAGTCTCGCCGACGATCTTTTCGGAATCCGCGCAGGTGGAGGTGTTGACCGTGTTGGCGACGAACGCCGCCGTCTGCGGGAAACTGCGCGAGCCGTTGGCGCCGTTTTCCTTGATGAACCAGGGCTGGTTGTTGTACAGGAAGCTGCCGTAGGGGTTGCGGCGCAGGTTGATGGCGCGGTAGTCGGCCGCCTGGATGTCTTCGTCGGTCGAGTCGCCGACCATGCTGCGACCCTTGTGGGTGAAGTCGATGCCCACGAAGACGTTGTAGCCCTTGGTCGCGAAATCGCCGAAGCCGGCCGTGGCGCTGACCGTCTGGCGCTTGTATTCGCCGGCATCGTTGGCGCCGGCCAGGAGCTTGACCTCGAAGCCCTGGTAGTCCTTGCGCGTGATGAAGTTGATCACGCCGGCCATCGCGTCAGAGCCATAGACGGCCGATGCACCATCCTTCAGCACTTCGATGCGGTCGATCGCCGACACCGGGATCGAGTTCAGGTCGTACAGCGTGGTCGTGCCGTTGTTCGGGTTGGCGTAGGCCGACGGCGTCATGCGACGGCCGTTGATCAGCACCAGCGTCGACGTGGCGGTCTGGTTGCGCAGCGAAACCGTTGCAACGCCGCGCGAGAAGCCGTTCTGCGTGGCCGTGTCGTTGTAGCCGTCGTTGCCGATGGCCGGGATCAGCTTCATCACTTCCAGCGCCGTGCGGGCGCCGCTGGCCTGGATGTCCTTGGCCGTGATGACGTCGATGGGAGATTCGGTCTCGCGCGAGATGCGCTTGATGTTGGTGCCGGTGACTTCAACGCGCTCGAGCTGGTTGCCGGTCTGCGCAATGGCCTGCCCGCAATAGGCTTGTGCAGCCAGAGCCGTGAGCGTCACGGCGAGCTTGGGAATGTGTCCGAAGGATTTCATGGAGTGAAGGCAGGGTGAAATACGTCATGACAGTCTGACGGTCCCCTTCGTTGGGGACAAAGCCAGGTATGCCCCCCTTGACAAGGCTTCACCGGAATTCGCAGTTCTTTACTGGTGCGTCAAAGCAGTTCAAGTTAGGGGGTAGCCCGGGTAATGACGCCCCAAAAGCATGCGCACAGGGCACCTGCCAGGGGCGGCGGCGCAGGCGCGAAAGACCCCTGGGGCGGGCGTCGCGGCGCTCGCAAACGTGGTCTATGCGCAACGCATACCCACTCGTTTTGCCTGCGAATTGCGGCTTGCTGATCAGCCGCTCAGCGGCAGGCGGCGCCGGCGCTCGCCGGTCAGCGCAAACCAGGCGTTCGCCACGGCGGGCGCCACGGGAGGCGTGGCGGGTTCGCCGACGCCGCTGGGCGGCCCGTCGCTGGGCACGAAATAGGTCTCGATGACGGGGCATTGCGCCAGCGTCAGCAGCGGGTGGTCGGGGAAGTTTTGCTGCTGCACCTCGCTGCCGACGATGTCGATGCGGCCCCACAGCGCCGCCGTCAGCCCGAAGACGATGCCGCTCTCGACCTGGCGCACGACGATGCCCGGGTTGACGACGGTGCCGCAGTCGATGGCGCAGACGACGCGGTTCACGCGCGGCTCGCCGCCCCGCTTCGTCACCTCCACCACCTGCGCCACGATGCTGCCGAAGCTCTCGTGCACGGCCACGCCGCGCGCGACACCGGCCGGTGGCGGCTGGCTCCAGCCGGCCGCCTCGGCCGCGCGCCGGAGCACGGCCTGGTGGCGCGGCAGGCCGGCGAGCAGGCCCAGGCGGAAAGCCACCGGGTCGGCCTTGGCCGCGTGGGCCAGCTCGTCAATGAAGCCCTCCTTGAAGAAGGCGTGGTGGGAGTGACCCACGGAGCGCCACATGCCGACCGGCACGCCGCTGCGCGTGGGCTGGTGGGCGATGCGCAGGTGGGGGATGGCGTAGGCCAGGTCGAACAAGCCCTCGGACGCCGTCTTGTCGGGCGCATCGCCGCGCGCCAGCAGGGCTGCCGGCGCGCGGGCGTCGGGGAAGGCGTTGCGGTTGAGCAGGTCCAGCACGGGCGCGACGCCGGGCATGACGCGCTCGGCCCAGCGCGGCAGCATGGCGTCTGCCGCGTTCGTGACGGCCAGCGCGACCGGCTGGCCGGCGGCGTCCAGCCCGCCCTGCAGCACGGCAACTTCGGCGGGGCGGTAGAAGTCGTGCGCCATGTCTTCCTCGCGTGACCAAACGAGCTGCACCGGCAGGCCGGCCATCTCCATCGCGACACGCACGGCCTGGCCGACGAAGTCCACGTCCAGCCGCCGGCCGAAGCCGCCGCCAAGGTAGGTGACGTGCACGGTCGCATGCTCGGGCGGCACGCCGGCAACGCGCGCCGCCAGGTCGCGTGCGAAGCCCGGCACCTGGGTCGGCGCCCAGACGGTGACATGGCCGTCCAGCACCTGCGCCGTGCAGTTCATGGGCTCCATCGTCGCGTGAGCGAGGTAGGGCGCGCTGTAGACGGCTTCCAGCTTCGTCGCGGCCGAGGCCAGCGCAGCCCGCGCGTCGCCTTGCGCCAGGAAGGCGAAGCCGGCGCCGGCGGCATGGGCGTGGCGGGCCTGGCGCTCCAGGTCGGCCAGGATGGTCTTGGAGTCCAGCCGGCCGCCCGGTGGCGGCTGCCAGGCGACGTCCAGTGCCTTGGCGGCCTCGCGGGCATGCCAGGTGGTGCGCGCGACGACGGCATAGGCGGCCGTTGAGCCGGCGACGGGCCCCAGCGCCACGACACGCAGCACACCCGGCCGTGCGCGGACCGCGTCCAGGTTGGCCGGCCCCAACCCGCCGCCCAGCATCGGGCAGTGGCGGATGGCGGCGAAGACCTGGCCGTGTTCGCGCACGTCCAGGCCGTAGCGCGCGCTGCCGTCCACCTTGGCGGCGAGGTCGATGCGCGGCAGCGCCTGGCCGATCTGCGTCCAGTGGTTGGGGTCCTTCAGCACCACGTCGCCCGGCGGCGTCAGCGCGGCCTGGGCGGCGAGTTCGCCGTAATGGCTGAGCGCGCCGCTGGCGTGCTGGATGACGCCGGCCTTCACCGTCAGCTCTGCCACCGGCAGCTTGTGCTTCAGCGCCGCGGCGCCCAGCAGCTGGGCGCGGGCAGTGGCGGCGGCCAGGCGCAGCGTGTCCCAGGCGTCGGCCGTGGACGAGGAGCCCCCGGTCAGGTTCAGGCCCAGCTCGCGCGCGACCTTGGCGGTCACCCAGGACGACAGCCGGAACGCGCGGCCACCGGCCTCGCGGTCGCGCGGGCCGAAGGGGATGTTGCCCAGTGCCGCGGCGACATTGCCGTAGATCGCGTCATGGCCGGCCGCCGTCAGGCGCACGCTGCGCAGCGGCACGCCCAGCTCCTCGGCCACGAGCTGGGCCAGCGCCGTGTGCACGCCCTGGCCCATCTCGCTGCGGTTCATGGCCAGCAGCACCGTGCCGTCGGTGGCGATCTTGATCCAGCCGTTCAGGCCCACCTCGCCGTCGACATGGGCCAGCAGGTGCTTGCTGCCCAGGCGCGAACGCGGTGGCATGGCGCCCCAGCCGACGATCAGTGCGCCGGCGGCCCCGGCCCCGGCGAGCAGCCACGTGCGCCGCCTCATGTCGTCCCCTCGGGCGATGAGGTCATCACCCGATCTCGCGAAGGGATGCGGGCCGGCTTGGGCGCGGCCCGGCGCTCGGCCCGCCTCACCGTTTCAGCCCTTTCGCGGCCTGCTTGATCGCCGCGCGCACGCGCGGATAGGTGCCGCAGCGGCACAGGTTGGTCATGGCCGCGTCGATGTCGGCATCGCTGGGCTTGCTGTTCTTGGCCAGCAGCGCCGCGGCGGCCATCAGCATGCCGCTTTGGCAGTAGCCGCATTGCGGCACCTGTTCGGCCAGCCAGGCGAGCTGCACGGCATGGGCCTGGTCCTTGGTGGCCAACCCTTCAATGGTCGTGACGGCCTTGCCCTGGCAGGCCGCCAGCGGCATCACGCAGGACCGCACGGCCTGGCCGTCGATGTGCACCGTGCAGGCGCCACAGGCGCCGATGCCGCAGCCGTACTTGGTGCCGGTCAGGTTCAACCCGTCGCGCAGCGCCCACAGCAAGGGCATCGCGGGGTCGCTGGCGATCTCCGGCAGGGCCACGGCCTGGCCGTTCACTTTCAGTTCCATCAAGGCGGGCCCGGGTGGCGGAAACAGCGCCCCAGGATAGCGGGCTGGACAGAAAATACCGGCATGAGTCACCCCCAAGATGCAACAGCACCCGACCTGCTGTTCGCGCTGCTGACCGACGGCGGCATCGCGCCCGACGGCCCCGATACGCTGGCGCCGTTGGCCGCAGCCCTGCACGCGCAATACCCCAATGCCGTCACGCTCAACCTGCACCCGCCGCTGCGCGACGCCGAGGGCCGCTGCCGCTGGTGGCCGCAGGACGCGCCCAGCCTAGACGGCCTGACGGCGGCGCTGCCGCACCTGATCGCGCGGCTGCGCCTGGAGGCCGACAAGCTGGGCCTGCCCTGGCAGCGCGTCGCGCTGGCCGGCGTCGGCGACGGCGCGCTGCTGGCGCTGGAGGCCGTGCAGGCCGAACCCGAACTCGCGGGCCGCGTGCTGGCCTTTGCCGGCGGCTACCTGTCGCGGCCCGAGCACGCGCCGCAGGATGTCTGCGTGCACCTGCTGCACGGCCTGGCCGACCAGCGCTTCCCGTACCGGCATGTCGTGGACGCGGCGCAGTCGCTGGTCGACCTGGGGGCCGACGTGACGGCCGACCTGCTGCCGCACCTGGACCATGGCCTGCACCCGGCGCTGATCGCCAAGGCCATGGAGCAGCTGCGCACCTTCATCCCGGCGCGGCTGTGGCGCGAGGCGGTCGTGGCCGCGCAGGAAAGCGAACGGGCCGCAGACTGATGCGCGACCTCGCGCTGGCCGCCATCGGCGTCTATCAGCGCTACGTGTCGCCCCACAAGGGCTTTTGCTGCGCCTACCGCGTGCACACCGGGCGGGCGAGCTGTTCCGCGCTGGGGGCGCGGGTGATCCGGCGTTGGGGCGTCCGGTGCGGGTTGGCCGTGTTGAAGATTCGGCTGCGGCGGTGCGGCGAGGCCCACAGGCGCGCGGCGTCGATGCGCATGCAGGCGCAGCGGGGCGTCTGCGACCCCGGCTGCGATCTCGACCTGGGCGCTGCCGACTGCGATGCCTGCAGCACGAACGGTTTCAGCCGCGCATGCAGCTGGGGGAGCGACTGCTGTGGCAGCTGCGGCGGGTGCGACTGGCCGAGCCGGCGCCGCAAGGCGGCATCGCGGTACGTGAACATCCCGGCCGGGCGCTGGCCGGCCGAGGACGACAGGCGCAAGCGCTGAGGCGCCGCGCGCCGGTCAGTCCAGCACCACCTCGGTCCTGATCAGCCCGGCCCGCTCCGCACTGGCGCTCAATGCCAGCCGCGTGCCCACCGGCGCGCGCACCACCCACTCGGCCACGGCGCGGTCGCCAGTCACATGCTTGTTGCCCAGGAAAGCGAGCTGACTCTGCTTGGGCGCATGGCCTTCCAGCTGCGGGCCTTCCATGCGCTCCTTGCCACTGACCAGGCTGATGCTCGGGTCGC
Organism: Roseateles sp. P1_C6; assembly: GCF_056406315.1. Taxonomy (NCBI): domain Bacteria; kingdom Pseudomonadati; phylum Pseudomonadota; class Betaproteobacteria; order Burkholderiales; family Sphaerotilaceae; genus Roseateles; species Roseateles sp. P1_C6. The sequence goes on from NZ_JBFUAK010000007.1 coordinate 127,744, forward strand.
CCGAGGGCATGTGGATCTCGAACATGACGCCGCGCACGGTCTTGCGCTCCAGCGCCCGCTGCGTCACATAGGCCGGCAGGTAGCCGGCATTGGCCACCGCCAGGCGCACCCGCCACATGTCGGGGCCCAGCGCGCGCACCTCCGTGCGGATCAGCTCCAGCTTGGGCAGGCTCATCGCGATCTGCGTCATCCAGGCCGGGAAGCGCGCGGCCTCGCGCTCGCGCAGGCCCGGCGGCGGGTTGCGCCAGTAGTTCATCTTGTCCCAGCCGCCGATCTCCACGGCGCCCAGCTGCGGGTGCTGGAAGGGCGTCCAGTCGACATGGGCCTGGCCGGCGCAGCGTTCGTCGCTCCACTTCAGCAGCTTGACGTCGTCCTCGACCGGATGCTCGCGGTACCAGTCGATCCACTTGCCGTCCTCGATGCCGGCCTCCTTTTTGGGCGACCACAGCTCGACGACCCAGAACAGCGCGCCCAGGTGCTCGTAGACCCAGTCCTGCGTGCCGGTGATGACGTCCTTGGGGTGGTAGCGGAAGTCTTCATAGATGCTGACGGCCGGGTAGCCCGTGTGCTGCTCGCCCAGCGCCGAGAACTGCTGGAAGGTCCACAGGTCCTCGGGCGTCATGTCCTTGTCGGGGCGCGTGCCGCAGGGGCGCAGGATGACGCCGCTGTGCGTGTGATAGCTGACGGCCGCGCCGATGTTGGGGTGGGCGGTGATGAACTCGACCATCGCCCGCACCTCGGGCTCGCTGGTCGGGTAGGGGCCGGCGCCGACTTGCTGGAACTCCTGGCGCCATTCGCCGGGGAAGTTGCGGTTCAGGTCCAGCCCCTCGCGGTCGGCATTGACCTTGACGGTCAGGCCGTCGTGGTTGCGCACGAAGCCTTCGGGGATCAGGCGGTAGTACTCGCCGCCATGTTCGCCCGGCTCGCGCGCCACCATCAGGCGCGGGTCGGCGGCGTGCTTCTTGTAGCCGCCGTGCGGGTCGGGCACGCGCATCGTCAGGATGCGGCCGTCGCCGTCGATGTCTTCCACCGTCAGGCCGTCGACGGCCTCCTCTGTGTAGGGGTAGGGCCGCGTGGAGCTGCGGATGTGGCGCGGCCGGTCGGCCAGCGCCAGCTCCGCGCCGTCGGGGTTCAGGCGCGGCACGATGTAGAGCGCGCGCGTGTCCAGCAGGCGGTTGATCTGCTGCGCTTCGGCCGTCGTGCCGCCGTGCTCCTTCAGCAGCTGATGCAGGTAGTACAGGCAGGTCGTCGACGCGGTCAGCTCGGCCGCGTGGATGTTCCCGTCTATCCACATGGCCGGCTTGTCGATGTCCATGCCGCTGGCCAGGTTGGTCACGACGACGACCCAGATGTCGCGGCCCTCGTAGCTCTTGCCGATGGAGCGCACCGACACCAGGTTGGGTCGCGCCTCGGCGTAGGCGAACAGCAGCGCCGTCAGCTCCTCGTAGCGGTAGAAGTGGTCGAAGCGGGGGCTGGGCAGGGCTGAGGGCATGGGGGTGAAGTTCTGGGAGACTCCCAAGAACTAGGGGCATCTTTGGTGGCGCGGATTGTCGGAACTCGCTCCGGCCGTTCGGCAAGGGTTTGCCCTGGGCTGAAGGCTTATTGACCCTTGAAGAGGGCCTGGAACTGGCGCGACACCGGCAACCGCTCGTCGCGGCCGCGCAGCGTGACCACCATCGTGCCCTCGTCGACGCGGACCGCGCGTGCGATGCAGCGGCTGTTGACCAGCACGCTGCGGTGGATCTGCCAGAACTGCTCGGGGTCGAGCTGCGTCAGCAGCTCGCGCAGCGGCGTGCGGATCAGCGCGTCGCCGCCCTGGTGGACTACCCGGGTGTAGCGCGCGTCGGCCTCGAAGTAGAGGATCTCGTCAGGCGGGATCAGCTGCACCTCGCGGCCGACGCCGGCCTGGATGGGGCGGGCCGCGGGCCTGGGCTGCACCAGGCCGGCGAGCAGGCGCTGCAGCGCCGTCGTGTCCGCCGTGGGCTGCGCGAGGCGCGCACGCAGGCGGGTCAGCGTCTGCGCCAGGCGTTCGTCGTCGACGGGCTTGAGCACGTAGTCGATGGCGCCGGCGTCGAAGGCGGCCAGCGCATGGTCGTCGAAGGCCGTCACGAAGACGATCAGCGGCGGTGCGGCCAGCGCAGACAGGCGGCGCGCCACCTCCAGGCCGGTCAGGCCGGGCATGCGGATGTCCAGGAAGGCGATGGCCGGCTCGTGCGCCAGGCAGTCGTCCCAGGCCTCGGCGCCGTTGCTGCTGGCCGCGACGAGCTGCAGCTCAGGCCACAGGCGGGCCAGCGCGGCGCGCAGCTGCTCGCGCGGGGCTTCTTCGTCGTCGGCGATCAGGGCGGTGATGGGGTTCATAGCGTGAGTGTGGCGATGCAGCCGGGGTGGGCGTCTGCCAGCGCCAGCGTGGCGCCGGGGCAGGCCTGCAGCAGGCGGCGGCGCGTGTTGGACAGGCCCACGCCTTCGCGCCAGCCGGGCGCCAGGCCGGAGCCGTCGTCCTGCACGGTCAGCACGAGGCGCGCGCCGTCGCGCCGCGCCGTGATGGCCACTTGGCCGCCGCGCAGCTGGGGCTCGATGCCGTGGGCGATCGCGTTCTCGACCAGCGTCAGCAGCAGGCCGGGCGGCAGCTCGGTCTGCAGGTCGGCCGGCACGTCGACGGCGAAGCCCAGCCGCGCGCCCAGCCGTGCCTGCATGATGGCCAGGTAGCGCCTGACCATCTCGATCTCGTCGGCCAGCGGCTGCGTCTCGCGCTCGAACATCGGCAGCGTCGCGCGCAGGTAGGCCGTGAAGTCGCGCAGCAGCGGCGCGGCGCGGGCGTCGCCCGTCTCCACCCAGTGCTGCAGCGAGGCCAGCGTGTTGAACAGGAAGTGCGGCTGGATCTGCGCCGTGGCCAGCCGGGCGGACAGGCGCAGCGCTGCGTCCTGTTCCGCCAGCTCGCGCAGCCGGGCCTCGATCTGCTGGACGCGGAAGATGGTCAGCATCCACCAGGCGCTCAGCACGCCCGTCATGGTGGCGACGATGAAGGGGTTCTCGCGCATCACCCACTCGCGCCCGCCCATCTTGGCCATCGTCACGAATGTCACCGCCAGCGCGATGGCCGCCACATAGGAATAGAGGTTGAGTCGCTTGCGTGTGGGGTGGCGCCACAGCGAGCGCGCCGCCATCAGCGCCGCCGCGGCCAGCGCGCAGCACAGCGCCCACCACAGCGCCTGCGTGGCCCAGCCGTTGCCGTGCGCGCTCCACAACACGACGGGCAGCAGCACCAGCAGGTTGATGGCGACATAGCTGTCCACGGCCAGCGGCCACGGCTGCATGCCGGCCTGGGCCATCTCCGCGGGCGTGAAGGTGCGCAGCGGGCCGGGGTAGAACCACTGGCGGCAGTGAGAGGCGTTGAGCAGGGAGCGCATGGCAGCCAGTCTAGGAGGGCGGCCCGGCCCCGGCGCCCCGGTGCGGCGAACGGCAGGATGGTGCGCATGGATGGTTTGTCGACCGATCGGTCGGGAAAAGGCAGAATCCCGGCATGCCTTCCTGGACTGCGCTTGATCTGGATCGTCGGGGCAACGGCGTCGCCGTGCTGACGATGAACCGACCCGCCGTGTTCAACGCCTTCGACGAGACGTTGATCGCCGAACTGGACGCGGCCTTCGCGCTGCTGGGCTGTGACGCCGGCGTGCGCGTCATCGTGCTGGCCGGCAGCGGCAAGCATTTCAGCGCTGGCGCCGACCTGCAGTGGATGCAGCGCGCCGCCGCCGCGTCGCAGGACGACAACCTGGCCGACGCGCGTCGCTTCTCGGCCATGCTGGCGCGCATCGCCGAAGCGCCCAAGCCGACCATCGCCCGCGTGCAGGGCGCGGCGCTGGGTGGGGGCGTGGGGCTGGTGGCGGCCTGCGACATGGCCGTCGCGTCCGAGGCCGCCAGCTTCTCGGTCAGCGAGGCCCGCATGGGCATCCTGCCGGCGGTCATCGGCCCGCACCTCGTCAACGCGGTGGGCCTGCGCGAGGCGCGGCGCCTGGCGCTGACGGCAGCCCGCATTGGTGCGGACGAGGCCCAGCGCATCGGCCTCGTGCAGCGCGTCGTGCCGGCCGAGGGCCTGGACACGGCGGTCGACGCCCTCGTCACCGACCTGCTGGGCTGCGGCCCGCAGGCGCAAGGGGAGATCAAGCAGCTGTACGCGCAGCTCGCGCCCGGCCCGGTGACGGCCGAGGTGCGCGAGCTGACCGCGCAAACCATTGCCCGCGTGCGCACCACGCCCGAGGCCCGCGAGGGTTTCGCGGCCTTCCTGGCCAAACGCAAGCCGAACTGGACGCCTCCCGAATGAACTTGAACGACTCCCGCATCCTCGTCATCGGTGCCGGCCTGATGGGCGCCGGCATCGCCCAGGTCGCCGCCCAGGCCGGCCACGACGTGGCCCTCTTCGACGCCCGCGCCGGCGCGGCCGAGGCCGCCAAGGCCAAGCTCGCGCAGACGCTGGACGGCCTGGTCGCCAAGGGCAAGCTGACGCCGGACGCCGTGCAGGCGACGCTGGCGCGCATCACGCCGGTGGACGCGCTGGTGCCCGCCGACCTCGCCATCGAGGCCATCGTCGAGAACCTCGACGTGAAGCGCGCGCTGTTCGCCGAGCTGGAAGCCGTGCTGCCCGCCGACGCGGTCATCGCGACCAACACTTCGTCCATCTCCGTGACGGCGTTGGCGCGCGACATGAAGGCGCCCGAGCGGCTGGTGGGCATGCACTTCTTCAACCCGGTGCCGTTGATGAAGCTGGTCGAGGTCGTGCGAGGCCTGGGCACGTCGCCCGAGGTCGCGCAGGCCGTGTTCGAGCTGGCCGGCCGCTGGGGCAAGACAGCCGTCTACACGCGCTCCACGCCCGGCTTCATCGTCAACCGCATCGCCCGGCCCTATTACGCCGAGGCGTTGATGCTGCTGCAGGACGGCGCGGCCAGGCCCGAGATCATCGATGCCTGCCTGCGCGCGGCGGGCTTTCGCATGGGGCCGTGCGAGCTGATGGACCTGATCGGCCACGACACCAATTTCGCGGTGACGAACTCGGTGTTCGCGGCCAACTTCTTCGACCGCCGCTTCACGCCGTCGCTGGTGCAGCAGGAGCTGGTGGATGCCGGCTATCTCGGCCGCAAGAGCGGGCGTGGGTTCTACCGCTATCCGGAAGGCGCGCCGGCTTTGCCGACGCCTGCCGGCTTTGACAAGCCCAGCGCGAAGCGGCTGGTCGTGCACGGCCGCGGGCCGGTGGCAGAGCGGCTCCACGCGGCCTTGCCCGAGGCGGAGCGCGACGACGCCAGCGACTGGATTGGCCTGGAGGCGGATCGCACCCAGATCCGGATGACCGACGGCCGCACCGCGCGCGAGATTGCCGCCGAGAGGGATTTCCAGGCGCCGGTCGTGGTGTTCGATCTGCCGCTGGGTGAAGCCAAGGATCTGGCCTATGCCACGTCGGGCAACCTCTCCGACAAGGTGGTTTGGCTGAGGGCGCTGGGCTTCACGCCGCGCGAGATGGTCGACGTGCCCGGCCTGATCGTCGCGCGCACCATCGCCATGCTGGTCAACGAGGCGCACGACGCCGTGCAGCAAGGCGTTTGCTCAGAGGAAGGCGCCGACGCGGCGATGAAGCTGGGCGTCAACTACCCGGCCGGGCCGTTCGAATGGCTGGCGCTGTGGGGCGCCGAGCCCATCGTGGCCCTGTTGGACCGTCTCGACACCCATTACCGCGGCGAGCGCTATCGCGTCAGCCCCTACCTGAGAAGCTCTGTCCTATGAACCACGCCTACATCTGCGACGCGATCCGCACCCCCTTCGGCCGCTACGGCGGCGCGCTGTCTTCCGTCCGCACCGATGACCTCGGCGCACTGCCCATCAAGGCGCTGATGGCGCGCAACGCGAATGTCGACTGGGCCCAGGTCGCCGACGTCATCTACGGCTGCGCCAACCAGGCCGGTGAGGACAACCGCAACGTCGCCCGCATGGCCGCGTTGCTGGCCGGCCTGCCGGTGGATGTGCCGGGCAGCACCGTGAACCGCCTGTGCGGCTCGGGCCTGGACGCGGTCGGCACGGCGGCCCGCGCCATCCGCGCCGGCGAGGCCGGGCTGATGATCGCCGGCGGTGTGGAGAGCATGAGCCGCGCGCCCTTCGTGATGCCCAAGGCCGAGTCGGCCTTCAGCCGCGCCAACGCCATCTACGACACGACCATCGGCTGGCGCTTCATCAACAAGCAGATGAAGGCGGCTTACGGCGTCGACGCGATGCCGGAGACGGCCGAGAACGTCGCGGCCGATTTCGGCATCGAGCGCGAGGCGCAGGACCGCATGGCGCTGGCCTCGCAGATGAAGGCCATTGCGGCGCAGAAGCGAGGCTTCTTCGAGCGCGAGATCGTGCCGGTGGACGTGCCGCAGAAGAAGGGCGAGCCGCTGCGCGTGCTGCTCGACGAGCATCCGCGCGAGACCAGCCTGGAAGCGCTGGCCAAGCTCAAGGGCGTGGTCAAGCCCGAAGGCAGCGTGACGGCCGGCAATGCCAGCGGTGTCAACGACGGCGCCTGCGCGCTGCTGCTGGCCAGTGAGGCCGAGGCTGCGCGCCACGGCCTCAAGCCGCGCGCCCGCGTCGTCGGCATGGCCACGGCGGGCGTCGCGCCGCGCATCATGGGCATTGGCCCGGCGCCGGCGACGCGCAAGGTGCTGGCGCTGACGGGCCTGACGCTCGCGCAGATGGACGTCATCGAACTGAACGAGGCGTTTGCCGCGCAAGGACTGGCCGTGCTGCGCGACCTGGGCCTGGCGGACGACGATGCCCGCGTGAACCCCAACGGCGGCGCGATCGCGCTGGGCCACCCGCTGGGCGCCAGCGGCGCGCGGCTGGTGACGACGGCGATCAACCAGCTCGAAATGACCGGCGGCCGCTACGCGCTGTGCACGATGTGCATCGGCGTGGGCCAGGGCATCGCGCTGGTGGTCGAGCGAACCTGAAGACCTTGCGGGACAGACCTTGGCGCGCAGCGCCATGCGCTGTCCCCAACTGATCAGGCTATTCCAGGAACAGCCTGGAGATGCCCTTCAGGCTGACCAGGTTGCCCGGGTTGCTGGTCTCATTGAGCACGCCGCTCATGCGCTTGAGCAGCCGCGGGCTCTTCTTGGCGCGCCAGATCAGCAGGTCGGCCAGCCAGGGGTGGGCGTTGACGCGGTTTGCGCGTTCGTAGAGTTCGAACTTGGGCTTCAACGCCGTCAGGCCGGCTTCGTACGCTGCGCGCGCGGCGGTGTCGTCCTCGCGATGCGCCAGGATGGCGTCGGCCGCCAGCATGCCGGTCTCCATCGCTTTGCCGATGCCCTCGCCGGTGAAGGAATAGGTGCTGCCGGCCGCCTCGCCGGTGACCAGCAGGCCGGGCCGCGTCCACCTGGCGCCCGCGAGCGTGCAGCGCAGCGGCGCGCCCTTCAGCTCGCCCACCATTTCGCCGACCCGCATCAGCTCGGCGGCCGGCGCGTACTTCTGGACGAAGGCGTCGAAGATGGCGCGCAGGTTGACGTCCTTCTTGACGCCCTTGCCGCCACCCAGGTCGCGGTGCGAGTCAGTCACGCCGACGCCGATGTTGAAGTGGCCGTCCGGCGCCGGGAAGATCCAGCCATAGCCCGGCCGCACCGACTTGTCCCAGACGACTTCCAGCGCCTTGATCTTGCCGACCATCTGCGGCGCCTTCACGTAGCCGCGCAGCGCGACGCCGCTGGGCGTGTGGCGCTCGCACATGCCGGCAGCGGTCAGCGCCTTCGGCACTGCGCCGGTGGCCAGCACGACCCAGCGCGCGGCGACCTCGATGATCTCCTCACCGCGCTTGAGGCGCGCGCCGATGACACGGCCATCGGCTTCCAGCGGAGCGTCGAAGCGCGCCTGCTCGAAGCGCGCGCCGGCGTCCCGAGCGGCCTGCAACAGCAGCGCATCCAGCTCGCGCCGCGGCAGCACGGCCAGCGACCCGGGCACGTCGATGCGGCCACCGCGCGGGCCGATGCAGCCGACATGCGCGACGGGCTGGGCCAGGCGCATGACGTCGTCCAGCAGTCCCAGCCGTGCCAGCGCCTTGTGCGCATCCGGGATCAGGCCGTCGCCACAGATCTTGTCGCGGCCCGGGGGATGTTGGTCGACCAGCAGCACGTCGATGCCGGCACGGGCCAGCAGCCGCGCGCAGGCGCTGCCGGCGGGGCCGGCGCCGATGATGAGGACTTCAGCGAGCATCGAAGCAGCAAACGGAGAAACAGACGGGCCGCGATTGTCGACCAGCGCGGCCATGAAAAAAGGCCCGCCGAAGCGGGCCTTGTCGCGAGACGCGGTGGGCTTAGAAGCCGTAGGCGGCGCGCACGAACACCGCACGGCCCAGCGGGTCGGTGTAGCGCGGGTCGAAGCCACGCTGCGAGCGGTTGGACTGGTTGGAGAACGGCGGGTCCTTGTCGAACAGGTTCTTGACGCCGATGGTCAGCGACGTCATCTTGTTGAACGAGTACGTCGCCGACGCGTCAAACAGCGTGTAGGCATCGACGTCACCATAGAACGACGCGCCACCGACGACCGTGGACGGGTCGTTCTGGTCGCGGTAGCCGCTCTGGTGGCGCATGCTGACGCGAGCGCCCAGGTTGTCCAGCTTCCAGGCCGCGCTGAGGTTGTGCTTCCACTTGAAGACCGGGCTGCCGTCGCTGTAGATGCCCAGGTTGTCCTTGAACGGGTCAGCCGGGTTCGTCTGGTACTTGTAGCTGCGGACGTAGGTGCCGTCGTAGGCCAGCGCCAGCGAGCCGAAGCCGGCCAGCTTCAGGTTGTAGCCAGCGGTCAGGTCGAAGCCATTGGTCTCGATCTTGCCGATGTTGTCGTTGGTCTGGATGATGTAGCCGATGGCGGGGCTGTTGTTGTCCAGGCCGGAGCAGCGGTTCAGCGTGTTCTGGACCGCGATGGGCAGCGTGTTGCAGCGCACGTAGTTCGCCGCGTACCGGGTCGGGTTCGCGATGATGGTGTCGAGCGGCAGGACGCTGATCTGGTCGCGCAGCTTGATGTTCCAGTAGTCGATCGAGAACGTCAGGTCCTTGAGCGGCTCGAACGCGACACCGAAGGTGAAGGTCTTGGACTTCTCGGGCTTGAGCGTCGTGACGCCGCCGTTTTGCACCTGCGGTTGCAGGCCGCAGTCACGGCTTTGCACGCCGCCCAGCGAGCCGATGGCCTTGCCGTTGGCATCGCACAGCAGCGGGTCGTTCTTGGCACCGGAAGAGAAGGTGACGGTTTGCGGCGCGTACAAGTCGTCCAGGCCCGGGGCACGGAAGCCCGTGTTGTAGGAGCCGCGCAGCACGACTTCCTTGATGGGCTGGAAGCGGATGCCGATCTTCGGGTTGGTCGACTTGCCGGCGTCCGAGTAGTCGTCGGTGCGCAGCGCCAGCTGGACCTCGACGTTCTTCCAGACCGGCAGCAGCAGCTCGGCGCCGTAGGCCTTGACGTCGCGGTCGCCGCCCTTGTGGTTGGGCGAGCGGCCTGCCGACGGGATGTTGTTCACGACATCGTCATTGGTGTCGAAGCGGTAGTTTTCCTTGCGGAATTCGGCCGCGAAGGCGACGGCGGCATTGCCACCGGGCATCGCGAACAGGTCACGGCTGGCGCGGACGTCGATGCTCTTGGTCTCGCCGGTCGCAAAGCCGAACACGCCCTTGCGCTTGGCTTGCTGGATGACGGCCAGTTCAGCGGCGGTGGCGTCGCGGAAGGGGTTCAGGTTGCCGGCGGCGACCTGGGCACGCACGAAGGGAGCGCTGACATAGCCGTCCACCGCAGCATCGTTGGCCGTGCTGCGCGACAGCATGGCGCCCAGGCGGTAGTCCCAGCTGGCGATGACGCCGCTCAGGTCGACCACGGCGCGCTTGGCGGCCGAGTTGGACTCGTTGGTGCGCGAACCTGCCGGCACCATGCGCCAGCCGACGTTGATCGGCCGGGTCGTGTCCAGGTCGGTGATGGCAACGGTCGGGTAAGCGGGGTTGCCCGGGTTGATCGTGATGCCGGTCACCGGGTCCGGCGCGACGCGGGCCGTGTTCTTGTTCTCGGTGGCGAGGCCTTCGAAGGTCAGCACATGGTCATCGGCGAGCTTGACCGCCACGCGGCCGGCGATGGTGTTCTGCTTCGTGTCCGGGATGATGTCGATCGTGGAGCTGAAGTCGAACACGCAGGCTTTGGCGTTCGTCGGGTTCACCAGCGACAGCGGCGGCGCGCAGTTGGGCGCGGTGACGTTGTAGGCGCGGCTCTCGCGGCCGGTCGGGAAGTTGGTCGACACGGGCACGATGAAGCTGCCGGTGAAGTTGCCGGGGAAGGTCGTGCCCGAGTTGCCGTTCACGCCGCGGCTGGGGATGATGCCGGTCTTGGCGAATTCGCGGTCCAGCGCGCGCACGCGCTGCTGGCGGCGGCTGTCGAACGAGCCCCAGAAGTTGAACTTGTCCTTCTCCAAGTCGCCGAAGCCCACCGTGACGGAGCCGCCTTCCTTCTTGCCGCCGTCCTGGCTGGGCTTGGTCATCTCGGCCACGATCTGGCCGCCGCGGTAGTTGGACTTGGTGATGAAGTTGATGACGCCGCCGATGGCGTCGGTGCCGTACACGGCCGAGGCGCCGTCGCGCAGCACTTCAACGCGCTCGATGACGGCGAACGGGATGGAGTTCAGGTCGACCGCGTTGGCGTCGAACGCGAACGAGGTCATGCGGCGGCCGTTCAGCAGCACGAGGGTCTTGTTGCTGCCCAGTGCGCGCAGGTTGGCGTAGGCGGCGCCGCCGGTGCTGGAGCCGATGGAGTTGGTGCCGGGGCTGCTGGACTGGCTGGCGGACAGCAATTCCATGATGCCTTCGACGCTGGTCACGCCCTGCTGGCGCAGATCGTCGACCTTGACGACGGTGATGGGCAGCGCGCCTTCGTCGCTCACGGAGCGGCGGATGGCGGACCCGGTGATCTCGACGCGCTCCAGGGTCTGCTGGGCGATGGCCGAGCCGGCGGCGCCAAGGCCGATCAGCGCTGCCGCGCTGATGACATTGCGTTTGAACATTCACTACTCCTAAGGAAAAGAATCCGCTCTCGCCCCCTGATGAGAGGCATCGCGGAAATCGAAGGCGCGCCCTTCGCGCCACGAAGAGGCGGGAGTGTGAAGGAATGTGAATTTTGGAAACCCGGGGTTGCCACCTACTGAGGCGTGGACGCGACGCAGGTTGTCGGAAAACTGACGAAAAACGCGCTGGCGTGACAGGGCGGAACCACCTGAACGCGGGTCCGAATGTCGTTGGCGCGCGACGACCGGCAATGAAAAAACCGCCATGCCGTTGCCAGCATGGCGGTTTCGCCGGGGGAGGAACGGATCAGTTCCTCACGAGGCGGGGACGGCCTTAGAAGCTGTAGCGCACGCCCACGTAGTAGCGGCGGCCGATGGCGTCATACGTGCCCGCATCGGTTTCCGTACCGGTCACGTTGCCCGGCAGATTCGAGAGGATCGGAGGCGCCTTGGTGTCGAACAGATTGTTGATGCCGGCGTAGAACTGCGCCTTGCCCCACTTGTAGCTGCCTTGCAGGTCGAAGTAGGTCTTGGATGCAATCTTGCCTTGCTCCTTGCGAGCAGGTAGCACGCAGGGGTCAGCGTCCGGATCCGTGATCGTCGGGTCAATGTTGCAAAGCTGACTCATGAACTGGTCGTCCAGGTAAGCCTTGCCGATGAAGGTGGTCGTCGTGTTGATGGCCCAGGGACCCGAGGCGTAGCCCAGATTCAGCATCCAGCGGTTGCGCGAGTTGCCGACTTCACTCAGCGAGGTGTCCTTCTCCGCATCGTCGGTCGGCTTGTTCCAGGCGTCCAGCAGGTGGGTCCAGGTCAGGCGGGCCGACAGGGTGCCCGGGCCGACGCGCTCGGCGTAGCTGGAGGTCAGGTCGATGCCCTTGGCTTTCTGGCCGCCGCTGTTCACAGGAGCCTGGTTGATGTACTCCAGCGAGCCGGCGCTGTAGGCGCCCTGCACGCCCGTGCGGCGCGTGATGAAGCCGCAGTACAGCGGGTTGGCCTTGTTGAAGCACTGGTCCAGCGTGTAGGCGCGGCCCGGGCTGTTGATGGCGCTGGCGATCTTGATGTCGTAGTAGTCAGCCGTGAACGTGAAGTTCTTCAGCAGGTCGAAGCTCTTGGGCGTCAGCACGATACCCACGGTCAGCGAGCGGCCCTTTTCAGACTTCAGGTTCACGTTGCCCGAATCGAAGCCGCTGATGCCCTGCACGTCGGCTTGGCCCAGCGTGAACTTGCCGCCGTTGGCAGCCATGTTCGCGACGACGCCGGGGTAGCTCTTGCAGGCCGTACCCAGCGCGCTGGTGTCGCTCTGCAGCACGTTGGCGCAAGGATCGACGATGCCGGTCGGGAAGGTCTGCGAAGCGCCCTGGTACAGGTCGCCCACGTTGGGTGCCCGCGTCGACTGGGCCAGTGTGGCGCGCGTGCGGAACGTCGAGTTCACAGCCCAATCCAGGCCCAGGTTCCAGCTGTTGGTGCCGCCGACGCTGGAGTAGTCGCCATGGCGGTAGGCCACGGTGCCATCCAGGTTCTTCACCAACGGCAGGTTCTTCAGCAGCGGCAGCTTGGCTTCGACGAACAGCTCGCGGACGGTGTAGCGGCCGGCCGTGTTGGCCAATGCATTGCCGGCGTTGAGGCCGGACTGCGTCAGCGCGTCGAACTCGGTGGCAGAACCTTCCTGGCGCCATTCATAGCCGGCCGCAATGCCCACGGGGCCTGCCGGCAGTTCGAAGGCATCGCCCGACACCGAGGCGCCGGCCATCTTCTGCGTCACGCGGGTGTTCAGCGAGCTCGGGGCGTTGATGTACTTGGCGGCGGCCGCGCTCAGCGTGTTGGCGCCGAAGATGTTGGCCGGCACGCAACCCTGCTTGACTGCATCGGCGCTCACGCAGACCGGGTTGCCAAAGGCATCCGGCACGACGTTCAGCGCGTTGAACAGGTTGGGCGTGTTGATCTGGCCGGTGCCGGTCTGGCCTTCACGCGTGAAGCCGTAGCCGACGAAGGTTTCATAGGACCAGGTCTTGGTCAGGTCACCCTTCAAGCCGCCGACGACGCGGAAGGTGTCGCGGCTGGCGGACGAGGTGCGGTCGGCCACGTCGGACATGCGGCGGGTGAAGTTGTAGTCCTTCAGACCATCGCCGTTGCGGTCCGTCATCAGCGCCAGCAGGGCCGCCGGGATCAGCGGGTTGGCCACCTTGACGCCGTTGACCAGGGTTTCAGCCGCGATGTGGCCGCCGCCAGGCGTGACCTGCACGTCCGAGTCCAGCGGGAAGGGCTCGAGATGGGTGAAGGTCTTGGTGTTGGCGTAGGTGCCTTCGAAGAACAGGTTGTGCGACTCGCTGATCGCGTAGTCGCCCTTGGTGGCCATCAGCACGCGCGTGGTCGGGATCGCGATCGTGCGGACCGCCGAGCGGTTGTAGCCGGTTGCGCCGACACCGTCACCGGCAGGGCCGTTGGATGAGAACGGGATCAGGTTGCCGTTGGCGTCGAAGGTGCGGCTGGTCGCCGTGCCCGCGCCGTTCGTGTAGAAGAAACGGCCTTGAGGCGCAAAGCTCGAATAGAACGGACGTGTGATGTCGAACAGCTCGGCGGCATTTCCAGTCAAGGCGCCCGTTGAGCTCTGGTCAATCGCCGCGAAATCGCGGTCACGTGAGTAGACGGCACCTTGCTTGCTGACGGCGAGGTGCGCCATCACGTTGCCCTTGCCGTTGGCCGAATTGGTGCCGAACGTGATGCCGAACTTCTTCAGCGTGTCGTCCTGCTTGCCGCTCTGGCCGTAAGACGCATCCAGGTTCACGCCTTCGAAGTTGCGCTTCAGGATGATGTTGACCACGCCGGCCACGGCGTCGGAACCGTAGGTCGACGAAGCACCGCCGGTCATGACCTCGACGCGCTCGATGAAGTCGGTCGGGATGGTGTTCAGGTCGACGGCCATCGAGCCGGGGACGCCGGACACGTAGCGGCGGCCGTTGACCAGCACCAGCGTGCGGTCGACGCCCAGGTTGCGCAGGTTAATGGTCGACACACCAGCACTGGACGTCGAGAAGTTCGAGTTCGTGCGGCTGATGGTCGGCGTGCCGAAGGCTGGGTTCTTCTGCAGCAGGTCTTGCAGGTTGGTGGTGCCTGATGCCTGGATGTCGGCGGCCGTCATCACCTGGATGGGCGCTGCCGATTCGGCATTGATGGACAGGATGCGGCTGCCCGTCACTTCGACGCGCTCCAGTTGTTGCTGGGCCAGGGCCGGCAGGGCGGCCGCGGTCAGGCAGGCCAGCGCCGCGGCGCTCAGTGCATTTCGTTTGAACATATAAGACTCCAAAGGGGATCGATCACCCGCTCGGCGTGGTGGCCAAGGCTTGACCCAGTACCGCGGTGACGCGGCAACGAGGGCGGTAGTCTGAGCGACCCACCCTGACGCATACCTCGGGTTCCCCCCAATTGAGTTGGGGCGCGGCCTGCAAGGTTGCTGTAACCCTATGAAAGCTGAGGGAAAGCTTGGTCAGTTCATCCCGAACTGACCGTGGGCTGTTGTCAGGAGACGACTTAATCCCTGCAGACTGAATGTTAACGAATGTTGTGGCGCCGTTGCGGCGCGGTATTAATGGCTTTTCACTCTCAGTCGCCAGGCATGCAGCAGCGGTTCGGTGTAGCCACTGGGCTGCGACTCGCCCTTGAAGACGAGGTCCAGCGCCGCCTGCATCGCCGCGCCCTGTGGGTGCTCGGCCAGTGACCGGTAGGCCGGGTCGCCAGCGTTCTGTCCGTCGACGACGGCGGCCATGCGAGTGAAGGTCTCGCGCACCTGTTCGGCCGTGACGACGCCGTGGCGCAGCCAGTTGGCGATGTGCTGGCTGCTGATGCGCAGCGTCGCGCGGTCTTCCATCAGCCCCACGCCGTTGATGTCGGGCACCTTGGAGCAGCCCACGCCCTGGTCCACCCAGCGCACGACATAGCCCAGGATGCCCTGCACGTTGTTGTCCAGCTCCTGGTGGCGCTGGTCGCGCGTCCAGTCGGCCTTGGGGGCGACGGGAATGGTCAGCAGCGCGTTCAGCAGGCTGTCGCTTTCGGCGGCGAGGTCGACCTTTTCCAACGCCTGTTGCACGGCGCTCACGCTGACCTGGTGGTAGTGCAGCGCATGCAGCGTCGCGGCGGTGGGCGACGGCACCCAGGCGGTGTTGGCGCCGGCCTTGGGATGGGCGATCTTCTGCTCCAGCATGGCCGCCATCAGGTCGGGCATGGCCCACATGCCCTTGCCGATCTGGGCGCGGCCGCGCAGGCCGCAGGCCAGGCCCGTCAACACGTTGCTGCGCTCGTAGGCCTGGATCCAGCTGGACGTCTTCATGTCGCCCTTGCGCAGCATGGGGCCGGCGCGCATGGCGGTGTGCATCTCGTCGCCGGTGCGGTCCAGGAAGCCGGTGTTGATGAAGGCCACGCGGCTGGCCGCGGCGGCGATGCAGGCCTTCAGGTTGACCGAGGTGCGGCGCTCCTCGTCCATGATGCCCAGCTTGACGGTGCTGTCCGGCAGGCCCAGCAGCTGCTCGACGCGCGTGAACAGCTCGGCGGCGAAGGCCACTTCGGCCGGGCCGTGCATCTTGGGCTTGACGATGTAGACCGAGCCGGTGCGCGAGTTGCCGCGGCGCTGCAGGTCGTGCATTGCGATGGTCGTCGTGACGACCGCGTCCATGATGCCTTCGGGGATCTCGCTGCCGTCGGCCAGCAGGATGGCCGGGTTGGTCATCAGGTGGCCCACATTGCGCACGAACATCAGCGAGCGGCCGTGCAGTGTCAGCGTGCCGCCGTCGGCCGCCGTGTAGACGCGGTCGGCATTCAGGCGGCGCGTGAAGCTCTTGCCGCCCTTGGCGACCTCCTCGGTCAGCGTGCCCTGCTGGATGCCCAGCCAGTTGCGGTAGGCCAGCAGCTTGTCCTCGGCGTCAACGGCGGCGACGGAGTCTTCCAGGTCCAGGATGGTCGACAGCGCGGACTCCAGGATGACATCGCTGATGCCGGCGGGGTCTGTGCTGCCGATGGGCGTGTCGCGGTCGATGCGCACGTCCAGGTGCAGGCCGTGGTGCACCAGCAGCACGCTGCTGGGCGACTCGGGGGCGCCCTGGTAGCCGGCGAAGGCCGCGGCGTCGGCCAGGCCGGTCACGTCGCCCGATGCCAGCGTCACGGACAGCTGGTTGCCCTCGATGCGGTAGGCCACGGCCTGGCCGTGCGAGCCCTCGGCCAGCGGTGCGGCCTGGTCCAGCACCTGGCGTGCGAAGGCCACCACGCGGGCGCCACGCGCCGGGTTGTAGGCGCCGGCACGCGTCGCGCCGTCGGTCTCGGGAACGGCGTCGGTGCCGTACAGCGCGTCGTACAGCGAGCCCCAGCGCGCGTTCGCCGCGTTCAGCGCGTAGCGGGCGTTCAGGATGGGCACCACCAGCTGCGGGCCGGCCTGCAATGCCAGCTCGGCGTCGACATTTGCCGTGGTCGCCTGCACCTGGGCCGGCGGCTCGACCAGATAGCCGATGCGGGTCAGGAAGCCGCGGTAGGCCGGCATGTCGGTGATGGGGCCGGGGTTGGCCTCGTGCCAGGCGTCCAGCTCCAGCTGCAGGCGGTCGCGCTCGGCCAGCAGCGCGCGGTTCATCGGCGCCAGCTCATGGGCCAGCTGGCTGAAGCCGGCCCAGAAGCGGTCCGCTGAGACGCCGGTGCCGGGCAGCACCTCTGTGTCGATGAAGCGGGCGAGGTCGGCATCGACCTGCAGGCCGTGAAGCGTGGTGCGCGGCATGGCGGAACTCCTGGCAAGAACAGATGTCGCAAATCTAGCGCCCCCGCGTGTCGCGATTCACTGTGCCGAGCGCAGGGAATCCGTGACCAAAACGCAAAGGTCGCCGCAAAAACGCCAGCCTTTGCGTCGTCGCGCCAGCACAATCCCGGCATGGACAAGCTCAAGCAGATGGAGTCCTTCGTCCTTGTCGCCGGCAAGGGCAGCCTGACGGCGGCCGCCCAGGCCGAGGGGGTCGCCCCCGCTGTCATGGGTCGGCGACTGGATGCCCTGGAAGCGCGCCTGGGCGTCAAGCTGATGCTGCGCACCACGCGGCGGCTGACGCTGACGCCCGAGGGCCAGGCCTTCCTGGAGGACTGCCAGCGTCTCATCGCGTCGCTGGCCGACGCCGAGGCGGCGGTGAGCGCCGGTGGGCTGCAGGCCAGCGGCCATCTGCGCGTGACGGCGCCGGCGGGCTTTGGCCGCCGTCACGTCGCGCCGCTGGTGCCGGGCTTCCTGGCCGGGCACGCCGAACTGAGCCTGTCGCTGAACCTCAGTGACCGCGTCGTCGACATCGTCCACGAGGGCTTCGACTGCGCGGTGCGCGTCGGCGACCTGCCGGACTCCAGCCTGGTCAGCACGCGGCTGGCCGACAACCGGCGCCTGTGCGTCGCCGCGCCCGGCTATCTGAAGCGCGCCGGCACGCCCAAGCATCCCGACGACCTCGGCCGCCACGCCTGCCTGACGCTCAGCTCGGAAGCCAGCCAGACGCGCGGCTGGGCCTTCCAGATCGACGGCGCCGTGCAGCACCTGCGCCCGAGCGGGCGGCTGGACTGCAGCGACGGCCAGGTGCTGCACGACTGGTGCGTCGCAGGCCTGGGCCTGGCTTGGCGCAGCACCTGGGAGGTCGAGGCCGACCTCGCGGGCGGGCGGCTGGTCAGCGTGCTGGATGCGTTCGCGGCGCCGCCCAACGGCATCTACGCGGTGTTCCCTCAGTCACGCCATTTGCCATTGCGGGTGAGGCTTTGGGTGGAGCATTTGCGTGCGCACTACGGCCGCGCGGACTACTGGGGCGCAGCCTGACGGATCGGTTCTCTGGTTTTCGGGCCGAGCGCCGGGCCGCTCCCAAGCCGGCCCGTCACGGCGATGTGCTTGCGGCTCCATGCCGCAAGCATCGCCGTCCCCTCGGGGACCGGCTGGGCAGGCCCGCGTTCAGCGCGGCCTGACCGGACGAGGGGCTCCTCAATCCCCGAACAACACCTTCGCCCGCTTGCCCACCCACGCGTCGAACTTGCCGGCATAGACCTCTTCGATGCGGTTGCGCTTGACCTTGAAGGTCGGCGTGATGAAACCGTTGTCCACCGTCCATGGCGTCTTGATCAGCACCAGCGCGTCCAGCTGCTCGTGCGGGTCCAGGCGGGCGTTGACGTCGTCCAGGTGCTTGCTCAGCTCGGCCATCAGCGCGGCCTTGTCGGCCTCGCTGCTGGCGCGCTGCAGGCCTTGCGGCGACAGCATCGCGATGCCCAGCGGCTGGCCCATGTTGGCGCCTGCCACGCAGCAGGCCTCGACGTTGGGGTTCATGCCCAGCTTGTCCTCGATGGGCGCCGGGGCGACGTACTTGCCCTTGCTGGTCTTGAACAAGTCCTTCACGCGGCCGGTGATGCGCACGCAGCCGTCGCCGTCCTGCGTGACCTTGTCGCCGGTGTGCAGCCAGCCGTCGGCCGTCAGCGCGTCGGCGGTCAGGCCCGGCTCCTTGAAGTAGCCCAGCATCAGCGCGGGGCTGCGCATCTGCAGCTCGCCGTTGGCGGGGTCGATGCGGGTCTGCACGCCGCCGTAGGCCGGGCCCACGGTGCCGCGCTGGTTCTTGCCCGGCATGGTCATGTGCGACAGCGCCAGGTTCTCGGTCATGCCGTAGCCCTCGTTGATGGGCAGGCCCAGCGTGCCGTACCACTCCAGCAGCGCGACGGGCATGGGCGCCGCGCCGCCGACGGCGATGCGGCACTGGTCCAGGCCCAGCGCCTTCAGTACCTTCTTGCGCACCAGCCCGCCGATGATGGGCAGGCGCAGCAGCTTGTTCATCTTCTGCGGCGGCATCTTGGCCTGCACGCCCTGCTGGAACTTGACCCACAGCCGCGGCACGCTGAAGAAGATGGTGGGCCGCGCGCGCTGCAGGTCGGCCGTGAAGGTGTCCAGCGACTCGGCGAAGAACACCTTGAGACCCACCTTCAGCCAGCTGTGCTCGACCAGCACCCGCTCGGCCACATGGGCCAGCGGCAGGTAGGACAGCATGCGGTCCTGCGCGCTCATCGGGAAGCGCGCCAGGCCCTCGGCGATCGCCCAGGCGAAGGCGCCGAAGTTGTGCATCACGCCCTTGGGGTTGCCGGTCGTGCCCGAGGTGTAGATCAGCGTGCAGAGTTCGTCGGCGGCGCGCGTGGGCTCGCCCTTCATCGGCTCGGTGCGGGCGCAGATGGCGTCCCAGCTTTCATAGGTCTTCTTCGCGTCGTCGGGCGACAGCGCATAGCTTGCGCCGGGCAGGCTGGGCAGCACGCCGGGCTTCATGCCCTCCCAGCCGTCCAGCTTGCCGACGAAGATGTAGCGCGCCTCGCTGTGCGTGAGGATCTGCGTGATGGTGTCGGCCGCCAGCGTGGGGTACAGCGGCACCGAGACATAACCGGCCATCCAGATGGCAAGGTCGCTCATCAGCCACCAGGCGCAGTTCTTGGACAGCACGGCCACCTTGGCATCGGCCGGCCAGCCCTCGGCGGCGCCTTTCGCTTTCAGGAACGCGGCCATGCGGCGCACCTGGTCGCCGACCTGGGCCCAGGTGAAGTCCTTGACCTCCGTCCCGCCCATGGGCTGCGTCAGCGTGACGTTGCTGCCGGCCGTGCGTTCCCAGTGATACAGGCGTTGCAGCGCAAGCTGGTCGGCGGCGATGGTGGCCATGCGGTGTCTCCAACAGGTGTTCTTCGTGAGTCGCGAAGTTAACCGGCCGTCATGCCGGGGCTGCTACGGGAAAACACCTTGCAGCGTGATCTGCTGCCCAGTGGGCCTAGAGGCAATCCTCTAGTTCAGAACTGGCCCGCCCAGTGCGGCTGCCATTGCCCGCGGCCCAGTTCGGCGCGCAGCGTGTCCAGCGGATGGCTGGTCAGCCACTGGGGGCGCAGCGCGTCGGCGCGCTGCAGCGCGGCGGCCGCGTCGGGCGTGCCGACGAGGCTGGCCGCCAGGTCCAGCTGAGCGCGCCAGTGCGGCAGGCCCTGGGGTGGCGGCAGGCTGTCCAGCAGCGCGACGCGCTGGCGCAGCCGGGGCAGGCTGTCGGCGCGGTGGCCGCGTGCACGGTCCAGCTCGCCGGCCGCCTGTTCGATGCGGCTGCGCAGCTGGTGGTGCACCGACAACCAGGGCTGGGCCTGCAAGTCCTGCAGCGGCGCCAGTGCTTGCTGGGCGAGGGCCAGGTCGCCCAGGCGCAGGCCCACGCGCACCAGCGCCAGGCCGGCCTCGGCCCAGGGCGGGCCGGTGATGTCGTCGCTGTGCGCCAGTTCGTCGGCCATGCGGCGCGCGGCGGGCAGCCATTCGGCCGCGCGCTCGGGCCGGGCCAGCGCGCGCGCCAGCAGTGCGGCGCTTTCGCGCGGCAGGCGCAGCGTCGGGTGGCCGGCAGCCTCGCGCGGCAGCCGGTTTTCGAGCTCTTCATAGACCTGCACGGCCTGCGCGTAGTCGCCCAGTTCGACGAAGTACCGCCCCAGGTCGGCGCGCATGCGCTGGCTGCTGGAGTTCCCAGGCCCCAGCAGCGCGTCCATGTCGGCGATCAGCTGGCGGGCGTTGTCGGCACTGCCTTCGGGCCGCCCCAGCCGAGCCTGGATGTTCCACAGGTGCTGGCGCGAGCGCTGCACGAAGCGCGCACGATGCGCCGGCGCCGTGGCCCAGGACTCGCGCGTCGCCTCGATGGCTTTCTCGGCGTCCAGCAGCCGGCCCTCGGCCAGGCGCAGCTGGTAGATGTAGGCGTAGTAGTAGGGGTACTCGTAGTCGCTCGGCTTGTAGAAGCGCTGCACCATGGGCCAGGCCTGCGCGTGGATGGCCTCGGCATCGGCGAAGCGCGCGGCGCCCGCGTAGGCGACGAGGAGCTGGTAGAGCAGGCTCTCGTACTCGTCCTCCATCACCGTGCCCGGCCTGGCCTTGGCAAAGGCGGGCAGCATGGGCTCGCCCAGCGCGATGACCTCCAGCGGCGAGTTCAGCGCCGTGTAGATGCGCGCCAGGCGCAGCCTGGCGATCAGCGTGTGCTCGTCGGTCTCGCCCCATTGCCGGGCGCTGACGGCGATCAGCTCCTTGGCCAGCGGGATGGCGATGTCGTGCCGATTCATGTCGGAGTAGGTCGCCACCATCACGTCCAGCACGCGGGCGTAGGTCAGCTCGTCGTTCGCGAAGCGCTGGCGCAGCTCGGCGCGGCTCTTCTCCAGCACCTCGAAGATGGTGGGGATGTGGCCGCCATGCTTGTCGGGGTTGGCCGAGGCCAGCAGCTCGGTCAGGTAGCGCGTCACCTCCTCGCTCTGGCGCGCGGCTGCCTCGGCCTGGTGGCGCTGCCACAGGCTGACGCCCAGGCCCAGGCTCAGCGCGGCCAACACCAGACCGCCGCCGATGGCCAGCGCGGCATTGCGCCTCGCCCACAGCCRCACGCGGTGGCGCCAGTCCTCGGCGCGCACGCTGACCGGGCGCTGCGCCAGCCAATGCTCCAGGTCGTCGATGAAGCTGCCGACGCTCGCATAGCGCTCGGCCGGGTCGCGGCGCATGGCCTTGGCAGCGACGGCCTCCAGGTCGCCGAAAGCGCGCTCGGCGTCGGGCGGCCTGCCGGGGCCGGCCTCGGCGCCACTGCCCGCATCGCCGTTGCCGGGCGCACCGGTCGCGCGCGTGATGCGCCGCGCCTGGCCATGCAGCACCGCATGCTCCAGCGCCGTGCGGCTCAGGCCCCGGCGGCCGAAGGGCAGCTCGCCGCTGGCCAGCTCGTACAGCATGACGCCCAGCGAGTAGATGTCGCTGGCCACGCCCACGGCGTCGCCGGTGATCTGCTCGGGCGCCGCGTAGGCGGGCGTCAGGCGCCGTCCGGCGAGCTGGGTCAGCTGGTGGTCGGACTGGTGGCCCGAGTCGTCCAGCAGGCCGGCGATGCCGAAGTCCAGCAGCTTGGTTTGCCCTGCGTCGTCCACCATGACGTTGCTGGGCTTGATGTCCCGGTGCACGATGAGCTGGGCGTGCGCATGCTCGACGGCGCGCGCCACTTCCACGAGTAGCTTGACGCGTGCGGTCAGCGGCAGCGCGCCTTCGCGGGCATGGTCCGACAGCGTGCGGCCGGCCACGTACTCCAGCACCAGGAAGGCGCGGCCGTGCTGTTCGCCCGCGTCCAGCAGCCGCGCGATGCCGGGGTGGGTCAGGCGGCCCAGCAGCGCGCGTTCGCGGGCGAACCGCGCCGTCAGGCCGGCGCTGGCGACGTCGTCGCGCAGCAGCTTGATGGCCGCCTCGCCCTGGTAGAGGCCGTCGGCCCGCTCGGCGCGCCAGACCTGGCCCATGCCGCCTTCGCCCAGCAGCTCGGCCAGGCACCAGGCGCCCAGGCGGTCGCCAGCCTCGGGGGCCGGGGGCGTGTCGAGCGGCTCGGCCAACGCGTCGGCCAGGTGGCGGTCAAAGCCGCCAACGCCGGCCGTCGCTGTGGCGTCAGCGTCGGCCAGCGAGGCCAGCATGCGGGCCAGCCGCGCGGCCAGCTCGGGGGGCTGAAGGGCCGCGAGGCGGGAGGCGCGCTCGGCCGCGGGCAGCTCGGCCAGCTCGTCGAACAGCGGCGACAGCCGCTGCCAGTCTTCGGCCTGCATCAGTAGACGGTGTGGGGCGGATCGCCCAGCAGTTCCTGCAGCAGCGCGCGCGCCTTCAGCAGCTCGCGGTTGATGCTGCGCGTGGACAGGCCGCGCAGCGCCGCGACCTCGGCGATGGACAGGCCCGCGAAGCCGATCATCTCGATCAGCTCGTACAGGCCGGCGTCCAGCTCGCGCATGCGCTCCAGCGCCTGGTCCAGGCCGATCAGGTCGACGGCCTGGCTCTGCACGGCGGCCACGTCGTTGGCGGCCGACAGCGTCACCATGACGGCGTCGCCGCCGCGCTTGTCACGGCCTTCGGTGCGCAGGTGGTCGATGACGACCGAGCGCAGCACGCGGCCCACGTAGGCGAAGAACTGGCCGCGCGTGTCGCCCTGCAGGCCTTGCTGGTCGGCCATGCGCAGAAAGCCCTCGTGCACCAGCGCCGTGGTGTTCAGCCCCGCCGCATGGCCGCTCTGCGCCAGGCGCACGCGGGCGACGCGCTTGATCTCCGGGTACAGCACCGCGTAGAGCTGCTGCAGCGACGCCGCATCGCCGCGCGACGTGCCGGCGAGCAGCTCGGTGATCGCGGGCGTGGTGACCACGTCAGTCTTCTTGGAAGGCGGCGAGTGCCGAAGCAATCGCGGCGTCGTCGGCCTCGCGCTGCACCGGCGCGTCGGCGATCCAGCCTTCGCGCTTCAGCCGCGCCACCCATTGGCCGGCGTCGCGGCCCTGCTCGAAGCCGCTGCTCTGCAGCAGCAGCTCGCCGCCGGCCGACAGCAGCTTGAAGTAGAAGCGGCCATCGGCCTCGCGGTACTGCTTGAACACCGGCAGCGCGGCCTTCTCGGTCTTGGCCGTGGCGGTCGTGGCGGTGGTCGTGTAGGGGCGCAGACCGACCGCCGCGCGCAGCTGCTTGAGGAACGGCACGGCGATGGCGCGCGCCTTGGCGGCGCCCGCCTGCAGGATGGCTTCCAGCTGTTCGGGGTGCGCCATCAGGTCGGCATAGCGCTCGCGCATCGGCCCGATCTGGCCGTCGATGAGGGCCACGAGCTGCTGCTTGGCCTCGCCCCAGCCCAGGCCGCCGCGCAGCGCCGCGCGGAACGCGGCGCGCTGCTCGGCCGTGGCAAAGGCGTCGTAGATGGTGACCAGCGCCTGGCCGTCCGGGTCCTTGGGCTCGCCGGGCAGCTTGGAGTCGGTGACGATGCGCGCGACCGCGTCCTTCAGCGCCTGGGCGCCGCCCTCGAAGAGCGGGACGACGTTGTCATAGCTCTTGCTCATCTTGCGGCCGTCCAGCCCGGGCAGCAGCTCCATCTCGGCCTCGGTCACGGCCTCGGGCAGCGTGAACAGGGCCTGGCCCTGGCCGAACAGGTGGTTGAAGCGCTGCGCGATGTCGCGCGTCATCTCGATGTGCTGGACCTGGTCCTTGCCCACCGGCACCTTGTGCGCGTTGAACATCAGGATGTCGGCCGCCATCAGCACCGGGTAGCTGAACAAGCCCATCGTCACGTTGGCGTCCGGCTCCTCGCCGGCGGCCGTGGCCGCATCCACCGCGGCCTTGTAGGCATGGGCGCGGTTCATCTGGCCCTTGGCCGTGACGCAGGTCAGCAGCCACGTCAGCTCGGGGATCTCGGGGATGTCGCTCTGGCGGTAGAGCGTCACGCGGTCGGTGTCCAGGCCGGCGGCCACCCAGGTGGCGGCGATGGCGCGGCTGGAATGGGCGATGCGGTCCGGCTCGTCGCACTTGATCAGCGCGTGGAAGTCGGCCATGAAGAAGAAGCTCTCCACGCCGGGCGCACGGCTGGCCTCGATGGCGGGGCGGATGGCGCCGACGTAATTGCCGAGGTGCAGGGTGCCGGTCGTGGTGATGCCGGTCAGGACGCGTTGGGACATGGAGCTGAAGCCAGAGTTCAGCCCGGATTGTGGCCTCAGCTTCGTTTGCGCGGCGCCGGTGCGGCCACCGAGGCGCGCCAGGTGACGGTGATGTCGAACTGCCGCGAGATCGGCAGCGCCAGCCCGTAGCAGCGGTTCAGCAGCCAGTGCAGGCCGGCCAGCGTGACCTCGTGGCTGGGGATGTGCACGGAGGTCAGCCGCGGCGCGGCGAACTCGGCGCTGGGCGAGTCGTCGTAACCCAGCACCGACATCTCGTGCGGCACCGACACGCCGCGTTCCTGGCAATGCGCCAGCAATCCGATGGCCATCTCGTCGTTGGCGCAGAACACGGCGGTCGGGCGGCGTTTGAGCGCCAGCAGCACGTCGGCCGCGTCCCAGCCGGCCTGGTTGGAGAAGTCGCCGGGCACGGTCAGGATCTTGGCGGTGTCCAGTCCGCGCAGCGCCAGCTCGCCCATGAAGCCGGCCAGGCGGGCGACGTTGTCGGGCGACGTCGTCGGGCCGGAGACGACGGCGATGTCCTTGTGCTTGCGCTCTAGCAGCGCGCGCGCCGCCTGCACGCCGCCCTGCACGTGGTCTGCGGTGAAGCACTGCTCCTTGATGCGGTCGAAGTGGCGGTTCAGCACGACGACCTGGCGCGCGGCGGGGCCCAGCGCCTTGATGTCCTCGTCCTGCAGCGCGTTGGACAGCACGATGAGGCCGTCGCAGTCGCGGTCCAGCAGGAAGCGCATGCCGTCGTTGGTCTCGACGCGCTCGTCCTCGATGCCCTCGCCGAACGCCACCACCATGTGCAGGCCTTGCGCGCGCAGCACCAGGTCGATGGCGCGCAGGATGGGCGTGTAGTAGGTGCCGCGCAGGAAGGGGATGTAGACGCCGATCAGCTTGGACGTGCCGTTGCCCAGAGAGCGCGCGGTCTGCGAGGGGCGGAACTTCAGCTGCGCGATGACCTTGCGCACGCGCTCGGCCGTGGCCGGTGCGACGGAACCGTTCCCACTGATGACGCGCGACGCGGTGCCCACGCCCACGCCGGCCAGCCGTGCTACGTCCTTGATCGTTGCCATTCGCCCTCTGCTTTCACAGGGGCGGATTGAATCACAGGGGGCAGATGGGTTGAGGATCGGCCGGCTCGGGCAAACGCGCAGTCGCGGCGGTGGTTTCCCGCCCGCTCAGGCCGCCGCCGACCGGCCACCAGGGCTTGGCCTCGTGGCTGCTGAACTGGCAGGGCCCGGCCGGCCAGGGGAAGGACAACCGCCCCTTGAAGCCCGGCCAGGCCGGCTCGCCCGCGGCGGGCGCCACCAGCAGGTCGGCCAGGCCCGCGCCCTCGGTGCCCGGCTGCCAGGCGGCGATGAAGGCGTCGCTCTTGTCGGCCAGGTCGTTCACGTACAGCGGCCGACCCGAGTACAGCAGCGTGATGACCGGCGCGCCGCGGCCGGCGACCTTCTGCAGCACGGCCAGGTCTGCGGGGTGGCGGCGGCTGTGGCGCAGGTTCTCGGTGATGCGCACATCGCCCTCGCCCTCTGCATAAGGCGTCTCCGCCAGCACGGCGACGACGGCGTCGAAGCGCGCCGGGTCGCTCTGGCTGCCGTCGGCGTCAAACGTGACTTGGGCCTGGCCCAGCCGCTGGCGCAGCGCGGCTAGCAGCGAGGTGCCTTGCGGGTAGTCGGCGTTGCTCGTGTCGCGGCCCTGCCAGGTCACGCTCCAGCCGCCGCTCTGGTGGGCCAGGCTGTCGGCCGCCGTGCCGACGACCAGCACGCGCGCGTCGCGCTTGAGCGGCAGCAGCCCCGGCTTGTGCTTCAGCAGCACCAGCGACTCGCGCACCGCCTGGCGCGCCAGCGCCGGCGCCTGCATGGCCTCGACCGTGGCGGGCACGGCGGGCTGCATGCCGATGCTGAACTTCACGCGCAGGATGCGGCGTACCGCGTCGTCGATGCGCGCCATCGGGACGCGGCCCTGCTCCACCGCGCGCACGGTGTTGTCGAAAAAGGCCTTCCACTTGAACGGCACCATGACGACGTCGATGCCGGCGTTGATGGCCGCGGGGCAGTCGTCGTCCTTGCAGCCGGGGATCTGGCCGATGCCGTCCCAGTCGCTGACGATGAGGCCGTCGAAGGCGAGCCGCTCCTTCAGCACGCCGGTCAGCAGCGTGGTGTTGCCATGCATCTTGCCGTGGGCGACGTAGCCGGCGCTGTCGGTCCAGCTGCTGAACGAGGCCATCACGGTCAGCACGCCGGCGTCCAGCGCGCCGAGGTAGCCGGCGCCGTGGATGCGCGCGAGATCGGCGGGCGACGTCTGCGCCAGGCCCTGGTCGATGCCGCGCCGCGTGCCGCCGTCGGCGACGAAATGCTTGGCCGTGGCCAGCACGCCGCGGCCGTCCTTCATTCCCTCCTGCATGCCTTCGACCTCGGCCTGCCCCAGGCGCCGCACCAGCGCCGGGTCGACGCCGAAGCTCTCGTAGGTGCGGCCCCAGCGCACGTCCTGCACGACGGCCAGCGTCGGCGCGAACGCCCAGTGCAGGCCGGAGGCGCGCACGGCGCGTGCGGTGGCGCGGCCGATGTCGCGCACTAGGTCGGCATTGCCGGTCGCGCCCAGCGCGATGTGATGCGGGAACAGCGTCGCGCCGCGCACGTTGTTGTGGCCGTGCACGGCGTCGGTGCCCCAGATCAGCGGGATGCCCGGCGTGGCCTGCAGCGCCGCGGCCTGGAACTGATCGGACAGCGCCCGCCACTGCGCCGGCGTGGCCGCGCGGTTGTCGCCGGGCCAGCCGCCGCCGCCGTTCAGCACCGTGCCGATGGCGTACTCGCGCACTTCGGCCGGCGTGATCGCGCGGATCTCCGGCTGCGTCATCTGGCCGATCTTCTGGCGCAGGCTCAAGGTCTTCAGCGCCGCCTCGACCCGGGCTTCCAGCGCCGCGTCGCGCACCGGTTTGCGCGCGGGCCAGGCTTGCACGACGGGGTCGGTGTCCGCGGCGATGGCGGGGTTGGTCAGGGCGAGCAGGGCGGCGAGAAAGAGGGGTGTGCGGGTCATCGTGATCGATCGGCTGGGGCGCGCGACGGTAGTGGGTGACACAAAAAAACGTCAACCCCGGCCGGCGAGATTGACAACGCGAACTGTGACGCATTAGATTTGCGCCGCGGTTGGAACCGGTTCCATTTTGCGGCGCGACCCCTTTGCCTGGCAAGGGGGCGACGCCGGCAGAGGGCCGCCAGCGAGCGAACAAGACAGAACCAGGAGACAGAAGAAATGCAACGCAACATCTTGCGCGACGCTGTGCGCGCCCTTCCCGCCGGTGCCCCCGGGTCGGCCGCGCCGCGGCTGCGGCTGAGCCCCATCGCCGCCGTCTGCGCCGGCCTGCTGAGCGCGCCACTGATGGCGCAGACGCCGCCGGCGTCGACCGACGCGCAGAAGCTGGACACGGTCACCGTCAGCGGCTTCCGCGCCAGCCTGGAGTCGTCGATCAGCACCAAGCGCAATGCCGATGCCATCGTCGAGGCCATCTCGGCCGAGGACATCGGCAAGCTGCCCGACGTGTCCATCGCCGATGCGATCTCGCGCCTGCCCGGCCTGACGGCCCAGCGCGTGGCCGGCCGCTCGTCGGTCATCAGCATCCGCGGCATGGCGCCGCGCTATGGCGTGACGCTGCTGAACGGCCGCGAGATCGTCAGCACCGGCGACAACCGCTCGGTGGAGTACGACCAGTTCCCGTCGGAGCTGATCAACGCGGCCACCGTTTACAAGACGCCGGACGCCGGCCTGTCGGCGCAGGGGCTGTCCGGTACCGTCAACATGAAGACGCTGCGGCCGCTGGATTTCTCCAAGACGCAAGGCGTTGTGGGTGTGCGCCTGGAGCGCAATTCCAACGGCTCGCTGAACCCTGAGATCTCGGCCATGGGCAACCGTCTGAGCGCCTCCTACGTGACGCAGTCAGCCGACCGTACCTGGGGCGCGGCCGTGGGCTTTGCTCACCTGGATTCGCCCAACCAGGAGAAGCACTACAAGAGCTGGTGGTGGGCCAACACCAACAACTGGGGCGCGCCGCTGCCGGGCGCGCCGCTGGACGCGGTGGCGCTGCAAGGCTTTGAGCTGGGTGCCGCCTCGTCGCGCCAGAAGCGCGACGGCCTGATGGGCGTGCTGGAGTACAAGCCCAACGCCGGCTTCCACAGCACGCTGGACCTGTACTACTCCAAGTTCGACCAGACCGAGGCGCGCCGCACGGTGATGTCCGACATGGCGACCTGGTCGGGTGCCAGCTGGAGCAATGCGCAGACGACCAATGTCAACGGCGACAAGATCATCACCAGCGGCATCGTCAACAACACGACGCCGGTGGCGCTGACGACCTACAACAAGCGCCAGGACGACATCCGCGCCGTCGGCTGGAACAACGAGCTGAAGCTGGCCGACTGGAAGCTGGTGGGCGACCTGAGCTGGTCCAAGGCCAAACGCGACGAGCAGAACGCCGAACTGCAGGCCGGCTCGATCAGCCGCGTGAGCCTGGGCCAGGTCAACATCGTCACCGGCGACGGCCGCTCGACCTTCGCGCCGACGTTCGATTTCTCTGACCCGAAAAACGTCTACCTGACCGACCCGGCCAACTGGGGGCGCGACGGCCGCAGCCAGTTCCCCAAGGTGCGCGATCAGATCAAGGCGCTCAAGCTCACGGCCGGCCGCGCCTTCGACAGTTGGCTCAGCAGCTTCGAGGCCGGCGTGGACTACTCCGAGCGTGACAAGGACATGAACCGCACCGAGGTGAACTACAACCTCAAGAACGCGCGTGCGCCGATGCTGATCCCGTCCGCGCTGCTGCGCGAACCGACGGACCTGACCTTTGCAGGCAGCAACATCCGCATGGTCAATTTCGACCTGCCCAGCGCGCTCAGCCTGTACGACGTGGTGCCGACCGCGCTTGACCAGGCGCCGGGCCGTATCTGGTCCGTGCACGAGAAGATCACCGCAGCCCACGCCAAGCTGGGATTGGAGTTCGACTGGGGCGTGCCCATCCACGGCACCCTGGGTCTGCGCGTGGTGCATGCCAAGCAGTGGAGCAACGGCCTGCTGTGGAATGGCGTCACCAAGCAGGGCGATCCAGTCAGCGGCGGCACCAGCTACACGGATGTGCTGCCCAGCCTGAACCTGGCAGCCGACATCACTGCCAACACCGTGCTGCGCTTTGGTCTGGCCAAGGTGCTGGCGCGCCCCAACATGGAAGACATGCGCGCCGGCATGTCGACCAGCGTCAGCGGCAATGCGCCCTTCGAGTGGTCGGGCAGCAGTGGCAACCCCACGCTGGAGCCCTGGCGCGCCGATGCCGTGGATCTGTCGGTCGAGCACTACTTCAGCAAGCGCAGCTATGTGGCGGCGGCGGCGTTCCACAAGAACGTCAAGAGTTCCGTCTACAACCAGGGCATCGATTTCGACTTCACCGGCTACCCCAACCCGACGCCCAATGATCCGATCAGGAACATCGGCACGTTGACCAGGCCGGCCAACGGCACCGGCGGCATGATCGCCGGCACCGAGCTGAGCGGGTCGATCGACGGGTCGCTGTTCAGCCCGGCGCTGGACGGCATTGGCGTGGCGCTGAGCTACTCCAACACGCGCAGCACGATGCATGAGGAGAACAACCCCAACAAGCCGTTGGACGGCCTGTCCGGCGTGGCCACCAACTTCACCGTGTACTACGAGCGCGACGGCATCTCCGCCCGCCTCGGCAGCCGGCACCGCTCGGCCTTCGTGACGACGGTGCGCGGCACCTTCGGCGAGAACGTGCCGAGCATGATCGCGGCCGAGACCATCCTCGACGCGCAAGTGGGCTACTCGTTCGAAAGCGGGGCCTTCAAGGGCTTGTCGCTGACGCTGCAGGTCAACAATCTGCGCGATCGCCCCTACCGCACCCGCGTCGGCATTTCCACCGGCTCGGCCGACCCCAACGCCACCCTGCCCGAGCGCTACACGTCCTACGGCCGCCAGTTCCTGCTGGGCGGCACCTACAAGTTCTGAGTTCCGTTTCCCGTTCCTGAACCCGCGCCGGCTTCATGCCGGCGCCCCCACATCCGCCCCATGACCGCCTCAAACGCCCCGACCCGCAAAGACTTCCCCGCCGATTTCCGTTGGGGCGTGTCCACCTCGTCCTTCCAGATCGAAGGCGCCGGCCGCGAGGACGGCAAGGGCGAGTCCATCTGGGACCGCTTCTGCAGCGAACCCGGCCGCATCCGCGACGGCTCCAACGCGCTGGTCGCCTGCGACCACTACCACCTGTGGCCGCAGGACCTGGACATGGCCCAACGGCTGGGCGTCAACGCCTACCGCTTCTCCATCGCCTGGCCGCGCATCCTGCCCACGGGGCGTGGTGCGGTGAACGAGGCGGGCCTGGCCTTCTATGACCGCTTGGTGGACGGCATGCTGGAGCGCGGCCTGGACCCCTGGGCGACGCTGTACCACTGGGACCTGCCGCAGGCGCTGCAGGCGCAGGGCGGCTGGATCTCGCGGGACACGGTGGGCGCCTTCCTCGAATACACCGACATCGTCACGCGCCGCCTGGGCGACCGCGTCAAGCACTGGATCACGCACAACGAGCCGTGGTGCTCCTGCATGATGGGCTATTGGGAGGGCGTGCACGCCCCCGGCGGCAAGAGCCTGGCCGACGCGATGCAGGCCTGCCACCACGTGCTGCTGTCGCACGGCCAGGCTATTCCCGTGATCCGCAAGAACTCGCCCGGGGCGCAGGTCGGCATCACGCTGAGCCTGCACCCCATCACCGCGGCATCCGACAGTGCGGAAGACCTCGCCGCCGTGAAGCGCCACGACGGCCTGCGCAACCGCTGGTTCCTGGACCCGCTGTTTGGGCGCGGCTACCCCGCCGATACGCTGGCCCTGCTGGGCGAAGCCGCGCCCCAGGTGCAGGCCGGCGACCTGGCGGCCATCGCGACCGCGACCGACTTCCTCGGCGTGAACTACTACTTCCCCGAGATGGTGGGCAATGACCCCGATGGCACCCACAGCCCCATGCGCGCCAAGCTCGTCGAGCGCGAAGGCGTGGAGCGCACCGGCTTCGGCTGGGAGGTGTCGCCGCAAGGCCTGGTCGACCTGCTGACCCGCATCCAGCGCGACTACAACCCGCCGGTCATCCAGCTGACCGAGAACGGCTCCACCTTCGAGGACCAGCTGACGCCCGACGGCCATGTGCACGACGCCGAGCGCCTGAGCTACCTGCAACGCCACCTGAGCGCGGTCCGGCAGGCGATGGACGCCGGCGTGCCGGTCAAGGGCTATTTCGCGTGGAGCCTGCTGGACAACTTCGAATGGGCTGAGGGCTACTTGCGCCGCTTCGGCCTGGCCTATGTGGACTATGCGACGCAACAGCGCACGCTGAAGGACAGCGGGCTCTGGTATGGCCGCTTTCTGAATGAATGATTAAAGGAGGCGGCCCCTCATATGAGTGACAAAACCGCGGGTACAGGCGGTTTCTAAATGAAAGATTACAGGGTCGTCCCTCAGGCCGGCCGCGCCCGTCCCAAGGGACACTGCGCCTCGCCGCACCACAAGATCCGGAGACAAGATGAAGTTCCCCCGCCACGCCCTGGCCGCCGCTGCGCTTGCCGCAGCCGCTTTCCCTGCCGTCGCCCAGCCGCTGAAGGCCGAGGTCATCCACTGGTGGACCTCGGGCGGTGAATCCGCCGCCGCCAAGACGCTGGCCGACGCCTACCGCGCCCAGGGCGGCGTGTGGGTGGACACGGCCATCGCCCTGGGCGAGCAGGCCCGCTCGGTGGCCATCAACCGCATTGCTGGCGGCAACCCGCCGACGGCCGCGCAGTTCAACACCACGCAGCAGTTCCGCGACATCGTCGACCAGGGCCTGCTGAACAACGTCGACGACGTCGCCAAGCGCGACGGCTGGGACAAGTTCCTGCCCGAGACCGTGCTGCAGGCCATCCGCGTGAAGGGCCACTACTACGCCGCGCCGGTGAACATCCACAACATGACGTGGTTCTGGTTCTCCAAGGCCGCGTTCAAGAAGGCCGGCATCGCCGACGAGCCGAAGAACTTCGACGAGCTCTTTGTCGCGCTGGACAAGCTCAAGGCCGCCGGCGTCGTGCCGCTGGCCCATGGCGGCCAGCCCTGGCAGGACGGCATCGTCTTCACCGCCACGCTGGCGCACTACGGCGGCCGCGAGCTGTACCTGAAGATCTTCCGCGACCGCGACCCCAAGGCCATCATGGGCGAGGACTTCAAGAAGGTGCTGCTGGCCTTCAAGAAGCTGCAGAGCTACACCGACAAGGGCTCGCCGGGCCGCAACTGGAACGATGCGACCGCCATGCTGATCAGTGGCCGCGGCGGCGTGCAGATCATGGGCGACTGGGCCAAGGGCGAGTTCGCCCAGGCCAAGCAGGAGGCCGGCAAGGACTACGGCTGCGCGCCCGGCTTCGGCCCGAACGCGCCCTACGTCATCCAGGGCGACGTGATGGTCTTCCCCAAGACCGACAAGCCCGATCAGGTCAAGGCCCAGCAGCTGCTGGCCAGCGTCATCACGCAGCCGGCCACGCAGGTGGCCTTCAGCATGAAGAAGGGCTCCATCCCCATCCGCACCGACGTGGACGTCAGCAAGATGGACTTGTGCGCGCAGATGGGCGTGGCGGCGATGAAGGACAAGTCGCGCCAGCTCGGCAACGGCGAGATCTACATCACGCCCGACCAGAACGGCGCCTTGCAGGACGTGCTGACCTCGTACTGGAACCGCAACCTGCCGGTTGAAAAAGTCCAGAAGGACATCGTCAACGCCTTGAAGTCCTGACGATGAAGCGCCGCTCTCTCGCGGCCTGGGGTGCCCTGCTGCCCCTGGCCGTCATCGTCCTCGTCGGCTATGTCGGCACGGTGCTGTGGACCTTGCGCACCTCGCTGTCCAGCTCGCGCACCTTCCCCAAGGACGACTTCGTCGGCCTGCAGCAGTTCGAGCGCCTGCTCGACAACGACCGCTGGCAGCACGCCATCCACAACCTGGCCGTGTACGGCGTGCTCTACATCGTCGCGGCGATGCTGATCGGCTTCCTGCTCGCCGTCTTCATCGACCAGAAGGTGCGCGGCGAGGGCGCGCTGCGCACGGCCTTCCTGTACCCCTACGCGATGTCCTTCGTCGCGACGGGCCTGGTCTGGCAATGGGTGCTCAACCCCGACAGCGGCCTGCAGAACGCGATGCAGCAGCTGGGCTGGACCAGCTTCCAGTTCGACTGGATCGTCGACCAGGACATGGTCATCTACACGGTCGTCATCGCCGGCACGTGGCAGGGGGCAGGGCTCGTGATGGCGCTGATGCTGGCCGGCCTGCGCGGCATCGACGAGGAGATCTGGAAGGCCGCGCGGCTGGACGGCATCCCGACCTGGCGCGTCTACCTGTCCGTCGTGCTGCCCATGATGGGCCCGACGCTGGCGACGGTCTTCACGCTGCTGGCCACCGGTGTCGTCAAGGTCTTCGACACCGTCGTCGCGATGACCCAGGGTGGCCCCGGCACGGCCAGCGACGTGCCCGCGAAATTCATCATGGACCACTTGTTCGGCCGCGCCAACCTGGCCCTCGCCTCGGCCGGCGCCGTGATGCTGCTGATCACCGTGCTGGCCCTGGTCGCGCCGCTGGCCTATGCGCGCAGCCGCCAGGCCGCGAAGGGAGGCCACGCATGAAGCGCAAGGCCACTGCCCACTGGGCGCGCCTGGGCGTCTACGCCTTCCTGCTGTTCGCCGCAGCGTTCTTCCTGCTGCCGCTGTACGTCATGCTGACGACGTCGTTCAAGAGCATGGAGGAGATCCGCCTCGGCCAGATCTTTGCGCTGCCGTCATCGGCGTCTCTGGACGCCTGGCGCGCCGCCTGGAGCGAGGCCTGCACGGGCGTCAGCTGCGAGGGCATACGCGGCGGCTTCTGGAACTCGGTCGCCATCATGGTGCCGTCGGTCATCCTGCCCATCCTGCTGGGCGCCATCAACGGCTATGCGCTGAGCTGGTGGAAGCCCAGGGGCGGCGACTGGCTGTTCGCCGTGCTGATGATGGGCGCCTTCATTCCCATCCAGGTGATGATCTTCCCGCTCGTCAAGCTGGAGGCGGCCGTCGGCATCTACAGCAGCCTGCCCGGCATCGTGGTGGTCCACCTCGTCTTCGCGATGCCGGTCATGACGCTGCTCTTCCGCAACTACTACGCGAGCCTGCCGTCCGAGCTGTTCAAGGCGGCGCGCGTGGACGGCGGCGGCTTCTGGCGCATCTTCGTGCAGCTGGTGCTGCCGATGTCCACGCCCATGCTGATCGTCGCGGCCATCATGCAGATCACCGGCGTGTGGAACGACTACATCCTGGGCCTGACCTTCGCCGGCCGCGAGAACCAGCCGATGACGGTGCAGCTCAACAACGTCATCAACACGACGACCGGCGAGCGGCTCTACAACCTCAACATGGCCGCGACGATCCTGACGTCCGCCGTGCCCTTGTTGGTCTATCTGATTTCCGGCCGCTGGTTCGTCCGCGGCATTGCAGCGGGCGCAGTCAAATGAGTGGCGTGAACATCCAGAGCCTGAGCATCCGCTTCGGCGCCAACGAGGTCATCAAGGGGCTGGATCTGCAGGTCCACGAGGGGGAGTTCCTCGTGCTGCTGGGCCCCTCGGGCTGCGGCAAGTCGACGCTGCTGCACAGCATCGCGGGCCTCATCGACGTCTGCGACGGCAGCATCCACATCGGCGGCCAGGACATGACCAACGCCGAGCCCTCCGAGCGCGGCATCGGCATGGTCTTCCAGAGCTACGCGCTGTACCCGACGATGACGGTGGAGCGCAACATGTCCTTCGGCCCGCGCGTGGCGGGCGTGCCCAAGCCTGAGATCGAGCGACGCGTCAAGCGCGCGGCCGAGATGCTGCAGCTGACGCCGCTCTTGAGCCGCAAGCCGTCACAGCTGTCCGGCGGCCAGCGCCAGCGCGTCGCCATCGGCCGGGCGCTGGTGCGCGAGGCTGGCGTGTTCCTGTTCGACGAGCCGCTGTCCAACCTGGACGCCAAGCTGCGCGCCGAGCTGCGCCGCGAGTTGAAGCTGCTGCACCAGACGCTGGGCAACACGATGATCTACGTGACGCACGACCAGGTCGAGGCCATGACGCTGGCCTCGCGCATCGTCGTCATGAAGAGCGGCGTCATCCAGCAGATCGGCACGCCCAGCGAGGTCTACGAGCGCCCGGCCAACCTGTTCGTCGCGGGCTTCCTCGGGGCGCCCGCCATCAACATGGTGCCTGCCAAGGTCGCTGCCGACGGCCGCTCGCTGCAAGGCGCGCTCCCCTTGCAGCTGGCCGAAGGCCGCGTGAAGGCCGGCCAGAGCCTCGTGCTGGGCGTGCGCCCCGAGCATGTGCGGCTGCAGTCCGACGGCCGCTGGCGCGCGACGGTGCAACTGGTCGAGCCCATGGGCAACCACCAGGTCGTCTGGATGAAGCTGGGCGAGCAAGGCTTCTCCGTGCTGGTGCACGATGGCCGCCGCATCGCGGCCGGGGACGAGCTGGCCTTCGACATCGACGAGTCCGCGCTGAGCGTCTTCGACGCTGCCAGCGAGCAACGCCTGGGCTGATGGACGCCACGCGCCGCATCGTTATCGTCGGCGGCGGCAGCGCCGGCTGGATGACCGCGGCGGCGCTGGCGGCGCGCCTGCTGGGCAAGGACGGCGAGGCTCGCTGGCAGCTCACGCTGGTCGAGTCCGACGACATCGGCATCGTCGGCGTCGGCGAGGCCACGATCCCGCCCATCCGCGGCTTCAATGCGCTGATCGGGCTGGACGAGGACGAGTTCCTGCGCGAGACCGGCGGCACGTTCAAGCTGGGCATCGAGTTTGTCAACTGGGGCGCGCCGGGCGAGCGCTACATGCACGCCTTTGGCGACATCGGTCGGCCGCTGGACGAGCTGCCTTTTCATCAGCATTGGCTGCGCCTGGGTGCGCAAGCGCCGCTGGCCGAGTTCTCCATCAACAACCAGGCGGCGCTCGCCGGCCGCTTCATGCGGCCGCGCCCCGACATGGCCGGCTCGCCGCTGGCCGACATCGTCCACGCCTTCCATTTCGACGCGGCGCGCTACGCGGCGCTGCTGCGCCGGCATGCGACAGCAGCGGGCGTGCTGCGCATTGAGGGCCGCATCGAGCAGGTCGAGCGCGACGAGGGCGGCATCCGCCGGCTGCGGCTGCAAGGCGGTGCCGTCATCGACGGCGACTTCTTCATCGACTGCTCCGGCCTGCACGCGCTGCTCATGGCCAAGACGCTGGGCGTGCCGTTCGAGGACTGGTCGCACTGGCTGCCCTGCGACCGCGCCTGGGCCGTGCCCACGCCGTCCGTCGGCCCGCTGCTGCCGTACACGCGCGCCACGGCGCACGACGCCGGCTGGCAGTGGCGCATCCCGCTGCAGCACCGCACCGGCAACGGGCATGTGTTCGCCAGCGCCTTCGTCGACGAGGCCGCGGCGCGCGACACGTTGCTGCGCAACCTCGAGGCCGAGCCGCTCGCCGAGCCGCGGCTGATCCGCTTTCGCACCGGCCGGCGCCGCGAAGCCTGGGTCGGCAACTGCGTCGCCATCGGCCTGGCCAGCGGTTTCCTGGAGCCGCTGGAGTCGACCAGCATCCACCTGATCCAGAGCGCGGTGCTGCGGCTGATCGACTGCTTCCCGCATGCCGAGCCCGACGCTGCCGACATCGCCGAGTACAACCGCCAGACCGCCGCCGAGATGGACGCCGTGCGCGACTTCGTCATCCTGCACTACAAGCTGACGCGCCGCGACGACTCGGCGTTCTGGCGCCACTGCCGCGACATGGCCGTGCCCGACGCGCTGCAGGCGCGCATGGACTTGTTCTCCGCCAGCGGCCGCATCCACCGCCAGGGCCAGGAGTTGTTCTCCGAGCCCAGCTGGCTGCAGGTGCTGGTCGGCCAGGGCCTGCGCCCGCGCCGGCACCATGCGCTGGCCGAGCTGAGCGCCCGCGAGCGCGCCCAGGCCTTTGTCGACAACACCCGAGACGTCGTGCGCCGCTGCGTGGCCGTCATGCCATCACACGCTGATTTCATCGCCGCCCACTGCGCGGCCTCTTGAGCCAGGACCATGAAGACACTGCTTCTGACATTGACCGCCGCGCTCGCCGGCATGGCCAACGCCGCACCTGTACGGGCCTTTCTGACGACCGCCGACCAGCAGCATCTGCTGGCGCCCAGCGAGGTCGGCAAGCCGGCCGCCAAGGTGGAGGCCGTCATCCGCATCGACCCCAGGCGCCAGCACCAGCGCATCGCCGGCTTCGGCGCCGCCATCACCGAGGGCTCGGCTTGGCTGATCCGCAACGGCATGAGCGAGCCCCAGCGCGACGCGCTGATGCGCGAGCTGTTCACGCGCGACGGCAACGACGGCAAGGGCCTGGGCTTCGAGCTGACGCGGCTGACCATCGGCGCGTCGGACTTCTCGCGCCGCCACTACAGCCTGGACGACATGCCGCCGGGCCAGACCGACCCGGAGCTGAAGAAGTTCTCCCTGGCGCCCGAGCGTGCCGACGTCATCCCGGCCGTCAAGCAGGCGCTGGCGCTGAACCCCAAGCTGCAGGTCATGGCCTCGCCGTGGAGCGCGCCGGGCTGGATGAAGACCACCGACAGCCTGGTCCAGGGCCAGCTGCGCCCGGAGTTCCACGACGCCTTCGCGCGCTACATGGTGCGCTATGTCGACGCGATGAAGGCCGAGGGCGTGCCCGTCTTCGCGCTGACGCTGCAGAACGAGCCGCACTTCGAGCCCGGTGACTACCCCGGCATGCGCATGACGCCCGCCACGCGCGCGGCCGTCGTCGGCCAGCACCTGGGTCCGCTGCTGAAGCGCAAGGGCATGACCACGCAGCTGCTGGAGTGGGACCACAACTGGGACGAGCCCTGGAGCCCGCTGTCCATGCTGTCCGACAAGACCGCGCGCCAGTACGTGTCGGGCGTGGCCTGGCATTGCTACGCGGGCGACGTGTCCGCGCAGTCGCAGGTGGCGCAGCACTTCCCCGAGCTGGACGTCTGGTTCACCGAGTGTTCCGGCGGCGAATGGAAACCGCAGTGGGACGAGACGCTGCCCTGGATCACGCGCAACCTCATCATCGGCAGCACCCGCCACGGCGCGCGCGGCGTGCTGATGTGGAACCTGGCGCTGGACCCCACCTACGGCCCGCACCTGGGCGGCTGCAAGGACTGCCGCGGCGTCGTCACCATCGACCCGAAGACGGGCAAGGTCACGCGCAACATCGAGTACTACGCCTTCGGCCATGCCAGCCGCTTCGTGGTGCAGGGCGCACGCCGCGTGGACTCCCACGGTGAGGCCAAGGGGCTGGACCATGTGGCCTTCACCAACCCGGACGGCAGCACGGCCCTCATCGTCGCCAACTCCGGCAAGCAGCCGCGCCGCTTCACGGTGCAGGCGCCGGGCCAGCGCTTCAGCTACGAGCTGCCGGCCAGCGGCGTCGTGACCTTCACGTGGTGATCGCGATGCGCACGCTGCTCGTCGCCGCGTTGATGGCCGCCAGCGGCGCCGCCCAGGCGCTGGAACTGGCCGGCGTGTTCGCCGACCACATGGTGCTGCAGCGCGACGCGCCACTGCGCGTCTGGGGCCGCGCCGAGCCGGGGCAGCGCGTGCGCGTGCAGATCGGCGGCCATCATGCCGACGCAGTGGCCGGTGCGGATGGCCGCTGGCTGGCCCGTCTCGCACCGCTGAAGGCCGGCGGCCCGCACCAGCTGCAGGTCAACGCGGGCAACGAGCAGCGTGCCCTCGCCGACGTGCTGATCGGCGATGTCTGGATCGCCGCCGGCCAGTCCAACATGGAATGGCGGCTGGCCGATTCGCAGAACGCCGCCGCCGAGATTGCCGCGGCGAACCACGCGCAGATCCGCCACGCCAAGATGCCGCACCGCGTCAGCGTCGCGCCGCTGCCCGACGCGCCACCGCTGCGGTGGGACGTCAGCAGCCCGGCGACGGCCGGTGACTTCAGCGCCGTGGCCTATCACTTCGCGCGCCGCGTGCAGGCCGACGTCGGCGTGCCCATCGGCCTGTTGAACCTCAGCTGGGGCGGCACCCACGTCGAGACCTGGACCAGCCCGCGCGCTGCGGCCACCGACCCTGACCTGGCCGAGACGATGAAGGCCTTCCCCACCGATGTCGCCGCCTTCGTGCAGCGCCGCCAGGACACCCAGCTGGCCCGCGTGCGCGCCTGGCAGGGCGGGCCGCCCGAGCCGTTCCCCGCCGGTGGCGGCGCCGACCCGACGCTGGATGACAAGGCCTGGCCCACGCTGAACGCGCCCCAGGTCTGGGAGACGCAAGGCCTGGCCGGCTTCGATGGCCAGGTCTGGCTGCGCCGCCACGTCACGCTGACGGCGGCGGAACTGGGCGCGGCGACGCTGCACCTGGGCGCGGTGGACGACTGCGACGAGACCTTCGTCAACGGCCAGCCCGTCGGCAAGACCTGCGGCTGGGAGACGCCGCGCGCCTACCCGCTGCCCGCCGGCCTGCTGCGCGCGGGCGACAACGTCATCGCCGTGCGCGTGACCGACACCGGCGGCGACGGCGGCATCGATGGTCCTGCGGCCGGCCTGCGGCTGGAAACAGCGGCCGGCGCCAAGCCCCTGGCCGGCCGCTGGCAGGCCCGCGTCGAGGCGCTGCAGCCCCTCACCGAGCCCGGCCCCAACGACCTGCCCAGCCTGTTGTTCAACGGCATGGTCCAGCCGTTCACGCCCTTGGCCGTGCGCGGCGTCATCTGGTACCAGGGCGAGACGAACGCGCCGCGCGCCGCCCGCTACGCCCAGGCCTTCCCGCGCCTCATCGAGGATTGGCGGGCGCAGTGGCATCAGCGGGCCCTGCCGTTCTATTTCGTGCAGCTGTCCTCCTTCGGCCCGCGCCCGCCGCTGCCCGAGGGCAGTGCCTTCGCCGAGCTGCGCGACGCCCAGCGCCAGACCCTGCGCCTGCCCGCCACCGGCATGGCCGTCAGCATCGACGTGGGCGACGCCAACGACATCCACCCGCGCGACAAGCGCACCGTCGGCGATCGGCTGGCGCGCATCGCGCTGGCGCAGCAGTACGGCAAGCCCATCGCCTTCAAGGGCCCGACGCTCAAGGTCAGCCGCGCGCTGCCCGATGGGCGCTTCGAGCTGAGCTTCAGCGATGTCGCCGGTGGCCTGGCCGCGCGCGGCGGCGACCCGCTGCTGGGCTTTGCGCTGGCCGGCGCCGATCAGCGCTTCGTGCCGGCGCGCGCCGAGATCGTCGGCAAGGACCGCGTGCGCGTCTGGAGCGACGCGGTGACCAAGCCCGTGGCCGTGCGCTATGCCTGGGGCGACACGCCGCTGGAGGCCAACCTCGTGGACGGCGCCGGCCTCCCCGCCTCGCCCTGGCGCAGCGACCGCTGGCCGCTGGCCACGCGTGATATTCGTCCGGAGTTCTAACGACGCGGCGCCTGCATAGACGCTCGGTCAGCAGCCCATCCTCGCTAGGATGGCCTCATGACCTGGCTGCTGCTGATCAGCTCCAGCCTCCTGCTGATGCTCGGGGTTGCGATGCTCGTGTTGTCCAGGCTGGAGCCGGCCCACAGCCACATCAGCGACTGGGGCTGGAGCCAGATCTTTCTCGCCTTCGGCCTGGCGCTGGGCGTGGCGCTGGTGCCGGCGGACACGCAGTCCTTGCACTACCGCGTGCAGGCCACCGTGGCCACCGCCAGCATCGTCGCGTCGCTGGCCTGGCAGCTGGCCGGCGCCAGCCACTACCGCGGCAGGCCGTGGCGCTGGCGGCGCGCCGTGCCGTACTTCGTCGGTCTGCTCCTGGTCATCCTGGTGCTGGCCATCGTGGAGCAACGCTTGGGCGTCGTGGCCGCGGCCGTGATCCTGACCGGCGGCGCCTGGCTGGCGGCCTGGTGGCTGTGGCGCGATGGCGAGCCGGCGGAGCGCTTCGTCGCCGTGTGCTTTGTCGGCTTGGGGTTCGTCCACTTGAGCGGCCCGCTGCTGGACCCGCTGGCGCGCTCGCCGGCCACGCATGTCGTCGGCACCTATGTGCAGGGCACGCTGGCGATGGCGCTGATCCTGCTGTCCGTGCGGCGCGCGCATGGCGAGGCCAAGCGCATGGGCGAGCGGCTGCGCCAGCTGTACGAGCAGTCCATGCAGGGTTTGCTGGTTGTGCGTGAGGGCCAGGCCGTCTACGCCAACCCGGCGGCGCTGGCCATGTTCGGTTTCGACAGCATCGACGACATCGGCCCGGTCGCGCCGCTGATCGCCACGGCCGACATCGAGGCCGCACGCGGGCGCTACCAGCGCCTGCTGCAGGAGGGCAGCGGCCAGATCGGCTGGGAGGGCGAGCGCTACCGGCGCGACGGCAGCGCCATCTACCTGCGCGGCAGCTCCAGCTACATCGAATGGGAGGGCGGCCCGGCGCTGCTGGTGCTGATGCTGGACGACACCGCGCGCCAGCGCGCCACCGAGGCGCTGCGCCGCCAGGCCTTGCATGACGAGCTGACCGACCTCCCCAACCGCCACGCGGCGCTGGCCCGCCTGGCCGAGCTGACCGCGCCCGGCAGTCCCGGCTTCGTGCTGCTGTCGGCGGACCTGGACCGCTTCCAGCTCGTCAACGAGAGCCTGGGCCACGAGACCGGTGACGCCTTGCTGCAGGCCATCGCCGCGCGGCTGCGCGAGGCGCTGGCGCCCGAGGCCTTGCTCGCCCGGCTGGGGGAAGACCAGTTCCTGCTGCTGCAGCCCGGCGTCGACGACGACGCCGGTGCGCAGCTCGCCGGCCAGCGTCTGCTGGCGCTGATGAACGCGCCCTTCGTCGTGGCGCACCGCGAGCTGTACGTGCATCTGTCGGTCGGCATCGCACGCTTCCCGGCCCATGGCCTGGGCGGCGCGGCGCTGCTGCGCGCGGCCGACATGGCCATGCACCAGGCCAAGCAGCAGGCCGGTGCGGCGGTCGTCATCTACCGTCCAGGCATGGCGGCCAGCGCCGGCGGCCTGCTGGAGATCGAGCAGGCGCTGGCCGCCGCCATCGAGCAACAGGAGTTTCAGCTCGACTACCAGCCCAAGTTCGAATCCGGCAGCCGGCGCGTCGCCGGCTTCGAGGCCTTGGTGCGCTGGCAGCGGCCCGGCCGCGGCCGCGTCAGCCCGGCGGACTTCATCCCCGCCGCCGAGCGCACGGGCCAGATCGTGCCGCTGGGCGCGCTGGTGCTGCGCGAAGCCGCCCAGCAGCTGCGCGCCTGGCAGCGGCAAGGCCTGGCGGTGCTGCCGGTGGCCGTCAACGTGTCGCCGCTGCAGTTCGAGGACGCCGGCTTCGCGGATTGGCTGCTGGACCTGGTGCGCGCGCATGGTGTGGACCCGGCGCTCATCGAGGTCGAGATCACCGAGACCGCCGCGATGAGCCACCTGGACCGCGTGCTGCCGCAACTGGCGCGGCTGCGCGAGGCCGGCGCGGGCGTGGCGTTCGATGACTTCGGCACCGGCCAGAGCTCACTGACGCTGCTGCGCCGCCTGCCCATCACGACGCTCAAGCTGGACCGCAGCATGGTCGACCCGCTGCCCGAACCCTCGGCCGGTGCCGTCGTGCGCGCGGCCTGCGTGGTGGCCGAGGCGCTGGGCCTGGCCATCGTCGCCGAGGGGGTGGAGACCGAGGCTCAGGCCGCCGAGGTCGAGCGGCTGGGCTGCACGCATCTGCAGGGCTGGCTGCTGTCGCGCGCGCTGAGCGCGGACGCCGCCGGCGCCTTGCTCAGCGCGCCATGAGTTCGCCCATGCGGATGGTGCCGCCCGGCTGCCAGGCCGGGTTGAACTGCAGGTCGCTCTTGGGGAACAGCATGACCACGGTGGAGCCCAGCAGGAAGCGGCCCATCTCGTCGCCCTGCTTCAGGCTGACCTGGCCCGGCTCGTAGTCCCATTCACGCACGGGGCCCTTGCGGCTGATGCCGCCATGCCAGACGGTGGCCATGCTGCCGACGATGGTGGCGCCCACCAGCACCAGCACCCAGCGGCCCAGGGTGTCGCTGTCGAACACGCACACCACGCGCTCGTTGCGCGCGAACAGCCCCGGCACGCCGCGCGCCGTCGTCGGGTTCACCGAGAACAGCGCACCCGGCACATGCACCATGCGCACCAGCCTGCCGTCGGCGGGCATGTGGATGCGGTGGTAGTCCTTGGGGCTGAGGTAGAGGTTGGCGAACAGGCCGTCCTGGAACTGCGCCGCCAGTTTGGCGTCGCCGCCCACGAGCGCGGTCGTCGTGAAGGCTTGGCCCTTGGCCTGATAGACCTGGTGGCCCTGGATGCGGCCGACCTGGCTGATGGCGCCGTCCACCGGGCTGATCAGCGGCGCCTGGGCCAGCGGCCGTGCACCGGGCTTCAGCGCCCGGGTGAAGAAGTCGTTGAAGGTCGCGTAGGCCGCGATGCTGGGCTCCGCGGCCTCGTCCATGTTGACGCCATAGCGCGCCACGAAACGGCGGATCGTCGACGTCGTCATG
This sequence comes from Roseateles sp. P1_C6, assembly GCF_056406315.1. Classification (NCBI taxonomy): domain Bacteria; kingdom Pseudomonadati; phylum Pseudomonadota; class Betaproteobacteria; order Burkholderiales; family Sphaerotilaceae; genus Roseateles; species Roseateles sp. P1_C6. The sequence continues at coordinate 171,690 of NZ_JBFUAK010000007.1, forward strand.
CCGCCGCGCGGCTTGCTGGCGATGCGGCCGGCCAGGCGCGTCATGGCCCCTTTGGGCATCAGGTATTGGGGAAGGACTTTGAGGCGGGACATAGCGGGGCCAGTGTACGAGTCGACAATTCGCCGTCATGGCCCTGCTGCACAGCTCCTTCTACCGTTTTACCCCGATGCCGGACCCGACCGGGTTTGCCGAATGGCTGCGCGAGCGCGGCGCAGCGCTGGCGCTTGGTGGCGTGGTTCTCGTCGCCGAAGAGGGTTTGAGTGCGGCTGTCGCGGGCGAGATCGAGGCGGTCCGCGTCTTTGAGCGCGAGCTGCAAGCGCAACCCGGTCTTGCCGATCTGCATTTCAAGCACAACGCTTGCGAGCGCTCGCCGTTCAGCTTGCTGAAGGTGTCGGTCAAGCGCGAGATCGTCGCCTTCGGCGTGCCCGGCGTCAGTGGCGTCGATACCGGCACGCACGTCAGCCCCCAGCGCTTTCGCGAGCTGCTGGACGACCCGGACACCGTGGTGCTGGACAACCGCAACACCTTCGAGTTCAAGCTCGGCCGCTTCCGGGGCGCCATCGACCCGGGCGTGGCGCACTTCCGCGACTTCCCGGCCTATGTCGAAGCCCACCGCGACGAATGGCAGGGCAGGACGGTGGCGATGTACTGCACCGGCGGCATCCGCTGCGAGAAGACGGCGGCGTGGATGCAGGAACGCGGGCTCAAGGTGGCGCAGCTGGACGGCGGCATCCTGGCCTTCCTCGAAGCCTTCCCCGACGCATCAAAGGACTGGCAGGGCGAGTGCTATGTCTTCGACAAGCGCATCGCCATCGACGCCGCCGGCCGCGAGACGGGCACGAAGGCCGAAGCCGTGTTCACCGACCCGGCGGACGCCTGGCGGCTGGCGCGGGCGCGGCGGCTGGACCCCGAGGGCGGCGCTGCCTGAGGCCGGCGGCCTCAACGCGTCGCCGCATGCACCTTGTGAGCGACGGACAGCAGTCGCGAGCTCAGGCGCAGGTCGGCGCGTTCGGCGCCGTCGAGCAGCACCTCGAAGCGCACGCGCCCGCCCACCACGACGAAGTGAATGGCGCTGGCACGCGGCGGCACCTCACCGGCCGCGCCCTCGCTGACCAGCAACAGCCCGCGCCGCGTGCTGGCCGTCTCGCCGCGGGCCAGGAACAGCAGGTGCAGGCCTTGATCGACATCGGCCGCGCGCACGCGCCGCACCTGCACCGGTCGCGCCTGTACCGTGCGTCCCTGCACGGCCTGGCTCAGCTCGCTGAGCATGGCCTCCGAGCCCTGCACGCCGATGACAAAGGGCGCATCGGCGGCGCCCAGCGCGCCGTCGGGCCAGTCCACGTAGGCCGTGAACTTGTAGAGGAACTCGGCCTTGATGCGCACCTCGCCGCCGGGATCGTCGGGCTGCGCGCGGCCCACGCCGGCCATCAGCAAGCCCAGCGCAAGGGCAAGCAGCGGCCGGCGCCTCGCCGGTGTCACGGGGTCCACCGCAGTTGCGCGTAGGCCTCGGGCCCGAAGACGCTGCGGCCCGGCAAGGCATTGGCTTGCGCCTGGCGGCCATGCAGCAGGTTGCGGCCGCCCAGCGTCAGCGCCAGCGTGGGGCTGGCGCGCCAGCCGTGGCTGACGTCCAGCACGGTGTAGGCGGGCACGGCTGGCTGCGGCAGCTTGGCGACATGGCGCAGCGCCAAGTCCAGCTCATGGCGGTCCGCCGGCTGCAGCGAGGCGCGCAGCTGCCATTGCCGCGGCGGGTCGTTGCCCAGGGCGGACGGCCCGACCGGGTCGCGGCTGCCCGGCTGCACCGCCAAGTCCTGCTGCAGGCGGTTGAAGCCGGCGCTCAGCCGCAGCCAGGCCAATGGCTGCCAGTTCCCCCAGGCTTCCAGGCCCCAGCTGTTGCCGGCGATCATGTTCTGCACCATGGCATTGGGCGGCGGCTGGCCGCTGCGCAGCCGCTGCCAGTCATGGTGGTACAGCGTCAGCGCATAGCTCAGCGTGCTGCTCGGTTGGCCGCGATGGCCCAGCTCGACGACGCGCGCGACCTCCGACACGAAGCCGGCCCCGCCCGCGATGATGAAGGGCGGCTGCGGCGGCAGGCGCAGGTCGCGGTCCAGCCGGGCCGGCGCGCGCACCGCGCGCGACAGCGAGGCCCACCACTGCCAGCGCGGCGATGGCGACCAGGCCATGCGCAGCGACGGCAGCGTCTCCCAGCCCGTGTAGTCGTTGTGCTCGAACTTCGTGCCGGCCGTCAGACGCCAGCCGTCCGCCAGATGCCACTCATCCTGCACGAACAGGTTGTGCCACTGCTGCCGTGCGTGGTCGGGCACGAAGCCGAACACCAGCCCCGGCGCGACGTGGTCGCGCGCGCTGCGCCAGCCGCCGCCCCAGTCGATGTAGTGCGCGCCCCAGGTCAGGCTGTGCTGCGCCTCCAGGTCCAGCACCGTGAAGCGCGGGCTGTACAGGATCGCGTCCTCGCGCTCCACATGGTCGTAGTAGGCCCGCACGCGCAAGCGCGAGCCGCCGTCCAGCCGGCCGGTCCAGCGCGCCAGCAGGTTCGCGCCGGACGTGCGCACGCCGCCCAGGTTCCGTGCGCCGCTCACGCGGTCCGCCGTGTCGCCGCGGTAGACGTCGCCCTGCAATGTCAGCCCGTCCTCGTCGTCCAGCCAGTCGGCGCGCCAGCCCAGCTGCCAGCGCCTTGACTTGTCCGTCACGGCCGTGCCGGCTTCGGTCTCGGTGGCATCGCGCTGCTGCAGCTTCGCGTAGGCGCGCCAGTGACCCTGCAGCGGCAGCTTGCCGCCGTGGCGCAGCGCGGCCGAGCGCTCGTCCGTGCCGGCATCGACGCGCAGCAGCAGCTCCGTTTCCGCGGCCGGCCGGCGGATGATGTTGATCACCCCATTGACCGCATTCGTGCCCCAGACGCTGCCACCCGGGCCGCTGATGACCTCGATGCTGGCCACGTCGTCCAGCAACACGTCCTGCTGGTCCCATTGCACGCCCGAGAAGTAGGGCGCGTAGACCGTGCGGCCGTCGATCAGTACCAGCAGTTTGTTGCCCACCGAGTTGTTGAAGCCGCGTGCGCTGATGGCGTACTGGTTGGCATCGACCCGCGCGACCTGCAGGTTGGGTGCCAGCTGCAGCGCCTCGGGCAGGCTGCGCGCGCCGGAGCGCCGTATCGCGTCGGCACTGATCACGTACAACGAGGCCGGCACCTGCGCCAGCTTCTCGCGGCGCCGCGACACCGAGCTGATGTCGATGTTGGACAGCTGCTCCAGCGACAGCTGGCTCAGATCCTGCGCGGCTGCGGGGGCGGCCAGCAGCGCCAGCAGCACGGCCCCGCCGGCAGCTCGGCGGTGGGTGGGATGAGGCTTGTCCTTGTCAGTGGGCTGGCGCATGGATCACCTCGCCTGTCGCTTGGGGTCTGACATGACCCGGGCTGGTGGTGCCAGCATAACAACGCCGTCCCCTGGATGCGGCGTCGCCGGCGCGGGTCGACAAACCCGGCCGACCAGCATTGCGACTGATCGCTCAGCGCCCGGGCAGTGCGCGCCAGGATGACGCGACCAGTTCGCCTTCGCCCACGGTCACGGTGACCTCGAACCATCGACCGGGGGTCACGACGAGCTGGGCCGCGGCCTGCACGGCATCGTCCAGGCCCAGCAGCAAACGTCGGCCGCCCTCCGATTCATGCTGCAACCAGTACACCACGCCGCTGCCAGTCGTCGGTGTGGCCGACCCCGTGGGCTTGGGGAAGGGCGTCGACGGATCTGCGACGAAGGCGGCCAGCGCCTCGGCCCGGCGCGGCAGGAAGATCAGCCGGCCCTGGGGCACTTCGCCGTCGCGCGAGAACGCAACGCCGCGGTAGGCGAAAAGCGCCAGTGCATTGCCTAGACCCTCGTCCTGCGTCAGCGCTGACCTCAGCACCTCAGGGGCGATGCGAAATTTCAGGGTTTCGGTGGGGGCTGGAGCGGCGGCGCGCGGGGCAGTCGCCAGCGCGCTGGCGTTCAGCTGCCGCAGTTGCTCGGCCACGGCAGCCTCGTCCAGCCCGCCGCGCTCGACCCGCTCCTGCACAGTCATCGCGTCAGCCGCCAGCGGGTATAGCTGGAATTTGCCGCTCCCGGTGGCCTCGAACTGCGTGGCATACCACTGCGGTTGACGCCGCGCCATCATCAGCCGGTCCCAGGCGCGGGCGGCGAGCTTGGGCAAAACCAAGCGGTCGCCGAACTTCAGCTCACCATCGGTGGCCACGGCAAGGGCCAGCCGCAGCCGTTCTTCCTCGCCGGCATGCAGCAGGATCAATGCGGCGCAGCGGTGGTCCTCGAAGCTGCGGACGCGCCCGGCGCGCAGGGCGGCGATGGCGAGGTCCTGGCGTTCGCGATCGCGTCGGCCGATGGCGGCCCAGTCGGTGGCCGCGGGATCGCGGTCATGTGCGTCGCGTTCGCGCTGATCGGCGATGCAGGCCGCCTGCAAGGGCGAGGGCGGCGCGGCCGAAGCGGCGGCGGGCATGGAGACAGCCAGGCACAACGCCCAGCGCCAGAAACCCGGGGTTGGGATCATCGAATGTCTTGTCCCGCTGTTGGAGTGGTGGCGCGCATCATGCCGCACCTGCGGATGGCGACGCCATTCACCGCGCGGCGCCACCGCCCTGCTGCGGAAGATTGATTCCCCCAGCGCGGAACGAAGCTTCCGGGCGGCGGCGCGTGTGCCGCGCCGCAAACGCCGACAATGCCACCGCGCGCCACTTGCGCGCACCGAAATCCCCTCATTCGATGTCCCATCTGATCGTCCACGGCGGCACCCCCCTTTCGGGCCGCATCACCCCCTCGGCCAACAAGAATGCCGTCCTGCCCATCCTGTGCGCCACGCTGCTGACCAAGCAGCCGGTGCGGCTGCGCGGCGTGCCCGAGATCACCGATGTGAAGAAGATCGTCGAGGTCTTCCGCAAGCTCGGCTCGCAGGTCGAGCTGGACTTCAAGACCGGCATCCTCGACGTCCACCACCGCGACACGCACTTCGACCCGGCCACCGACCGGCTGCCGGAAGAGATGCGCTCGTCCATCATGCTGGTGCCCGGGCTGATGGCCCGCTTCGGCGCCGCGCGCATCGAGGACGACGTCAAGGGCTGCACGCTGGGTGCGCGCGAGATCGACCCGCATGTGGAGGTCTTCCAGCGCTTCGGCGCCAGCGTCGAGCGCCATCCCGACGGCCTGGTGGTGCGGGTGGTGCACCAGGCGGATGTGGGTGCCCCCAGCGGCCGACTGCAAGCCAATGACCACTGGACCGACTACGCCTCCGTCACGACGACCGAGAACTTCGTCCTCTGTGCCGCGCTGGCCGACGGCGTCTCGACGCTGACCAACGCCGCCAGCGAGCCGCACGTGCAGGAGTTCTGCAATTTCATGTCGCTGCTGGGCGCGAAGATCGACGGCCACGGCACGTCCAAGCTGAAGATCACCGGCGTGGCCGAACTCGGCGGCGCCGACTACACCTTCACCGAAGACTTCCACGAGATCGTCACCTTCCTGGCCCTGGGCGCCATCACCGGCGGCAACGTGCAGGTCAAGAACGGCGCGCCGGAGATGTTCCCGCTGCTGGACCGCACCTTCGCCAAGTTCGGCGTGCAGATCGTGCACGAGGACGGGTGGAGCCGCTGCGTGACCGACGGTCCGCTGAAGGTGAAGGAACCTTTCACACGCAACATCCTGCAAAAGGTCGAGGCGGCACCCTGGCCTTATGTGCCGGTGGACTTGCTGCCCATCTTCGTGGCCTTGGGCGTCAAGGCCGAGGGCAGCGTGATGTTCTGGAACAAGGTCTATGACGGCGCGATGGGCTGGACCAGCGAGCTGGCCAAGTTCGGCGCGCATGCCTTCCTCAGCGACCCGCACCGCATGATCACCTTCGGCGGCAAGCCGCTGAGCCCGGCCGAGGTCGAGAGCCCCTACATCATCCGCGTCGCCATCGCGCTGCTGATGGTGGCCGCCAGCATCCCGGGCAAGAGCGTGATCAAGAACGCGACGCCGATCCGCCGTGCCCACCCTAATTTCGTCGAGCACATCGGCGAGCTGGGCGCGCGCATGGAGTGGGTCGACGGGGATTAAGACCTTCATGTTGCGCCGGCTTTGCGCGGCCGCATGCCTGATGGCTTCCGCCGCCCACGGCGCGCCGCCTGTCGACACGCTGCGCTGGGTGGCGCAGGACGTGCCGCCTCATTTCAGCTTCGTGCAGGGCCGCCCGCCGCGCAGCGTGGCCGAGCTGGGCCATGGCGAGGTGGACGGTTTCATGCGCGTGTTGCTGGCGCGCATGCCGCAGTACCGGCACGAGTTCGTCGAGGCCAGCACGGCCCGCTACGAGGCCGAGAGCCGCCGCGGCGAGACGCTGTGCTCGACGATGCACGTGCGCACGCCGGCGCGGCTGGACTGGCTGTACTTCTCCCACCTCTACCCGCCGCTGGTCTCGCGCGAGCTCCATGTCATCGTGCGGCGCGACGCGCTGGCCCAGCTGTCCGAGGGCCGGCCGCAGGACGGCCGCCTGGTGCTGGCCGAGCTGCTGAAGCGCCAGGAGCTGCGCCTGCTGCTGGCGCGCGACCGGGCCTTCGGCGCGCAGATCGACAACCTGCTGGCCCAGCAGGTCGTGCCGCGCCTGGCCGTCGGCGCGCAGCTCAGCACCCAGCTGCTGGACATGCTGCGTGCCGGCCGCATGGACTACACGCTGGAGTACCCCGCCGTCGTCAAGGACTACCTGGCCCGTGTGGGCGACCCTGGCGCGCTGGTGGCGCTGCCGGTGGCCGAGGGCCTGAGCACGCTGCTGGCCACCGTGTCCTGCAGCCGCACGCCCGAGGGGCGCCGCCAGATCGAGGCCATCGACGCGGCGGTGCGCGAGCTGGCACGCGACCCGCAGCGCGAAGCCTGGGTGCGCGAGTGGCGCGGCAACCGTGCCGACGCGCAGGACATGAAGCGGCTGAACGCCTACATGGACGAGCGCGCTCGCGGCGGGCCGCGCATCGAGTGACCCGCCCGGCCAAGCCGACGCTGCCGCTGCGTGACGGCGTGGGTGCCAGCGCCGTGTTCTGCCCGCCCGGGCCGTGGGTGACGCTGGCCGTCTTCCTCGCCGAGCGCCTGCCCAAGGTCGACGACTGGGCGGCGCGCATCGCCCGCGGCGAGGTCGTCGACGAGACCGGCCGACCGGTGGCCTGCGACTACCGCCCGCATCGCCGGGTCTTCTACTGGCGCCAGCTGGACGCCGAGCCTGACATCCCGTTCGCCGAGCGCGTCGTCTTCCAGGACGAGCACCTGCTGGTCGCCGACAAGCCGCACTTCCTGCCCGTCACCCCAGGAGGCCGCTATGTGCAGCAGACATTGCTGACGCGGCTGCGCCGCACGACCGGCCTGGCCGAGCTGAGTCCCATCCACCGGCTGGACCGCGAGACGGCCGGCCTGGTCGTCTTCAGCGTGCGCGCGGCCGAGCGGGCGGCCTACCAGAACCTGTTCCGCGACCGCGCCGTCAGCAAGGTCTACGAAGCCGTCGCGCCCGCCGGCCCCGGCCCCTGGCCGCGCGTGCTGCGGCACCGGCTGGTGGAGCGCGAGGGCGACGCCTTCATGCAGATGCAGGCCGTGGCCGGCGAGGCCAATGCCGAGACTTGGGTCGACCTCGTCGAAGCGCTGGACGACGGCGGCGTGGCGCGCTACGAGCTGCGCCCCACGACCGGCATCAAGCACCAGCTGCGCGCGCAGATGAGCGCCATCGGCCTGCCGCTGCTCGGCGATCGGCTCTATCCCGTGCTGCAAGCTCACGAAGACCCGCCGCGCTTCGACGCGCCGCTGCAACTGGTCGCCCGCGAGATTTCGTTCATGGACCCGCTGACGGGCCAGGTCCGCTGCTTTTCACGCGACACCGCGACAATCGCGCCGCCATGAAACGACCCCTCGCCCAGTCCCGCCCCGTTGACCGCGGGCATGCCCGGTCGGTCTTGCAGACCGCGCTGCGGCTTGGGCCGCAGCCCTTCGGCAGGCACATGCCGCCCACCGGGCGCCATGTGTCCGGCCTCAGCCCCCGAGGGGACGGCGATGCTTGCCGGGCTGACCGGCAAGCACATCGCCCGAGGCGGGCCGGCTTGGGAGCGGCCCGGCGCTCGGTCTGCAAGCCGCTGAAAACGCGGATGGGACCACTGACATGAGCGCGCCTACTGCCGAAGGTCAGGTGCAGGAGCTGCGCCGCCAGCTGCAGTCGCTGCTGGAAGCCGCGCATGCCAACGAGCGCAAGCTGGACCGCTTCGACGCGCTGGAGCGCCGGCTGATCGCGGTGAGCTCGATGGAGGAGCTGGTCAGCCTGCTGCTCGTCGAATGCCGGGCCGACTTCGGGCTGGACGCCGCCGAGCTGTGGCTGCTGGACCCTGAGGAAGAGTTGCGCCGCGCGCTGCCGACGCTGCCCATGGTCAAGGCGCCGGTGCTGCTGGACAGCCATGCGCCGCTGAAGGACTTGTTCGGCGCCGCGCGCACGACCCGCCTCATCGGCCCCGGGCCGGACGAGGCGCTGCTGGCTAAGGCATTTGACGCCGACGCCGGCGTGCGTTCGGCCGCGCTGCTGCCGCTGATCCGCCAAGGCCTGCTGATCGGCAGCCTGCACCTGGGCTCGCGTGACGCGGGGCGCTACGACGCGGCCTCGGGCACCAAGTTCCTGGACCGTCTGGCGGCCATCGCGGCCATCGCCATCGAGAGCATGCTCAACCGCGAGCGCCTGCGCCGCGCCGGCATGACCGACGGCCTGACCGGCGTGCACAACCGCCGCTATTTCGACCACCGCAGCCTCATCGAGTTCAGCCAGGCCGTGCGCCACCGCTACCCGCTGGCCTGCCTGTTCCTGGACATCGACCACTTCAAGGCCATCAACGACGGCCACGGCCACCCGGCCGGCGACGAGGTGCTGCGCCAGGTCGGCGGGCTGATCCTGCGCTCGCTGCGCACCGGCGACCTGGCGGCGCGCTACGGCGGCGAGGAGTTCGTCGTGTTGCTGCCGCGCACCGACCTGGCCGGCGCCTGCGAGGTGGCCGAGCGCATCCGGCTGATGGTGCAGGAGGCGCCCTTCGTGACGCCCGACGGCGGCACCGTCAGCGCGACGCTGTCGGCCGGGTTGGCCATGTTGCCGGCCGGCGCGACCAGCTTTGCGGACCTGTTGTCCGCTGCCGACCGCGCCCTTTACGAGGCCAAGCGCACCGGCCGCAACCGCACCGTCTCCGACGACCTCAGCGCAGCCACTGCAGCTGCATCGTGAACATGTCGCCGCGGCTGCCATAGGTCTTGCCGAACAGGAAGGCCGCGTTCAGCGTCACGGTATCGGGGCCTTCGTCCCACAGCGTGGCCAGCAGCGCCGGCCCGGCGCGGTGCGACTGGCGTGGCCGCGGCGACCAGTCGTTCCACTGCCCCACCTCGCTGAAGCCCTCGACGCCCGCACGCCAGCCGGGGGCCACGCGGTAGACGCCGCGCCACTGCAGCTTGAGCCGTGTGTCGTGCTTGGCGCTGTCGTACTCCCAGAATGCGCCGGCATTGAGCCTGAGCCGGCCCAGATCGGTCTGCCAGACCGGGCCCAGCTCCAGAGCGTTGCTCTCGCCGCGGTTGCGGATCAGCTGGGCGTGGATGGCCAGGTCATAGGGCTTCTCGCCCTGCGTCAGCAGCACGACGTTCTGCCAGTTCAGCGTCGACAGCACCTGGTCGGAGGCGCCATAGCCTATCCAGCTGGCCAGCAGCCGTGTCGTCCAGCGCGTGTTGATGCCATAGCTCACGCCGATCTCGGGCCACAGCGTGGCGGCCTCGTCGGGCGGCTTGACGGTCCAGTAACGCAGCTCGGCACCCCAGCGGCCGGCCTGGTCATAGGGTGTGACGACGTAGTAGCCCGGGTCGGCCATGGCCGAGGAGGCCAAAGCCGTTATCCCTGCCACGACCCAGCTGCCGCATTTCATGCGGGCACTCTAGAGGCTGGCTCACAATGGCCGGCAACATGAAAACCCTGCTGTCCCTCCTGCTCGCGCTCGGTCTCACGGTCGGTGCCGCCGCCGGCCCCACGCTGGAGCGAATCCAGTCCAGCGGCCGCATCGTGCTCGCCCACCGCGAGTCTTCGGTGCCCTTCAGCTACCTGCTGCCCGACGGCCGCCCGGCCGGCTATGCGGTGGACCTGTGCCTGAAAGTTGCCGAGGCGCTGCGCAAGAAGCTGAAGATGAAGGAGCTGAGCCCGCAGTTCCTGCTCGTGACGCCGGCCAACCGCATCCAGATGGTGGTGGATGGCAAGGCCGACCTGGAATGCGGCTCGACGACCAACAACGCCGAGCGCCGCGAGAAGGTCGCCTTCACCGTGCCGCACTACATCACCGGCGCGCGCTACCTGGTGCGGGCCGACAGCGGCATCACGGAGCTGGCGCAGTTCGACGGCAAGACGCTGGTCTCCACCAAGGGCACGACGCCGCTGAAGTCCATCACGCAGGCCAACAACGAGCGCGCGCTGCACATCAACATCCTCGAAGCGCCCGACCACGCCAAGGCCATGGAGATGCTGGCAGCCGGCCAGGCCGACGGCTTCGTCATGGACGACGTGCTGCTTTACGGCATCGTCGCCGCGCGGCCCGACGCGGCCAAGTTCCGCGTCGTCGGCAAGTTCCTCACCATCGAGCCGCTGTCCCTGGTGCTGCCCCGGAACGACCCCGAGCTGAAGGCCATCGTCGACGAGGAGATGAAGCGCCTCATCACCAGCCACGAGGCGCACGCGATCTACGAGCGCTGGTTCATGAAGGCCATTCCGCCCAAGAACACGGCGCTGAACCTGCCGATGAACTATCTGCTCAAGGACTTCTGGAAATACCCCTCGGACCAGGTGCCTTACTGAGTGCGCCGGCCGCGTAGCGTTCGGTCACGCCCAGACAAACCCCGAGCGATTGCGCGGCGAAGGCCGTGACAATTTGTGCCGCAGTACGCGACACCGATGACGACCGATTCCCTCGCCGAACCCCTGGAGCACGCCGTGCCGCGCCGGCTCGGTTCGCTGCGGCTGCGGCTGACGCTGGGCGTGCCGCTGCTCAACGGGCTCATCGTGGCCGTCTTCGAATGGAGCCTGGGCGGCTTCGAGCCGCATGGCGAGGGCCTGGCCCGCGCGGCCTGGATGGTGCTGCTGCTCAGCGCGGCCCAGCTGGTGCTCATCGAGGCGCTGCTGCTGCGCCCGCTGCGCCTGCTGGCCGCGGGCTGCGAGGCGATGGAGTCCGCCCCCGTGCCGTTGACGCCCGAGGATGCGACGCCGGCGCCGGGCCTTGCGGCCGAGCTGGACCGCATCGGTCACGCCATGCTGCGCGCCCGCGGTTCGCTGTGGCAGCAGGACCAGAACGCCCGTGAGCTCAGGCGCGAGTTGGCCCAGCAACGCCGCCTGCTGCAGGAAGCCCACGCGGCACTGCAGGCCAACCAGCGCGAGCTTGACGGCCTGGCGCGCACCGACGCGCTGACCGGCATCGCCAACCAGCGCGCCTTCGACGAGGCGCTGCGCCGCGAGTTCAAGCGCGCCCAACGCCTGCGCGGCCTGCTGGCGCTGGCCGTGCTGGACCTGGACCAGTTCAAGCAGTTCAACATCACGCATGGCCCGGCGGTGGGCGACCTGGCGCTGCAGCGCGTCGCGGCGCTGCTGAGCGAGCGCTTCAAACGCGACACCGACGTCGTGGCCCGCCTGGGGGGCGAGGAGTTCGTCGCGCTGCTGCCCGGCTTCGGCATGGCCGAGGCCCAGGGCGTGCTGGAGTCACTGCGCGACGAGTTGCGCGCGCTGCGCCTGCCCGACGGCAGCGGCAGCCTGACCATCAGCGTGGGCCTCGCGGCCGCGAGCCCGGCCCACCCCTACCTGAGCGCGCAGGCGTTGCTGCAGGCGGCGGACGAGGCGCTGTACATCGCCAAGCACGCCGGCAGGGACCGCCTCAGCTTGGCCGCCTGAACAACCGGCGGCCGCTAAGTTCAGCGGCCGTGCTCTTGCGCGGCCTGCAGTTGTTCGTTGACCCGACGCGCCGCGCGCAGCACCAGCGTCTCGTCGAGCTGTGCCTGCGGCGCGATCTGGCTGGCCACGTCGTCGAGCTGGTCGGGGTGGCTCAGCAGCGCCCAGGCCACCGTGGAGATGGCGGCGACGCTGCGGCGGGCGAGGCTCTCGGGCATGGTCAGCGTGGCCTGCACCTCGACGTGGTGGCGCACGCTGGCGACGGCGGCCGGCGCCAGGCCCCAGCTCTCGCACAGCGCGGCGCCCAGCGCGTCATGGCTGACGCCGAAGGCCGTCTTCTCGAGCTCGACCAGTTCGGCATCGCGCGGCGCGGCGCGCAGCATGGCGGGGTAGTGCGTCGGTGCATGGCGGTACAGCACCGCCTTGCCGCATTCCTCGAACAGGCCGGCCGAGTGGGCGGCCCAGGGGTCCACGCCCAGCATCTGGCCCATGCGGCCCATCAGCAGGCCGCGCTGCGAGGCGCGCGACCACACCGACTCCAGCTCCGCGGCGGCCGGGAAGGCGGCGCGCAGGCCCATCTCGAAGGTGATGGCCGCGACCTCGCGCATGCCCAGGTAGGTCAGTGCCTGGTGCACCGTCTGCACGCGACCGCGCAGGCCGTACAGCGACGAGTTGACCGCCTTCATAACGGCGGCGGCCAGCGCCATGTCGGTCTCGACCAGCGCGGACATGGCCTGCAGGTCGATGTCCTCAGCCGCCATCAGCAGCGAGAGCTTGACCAGGACCTCGGGCTGGGTCGGGATCTCGATGTCCAGGTTGCGCAGTTGAGGATCGACGGGCATGGTGAATGGAGGCGCTGGGGAATGCCTGATGGTAGATCAGCGGAAGAAGGCGTCCCAGGCTGTTTTGAGGATGAGAGCACCAACGACGATGACGAAAACGCCGCGCACGAAGCCGGCGCCGTGCTTGAGCGCCAGCCGCGTGCCGGCCAGGCTGCCCATCACATTGGTCACGGCCATGACGGCGGCCACATGCCACCAGATGTGGCCCTTGCTGACGAACAGCGCGATCGCAAACGCATTGGTCAGCAGATTCATCAGCTTGGCCGTGGCCGACGCGTGCAGGAAGTCGTAACCCAGCAGCCGCACGAACAGGAAGACGAAGAAGCTGCCGGTGCCGGGGCCGAAGAAGCCGTCATAAAACCCCACGGCCAGCGCGATGCCGGCGGCCACCAGCGCTTCGGTGCGGCCCGTGTAGCGCGGCCTGTGGTCGCGGCCGAGTTCCTTCTTGGCCAGCGTGTAGACCAGCACGGCCAGCAGCACCAGCGGCAAGGCCTTGCGCAGGCCGTCCGGGCTGGCCAGGGTCAGCGCCCACGCGCCGGCAAAGCTGCCCAGGCCGGCCATCGCGGCGGCCGGCATCAGGCGCTTCCAGGGCAGGTCGACGCGCTTGACGTATTGCAGCGTCGCCCAGCCCGTGCCCCAGACGGACGCGCCCTTGTTCGTGCCCAGCAGCGTGGCCGGTGCGGCGGTCGGGAAGGTACTGAACAGCGCCGGCACCAGCACCAGCCCGCCGCCGCCGGCGACCGCGTCGATGAAGCCGGCGAGCAGCGAGGCGAGGGCAACGGTAGCGAGTTCGAGCATGTGCAGATCCATCGGCGCACGAGGCGGCCGTCGTGCCCTGACCGGGCCGAGCGCTTGGCCGCCCGAGCCGGCCCGTCTGGCGATGTGCTTGCGGCTCGATGCCACAAGCTTGCCGTCCCCTCGGGGGACCGACTGGGCTTGCCCGCGTCCAGCGGTGCAAGACCGGGCGAGGGGTGCAAAATAAAACGGCCACCAAGGGGTGCCTTGGTGGCCGGTGTGATTGTCTTCGGGGTTACGAAGCAACCTTGTGCGCTTGTCGCTTGTCTTGTCTCCTCACAACCCGCCCGGCGGCCCGAGACCGGAGTCCGGAACCGCGTCGAGTGACGAGAATGTATTGCCCCGCCACGGTGCATGAAACTGGGGTAAGCCCGGGTTCGCGGAGCACGAAAGGGCATGGACGCACCGAAAGCGTGCATTTCGAGGGCCGCCGACCCCGTGGAGAATGACCGCATGCCGCGTCTCGCCCGCCTGTTGTCGCCCGTTTTGCTAACGCTGTTATGTGCCTGCGGTGGTGGCGGCGGGGGCGGCGGTGGCACGGGCGGCGACACCGGTGGCGGCGGGACGGGAACGGGCGGTGCTGGCATAGGGCAGACGCTCACGCTGACGCTGCCCGCCAACGGCCTCGCGGCGGCCGATCTGGCCGTCGTTGTGGCCGAGGGTGACACCCTCAGCGAAGGGGCCGGCGCGGCCTATCTGGCGGCCCGCGGCGTGCCGGCGGCCAACCTGATCCGCGTCAAGGTCAACACGGCCAGCGCCACGATCACGGCGGCCGATTTCGCGTTGCTTAAATCCGACATCGACGCCAAATTGGCGGCGGCGGCCCCCGGCGTGCAGGCCACGCTGCTCGCCTGGGCCGCGCCCAGCCGCGTGGCGGGGACTTGCAGCATGGGCATCACGAGCGCGATGGCCTTCGGTTTCGACACGCGCTACTGCAGCCCCAATCCGTCGACCAATGCCTGTGCGACCACGACGGCATCGCCGCTGTACGACAGTGAGTCACGCCGCCCGCAGGCCGAGCTGCAGGTTCGCCCGGCCATGCTGCTGGGCGCGACGACGCTGGCCGCGGCCCAGGCGCTGATCAACCGGGGCGTGGCCGCGGACGCGACGCGACCGGCCGGTGAGGGCTGGCTGGTGCGCACCACGGACGAGGACCGCAGCCCGCGCTGGCCCGATTTCGCGCCGCTGCCGACCGCCTGGGGCAGCGCGCTCAAGCTCAACTACGTCGACAACAGCGTCGGCCCGGTGAGTGCCAATGCCCTGTCGGGCAAGAGCGACGTGCTCTTCTACCTGACCGGTCTGGTCAACGTCGCCAACCTGTCGACGATCCAGTTCCGCCCTGGCGCGCTGGCCGACACGCTGACGTCCACGGGTGGCGTGCTGCCGAACGGCAATGGCCAGATGCCCATCACCGCCTGGCTGGACGCCGGCGCGACGGCCAGCTACGGCACGGTGGAGGAGCCCTGCAACTTCCAGCAGAAGTTCTCGCGCGCGTCGGTGCTCATCGACCAGTACTGGCGCGGCGCCACGGCCATCGAGGCCTACTGGAAGGCCGTGCAGTGGCCGGGCCAAGGCCTGTTCGTCGGTGAACCGCTGGCCCAGCCCTTCCGCGACACGGCCAGCTTCGCCATCGTGGCCGGCGAATACCAGATCAAGACGCGGGCCTTGCGCCCCGGCAGCCGCTACTCGCTGCAATACCGGCTGTCTGGCAGCACCGCGTGGACGACGCTGGCCGACTTCACTGGCGCGCGCGGCCAGGTGCTGGACGGCCGCGCACCGCTGCCACCGGCCGCGGCGGTGCAGATCCGCTGGCAAGGGCCGTGCGCCGACAACGCCAGCAACAGCTGCACGCTGGCCCAGTCGCCGTGACGGGATTGGCGGCTGCGCCGGCCAAGCCGGCAAGCATCGCCGTCTCCTCGGGGGCCCGGCCAAGGTGCGTCTTGGCCGAGGGGCGTCACATAAGCCCCTGAGAATGCGGGGCGGTCAAATCCCGATTGCCGGGCGGCCCCGCCCAGTCAAAAGTCGCCCTCCCGCTGTACCCCGCTCGACCATGACGCCATCCCGCCCCGCCCGCTGCCGCGGCTTCACGCTGCTCGAACTGCTTGTGGTCATGGTCATCATCGGCCTGCTGGCCGGCTACGTCGGCCCGAAGTTCTTCGGCCAGATCGGCAAGAGCGAGGTCAAGGCGACCAAGGCGCAGATTGACGCCTTGCAGAAGTCGCTGGACCAGTACCGGCTGGACGTCGGCCGCTACCCCAGCACCGAGCAGGGCCTGGCCGTGCTGGTGACCAAGCCCGCCGACGAGCCCAAGTGGGCCGGGCCGTACCTGAGCAAGGCGGTGCCCAAGGACCCCTGGGGCAACGACTACCAGTACCGCGCCCCCGGCGAGCATGGCGAGTACGACCTGTTGTCCTTCGGCAAGGACGGCCGCCCCGGCGGCGAGGGTGAGGACGCCGACCTCACATCCTGGTGATGGCGCAATTCCAGACCCGCGTGCTGCGCGCGGGGGTAGTCAGCTCGGAACGTGTCGAGGCGCCCGACCGCGCCGCCGTGGCCACGGTGCTGGGCGTGCCGCCGCAGCATGTGCTGGAGGTGCGCGAGATCGCTGCAAGCGCCGCCGCGAAGCCCTGGCGCCGCAATGCGCGCTTTCCGCTGCAGCTGTTCAGCCAGGAACTGGCCGTGCTGCTGGACGCCGGCATCGCGCTGCTGGAGGCGCTGCAGACGCTGCGCGAGAAGGAGGGCCAGCCCGGCGTGCGCGCGGCGCTGGACGCCGTCATCGCCCACATCGAGCAGGGGCAGCCGCTGTCCACCGCGCTGCGCCAGCAGCCGCAGGCGTTTGACGAGCTGATCTGCGCCATCGTCGCGGCCAATGAACGCACCGGCCAGCTGTCCACCGCGCTGGCCCAGCACGCGCGCTACCTGGCCTGGGTCGACGCGCTGCGGTCTCGGCTTGTCGCCGCGCTGGTCTACCCGCTGATGCTGCTGGGCGTCGGCTCGCTGGTCATCCTGTTCCTGCTGCTCTACGTGCTGCCGCGTTTTGCCGGCATCCTGGAGCAGACCAGCGCCGACCTGCCCTGGGCGTCGCGTGTGCTGATCGAGTTCGGCCAGACGGCCGGCGCGCATCCGGGCCTGGTCATCGGCGGCATCGCGGCCGTGGCGTTCGCGATCTTCACGCTGCTGCGCCAGCCGGCCGTGCGCCAGCGCGCACAGGCGGCGCTGTGGACGCTGCCGGGCCTGGGCCCGCGGCTGCGCGTGCTGGCGCTGGCGCGGCTGTACCGGTCCCTGGCCATGCTGCTCGCGTCGGGCGTGCCGGCACTGGCGGCGTTGAAGATCGTCGTTGACGTGGTGGCCGCACCGTGGCGGCCCGCCGTGCAGGCCGCGGCGGCGCAGATCGAGCGCGGCGAGCGGCTGTCCGCCGCCTTCGACGCGCAAGACCTCGCCACGCCGGTCGCGCGCCGCATGCTGCGCGTGGGTGAGCGCAGCGGCGAGGTTGCCGCCATGCTTGAGCGTGCCGCGGCCTTCCATGACGAGGAGGCCGCGCGCCTGACCGACCTGCTGTCGCGCCTCGTGAACCCGGCGCTGATGCTGGTCATGGGCGTGCTGATCGGCGGGATCATCGTGCTGATGTACCTGCCGATCTTCCAGTTGGTGGAGCAGGTGCAATGAGCGCCGCGCGGCCGCTCCGGAGGCGCTCGCTCCCCCTCGTGGGGACGGCGCGTAGCGCCAAGGGGGCCGCATGAGCACGTCGCTTGCCGACTGGCTGCCGGCCGATCAGGGCCCCTGGCACCTCGATTTCGAGCAATGGCCGCAGGCCCAGGCGCAGCGCTGGCGAGCGGTGCTCGCTGTGGGAGCGGGTGACAAACGCGTGCTGCTGGCCGAGCGCGACGAGGACGCGATGCTGCTGCAGAGCGTCGAGTCACGCCTGAACGCGCCCGTCGGCTGGCAGCGCGCATCGACCGAGGCGGTGACGCACTTCCTGGGCGCCGGCGAGGCGGATTTCCGCGCGCTGTCCGACGTCGAAGACGCGCTGACGGCGGTCGAGGACCACACCGAGGAGTTGTCGGCGCTGGCGCTCAGCGAGCAGGCCAGCCCGGTCGTGCGCCTGCTCAACGCCACCATCTACGACGCGCTGCAGGACACGGCGTCGGACATCCACATCGAATGCACGGCGCGTGGCGCGGTGATCCGCTTCCGCGTCGACGGCGTCATGGCGCTGGTGCGCCAGGTCGACAGCCCGCAGGTCGCTGAGCAGCTCGTGTCGCGCCTGAAGGTGATGGCCGAGCTGGACATCGGCGAGCGCCGCCTGCCGCAGGATGGCCGCTTCAAGCTGCGCGTGCAGGGCCGTGAGATTGACTTCCGCCTGAGCGTCATGCCCAGCGTGTTCGGCGAGGACGCCGTCATCCGCATCCTGGACCGCGCGGCCATCGCCCGTGCCGGGGCACTGACGCTGGACGCTTTGGGCTTCGGCGACGAGGAGCGCGCCGCCATCCGCCACCAGGCCCGCCAGCCGCACGGCATGCTGCTGGTGACCGGCCCGACCGGCTCCGGCAAGACGACCACGCTGTACGCGACGCTGGCCGAGATCCACACCGGCGCCGACAAGATCATCACCATCGAAGACCCGGTCGAGTACCAGCTCGCCGGCGTCGTGCAGATCCCCGTCAACGAGAAGAAGGGCCTGACCTTCTCGCGCGGCCTGCGCTCCATCCTGCGCCACGACCCGGACCGCGTCATGGTCGGCGAGATCCGTGACGCCGAAACCGCGCAGATCGCCGTGCAGGCCGCGCTGACGGGTCACCTCGTCTTCAGCACCGTCCACGCGAACAACGCGTTCGATGTCATCGGCCGCTTCATGCACATGGGGCTGGACCTGTACAACGTCGTGTCGGCACTGAACGCCGTGCTGGCGCAGCGCCTGGTGCGGCTGACGTGCAGGCACTGCGCGCAGCCTTTCATGCCCGACGCCGCGACGCTGACCCGGCACGGCGTCATCAATGGCAATTTCATGAAGGGCGAGGGCTGCGGCCACTGCCGCGGCACCGGCTACAAGGGCCGGCTCGCGGTGGCGGAACTGCTCAAGCTGGACGATGGCCTGCGCGACCTGATCGCCGGCCGCGCGCCCATGTCCGAGATCAAGGCCGCGGCGAAGGCGCGCGGCATGAAGTCGTTGCGCGACATGGCGCTGGCGGCCGTCTGCCGCGGCGACACCACCTTCGAGGAGCTGGAACGTGTCACCCTCGATGAGTGAGCGTTTGAGGCAGCAGCTCGCCGCGCGGCTCGCCAAGCCGCGGCAGCTGTTCGTCACGCCCGGCGGGGCCGAGTTCGAGGCCTGGTGCCGCGAATGCCCCGGCACCGCCGTCGAGCTGGTCGTCTCGGCCCGCGCGCTGCATGAGCTGGTCACCGAGCCCGGCCTGCCGCTGGCCGACCTGGACGCCGTGCAGGCCTATGCGCAGCAGCAGTTCGCCCACTACTTCGGCGCGGCCGCGCAGCGCTACGCCGTCGCGCCATGGCAGCTGGGCGAGGCGGCCGGGGCATCGGCGCTGCATGGCCTGGACCTGGCCGTGCTGCGCGCGCAGGCCGACGCGGCCCGCGTGCGCCTTGCTGCCGTGCGCCCGGCCTGGGCCGCCTGGCTGGCCTCGCTGCCCGCGGCGACGCGCGCGGGCTCGGGCCGCGCGGTCTGGCATGAAGGCGTTGCAGGGGCAATGACGGCGGTCCTCATCCAGCTCGACCGTGGCCGCGTGACCGGCCTGCAGTCGCGCCGTGTCGGCACGCTGGCCGACCTCGGCCCCGACACGCCGCTGGCCGTCGGCACGCCCGCTGGCGACCTGGCGCCCCAGCCCGGCCCGGCCACGCCGCAGCCCGACTTCCTGCCGCGCTCCGCCCGTTCGCCGCTGGCCTGGCCGCTGGCCGCGACGGGCGCGCTGGTGCTGGCCACGGCCGCGTGGAGTGCCGTCGACAGCCATCGCGGCCTGGAGGCCGCCCAGGCTGCGCGTGACCGCGTGGCCCAGCTGCGCCCCGCCGCCAAGCCCCAGCCACGCCGCACGGCGGCAGCGCCCGCCGAGAACCGCGCGGCCGCCGATGCGCGCGCGTTGCTGGCCATGCCCTGGGAGCCGCTGCTGAGCCGTGTCGAGACGGTGGGTGCCGACGCCAGGACCATCGCCTGGCTGGGCCTGGACGCCAGCGCCGGCCGCGGCGAGCTGCGCCTGGAAGGCCTGACGCCCGACAAGCTGCTGGCCTTGCAGCTGGCCGAGCAGCTCGGCACGACGCCGGGCTGGGGCCAGGTCGTGCTGTCACGCTTCTCGGCCGCGGAGACCGGCCTGGTGGGCCAGCGCTTCGAGATCAGTGCGCGCGTGCCGACTGCTGGGGGTGGCTCGTGACGCCGCTGCACCGTCTCGCCAGGGCGCTGGGCTGGCCGGGCCTCGCCGGCCTCGTGGCGCTGCTGCTGGCGGCCGTGGCCATCGTCGCCGGCCAGCGCTGGGACGCGCAGGCCGTAGCGTTGCAGGCCGAAGCCCGCGGGCTGCGCGCCAAGGCCCGGCCGGCGGTGGCGACCCAGGCGTTGCCGGTCAGCGTGCAGCAGTGGCAGGCCACGCTGCCCGCGCCGCGCGACCGCCAACAGCGCCTGGCCGACCTGCTGGAGCTGGGCATACGCCTGGACCTGAACGGCACGCGCACGGAGCACCGGCTGAGCACCAGCGAGGGCCTGGAGCGGCTGCGCGTGACCATGCCGCTGACGGGCAGCTACGCACAGCTGCGCCGCTTCATCGGCGCGGCGTTGGAACACGACCCGGCGCTGAGTCTGGATGCGATCAAGCTGCGCCGCGTCAGCCCGGTCAGCACCGATGTGGACGCCGAGCTGCAGTGGTCGCTGCACGGGAGGGCCGCGCCATGAGGCCGATGCAGCCCCGCCAGCTCGCCCTTGGCGGCGCCCTCGCCGCGACGCTGGCCGCCACAGCCTGGGTCGCCACACGGCCCGACGACGCGGCCGTGCCGGTCGCCGCCCCCGTGCGCCAAGCTGCGCCCGCGGCGTCGGCGTCGGCGGCGCTGCAGGTTGCCCCAACCGGCGCAGCCCGCCAGCCCTGGGCCGAGGCCTCGCCCGCCCAGCTGGCGGCCTGGCAGCCCCCGCCGCCACCGCCGCCACCCCCTGCGCCGCCGCCCATCGCGGCGCCCCCGCCCCCGCCGCCGATGGCGCCGCCGCTGCCTTACCAGATGATCGGCCGGGTCGTGGAAGGCGAGGGCACCAAGGCCGTCGAGGTGGCGCTGCTGAGCGGCCCCAACCGGGCGCTCAGCGTCAGGCGTGGCGACGTCATCGACGGCCAGTGGCGTGTCGATCAGGTGTCGCCCAGCGGCGTCAACCTGACCTGGCTGCCGGCCAAGCTCCCCCAGAACCTCGTTTTCAAAGCCATGCCATGAAGCAGCTCCTCGCCCTCGCCCCCGTTGCGCTGCTGACCGCGCTGCTGGCGGCCTGCGCCAACCCGGCGCTGCGCCAGGCCGAAGACCTCGGCCGTGGCAACCAGTGGCCGGCCGCGCTGCGCGTGCTGGACGATGCCCTCGCCAAGGACCCGACCGACCCGCAGCTGCGCGCCGCCCAGGTGCGCGCCCGCGAGCAGGCCACGGCCCGCCTCATCCTGCAGATCGAGGCGCTGCGCGGCGCCGGCCGCTGGGACGAGGCCTCGGCCCTGCTGAGCCAGCTGGCGCTGGCCGATGCCAAGCACCCGCGCCTGGCCGCGCTGAGCGTCGACATCGAACGCGGCCGCCGCCACGAGGCCCAGCTGGCCACCGGCCGCGCGGCGCTCAAAGAGGGCCGCATCGACCGCGCCGACGCCATCGCCCGCGAGATCCTGGCTGAGTCGCCCCAGCACCCCGGCGCCCGCCTGCTGGCCAGCCAGGTGGCGCAGGCGCGGCCGCTGGAGGCGGCGGTGGGCGAGCTGGGCGCGGCCTTCCAGAAGCCGGTCACGCTGGAGTTCCGCGAGGCGCCGCTGCGCCAGGTCTTCGAGGCGCTGGCGCGCAGCAGTGGCGTCAACTTCGTGTTCGACAAGGACGTGCGCGCCGATGCGCGCGTGACCGTCTTCCTGCGCGGCGTGACGATGGACGAGGCCATGCGCGTCATCCTGGGCACGCAGCAGCTGGATCGCAAGCTGCTCAATGAGACCTCGGTGCTGATCTTCCCCAACACGGCCGCCAAGCAGCGCGAGCACCAGGAGCTGATCACCCGCACGCTGTACCTGACCAATGCCGACGTGAAGCAGGTGCAGGCCATGGTGCGCACCATCGCCAAGGTGCGCGACATCCACATCGACGAGCGGCTGAACCTGCTGGTCGTGCGCGACACGCCCGAGGTGCTGCGGCTGGTGGAGAAGCTGATCGCGTCCGTCGACCTGCCCGAGCCCGAGGTGATGCTGGAGGTGGAGGTCATGGAGCTGGCGACGGACCAGGTCGATGCGCTGGGCCTGCAATGGCCGGAGACGGTGCAGTACGGTCTGCCCGGCGTCGTCGGCCAGGTGCTGCTGAGCCAGCGCGACCAGTTCCGCGCCAGCGTGGCCAACCCGGCCGTCGTCGCGACGATCCGCGGCACGGCTGGCAACTCCAACATCCTGGCCAACCCCAAGATCCGCGTGCGCAACCGCGACAAGGCCAAGGTCCACATCGGCCAGAAGCTGCCCGTGTTCACGACGACGACCAACTTCACCGGCTCCACGTCGGTCGCGGCGTCGGTCAGCTACCTGGACATCGGCCTGAAGCTGGATGTCGAGCCCACCGTGCAGCTGGACAACGACGTGGTCATCAAGATCGGCCTGGAGGTCAGCAACCTGATCCGCCAGGTGACCGGCCCCGGCGGCACGACGGCCTACGAGATCGGCACGCGCAACACCTCCACCGTGCTGCGCCTGGCCGATGGCGAGACGCAGGTGCTGGCCGGCCTCATCAACGACGAGGACCGCAAGAGCGCGGTCGGCATCCCGGGGCTGTCGCGCGTGCCGCTGCTGGGCCGGCTGTTCGGCACGCAGACCGACACGCGCAACAAGACCGAGGTGGTGCTGCTGATCACGCCGCGCGTGGTGCGCAACCTGGCCGTGCCGGACGCGTCGTTGACGCGCCTGGCCAGCGGCACCGACGCCAGCCCCGGCGCGTTCAGCAGCCTGCTGCGGCGCGAGGCCCGCGTGGGCGTGGCACCCAGCGGCGCCGTCGCGCCGGCCAGTTCGGCGACCAATGCAGCACCCAGTGGCGAAGCCACGCTGAAGCTCGACGTGACGCCACAGGTCGCGGTCGGCGGCAGCGTCTCGGTCGCGTTGAAGAACGACAGCGGCCTGCAGGTCAAGGGCGAGCTGGAGTTTGACGCCGGCCGGCTGACACCGGCGCAACCGCTGCCCAATGCCACGCCGGGGCGCTACCCGGTCGAGCTGCCACCCCGCGGCGAGCGCGTCGTGGTGCTGCGCGCGCTGCCGTCGGCCGCGGGGCAGGCCCTGAACATCGGCATCAGCGGCCTGTCGGCGACCGGCGCGAACGGCGAGTCGGCGGCTGTGCGCGTCGACGGCAGCGGTCTGGTCACCGTGGAAGCGGCGAAGTAAGGCTGTCATGCGCGCCAACCGGGGCTTCACGCTGATCGAGATGCTGGTGGTGCTGGCCTTGTTGGGCGTGCTGGCCAGCGCCGCGCGGCCGCTGCTGGAGCTGTCGGTGCAGCGCAGCCGCGAGCATGAGCTGCGCCAGGGCCTGCGCACGCTGCGCGAGGCGCTGGACGCCTACAAGCGCGCCGCCGAGGCCGGCAGCATCATGCAAAGCCCCGAGGACAGCGGCTACCCGCCGCGGCTGCAGCTGCTGGTCGACGGCGTGCCCGACGCCAAGTCGCCCAACGGCCGTAAGCTCTACTTCCTGCGCCGGCTGCCGCGCGACCCGTTCGCGCCGGCCGAGCTGCCGGCTGCGGACACCTGGGGCCTGCGCGCCTACGACAGCCCGGCCGACGAGCCGCGCGCCGGCAAGGACGTGTTCGATGTGTTCTCGCGCGCGGAGCGCACGGCGCTGGACGGCAGCAGGCTGAGGGACTGGTAGATGACCCGGGCGCGCGGCTTCACCCTCATCGAGCTCATCGTCGTGATGGCCATCGTGGCGCTGCTGGCGTCCATCGCTGCGCCGCGCTATTTCAACTCGCTGCAAAAAGGCAAGGAGACGGCGCTGCTGCAGTCGTTGACGACGATGCGCGATGCCATCGACCAGTACGCGGCGGACAAGGGGCGTTACCCCGAGTCGCTGCAGGAGCTGGCAGCGGCGCGCTACATCCGCGACGTGCCGGAAGACCCGCTGACCGCCAGCCGCGAGAGCTGGGTCGAACTGCCGCCGCCCAGCGACATGCAAGCCGCCGGCCGCCTGTGGGACGTGCGCAGCGGCGCCGCCGGGCGCAGCGCCGACGGGCGGCTTTACGCGGACTGGTAGCCATGGCGTCGCCCCGTCGGGCTCAGCAGGGCTACAGCTATCTGGCCGTGCTCTTCCTGGTTGCGCTGACGGCCGCCGGCCTGGCTGGGCTGGGCCAGGCCTGGCGCACGGCGGCGCAACGCGAGCGTGAGCGCGAGCTGGAGTTCCGCGGCGGCGAGATCGCGCGCGCCATCGCCAGCTATCAGCGCGCCGCCGCCGTCGAGCCCGCGCCCTATCCGGCCCGCCTGCAGGACTTGCTGGAGGACGACCGCGGGCCGCGCGTCAGGCGGCATCTGCGGCGCCTGTACGTCGACCCGTTCACGGGGCAGGCCGATTGGGTTCTGGTGCCCGACCCGGTCAACCCGCAGCGTTTTCGCGCCGTGCGCAGCCGCGCCGACACCGCGCTGCTGCGCAGCACCTCGCCCGACGGCCAGGCGATTGCCAAGGCCAGCGACTGGGTGTTCGACCCGCTGGCGCTGAGGACCCGTCAGGTGGCCGCGCCCGGCCAGGCGGCCAGTGTGCCGGCGGGGCCGGTGCTGCCGAACGGCCCTGCCAAGCCGTCACCCAGCCCTGTCAACCCCAGCCAGCCCGGGGTGCCGTTGCCGCCCACGCCGCCCGGCAGGATCACGCCGGACTGACGAAAAAAAGCCACTGCGACGAAGCGCAGTGGCTGGCGTGGCGCGGCCGGTGCTGGACCGGCCTCGTGGGATCAGGGCGAGATCGTCACGACATCGGCCTCGCGACCCGCACGGCCGTCCGTGTAGAGCAGCAGCAGGCCGGTCTGCGACGGCGAGGCCGCGGCGCCACCGGCAGGCTTGGTCACGTTCAGGCTGCCGTTGAAGCCGATCGGCAGATTGAAGGCATCCAGTTGCAGCTGGTAGCGCGGCGAGCCCAGCGTGTGCGTCATGCCGGTGATGGCGTCCGTCAACTGACCGCTGAAGTAGTTGTCGAAGGTGTAGACGCTGAAGCGGAACTTCTGCGCGGTGCTCGTGATGCCGATGTCGCTGGCCTGTACCGTGTAGATCATGTTGCCCGAGTTCAGGTCGGCGCCGGCATAGAAGCGCGTCACTGCCGTACCCGTGCTCAGGTTCTGCACGGTCACGACGGTCTGGCCCGTCGCGCCGAAGCCGCCGGTCTCGGTGTTGTAGATCACGTAGTCATCGACGCCGTCGTTGTTCGCATCCACGTAGATGTCGAACTCCGCCGGGTAGGCCGGATGGGCGCGCGAGCCGAACGTGGCGATGCCGAACTGCACGAGCTGCGTGCCACCCGAGACCGCGCCCCGCACACCCACAGCGCGCAGGTCGATCAGGGCCTGACCACCGCCATAGGCCGGCGGCGTCGGGTAGTCCTGGGCGCTGGAACCCGTCAGCGCGAACGCGTCGACGCGACCCGGTGTGGCGCCGCCGGTGTTGCTGAGCGCCAGCGCGGCCGACGCGGCGCCGCCCATCGCGAGCGACGCCGGTGCGGCCGCATTCGCGCTCTTGTGCGGCAGCACATGCCAGGGCGTGCTGACCGTGTCGCTGCCGTCGCTGACCGTCACGTAGCCGTCGTACTCGACACCTTGCAGCAAGGCGCCGGTGCCCTGCACGGCGCCGCCGTTCAGGTTCCAGCTCGGCAGCTTGGTCGGGTCGATGGTCATCGTCAGCACGAACGACCCGGTGCCGTTCGCCGCCACGTTGACCGTGGCCGGGGCGCTCAGCGTGACGGCGCCGTTGGCCGCGTCATTGGCATAGCGGAAGCTGCGCGTGATGTTGAAGGTGCGCGCCGAGTTGCTGTAGTTGCGCACGGCGACCTTCTTGCTGATGGTCGTCGCGCCGCTCAGCCGCGGTGCACCGAAGGCCAGGCCCACGCTGTAGGGGTTGGTCGAGTCCCAGATGCCGGCCGTGACGGCGGCGGCCTTGTTGACACGCACTTCACCACCGCCGATGCGCGAGATCGGGGCCAGTTCGCCCGGCAGCGTGGCCGGGTTGGTGTAGACCGTCGTGTTGGCCGAGTTCATCAGCCGCGACTTGATCTCGGGCGGCGTCGCGTTCGGGAACTTCTGCAGCAGCAGCGCCGCGGAGCCGGCGATCATCGGTGTCGCACCGGAGGTGCCACCGAAGCTCTCTTCGCCGCTGCCCGTGCCGTTCAAGGCGGACACCGATGCGCCGGGGGCGCCGATCTCGGGCTTGATGGCAGCGAAGTTGTAGCCTGGGCCGCGCGCCGACGTCGAGGCCATGCTGCCCGCCAGCGAGATCGCCGCGTTCGGGTCGACCGTCACCGTCGCGGCACCGCTGGCCACGGTCTTCAGCGTGTTGCCGATGGCCTGCGTGACGACCAGCGCTTCAACGAAGCTGCTGGTGCCCGGCGCAAAGCCGCCGTTGCTGAAGGTGGGCGCATCGCCGGCGGCATTGTTGCCGATGATGACGCCGGTCGCGCCCTTGGCCGCCGCATTGCTGACCTTGAAGCTGATGGAGCAGCTGCCGCGGTCGACATAGGCGACGCTGCCGGTGAAGTCCGGCGTGTCGGCCAGCGTGCAGGCTTCCCGTTGCGCGAGGGTGCTGCCGCGCTTGAGCGTGCCGCTGAAGCCGTTGACGACGGGCGCCCAGTCCAGCGTGTTGGTGTTGCCATAGGTGCCGGCGATGCTGGCCGGCGTGTTGACCGTCAGTGCCATGGCCTTGGCGCCGGGCATGGCGGTCTGCGCCACGCTGATGGCCTCGGCCGCATTGGACGGCGAGCTGACGATGTACGGGCGGTCGCCCGCATTGCCCGCGGCGATGGCCGCCACGATGCCGAAGCGGACCAGGTTGGACACGGCCTCGGTCGACGGGTTCTCGCGCTGGCCGTAGTTGGCGCCCAGCGACAGGTTGACCACGTCGGCGGCGCCGTCGAAGCTCAGGTCGCCCTTGGGGTCCATGGACCATTCCAGGCCTTGCAGGATGGCCAGGCCGTTGCAGGAGGTCGCCACGCTGGAGCAGACCTTGACGGCGTAGAGCTGGGCACCGGGCGCGACGCCCTTGTGCGTGCCGTCCAGGCTGGCGCCGGCGGCGATGTCGGCGACGTGGGTGCCGTGGCTGGAGCCGCTGCCGGCGTCGATGGGGTTGGCGTCGGGCGCGACGGCGCCGTTGGGCCAGACCTCGCCGACGAAGTCATAGCCACCGATGACCTTGGCCGTCGGGAACAAGCCCGCCGGCGCCGTGGTGGCGGCTGCCGCGGCGGCGGCGGTGAAGTCGGCCACGCTGCCGGAGCCGCCGAGGTTCTTGTGGGTGTAGTCGATGCCCGAGTCGAGCACGGCGATCTTGACGCCGGCACCGGTCAGCCCAAGACCGTGCAGCGCGCTGGCGCCGATGTAGGGCACGGTGGTCGTCAGCGACAGGTCGTGGTTGACGATGGGCTTGATGGCCGTGACGCCGGGCAGCGCCGCTACGGCCGGCAGCTGGGCGGCGTCGATGTTGATGACGACGGCGTTGTAGACCTTGCCCAGTCGCGCGACCTCGGTGCCGCCGAGGCCGGCCACCTGGGCCATGACGGCATCCTGCTTGGACTTCAGCGAGGCCACATAGGCCTGGCGCTGGGCCAGCGTCATGGCGGTGCCCACGCGCTTGGCGTTGGCGCCCACGGCCAGCGCCAATGGCGCGTCGGTCAGGCGCACGGCGACCTGCACGCTCCCGGTGAGCGTGCGGTTGCGCAGCTCGGCGGTGCCGGTGACGGCCGTCTCGAGCTGGGCGCTGGCGTCGACGGACGGCAGCGCCGTCTGCGCGCTCAGCTGGGCGCAGGCGGCCAGTGCGGCGGCGGCGAGCAGGGATTTCTTGGCGAACTTAAGAGACAGCATGGCGACTCCTATGACGTGGATGGGCGATCAGGCTTGGGCGGCGGTCGTCTTGCGGCGACGGGCGATGCCCGCGGCGCCCAGTGCGACGGCAGCCAGCGCGATGGCGCCCGGCTCGGGCAGGTCGGCGTTGGTGGCGCCGGCCAGTCCGATCTCGTAGCTGTAGAGCGCTTCGGAGTTGTTGTTGTCGTAGGTGCGACCCCAGCTGGCCAGCGGGCCGCTCGACGAGTCACCGCCCAGCACGTCGGACGAGCCGCCACTTTGGAACAGGGAGGCCGCGCTGGTGTCCAGCGCCACGTAGCCGCTGAAAGCGATGGCGAGGTAGTAGACGTCGGCAGACAAGGGGCCCAGCGCGCTGGCGGCCGGCAGCAGCGACAGCAGGTCGAAGCCGTTGTCGTCGTTGCTGTAGACGCCCTTGCCGTCCTTGTCGATCAGGTAGAGCTGGGTGTCGAAGGCGGTCTGACCGGTCGTCCAGGCACTGAAGGCGGAGACATCGGCCACGCGGATCTTGAACAGGTCCACCTGGTAGATGGGGCTGCCGCCGTTGGGGTCGGCCAGGCTGGCGGTCAGGCCACCGGTGATGCTGCTCAGCGTCTCGTAGCCGGCGCTGTAGGTGATCTGCGCGGTGGTCAGGCTGTCACCGGCCCCGGTGGCGCCGGTCTCGGTCCACTGGAAGCCGGCCGAAGCCGTCAGGGGGTAGGCGAAGGCAGCCGACAGGGCCAGGCCGGCCAGCAGACGTTGTTTGAACTTCATCATCACTCCTGACGCGGCCGTTGGTGCCGCGCGACATTGCGGGGTTGAAAGGCGGGCGGGCGCCGACAGGCGCCTGGGGCTGGCCAGGGTAACCGCGCCGAACTCGGCAAGATTCATCGAATCCCGTGCCTTCGGGGGAGCACAAACCCGCAAATGGGGTCGGCCATCTGCTAGAGGCGGGGTGGTGTCAGCGGGTGGGCAGGGCGGGCTGCAGCTGGCAGCGCTTGGCGACGCAGGCGACGGCTGGTTCCGGTGTCACCGCGCAGTTGGAGACGCGCCCGTCCTTGACGTCCTCGGCGCGGCGGGCGGCGCGGTGGCGAGCCACCAGCGGGTCCAGTTCGGCCGCTTGCGTGTAGCGGACCGACCATGCCAGGTAACGCTCCGGTCCACCGCATGATTTGGCGCCCACGCCGACGGTGCGGCAGTCCGCCGTGTCGCTGCAAGGGGCGTCGCCGATGGCGCGCTCGATGGCGCCCATGGCGTCACGGGCGGGCGTCGGCGGCGGGGCTGGTTCGTCGGCCCGCACGGGTGCGCCCAGGGCCAGCGGCAGCAACGCGATGGCCAGCAGGCCGCGGCCCGCCGCCAGCGGTAAATTGAAGCATCGGAGGTGTGGCATGAGATGTGTTGGCAGGTGGCACAGCGGTGACGGCGATGCAGCCATGCTGCGCCGCGGGTCCGGGCTTGGCAAGCCCGGTGCTGGCGGTGCCCGGCTCTGCGCACTCGCTCTGGCGGCGCTGCCGCTGGCGGCCTGGTGCCTGCCGGCGGCCGCGGACTGCCAGCCCGAGCGCGCTGCCGCGGTGGCGGCCTTGAACGCGTTGCGGGAGCGGCCGCAGCAATGCGGCGAGCGGCTCTGGCCGGCCGTGCCGGCGCTGCGCTGGCAGGCGGCGCTGGCCGATTCGGCACGGCGTTATGCGCTGGAACTGTCGGCGCGCGACCGTCTGGACCATGTCGGCGCCGGCGGCGCGACGCTGCGCACGCGGCTGCGTGAAGCCGGCTATGTCATGCGCGTGGCGGGCGAGAACCTGGCGGGTGGCCCCGAGGTGCTGGACGAGGCGCTGGCGCAGTGGCTGGCCAGCCCGGCGCATTGCGAAAACCTGATGGTGGCCGACTTCCAGGAATTCGGCCTGGCCTGCGTCGCCGGCCCCGGCCGGTTGCAGCGTTACTGGGTGCTGCAGCTCGCGGCGCCGGCGAAATGAAGCCCCTCATCCAAGGCGTACCTGGGCCAGGTCCCCGAAGGACGCGAGCCGGCTTAGGAGCGGCCCGGCGCTCGGCGCTCTAAATCCAGCCCAGATCGATCGCCCTGAGCACCGCCTGCGTGCGGTCGCGCACGCCCATCTTGGAGAAGATGGCCGAGCAGTGGTTCTTGATGACGCCTTCGCTGTTGCCCAGCAGGCCGGCAATCTCGGTGTTGCTGCGGCCGCTGGCGACCAGGCGCAGCACCTGCAGCTCCTTGGGGGACAGCGGGTCGGGATGGTCGGCCGCCGTGAAGGCGCGCTCGCCGCCGCGGGTTTCCATGCGCGTGGTCAGCGAGGGGCGCAGCGCGGTGCCGCCGGCGTGCACGTCGCGCAGCGCCTGCAGCAGCGTGTCGGGGCTGATGGCCTTCAGCAGGAAGCCCTTGGCGCCAGCGCGCGCGGCCTCGTCGAAGGCGGCGGTGTCGTCGAAGGTGGTCAGCAGCAGCACCGGCAGGCGCAGCGCGCGGGCGGCCAGTGCGCGGATCAGGCCCACGCCGTCCAGCCGCGGCATGCGCATGTCGGACAGGATCACATCGGGCATGTCCTCGGCCGCGGCGGCGGACAGCCATTCCAGCGCCTCGGCGCCGTCGCTGGCCTCGCCGACGACCTTCAGCTCGTCGTGCAGCGCGAGCAAGCCCTTCAAGCCCTCGCGCACCAGTTGCTGGTCTTCGACCAGCAGGATCTTGATCACACCCATCGCGGACATCTCAGCTCGATTCGAAACCCAGGGCTCGTGCGCGTCACGCGCATCTGCCCGCCCAGCTCGGTCATGCGTTCGGCCATGCCCGAGAGCCCATTGCCGGCGCGGCCTTCATGCCAGTTTGGCGCGCCATGCCCATCATCGTCGATGCTGACGGCGATCTCATCCCCATCACCCCGCAGTTCCACCTGCACGCGCCGCGCGCCGGCGTGGCGCACGCTGTTGGTCACGCCCTCCTGCACGCAGCGCAGCAGCGCATGCGCGGCGCGGGGGCCCAGGTCGCGCGCGGCTTCGTCCAGGGCCAGCTCGATGCGCGTACTGGCGATGCCCTCGGCCAGCGCCTGCAGCGCGGCGGACAGGTCGATGCGCTGCGAGCTGCGCTGCTGCGACACGGATTCGCGCACGTCCGCCAGCAGCTGCGCCGCCACACCCTGGGCGCGGCCCAGCGCCTGGCCCGCGCCGGGCGTGTCCGCGCGCGCCAGCAGCGCGCCGCCCAGCTGCAACTGCAGGTTCAGCGCCGTCAGGTGGTGGCCCATCAGGTCGTGCAGCTCGCGGGCGATCTGCATGCGCTCGCTGTAGCGCATCTGCTCGGCCAGCAGGTGTTCGCCGGACATCTGCTCGGCCAGCACGGCCTGCAGCCAGCGGCGCTTCTCGCCCTCGGCGGCGGCCATGCGCCCCAGGCCGAAGGCCAGGCCGTGCAAGGCCAGCATGGACGACAGCATGCCGAACTGGTCCAGCCAGGCGGTTGTCGACACGTAGACGTAGATGCCGGTGTTCAGCAGCACCTGCGCGAACGCAAAGCCCAGCGCCAGCCGCGCCGGCAGCACGACGGCGGCCAGCGCCGTGACGAGGAAGGGCAGGCCCGGCGTGACGCCGAAGGCCAGCAGATCCACGAGCAGCAGCCAGGCCAGGCGCAGGTTCACCGGCACGGCCGTCTGGCCCTGGCGCGCCAGCCGGAAGATCAGCGCGACGAAGGCCAGCAGCAGCAGCACGCAGACGACCACCAGGCCGCGGTCGTTCACGTCGCCGCCCAGCTGGCGCCAGACCCAGGCCGCCAGGCCGTCGTAAGGCTCGGTGCGCGCGCCCAGCAGCGCCGCGCCGGCGCTGACCAGCTCCATCGCGCAGAAGGCCAGCGCCGCGAGGCGCAGCACGACGCTGGGCTCGGCCAGCCGCGCGAGCAACCGGTCGAATCGGGTCATTCGGCGATGGCTTGCGCGATGACGCCGCCACCCAGGCAGACCTCGCCGTCATAGACCACCGCGCTCTGGCCGGGCGTGACGGCCCATTGCGGGTCGGGGAAGCGCAGCGTCAGGTGCCCGCCCGCATCGAAGCCGACGCTGCAGGGGGCATCCGCCTGGCGGTAACGCGTCTTGGCCGCGGCCGCGCTGGTGGTGGGGGCGCGGCCGGCGATCCAGCTCAGGTCGTCGGCCACCAGGGCCGGGCTTTGCAGCAACGGGTGGTCGTGGCCTTGCACGACGATGAGCGTGTTGCTGGGGATGTCCTTGGCCGCGACGAACCAAGGCTCGTGCTCGCCACCGCCGCGCGGGCTGCCCTTCTCCCTGACGCCGCCGATGCCCAGGCCCTGGCGCTGGCCCAGCGTGTAGAACGACAGGCCCACGTGCTCGCCCAGCTTGCGGCCGCGCTCGTCCTTGATCGGCCCCGGCTGGTGCGACAGATACTTGTTCAGGAACTCGCGGAAGGGCCGCTCGCCGATGAAGCAGATGCCGGTCGAGTCCTTCTTCTTCGCGTTCGGCAGCGCGATCTCGGCGGCGATGCGGCGCACCTCGGTCTTGGGCAGGTCACCGACTGGGAACATGGACTTGCTCAGCTGGGCCTGCGTCAGGCGGTGCAGGAAATAGCTCTGGTCCTTCAGCGGGTCCAGACCCTTGAGCAGCTGGAACTCGCCATTCAATTCCCGGACCCGGGCGTAATGGCCCGTCGCTATCTTCTCGGCGCCCAGCCGCATCGCATGGTCGAGAAACGCCTTGAACTTGATCTCGGCGTTGCACAGCACGTCGGGGTTGGGCGTGCGGCCGGCCTGGTATTCGCGCAAAAAGCTCTCGAACACGCGGTCCTTGTACTCGGCCGCGAAGTTGACGTGCTCGATCTCTATGCCCAGCACGTCGGCGACGGACGCGGCGTCCAGGAAGTCCTGGCGCGTCGAGCAGTACTTGTCGTCGTCATCGTCTTCCCAGTTCTTCATGAAGATGCCGATGACCTCGTGGCCCTGTGCTTTGAGCAGGTGGGCCGTCACGGCCGAGTCCACGCCGCCGGACAGGCCGACGACGACGCGATGTTTCTTGGCGGAACTCATGTTCCGGATTGTCCCGCAGGGGGCATCAGGCCTGCTTGACCCAGGGCTGATGCAGCGAGGTGTGCGCGAACACGGCGTCCAGCGGCAGCCGCCGCCCGGCCGCATGGTCGCGCACGCACTGCAGCACCAGCGGGCTGCGGTGGCGCTCGGCGCAGGCCGCCAGTTCGGCCTCGCTCATCCACAGCGTGCGGTGGATGCCGCGGTCCAGCGTGCGGCCGGCGACCTCCTCGCCCACCGAACCGCTGAAGGCCAGCCGAACATAGGTGACATCCTCTAATCGCGCCGGCCGCACGAAACGGGCCAGGTAGACACCCAGGAAAGTCTCGGGCACGAAGGCCCGCGCGGTCTCCTCCAGCGCCTCGCGCACGACGGCCGCGATGGGACTTTCGCCCAGCTCCAGATGGCCCGCCGGGTTGTTCAGCATCAGGCCTTCGGGCGTTTCTTCCTCGACCAGCAGGTAGCGGCCGTCGCGTGCAATCACCGCAGCGACAGTGACGCTGGGTCGAAACCTATCTGTGGCGGCCATGCTTCCTCCAATCGAAATCCCGCACGGGACAAGCGCAAGCATTGTGTAAGCTGCCGCGCACCCCTGTCCCCCGGAGGAGATTCCATGCAGATCGGCGTCCCGCGTGAACGCGCGGCCGGAGAGACCCGTGTGGCGGTCACGCCCGAAACGGCCAAGAAATTGAAGGCCGCCGGCCATGCGCTGCGCATCGAAGCGGGCGCCGGCGTCGCAGCCAGCGTGACCGATGCGGCCTATGAGGCGGTCGGCTGCGAGATCGTCGACCAGGCCACGGCCCTCGGCAGCGAGCTGGTGCTGAAGGTGCGCGCACCCGGTGCCGACGAGCTGCCGCTGATGAAGCCCGGCACGGCGCTGGTCGGCATGCTCAACCCCTTCGACCGCGACGGCCTCGCGGCGATGGCCGGCGCGGGGCTGACCAGCTTCGCGCTCGAAGCCGCGCCACGCACGACGCGGGCGCAGAGCATGGATGTGTTGTCCAGTCAGGCCAACATCGCCGGCTACAAGGCCGTCATGATCGCGGCCGACAAATACCAGCGCTTCTTCCCGATGCTGATGACCGCGGCCGGCACCGTGAAGGCCGCGCGCGTCGTCATCCTGGGCGTCGGCGTCGCGGGCCTGCAGGCCATCGCCACGGCCAAGCGGCTTGGCGCCGTCATCGAGGCCAGCGACGTGCGGCCGTCGGTGAAGGAGCAGGTCGAGTCGCTGGGCGGCAAGTTCATCGACGTGCCCTATGAGACCGCCGAGGAGAAGGAAGCGGCTGAGGGCGTGGGCGGCTATGCCCGGCCCATGCCGCAGAGCTGGCTGGACCGCCAGAAGGCTGAGGTCGCCAAGCGCGTTGCCGCGGCCGACATCGTCATCACGACGGCGCTGATCCCCGGCCGCGCGGCGCCGGTGCTGGTCACCGAAGAGATGGTCAAGGCGATGAAGCCGGGCTCGGTGCTCGTCGACATCGCCGCACCGGCGGGAGGCAACTGCCCACTGACGGAGGCCGGCAAGACGGTCACCAAGCACGGCGTCGTCATCGTCGGCGAGACCAACCTGCCGGCGCTGGTCGCGGCCGATGCGTCCGCGCTGTACGCGCGCAACGTGCTGGACTTCCTGAAGCTCGTCATCACCAAGGAGGGCACGTTCAACGTGCCGCTGGATGACGACATCGTCGCGGCCTGCCGCGTCACCCAAGACGGTCAAGTGACCCGGAGCTGAGCATGGAAGTCGTCGACCACACCATCATCAACCTGATCATCTTCGTGCTGGCCATCTACGTGGGCTACCACGTCGTCTGGACGGTGACGCCCGCGCTGCACACGCCGCTGATGGCCGTCACCAATGCGATCTCGGCCATCGTCATCGTCGGCGCCATGATGGCCGCGGCACTGACCGAGACCAACTTCGCGAAAGCGATGGGCGTGCTGGCCGTGGCGCTGGCCGCGGTCAACATCTTCGGCGGCTTCCTCGTCACGCGGCGAATGCTGGAGATGTTCAAGAAGAAGGACAAGAAGGTTGTGACGGAGGCCAAGCCATGAGCCTCAATCTCGTCACGCTGCTCTACCTGATCGCGAGCATCTGCTTCATCCAGGCGCTGAAGGGCTTGTCGCACCCGACGACCTCCATCCGCGGCAACCTTTTCGGCATGGCCGGCATGACCATCGCCGTGCTGACGACAGGGGCCCTCATCGTCAAGCTGGCCGGCCACGGCATGGGCCTGGCGTGGGTGCTGCTGGGCCTGGTCGTCGGCGGCGGCTACGGTGCCTGGCGGGCCAAGACGGTCGAGATGACCAAGATGCCTGAACTGGTCGCTTTCTTCCACAGCATGATCGGCCTGGCGGCCGTGGCCATCGCGGTCGCAGCCGTCGCGGAGCCGGCGGCCTTCGGCATCACGCCGGCCATGGATGCGGCCCTGGCCGCCATCCCGCCGGAGGACGGCGTGGCCGCGCGCACGCTGGCGCCCATCCCAGGCGGCAACCGCATCGAGCTGGCCTTGGGGGCCTTCATCGGCGCCATCACGTTCACCGGCTCCGTCATCGCCTGGGGCAAGCTGTCGGGCGGCAGCAAGTTCCGGCTGTTCCAGGGCGCACCGGTGGTGTTCAAGGGCCAGCATGCGCTGAACGCGGTGCTGGGCCTGGCGGCGGTCTTCTTCGTGTTCGGCTTCTGGCATTCGCAGTCGGCGCTGGACTTCGGTCTCATCGTGCTGCTGGGCCTGCTGCTGGGCGTGCTGCTCATCATCCCCATCGGCGGCGCAGACATGCCGGTCGTCGTGTCCATGCTGAACAGCTACTCCGGCTGGGCCGCGGCGGGCATCGGCTTCTCGCTGAACAACAGCATGCTGATCATTTCCGGTTCGCTGGTGGGCAGCTCGGGCGCGATCCTGAGCTACATCATGTGCAAGGCGATGAACCGCTCGTTCTTCAACGTGATCCTGGGCGGCTTCGGCGGCGAGGCCGGCACGGCCGCGGCGGGTGACGGCAAGGCACGTCCGGTCAAGAGCGGCAGCGCCGACGACGCGGCCTTCGTGCTGGGCAATGCCGAGAGCGTCGTCATCGTGCCGGGCTACGGCCTGGCCGTGGCGCGCGCCCAGCATGCGGTGAAGGAACTGGCGGCCAAGCTCATTGAGAAAGGCATCACGGTCAAGTACGCCATCCACCCGGTGGCCGGCCGCATGCCGGGCCACATGAACGTGCTGCTGGCCGAGGCCGAGGTGCCCTACGACCAGGTCTTCGAGATGGAAGACATCAACGGCGAGTTCGGCCAGGTCGACGTGGCCATCATCCTGGGCGCCAACGACGTCGTGAACCCGGCCGCGCACGTGAAGGGCAGCGCCATCTACGGCATGCCCATCCTCGAGGCCTACAAGGCCAAGACCATCATCGTCAACAAGCGCTCGATGGCGGCCGGCTATGCGGGGCTGGACAACGAACTCTTCTACATGGACAAGACCATGATGGTCTTCGGCGACGCCAAGAAGGTCGTCGAGGACATGCTGAAGGCGGTCGAGTGACCGGGCGCGGCCCCTAGGCCGCGCTATCGAATCCCCTGATCGGCCCGCTGTCAGCCTTCGGTCAGAATCCAAACCATAAAGAAGGAGACAAGGCATGGAGCCGATCTGGCTGAAGCAATACCCGGCCGAGGTGCCGCGCGACATCAACCTGTCGCTCTATCCCAGCCTCGTCGATCTGCTCGACACCTCGTTCAAGAAGAACGCCGGCAAGCCCGCCTATTTGATGATGGGCAAGAGCGTCAGCTTCGCGCAGGTGGACGAGGCCTCGCGCGCGTTCGCCGCCTATCTGCAGAGCCTGGGCCTGGAGAAGGGTGACCGCGTCGCGCTGATGATGCCCAACCTGTTCCAGTATCCGGTGGCGGTGGCTGCCGTGCTACGGGCGGGTTATGTGGTCGTCAACGTGAACCCGCTGTACACGCCGCGCGAGCTGGAGCACCAGCTCAAGGACTCCGGCGCCAAGGCCATCGTCATCATCGAGAACTTCGCCTCGGTGCTGCAGCAGGTCATCAAGAACGTGCCGACCAAGCACGTCATCCTGGCCGCGATGGGCGACATGCTGGGCTTTGCCAAGGGCATGATCGTCAACTACGTCGTGCGCAAGGTGAAGAAGATGGTGCCGGCCTTCGACCTGCCCGGTGCCGTCAAGTTCAACGACGCCGTCGCCAAGGGCCGCGGCCTGAGCTACAAGGCGCCCAAGCTGGGCCCGGACGACATTGCCGTGCTGCAGTACACCGGCGGTACGACCGGCGTGTCCAAGGGTGCCGTGCTGCTGCACCGCAACCTGGTCGCCAACATCCTGCAGAGCGAGGCCTGGTACCAGCCCGCGCTCAAGAAGATCCCCAAGGGCGAGCAGGTCGTCACCATCTGCGCGCTGCCGCTGTATCACATCTTCGGTTTCAACACGAACATGATGCTGTCCATGCACATGGGCGGCGCCAACGTGTTGATCCCGAATCCGCGCGACCTGCCGGGCATGTTCAAGGAGCTCAGCGCACACCGCTTCCACAGCTTCCCGGCCGTCAACACGCTGTTCATGGCCATGGCCAACCACCCCGAGTTCGGCTCGGTGGACTGGAGCAAGCTGGTCATTTCGGTGGGCGGCGGCATGGCCGTGCAGCAGGCCACGGCCAAGCTGTGGCTGGAGAAGACCGGCTGCCCCATCGTCGAGGGCTACGGCCTGTCCGAGACCTCGCCATCGGCCAGCTGCAACCCCACCGACAGCACGGCCTACAGCGGCACCATCGGCCTGCCCATGCCGCTGACCGAGCTGCAGCTGCTGGACGACGACGGCAACGAAGTGCCCATGGGCCAGCCCGGCGAGATCGCCATCCGCGGCCCGCAGGTCATGGCCGGCTACTGGCAGCGCCCCGACGAGACGGCCAAGGTCATGACGGCCGACGGCTACTTCCGCACGGGCGACATCGGCACCGTCGATGAGCGCGGTTATTTCAAGATCGTCGACCGCAAGAAGGACATGATCCTGGTCAGCGGTTTCAATGTGTATCCGAACGAGGTCGAGGACGTCCTCACGCAGATGCCCGGTGTGCTGGAATGCGCGGCCGTCGGCGTGCCGGACGCCAAGGCCGGCGAGGCCGTGAAGGTCGTCATCGTGAAGAAAGACCCGAATATCAGCGAGGCTGATGTGCGGGCCTATTGCGAAGCCAACCTGACCGGCTACAAACGTCCCAAGATCGTCGAGTTCCGTACCGAGCTGCCGAAGACACCCGTGGGCAAGATCCTGCGCCGGGAGTTGCGGGACAAGAGCTGATCGCTCATTGATCGCGTTTCTCCGATGAGATCGTGGACGGTGACCCCGTCCACGGTGAGGCCCCCCAACGTGCTTGACCTGTTGCATTCCAAGACCGACGCTGGTCGCGCTGAAATCCGCGCGCGTGCCCTGCCGTTGTCGCGTGCCGCGCGCAATCTGCTGCTGGTGCTGGACGCCAGCAAGCCGGCGGGCGAGTGGCTGCGCCTGGTTGCCGGCGCGACCGAGGCCGACCTGGAGGCGCTGCGCCAGCAAGGCCTCATCGCGCCGCAGAACGCGGCAGGCCAGGCGCTGCCGCCTCAACCCGCCGCTGCACCTGCAGCGGCGCCGGCCGCACCCGCGCCGCCCGCTGCGGCGGCGTCTGCCGGCGCCGCGCCCGTCGCCAGCGGTTCGCCGCTGCTGGACCGTGCGGCCCTGTACACCTATCTGAGCGGCGAGGCGACCAAGCTGCTGGGCCCCTTCAAGGGCTATGCCTTTGCGCTGGAGGTCGAGCGGGCCGACAGCCTGTCGGCGCTCCAGGCGCTGGCGCTGCAGCTCGTCGAGCGTGTGCAGAAGGCCAAGGGCGAAGCCGCCGCGGCCGCCGTGCGCGAGGCGCTGGGCCTGCGCTGATCGTCGACACTGGCGGACCCGCCGCCACCGTCCACCGCCTTGCCCCGCTTCTTCGTCGATCAACCCCTCGCCGCCACCGACGGCGATGTCGCACTGCCGCCGGGCGCCGCCCGCCATGTGCAGGTGCTGCGCCTGCAGCCTGGTGACGCGCTGACCCTGTTCGACGGCAGCGGCCCCGAGTGGCAGGCCGAAGTCACCGCCATGGGCCGCAGCGAGGTGCGCGTGCGGCTGATCCGCGCCGAACAGGCGCATCGGGAACTGGGCCGGGCGATCACGCTGGCCGTCGTCATGCCGGCCAACGATCGGATGGACTTCCTCGTCGAGAAAGCCACCGAACTGGGCGCCGCGGCGCTGCAGCCGCTGGTGTCCGAGCGCTCGGTGCTGCGCCTCGCCGGCGAGCGTGCCGACAAGAAGCGCGCCCACTGGCAGGGCGTGGCCATCGCCGCGGCCGAACAGAGCGGTCGCACGGTGCCGACGCGCATCGAGCCGGTGATGTCGCTGACCGCCTGGCTGGCGTCGCTGGCAGAGCCGGCCGACGAATGGCGCGGCCTGCTGAGCCCGCGTGCCGCCGCGCCATTGGTGGCCTTCCCGCAGCAGCGCGCGCTCTTCCTCAGCGGCCCCGAGGGTGGCCTGAGCGACGCCGAGGAGGAGGCGGCGCGCGCCCGTGGTTTCTCGGCCGTCAGCCTGGGCCCGCGCATCCTGCGCGCGGACACGGCGCCGCTGGCCGTGCTGTCCTGGCTGGCCCTGACCGCATGAACCGCAAGCTCGCGCTGCTGGTGCTGGCCCAGGGCCTGTTCCTGACCAACAACATCTGCTTCATGGCCATCAACGGCCTGGTGGGCCTGGCGCTGGCGCCGCGGCCGTGGATGGCGACGCTGCCCATCTGCGCCTACGTGACCGGCGGCGCGTTGATGGCCCGCATGGTGGGCCGCCACCAGCTGCGCTTTGGCCGCCGCCGTGCCTTCCAGATCGGCCTGGGCGTTGCCTTCGCGAGCTGCGCGGTGTCGCTGTGGAGCGTGCTGCATCAGCAGTTCTGGGGCGTCGTCCTGGCGACGCTGGTGGCCGGCTACTACACGGCCAACGCGGCGCTGTATCGCTTCGCGGCGACCGAGCTGGTCGCGCCCGACAAGCGCGAGGCCGCGATCTCCTGGGTACTGGCCGGCGGCTGCCTGGGCGCCTTCCTCGGCCCGTGGCTGGCCGGCGCCAGCAAGGACTTGCTGATCGCGCCCTTTGCCGGCGCCTACCTGCTGCTGATGGGCGTCGCGCTGGTCGGCCTGGTGGTGATCTCGCTGATCGCCTTCCCGCCGCTTGTGCAGCCCGCGCCCGGCGCCGGTGGGCGCGACAGCGCCGAGCTGGTGCGCCAGCCGGTCTTCCTGGTTGCGCTGGCAGCGAGTGCGCTCGGTTACGGCGTCATGAACCTGCTGATGGCCGCCACGCCGATCGCGATGGGCCAGTGCGGCCTGCCGTTCTCGGACGCCGGCATGGTGCTGCAGTGGCATGTGCTGGGCATGTTCGTGCCCAGCTTCTTCACGGGCTCGCTGATCAAGCGCGTGGGCGTGCAGCCCGTCATGTGGGTCGGCGTGTTGCTCAATCTGGGTTGCGTCGCGTTCGCGCTGTCGGGCCAGGACCGCGCCCATTTCCTCGGCGCGCTGCTGTTGCTGGGCGTGGGCTGGAACTTCCTGTACATCGGCGGCACGACGCTGTTCACGCAGGCCTACCGCCCCGAGGAGAAGACGCGCGCGCAAGGCCTGCTGGACACCGGCATCTACGCGACGATGACGCTGACCTCGTTCTCGTCCGGCGCGCTGGTGACGACCGGCGGCTGGCAGTGGATGAACTGGGCCAGCCTGGTGCCCATCGCGCTGTGCGCGGCCGCGTTGGCCGGGCTGGCTGTCTATCAGCGCCGTTGAAGGTATTCGGCGGCCATCTGCGCGGCCAGCAGTTCGGGCTTCAGGCGCAGCAGCGCCGCCGACGGTACGTCGCGCTGCGTGACGAACTGCGGCGCGCCGATGCGCAGGCCCACGACGCTGCCAGCGTCGCCAAGCTGCGGCAGCAGCGGGTAGACGCGCAGGCGCAGCACCAGCGTGTCAGCCTCGGCAAACACGGCCGTCTCCACCAGCGTGCGGCAGCCCAGCTTGTCGGCCTGCGCCAGCAGCGCGCGGCCGGCAGCCTGCGGATCGATCTGCTGGCTGGAGGCCGTCGTCGGATGCACATGGCGGCCGTCGGCTTCCAGCGCGCCGGCCACGGCGCTGTTGAAGCGGCCGTTCAGTTCGTCCCAGTTCGGGCCGCCCAGCAGCGTCGCGTTGCGGCCCTGGCCGAACACCAGCGTGCAGTCCGCCTGCGCCAGGCCGGCGACCAGCGCCAGCGCGAC
This sequence comes from Roseateles sp. P1_C6, assembly GCF_056406315.1. Taxonomy (NCBI): domain Bacteria; kingdom Pseudomonadati; phylum Pseudomonadota; class Betaproteobacteria; order Burkholderiales; family Sphaerotilaceae; genus Roseateles; species Roseateles sp. P1_C6. Next base: position 212,744 of record NZ_JBFUAK010000007.1, read on the forward strand.
GCCGATCAGCTCACGCCGCATCGCTCTCGGGTTTGCGCGCCGAGCCCTTGACGAGGTCGAAGCGGAACAGCCGGCATTCGATGGGGCCGTTCCACATCGGCACGCGGCGCGATTCCTTCAGCCGCATCTTGCTGGGCAGCTTCATGTCGGGGCTGAGCATCCAGGCGGTCCAGCCGGCCGGGTTGCCGGTGTACTGGCGCTTCCAGTGCGCGGCCAGCCGGGGGAAGAAGTCGTCGCCGGCGTCCAGTTCCTCGGAGCCGCGCGCGTCGCGCGACATGGCCGCCTTGCCGCGCACCTCGATGCGCTCGCCATACGGCGGGTTCATCAGGATGCTGCCGGCCATGCCTTCGGGCAGCTGCGGTGCGGGCCGCTCCAGCGCGTCGCCGCCGTTGAACTGGATGTAGGCGGCGACGCCCGCCCGCTCGGCATTGCGGCGCGCGAAGTCGACCATGCGGAAGGCCACGTCGCTGGCGTAGATGGGCACGGCTGGCGCGTGGATGCGCGCGCGGGCGGCCTGCGTCAGCGCGGCCCAGGCAGTCTTCATCGCCGGCGTCGAGAACGGGATCTGGCGCTCGAAGGCAAAGCGGCGTGTCAGGCCCGGAGCCGCGTCGCAGGCGATCAGCGCAGCCTCGATGGGGATGGTGCCGGAGCCGCAGCAGGGGTCGTGCAGCGCCGATTCGCCGCGCCAGCCGGCGGCGGCCAGCATCGCGGCGGCCAGCGTCTCCTTCAGCGGCGCATCACCCTTGTCGACGCGCCAGCCGCGCTTGAACAGCGGCTCGCCGGAGGTGTCCACATACAGCGCCGCGCGCTCGGGGCCCACGTGCAGCAGCACCGGCAGGTCGGGCGACTGCGTGTCCACGCTGGGGCGCTCGCCGGTGGCCTCGCGCAGTTGGTCGCAGATGGCGTCCTTGATGCGCAGCGTCGTGAAGTTCAGGCTCTTCAGCGGCGAGCGCTGGGCGATGGTGTCGATGCGGATGGTCTCGCGCGGCGTGATCCAGTCGCGCCAGTCGACGCGCCGGGCCAGCGCGTAGAGGTCGTCCTCGTGCCGGTAGGGGCCTTCGATCAGCTCGACGAGCACGCGCTGGGCGAGCCGGCTCTCCAGGTTGATCTGCATCGCGTCTTCCAGGCTGCCGACCACGCCGCAGCCGCCGCGCAGCGGCTCGACCTTGCTGCGCACGCCGGGCGGCAGGAAGCGTTTCAGCTCCTCCTCCAGCAGCGGCTCTACGCCGCCGGCGCAGGACACAAAGAGGGAAAGTTTGTTGGGCAGGCTCACGGGCCGCATTGTCGCCGGCCTCTAAACTGACAACGTTGCCATCAGCGTGCGCCGTGCCATGAAGCGATTCGTCCTGATCCTGAGCTTGATACTGAGCCCCATGACGCATGCCGACACGCCGGCGGCCTATCCGCCCCACAGTATCCCCAACACGCAGTTGCGGGCCCTGCCCAAGACCGCCGACGGCCGCAGCTACCAGCTGCACGTCCACCTGCCGGCCTCGTTCGCCAAGGAGCCCAAGCGCCGCTACCCGGTGCTCTACGTGACCGATGGCTACTGGGACTTCGCGACCGTCGTCGCTTCCTACAACAACATGGTCTACGACCAGGTGCTGCCGGAGTTCATCATCGTGGGCCTGGGCTACGCGGGCGACAACCTGGACTACGGGGAGCTGCGAGGCTGGGAACTGTCGCCCGTGAGCATGCCCCGGCAGGCCGGCAGCACGGGCCACGCGGACAAGTTCCTCGCCGCCATCGAGCGCGACATCATCCCCTTCATGGAGCGCGAGTACCGCGCCGACCCGGCCCACCGTGTGCTGGCGGGCAGCTCGCTGGGCGGCCTGTTCGCGCTGTACGCGATGTACAGCAAGCCCGCGCTGTTCGAGGGCTACATCGCCGCCAGCCCGGCGGTGGTCGTCGGCGGCGACTGGATCATCGGCCAGGCCAAGGCCTATGCCGCAACGGGCAAGCCCATCAAGGCGCGGCTCTACGTGACCGGCGCGGAGTACGAGTGGCCCGGCTTCCTGGCCGGCATCAAGCGCTACCAGGCACTGCTGCCGGAGCTGAAGCACCCGGGGCTGGTGTTCCAGAACCGCACCATCGACGGCGAGCGCCACGCCGGCACCAAGGCCGAGAGCTACACGCGGGGCATGCGCTTCGTGTTCGAGCCGCTGGCGCCGCAGACGGGGCCGTCCAAGGATTGAGGGCCGTGCCTCAGGTGCTGTGCAGTGAAGGCCGTTGCGCAGCGCATTTCACCGCCGCCCCAGGCCGTCGCGATCAGCGCACCCGGGTCACCCGCATCTGAAAGCCGATGCCCTCGATCTCCAGATAGAAGGCGCCCAGCATGCCGCGGTGCACCGTGACCTTGGGGTCCAGCAGGTCGTAGTCGGCGCTGCTGCCGTCGGCGATGCGCCAGACCTGGCCGTTCTCGAACGACAACTGGGTGTTGGGCCCCCAGCCGCGGAACTTGCCGCGGATGCGGCTCTCGATCTGCTTCAGCTCCGGTGTGCCGGCAACGGGCTTCACGGATTCCTGGCCGAACCTGGCCACGGGGTCGACGACAACCGGTGCAGCCGCCATCGGTGCGGGCGCAGCGACCGCAGCCGTCGGCTCGGCAGGCAACTGCAGCGCGTCGTAGCAGCCCAGGCGGCGGGCCGGGTCGGTCATCTGGCGGCAGGCCTTGACGTCGCCCGCCAGGTTCTGTGCGTGGACGGCGCCGGCGCCCAGCAGGGCGGCGACGGCAGTGATCAGGATGAGGCCTCTGGGCATGAATGGAACTCCTACAGCGCCTTGCGCAGATTCGCCGGCGCGATCTTCATCGCTTCGCGGTACTTGGCCACCGTGCGCCGCGCGCACTGGATGCCTTGCTCTTCCAGCATGCCCGCCAGCGCGCTGTCGGACAGCGGCTTCTTGATGTCCTCCGCGGCGACGAACTGCTTGATCAGCGCGCGCACCGCCGTGCTGGACGCCTCGCCGCCGGCCTCGGTGGACAAGCCCGAGCCGAAGAAATACTTCAGCTCGAAGGTGCCCCAGCTGGTGGCCATGTACTTGGCCGTCGTCACGCGCGAGATGGTGGACTCGTGCAGGCCCAGCTCGTCGGCGATCTCGCGCAGCACCAGCGGCTTCATGGCCAGCTCGCCATGCGTGAAGAAGCCGCGCTGGCGCTCCACGATGGCCTGGCTGACGCGCAGGATGGTGTCGAAGCGCTGCTGGATGTTCTTGATGAACCAGCGCGCCTCCTGCAGCTGGCCGCCCAGCGGCGAGTTGCTGATGCCGCCGCGCGTGGCGCGCAGTGCGTTCGCGTACAGCTCGTTGATGCGCAGCTTGGGCGCCACCTCGGGGTTGAGCATGACGCGCAGCTCGCGGCCCACCTTGCGCACGATGACGTCGGGGATGATGGCCGCGGCCGCGCCGGCGGCGAAGCGGCGGCCGGGCTTGGGTTCCAGCTGGGTGATCAGCCCCTGCGCTTCGCGCAGCAGCGTTTCGTCGGCGCCGGTCTCGGCCATCAGGCGGCGCATGTCGCGGCGCGCCAGCAGCTCCAAATGACTCTTGCAGATCAGGATGGCGATGACCTGGGCGGGGCACTTGGCGCAGGCGCGCAGCTGCAGCACCAGGCATTCGGACAGGTCGCGCGCGGCGATGCCGGCCGGCTCCAGGCTCTGCAGCAGGCGCAGCGCGATGCGCAGCGCGTCCAGCACCTCCTCGCGGCTTTCGGCGTCGTCGGACAGCGCGGCGGCGATCTCTTCCAGCGGGTCTTCGAGGTAGCCGTCCTCGTTCAGCGACTCGATGAGGACGCGCACCGCCGCGCGGTCCTCGGGCGACAGGCTCAGGCCCGCGAGCTGTTGCGTCAGGTGCTCGGCCAGCGTTGTCTCGGCGGACTCCTGGCTTTCGCGCTCGCCGTCGTCGTCGCTGCCGGCGCCGGCGTTGCTGGGCAGCTCGCGGATGCCGTCGAAGTCGTCGCGCTCGGTGCCGTTCTCCCAGTCCTCGCGCTCCGTGCCGCCGAACTCCTCGGCGTTCAGCTCGGGCGCCTCGGCGACCTCGCCGCTGCTGTCGGACTCACCCGCCGAGGCCTCCGTGCCGGTTTCGGCCGGCGCGTTCGTCGCCAGCTCGGGCGTGCTGACGGTGAATTCCTCTTCGGTCTCCAGCAGCGGGTTGGTGGCCAGCATCTGCTCGACCTCCTGGTGTAGCTCCAGCGTCGACAACTGCAGCAGGCGGATGGATTGCTGCAGCTGGGGCGTCAGCGCCAGATGCTGGCTGAGGCGGACCTGGAGCGTTTGCTTCATGGCGCAATGCCACAGCGTGCGGCCTGCGGGCCGAGCGCCGGGCCGCTCCCAAGCCGGCCCGCGCTGGCGATGTGCTTGCGGCTCAATGCCGCAAGCATCGCCGCCCCCAGGGGGAGGCGGTCAGGCTGGCCCGCGTTCAGCGGAGCAAGACTGGGCGGGGGGCTCATCACATCCTGAAGTTTTCGCCGAGATAGACCTTGCGCACGTCGGCATTGGCCACGATCTCGTCGGGCGTGCCTTCGGCCAGCACGGCGCCCTCGCTGATGATGTAGGCGCGGTCGCAGATGCCCAGCGTCTCGCGCACGTTGTGGTCCGTGATCAGCACGCCGATGCCGCGCGCCTTCAGGAAACTGATGATGCGCTGGATCTCCAGCACCGCGATGGGGTCGACGCCGGCGAACGGTTCATCCAGCAGGATGAAGCGCGGCTGCGTGGCCAGGGCCCGGGCAATCTCGACGCGGCGCCGCTCGCCGCCCGACAGCGCCGGTGCCGGGCTGTCGCGCAGGCCGTCGATGGACAGGTCGTGCAGCAGGCCGTTCAGCAGCTCGTCGATGCGCGCCTTGCCCAGCGACTTGCCCTTGTCGTCCTGCTGCAGCTCCAGCACCGCGCGGATGTTCTGCTCCACGGTCAGCTTGCGGAAGATGGAGGCTTCCTGCGGCAGATAGGACAGGCCCAGCCGTGCGCGGGAGTGGATGGGCAGGCGCTGCACCTCGGCGCCGTCGATGCGGATGACGCCGGCGTCCGAGCGCACCAGGCCCACGATCATGTAGAAGCTGGTCGTCTTGCCGGCGCCGTTGGGGCCCAGCAGGCCCACGACCTCGCCGCAGTCGACGCGCACATGCACGTTCTTGACGACCTTGCGGACGCCGTAGGTCTTGGCCAGGCCCTCGGCTTCGAGCCGGCTCGAGCAGGCAGCTTCGGCCATCACGAGGCCTTGCCCGGCGTCAGCGTCGTGGACGGCTTCAGGGGCAGGCCCGCGGCTGGCGCCGAGGCCGGCTCATCCGGCTGGGGCGGCGGCATGATGACGATGCGGGTGCGCCCGCTGGGGTTGGGCGACGCGTTGCCGGCCTCCAGCGTGAAGACCTCGCTGCGGCTGTCATAGAGGATGACGGCGCCGGACACCTCGTTGGCGACTGTCGTGCCGCGCGTGCGGCGCACGGTGGCGTTGCCGATGAAGCGCACGGTCTCGGTGCGCGTGTCGTATTCCAGCTGGTCGGCCACGCCCTCGATGGCCTCGCCGGGCTTGTCCTGGGCCTGGCGGAAGGTGACCGGCTTGCCCGTCGCGCCGCTGGCATAGGCCTGGTGGTAGCCGTCGCGCGTCTCGCGCATGTCCACCTTCTCGGCGCGCAGCAGCAGGCTGCCGCGGGTGATGACGACGTTGCCGCTCAGCTCAGTGCGCTGGTTCACGCCGTCCAGGCGGCCTTCCTTTTCGGCCGTGAAGACGATCGGCTTGAGCCGGTCGGCCTTCTCCGCCAGCGCGGGGCCGGCGGCGAGGGCCGCGGTCAACAGGGACGCGATCAGGAGGGGCAGGCGCTGGGACATGGCGGCACGGAAGTTGCAGGCCATTCTATGGGCGTGCCGCCGTCCTCAGCCTTTCCCGCGCGACAACTTGATCAGGAAATCCGCGACGGCAAGCGCTTGCTGGCCGTGGGCGGCTTCGCTCTGGTTGGGGTTGGCGCCCATGCCGGGCGAGGTCATGTAGCGCCCGCCGATGACCAGCGCCGGCACGCTGTCGGAGCCGCTCATTTCGGCCAGCTTCTGGCCCTGCGCCAGCTTGCCCTGCACGCCAAACGACGCAAAGGTCTGCTTGAACTTGGCCGTGTCCACGCCCAGCTTGCCGACCAGGGCCGTGACGGCGGCCTCGTCATTGGCCTCCACGCCCTGGCGATGGAAGGCATTGAAGATGCCGCTGTGCACGGCCGGCGTCAGCGCGCCCATGGCCTCCAGTGCGTAGTACATGCGCTGGTGCAGCTTCAGCACGGCCTGCATGCCCACCGGCACGCGGCGGAAGACGACATCGGCCGGCAGTTGGTGCACCCAGGCCTCCAGCAGCGGGTCGAAGGCGTTGCAGTGCGGGCACTTGTAGAAGAAGAACTCGATGACCTCGATCTTGCCCGGGGTGCCCGGCAAGGCCTGGGGCAGGCGGGTGTAGTGCCTGCCTTCCACGGGGCCGCCCTGGGCTTGGGCGGCGGGTACGAGGCCGATGGCGGCGCCGGCCAGCGCGAATTCGCGGCGCTTCATGCCTTGTTGCGCACGCGCTGGATGAGGAAGTCGCTGACCTGCAGCGCTCGCACCCCCAGTTCCTGCTCGGGCAGGCGCTGGCCGCCGGCCGCGATGCTGGGCGAGGTCAGGAAGCGGCCGCCGATGCCGATGCTGGGCACGCCGTCGCTGCGGTAGCCCTCGAACAGCTTGTCGGCCTGCGTGCATTTGGTCTGCACGCCGAAGGAGTTGTAGGCGTCCTGGTACTTGACCGGGTCCACACCCAGGTTGCCGAGGAACTTGGCCTGGCTCTTGGCGTCGTCCAGCGGCAGGTTCTGCTGGTGCATGGCGGCGAAGATGGCCGGGCGGGCGGCGGCTTCCTTGCCCAGGGCCTCCAGCGCGTAGAACATGCGCTGGTGGGGCTTGAGGTTGGCCCGGAAGGCCACGTGCGCCTTGCGAAAGACCACATCGGCCGGCAACTGCTTGGACCAGGGCTCGATCAGCGGCTCGAACACGTAGCAGTGCGGGCAGCCGTACCAGAAGAACTCGACGACCTCGATCTTGCCGGGCGGCGTGGCCAGGGGCTGGCCCAGCACGGTGTAGTGGCGGCCTTCGACGGGGCCGCCCTGGGCGAGGGCGGTGCCCGAGGCGCCCAGCGCGGGCGCGGTGGCGAGCAGGGCGGAGAAATCACGGCGCTTCATGGCGTCAGGCTTCCTTCAGGCGGTGTTCAGGTGATTCAGCGTTGTACACGAACGAGATTGGCCTCGAAGCCAGCCCCTTCAATCTTGCGCTGCAGGTCTTCGGCGCCTTCGCGCGTGTCCATGGGCCCCAGGCGCACGCGGTAGACGGTGCGGCCGTTCTGCTCGCGCTCCATCAGCTTGGCCGTGAAGCCCTGGATGGCCAGCTTGGCCTTCTGGGCCTCGGCCTCCTCGGGGCGGGTGAAGGCGCCGGCCTGCACGAAGTAGACATAGGCCTCCACGCCGGTCGTGCCGGCGGGCACGGGCGTCGCTGCCGAGGCGTCGGCCTTGGCGGCAGAGGTGTCCGGCTTGGCCGCAGGCTTCAGTGGCGGCAGCGCGGTCGCCGCGGCGGCGCTGGCCGTGGCGGCGGCGACGCTGGCCGTGGTGGTGGGCGGCGGCGGGGCCGTGATCGCGGGCGTGGCCACCACGCCGCTGGCGCTGCGCGCGGCGCCCTTGCCGGCCAGCGGCCCGTTCGGGTCCCAGTTGCGGTTGCGCTCGGCTTCCTGCGCGTCCTGCTCGGCGGTGCGCTGGGGCACCTTGTTCATGAAGGGGAAGGGCGACTTCGTGATGTAGAGCGCCACGCCGAGGGCGACCGCGAGGCCGACCAGCAGGCCGACGATGAGGCCCAGGACGAAGCCGCCTTTTTGGTTCTTGTGGCCGGCGGGTTTGGACGCAGCAGTCATTCGCTCTCCGAAGTAGTTTCAGCAGTGTCGCGGTTCATCTGTTCGGGCGCGCTGACGCCCAGCATGTCCAAGGCGTTGGCCAACACCTGGCGCGTGGCGGCCAGCAGCGCAACGCGGGCGCGGCTCAGCTCGGGCGCCTGGTCCATCACGCGCTCGGCGGCGTAGTAGGAGTGGTAGGCGCCGGCCAGGTCGCGGGCGTAGAAGGCCACGTCGTGCGGCGCGATGCCGGCGGCGGCACCGGCCAGCATGTCGGGGTAGGCAGCCAGCTTGAGCATCAGCGCCTCCTCGGTGGGCGCCGTCAGCAGGCTGAGGTCCGCGCCGGCGATGTCGGAGAGGTCGCCACCCCACTTGCGGATCACTGAGCAGATGCGCGCATGCGCGTACTGCACGTAGAACACCGGGTTCTCGTCGTTGGCCTTCAGTGCCAGGTCGATGTCGAAGACGAACTCGGTGTCGGCCTTGCGGCTGATCAGGAAGAAGCGCACCGCATCGCGGCTGGTCCAGTCGACCAGGTCGCGCAGCGTCACATAGCTGCCCGCGCGCTTGGAGATCTTGACCTCCTCGCCGCCCTTCATGACCGTGACCATCTTGTGCAGCACGTAGTCCGGGAAGCCCTGCGGGATGCCCAGGTTCACCGCCTGCAGGCCGCCGCGCACGCGGGCGATGGTGCCGTGGTGGTCGGTGCCCTGGATGTTGATGCACTGCGTGTAGCCGCGCTCGAACTTGTTGATGTGGTACGCCACGTCGGGCACGAAGTAGGTGAAGCCACCTTCGCGCTTGCGCATCACGCGGTCCTTGTCGTCACCGTAGTCGGTGGACTTGAACCACAGCGCGCCGCCTTCTTCATAGGTCTTGCCGCTGGCGACGATGCGCTCGACCGCCTTTTCCAGCTGGCCGCCCGCGTAGACGCTGGTTTCCAGGAAATAGCTGTCGAACCGCAGGCCGAAGGCCTGCAGGTCCAGGTCCTGCTCGTGGCGCAGATAGGCCACGGCGAACTGGCGGATGCTGTCCAGGTCGTTGACGTCGCCGGAGGCGGTGAACTCGCGGTCATCGGCCTTGACGGTCTCCTTGCGCAGGAAGGCGTCGGCGATGTCCTGGATGTAGTCGCCGTTGTAGGCGGCCTCGGGCCACTCGGCGTCGCCGGGCTTGAAGCCCTTCAAGCGCATCTGCGTGGAGTTGGCCAGCGTGGCGATCTGCACGCCGGCGTCGTTGTAATAGAACTCGCGGGTCACGTCGTGGCCCTGGCTGCGGAAGACCGAGCACAGCGCGTCGCCCAGGGCCGCCTGGCGGGCATGGCCCACGTGCAGCGGGCCGGTCGGGTTGGCGGACACGAACTCCACCATGACGTGCTTGCCGGTGGCCGGGCGGTGGCCGAATTGGGCACCGCCGGCAAGGACTTCGGCCACGACGGCCTGCTTGGCCTCGGGCTTCAGGCGGATGTTGATGAAGCCGGGGCCGGCGATCTCCAGGGCCTGAACCCAGGTCTGGAAGGCGGGCTTGGCTTCGAGCGCGGCGATCAGGCGGGTGGCCAGTTCGCGCGGGTTGGCCTTCAGCGGCTTGGCCAGCTGCATGGCGGCGGTGCAGGCGAAGTCGCCATGGGCGGCCTGCTTGGGCGATTCGAAGGCCGCGACGGCGTTGGAGCCGGGGGCGATTTCCTGGAGAGAGTCGGCGAGTGCGGCGAGCAGCGCCTGCTTGGCTTGGATCATGGGGGCGATTTTAGGAGGCAGGCCTCAGACTGACTGAACGCATGGGCGGGCCCTTGCGCTGACCGGCGGCGAATCAAGCCGAATCAGGCTGCGGGCGCGTCGTGACAGGCGACACACAGCTTGTTGCCGTCGAGATCGCGGAAGTAGGCGCCGTAGTAGTTCGGGTGGTAGTGCGGCCGCAGCCCGGGTTGGCCTTCGCTGCGACCACCGCGAGCCAGCGCCACGGCATGGGCCTCGTCCACCTGGGCGCGGCTGGCAGCCAGCAGTGCCACCATCTGGCCGTTGCCGGGCTCGTGCTCGCCGTCGAAGGGCCGGCCCAGTACCAGCAGCGGCCGCGGCCCGGGCGTGCTTTGCCAGCCGGCCCACTGCTGTTCACGGTTGCAGAAGCGCTCGGTGACGCCCAGCAGCGCCAGCAGCGGCCGGTAAAAGGCCAGGGCGCGGTCGAAGTCACGGGTGCTGATGTAGATGTGCGAGAACAAGGGACAAGTCTCCACGGAGCGGCCCGTATCATGCCCCGCGTGACCGCCTCCGCCGACGATCTGCCCGCCCATATCGGCCGTTACCAGGTGCTCAAGCGCCTGGGCGAAGGGGCCACCAGCGATGTCTTCCTGGCCCGCGACCCGTTCCAGGATCAGGACGTGGCCATCAAGCGCATGCGCGCCTGGGCGCCGCCGGCGGACGCCCCCTCCAGCGACTTCAGCAACCGCTTCTTCAGCGCCGAGGCCGCGCTGGCCGGGCGGCTGCACCACCCGAACGTCGTGGCCATCCTGGACGCGGTGGCCGAGGACTCCTCGCCCTACCTGGTCATGGAGTACGTGCCCGGCGTCACGCTGAAGCACTTCTGCCGCAGCGACCGGCTGCTGGCGCTGGACCAGATCGTCGAACTGGGCTTCAAGTGCGCGATGGCGCTGGGCTATGTCTACCGCCAGGGGTTGATCCACCGCGATGTGAAGCCGGCCAACTTGCTGGCCGTGCTGGACGCGGGTGGCCAGGTCGTCGACGTGAAGGTCAGCGACTTCGGCTCGGCGCTGAACCTGAACGCCGACGCGACGCAGATCCACCGCGTCGGCTCGCTGGCCTACATGCCGCCGGAGCAGATCGAGGGCGGCGACGTGGACTGCCGCGCCGACATCTATGCGCTGGGCGCCGTGCTGTATCACCTGATCGGCGGCCGTCCGCCGTTCGACGCGCCGCACCAGATGGCGCTGATGCACCAGATCTACCACCAGCCGCCGCTGCCGCTGGTGGGCCAGCGCCAGGGCGTCACCGAGGCGCTGGATGCCGTCGTGATGCGCGCGCTGGCCAAGTCGCCGCACGAGCGCTACGCCGACTGGGACGGCTTTGCCCAAGCCTTGTCGGCGCTGGTCGCCAGCCAGCAGGTGCCGCTGAACCGGCTGGGCGAGGTGCGCGACTCGGAGCGTTTCAATCTGTTGCGTTCGCTGGAGTTTTTTGCGGAGTTCGGTGACGTGCAGCTGTGGGAGGTCGTGCGGCGCGCGCGCTGGAAGCGCTATCCCGTCGGCTACCCACTGTTCAAGCGCGGCCAGGAGGGCAACAACTTCCACATCATTGCGCAGGGCGAGGTGGAGGTGTTCCGCGATGGCCGCCAGGTGGCGACGCTGGGCACGGGCACGTCGGTGGGCGAGATGGCCTACCTGGCGCCCAACCCCGACCTGCGCCGCCACAGCACCGACATCAAGGTCAGCCAGGAGTGCACGACGATCTCGTTCACGCCCGAGTCCATCGGCCAGCTGAGCCCCGAGTGCCAGCACCGCTTCGACCGCGGCTTCATCCGCGTGCTGGTGCGCCGGCTGCATGCAGCGCACGAGGCGCTGGCCCACCCCAGGCGCATCCTGTGAGTTGGCTGACAGCGGGTTGAGGATGCTTGGCAGCGCCTGGCGCCCATGCTTGAATGGCCCGGCCAATTGACCCTCCCAGAGGAAGGAGTTCCCGATGAAACGCTTCACCCTCGCGCTCGCACTCGGCGTCGCCGCATTCGCCGCCCAGGCGGCCGACAAGGCACCCACCGCGCAGCAGTCCAAGATGAGCACATGCAACAAGGACGCCGGCGACAAGAAAGGCGATGAACGCAAGGCCTTCATGAAGGAGTGCCTGTCCGCCAAGCCCGCGGCCACCGCCGCCAGCGGCACGCCCCAGCAGCAGAAGATGAAGGCCTGCAACGTCGACGCCAAGGACAAGAAAGGCGCCGAGCGCAAGGCCTTCATGAAGGAATGCCTCAGCGCCAAGGCCTGAGTCGTCCGGCCCCGCTCAACAGCCACCTTCGGGTGGCTTTTTGCTTTTCGGTAGGCCCCGTCCGACACCCGGTTGGCCGGCTCGCTGGTGCCGCCGCGCCCCGCCAGCGCCCAAAGTGGAGTCATGTAAATCGCATCCCTTCTGGAGACGACCATGAACACCACCCTCAACATGCATTCCGACAGCGGCGCCATCTACTGGCGCGTCACGCTGGTCTCGCTGGTTGCCGCCGCCATGCTGGCCTTGTCCGGCTGCTCGGGCATGACGCGCCGTGAGCAAGGCACCGTCGTCGGTGCGACGGCAGGTGCGGTGGTCGGCGGCGTGCTGACCGGCACGACCACGGGTGCCGCCGTTGGCGCGGCGGCCGGTGGCGTCATCGGCAACGAAGTCTCGAAGAAGAAGCACTGAGCGTGCTGAACGGCAAAGGCCGGCGATGCCGGCCTTTGTCGAAGAGCGCGTGAAGAGTCTCAGAACTTGTAGCGCGCTTCCAGGTAGTACTGGCGGCCCGACGAGTCCACCTTCTGCGGTTCCAGCTCGCTGTAGCGGTACTGGCCGCGCGACGGGTTGGTCAGGTTGGTGCCGCTGAATGACACCTCCAGCCCCTTCATGACGGTGTAGTTGACCGTCAGCGCCACGTTGGTGACGGGGGCCTGGATGGTCGGTGCGGTGGGCATCGTGATGCCCTGCACCACCGACAAGCCCTGGCTGTTGGCGGTGGGCGCCGGCGCCGTGGTGCTGTTGATGTACTCGCTGCGGTAGTTCCAGGCCAGGCGCACGCTGAACGTGTCGGTCTCGAAGTAGCCCACCAGGTTGGCGCTCTTGCGCGAAGCGCCCACCATCGGCCGGCCGTCCTCCACGCTGGTGTCTGCGTAGCTCAGGTTGGACTGGAAGCCGAAGCCGCCCCAGATGGGCTGTTCCCAGCTCAGCTCGGCGCCCTGGATGCGCGCACGCTGCTGGCCCGTGGAGTTGATCTGGTAGGTCTGCACCACGTTCTGGTTGTCCAGCAGGTCCACGGTGACGCCTTGCTTCACCGTGCCGGTCTTGGGATAGCCGCGCACCAGCGAGTCGAACAGGCTCAGCACCAGGGCCGAGCGCTTGGCGTAGTACCAGCCCAGCGACAGGTCGGTGTTGGCCGCCGTCATCGGCTCCAGCGCGGGGTTGGGACCGTTGACCGTGCAGCCCTGTGACGTGCAGGCCTGGCCGGTAAATCCCGCGCCATAGAGGTTGTAGTTCTGGCGGCCCAGCGTCTTGGACAGGCCCAGGCGCGCGATCCAGTTCGGCGCCACCTGCCAGCGCGCGTTCAGGCTGGGCAGGATGTCGTCGAACACCTTGTGACTGGGCACCTTGTAGTAGATGGTGCCGGTGCTCGGGTTGAAGGGCACGCCATCGAAGTAGCTGGCACCGTCGCCGGCCGTGACGATGGCGGTGGGGTAGGCCGCGCAAGGCACCACGGTCTTGCCGGGCTCGATGCGCAGGCACTTGCCGGTGGGCACGGGTGTGGCGATCTGCGCGTCGACGATGGTGCGTGCATAGCGCAGGCCCACGTTGCCGCTGAGCTTGCCGTCGGCCGTCTCCAGGTTCTGCTGGAAGTACAGCGCGCTCTGGCGCTCGCGCATCTCGATCTCGGCGGCCACGCGGCGCTCGAACTCGGGCGTGGTGGTCTTGGTGATGCCGTCGTAGAACGAGCGCAGCACCTCTCGCGGGTAGTAGAAGCCGGTGGTCTCGAAGCCGCTCCCCAGGTCGGCGCCGAAGTCGCCCGGGTAGGACACGGCCAGCGAGGGGTCGGGCGCCACGGTGGCGGCGCTCTTGATCGCGGGCTGCGAGCGGCGATGGTCGCGGCGGTGATCGGCGTGACGCGCGCCGAACTCCAGGCTCTGGAAGACGCCGCTGTTCTGCACGTACTCAGCATCGACCGCCAGGCTCTTCTCGCGGTCGATGGTCAGGTAGCGGGTCGGCACGGCGCGGCTGATCAACGAGTAACCGCTGCCGTCGGCGGCCAACACCGGCTTGGTGCCGTCGCCGGCACCCTGGTAGCTCCAGGTCGGTGCTTCGTTGACGCCTTGCAGCTGGTAGGTCACGCCGGTGCCGTAGCGGGCGTAGGTGACGCCGCGGTCCTGATCGGTCGTGCCCACGCCGCGCGTGGTGCTGAACAAGCCCTTGACCTTGAAATCGTTGCTGAACTTGTAGGTCGCGTCCAGGTCCAGGAAGCCGCTGCTGGCGCTGGCGCCGCTGCGGAAGAACCCTTCCGAGTTGCCGATGTACTGCGGCGTCGTGCCCGGCGCGAACGCGATGGTGGCACCACGCAGCACGCGGATCTTGTCGCCGTAGATCGTCGTTTCTTCAACGATCTGCGGGTTCTTGATGGACGCGAACACCTGCTGGCCGTTGGAGCTGGTGTTGGCCGCGGCGGCGGTCACCGCGCCAAACGGCTCGGCCTTGCCCACCAGCATGGAGTACATCGCGCCGGCGGTCAGGCGGCCGTAGTTGTCCGAGTCCATCTTGGAGTGGAAGCCCGTGATGCCCACGTCCAGCTTGTCCGTCGGCCGCCACTGCGCCGACAGCATGCCGCCCTTGCGGTCGCGCACGCCTTCGACGAACTCGGTGGACATGCTGCCCGGCAGGCGCACGCCGTTCAGGTCGGCGGCCTTGTAGGGCGTGCCGGCCAGCGATGCGTCGGTGATGCCCTTCATCGTCGCCGTGTTGATGACGTCCCAGCCGCTGCTGGCGCCGTAGGCAAAGCGCGAGGCCGAGTCGCGGCGCACGTAGCGCTTCTCGGCAAACACCTGGCCGATGACGCCGATGCGGTCGTCGTCGCTCTTCCAGTTCAGCGTGGCGCTGAGCTGCGGGCTGGTCTTGTTGGGCAGCGTGGCATGCACGCCGCCGACGCTGACGACGCCGCCGAAGCGCTGCTTCTCGTCCAGCGGCTTGCGCGTCGTCACGTTGACGGTGCCGGCCAGGCCGCCGTCCAGGATGTTGGACTGCGAGGTCTTGTAGACGGTGGCCGAGTTCAGCACCGAGCTGGGCATCAGGCTCAGCGACGTGGAGCGGCTGCTGGAGGTCTGGTCGGAGATGTACCAGTCGCCGCCACTGACCGTGTGGCCGTTGAACAGGATCAGCGTCATGTCCGGGTTGGTGCCGCGCATGGCCACCTTCTCGGCCTCGTCGTAGTCGGTGCGCACCGCCACGCCGGCCACGCGCTGCAGCGAGTCGGCCAGGTTCTTGTCGGGCATCTTGCCCACGTCCACGGCGGTGATGACCTCGACGTTGGCGGACGCGTCGCGCTTGGCGTTCAGCGAGGCTTCGGTGGAGGCGCGGATGCCGGTGATGACGACGGCTTCCAGCGACTGCTTGGCCTTGGCGTCCTTCTGCGCCTGGGTCTCCGTCTGCTGGGCAAGGGCCGCGCCCTGCAGGCTCAGCAGCAGGCCGGCCAGGCCGCAGGCGATCGGGGTGGGCTGGAATCTCATGGTTTATGTCCTTGCATTGCCGAATGCAAAGATTCTTGCGGCGCATGTCACGCACCCCCAGAGGCCAAGCCCGCGAAGTCGGCACCGGAGCAACACTCCGCGCATCACGGAATGAGAGGCGGGCATGTACGGCGGTTATGCCCGCCCGGCACGCCGCCTAGACGGCGTGGCAGGCCACGCGCCGGCCGTCCACTTCGCGAAGCTGCGGTACCTCGTCCACGCAGCGCAGCATGGCCAGCGGGCAGCGCTTGTGGAAGCTGCAACCCGTCGGCGGGTTGAGCGGGCTGGGCAGCTCGCCGTGGATGACGATGCGCTCGCGCCGGTCGGCCTTGCGCAGCGCCGGCGTGGCGCTCATCAGCGCCCGCGTGTAGGGGTGCAGCGGCGCGGCAAAGAGGCGGGTCTTCGCGCCGATCTCGACCGCGGCGCCCAGGTACATGACCATGACCTCGTCGGCCACATGCTCGACGACGCTGAGGTTGTGCGAGATGAACACATAGCCCGTGCCGAACTCGTCCTGCAGGTCCATGAACAGGTTCAGGATCTGGGCCTGGATCGACACGTCGAGTGCTGACACCGGTTCGTCGGCGACGACGATACCGGGGTTCAGGATCATGGCCCGCGCGATGGCGATGCGCTGGCGCTGGCCGCCCGAGAACATGTGCGGGTAGCGGCGCAGGTGCTCGGGCCGCAGGCCCACCTTGGTCGCCAGCGCCTCGACGCGCTCCTGGCGCTCGGCCAGGCTCAGCGGCGTGTTGATCAGCAGCGGCTCGGCCAGCGTGGTGGCCACCGTCTTGCGCGGGTTCAGCGACGCGAACGGGTTCTGGAACACCATCTGCACGTCGCGGCGCAGGGCTTTCAGCGTGGCGGCGTCGGCCGTCGCCGCGTCGGTGCCGCGGATCTTCAGCGAGCCGCGGGTGGGCGGCTCGATCAGCGTCAGCTGGCGCGCCAGCGTGCTCTTGCCGCAGCCGGATTCGCCGACGACGGCCAGCGTCTTCTTGGGGCTTAGCGTGAAGCTGACGCCGGCCAGCGCCTTCACGGTCGCCTTGGGTTTGAACAGGCCGCGGCTGACGCTGTAGTGCCGGGCCAGGTCGGTCGCTTCGAGCAGGAGTTCAGACATGCGCTGCCTCCTGCACCGGGTAGAAGCAGCGCACGCCTTGCTCAAGCGCCGGCCGCTCGGCCACGCAGCGCGGCTGCACGCGCGGGCAGCGCGGGCTCAGCAGGCAGCCCGCGGGGCGGTCCAGCGCACCGGGCACGATGCCGGGCAGCGCGGACAGGCGCCTCGCGCCCTTGTTGTGCTCGGGGATGGCCGCCAGCAACGCGTTCGTGTACGGGTGGCGCGGCGCATCGAACAGGCCCGGCACGGGGCCGGTCTCGACGATCTGGCCGGCGTACATGACGGCGATGCGCTGCGCCATCTCGGCCACGATGGCCAGGTCGTGCGTGATCATGATCAGCCCCATGCCCTGCTCGCGCTGCAGCTTCAGCAGCAACGCCATGATCTGGGCCTGGATGGTCACGTCCAGCGCGGTGGTCGGCTCGTCGGCGATCAGCAGCTTGGGGCCGCAGGCAATGGCCATCGCGATCATCACGCGCTGATTCATGCCGCCGGACAGCTGGTGCGGGTAGGCACTGGCGCGGTTGGCCGCGTCGGGGATCTCGACGAGGTCCAGCAGCTCGACGACGCGCTGCCTGGCCGCGGCGCCGCGCAGGCCCAGATGCGCCTTCAGCACCTCGGCGATCTGCGCGCCCACCGTGTAGCTCGGGTTCAGGCTGCTCAGCGCGTCCTGGAACACCATGGCCACGTCGCGGCCGATCAGCGCGCGGCGCTCTGACGCATTGAGCTTCAGCAGGTCGCGGCCTTCGAACTCGAGCGCGTCGGCCGTGACCTTGCCCGGTGCGTCGATGAGGCCCATCAGCGCCAGCATGGTCACCGACTTGCCGGAGCCCGACTCGCCGACGATGCCCAGCAGCTCGCCCTTGTCCAGCGTCAGGTCCACGCCGTCCACGGCAGGGAAGTCGCCGAACTGGACCTTCAGATTCCTGATGTTCAGCAGGCTCATCAGGCAACTTTCTTCAGTTTGGGGTCCAGCGCATCACGCAGCCCGTCGCCCATCAGGTTGATGGCCAGCACCGACACGAGAATGGTCAGGCCGGGCAGCGTGACGACCCAGGGCGCGCGCGTGATGTAGTCCCGCGCGGCCGACAGCATGGTGCCCCACTCGGGCGTGGGCGCCTGCACGCCCAGGCCCAGGAAGCCCAGGCCGGCGGTTTCGAGAATCGCCGAGGAAAAGCTCAACGTCGCGTTGACGATCAGCGGTGCCATGCAGTTGGGCAGCACGGTGATGAACATCAGCCGCCACACGTTCGCGCCGGCGACGCGGCTGGCGGTCACGTAGTCGCGGCCGATCTCGGACAGCGCCGCCGCGCGCGTCAGCCGCACATAGCCAGGCAGCGCGCCGATGGCGATGGCGATGACCGTGTTGACCAGGCCCGGGCCCAGGATGGTGATGACGCAGATGGCCAGCAGCAGCGCCGGCAGCGCCAGCACGATGTCCATCACGCGCATGATGGCCGGTGACAGCCAGCGCTGGAAGAACGCCGCCAGCAGCCCCAGCAGCACGCCGGGCGCCAGCGACATCAGCACGGCCGCCAGGCCGATGCCCAGCGACACGCGGGCGCCGTACAGCAGCCGCGAGAGCATGTCGCGGCCCAGCTCGTCGGTGCCCAGCAGGAAGCGCGCGCTGCCGCCCTCGGCCCAGACCGGCGGGGTCAGCATGTGGTCGCGGTACTGCTCGATGGGGTCGTGCGGCGCGATCAGCGGCGCGAGCAGGCCCGACACCGCGATCAGCGCGAACACGATCAGCGCCACCAGCGCGCCGCGGTTGGCCGAGAAGCCCAGCCAGAACTCGCGCAGCGGGCCGGGGGGCTGCCGCTCGATCAACACGGCGCTCAATGGCCACCTCCACGGATGCGCGGATTCACCACGCCATACAGCACGTCCACGATCAGGTTGACGCCGATGAAGGTCAGCGCCGAGATCAGGATGCCGGCCTGCACGACGGGATAGTCACGCCGCGCGATGGAGTCGATCAGCCACTTGCCGATGCCGGGCCACGAGAAGATGGTCTCGGTCAGCACCGCGCCGGCGAGCAGGCTGCCGGTCTGCAGGCCCACCACCGTCAGCACCGGGATGAGCGCGTTGCGCAGCGCATGCACGACCACCACGCGCGTGGGCGACAAGCCCTTGGCGCGCGCCGTGCGCACATAGTCCTCGCGCAGCACTTCCAGCATGCTGGAGCGCGTCATGCGCGCGACGACCGCCAGCGTGCTGGTGCCCAGCACCAGCGCCGGCAGGATGAGGTGCATCAGCGCCGACTTGAATGCGCCTTCTTCGCCGCTCAGCCACGCATCGACCAGCATGAAGCCGGTCACGCGCTCGGGGTCGAACTCGATGCCGATGCGGCCCGACACCGGCGTCCAGCCCAGGTTGACCGAGAAGAACATGATGAGGATCAGCCCCCACCAGAACACCGGCATCGAATAGCCCACCGTCGCCACGCCCATGACGCCCTGGTCGAACAGCGAGCCGCGCTTCAGGCCCGCGGTGACGCCCAGCAGCAGGCCCAGGCCCACCGCGAAGATGAGGGCCGCCGTGGCCAGCTCCACCGTCGCCGGGAACAGCGCGGCAAATTCCTTGCTGACCGGCTCGCGGCTGACCAGGCTCTGGCCCAGGTCGCCGTGCAGCAGCTTCGCCACATAGTCCGCGTACTGCACCGGCAGCGGCTGGTCCAGCCCCATGCGCTTGACCAGGGCGGCATGCGCGTCCGGGTCCAGGCGGCGCTCGCCCATCATGACCTCGATGGGGTCGCCGGGCACCAGGCGGATCAGGCCGAAGGCGACGATGGTGATGCCGATCAGCGTCGGCACCAGCGTGGCCAGGCGTTTGAGCAGGAAGGCGAGCATCCGGCGGCGTTACCAGCGTGACGTGTAAGGCCGCGTCTCGGGCTCGCCCGGCACGGCCATGCGCATGCCACTGGGCGTGGACGCGACCTCGATCAGCGCGGCCGTCTCGGGGTCCGGCAGGCCGGCGATGTCGCTGGGCCGGTATTTCATCTGGAAGGTCGCGATGACCTCCCGGGTCAGCGTGTCCAGCTGGCCCGAGCGCGACACGTTGTAGCCGATGCGCGCCAGGCGCTCCTGCAGCCAGCCCGCGTCGCGCGGCGCCACCTCGTGCTCCAGGCGCTTGACCAGTACCAGGTTGGCGTCGGGCCAGGGGATCAGGCCCGCGTCGTGCAGCTGCTTCCAGGGGAAGGTGGGGCCGGGGTCCTGCTTGCGCCCCGGGGCGATGTCAGCGTGGCCGATGATGCGTTCGGGCCGCACGTTGTGGCGCTGCTGGATGTCGCGCACCAGCGCGATGACCTCGTCCACCTGCGCCTGCGGGAAGGGCGCGTAGACGCGGCCACCGGGGCCGTCCACATACCCGGCGTTGACGATCTCGATGCCGATGGACGAGGAGTTCAGGTTCTGGTGCCCGGCCCAGAAACTGGCGCCGGCATGCCAGGAGCGGCGGTTCTCGTCGACCAGCGCGTAGCTGGCGACCGGGTTGTCGCGCACCAGGTAGTGGGCCGAGACCTGGCCGCCGGTGGTCAGCACCTTCAGCGACTTCTCCCAGTCCAGCACCGTGTAGTGCAGCACGATGAAGAGGCTGCGACTGTCCTGGTTCTGCGACGTGTAGCTGCGGTCGATGCGGGGGGCGCGCACGACGGTGCCGGGCACCGTGGGGGCCACCGGGCTGGTGGCGGGCGATGTGGCGGGCGTGGCGGCGGGCGGCGTGGGCACGCTGGCGCAGGCGCTGAGCAGCAGCACCAGGGTGGCGGCGAGGACGCGGACGGACGAAGTCATGCCCGGATTGTTGCAGCGCACTCGCGCCCGCGGCCCCGGGGCGTGCCCGCAGCGGCCATGTCGGACGGCGCTGCGGGTATGAGTGCAGGTGATAGGGCCTGCCAACCCGGGGGCAACGGGCCCGCGGCCAGAATGCGCGGCATGAGTTACGCCCTGCTGCATGCCACGCCCTCCGTCGAAACCTATCAGCGCCTGCGCGTCGCCTCGGGCCTCAGCGCCAAGTCGGCCGAGGCCGCGGCGCGCGGGCTGCCCAACACCTTGTTCGCGGTGCAGGTGCTGCACGAGGGCGAGGCCGTCGGCATGGGGCGCGTCGTCGGCGACGGCGGTACGGCCTTCCAGGTCGTGGACATCGCCGTGCTGCCCGCGCACCAGGGCCGCGGCCTGGGCAAGCGGGTCATGGCCGAGATCGCCGCCTGGCTGCAGGCCCACGTGCCCGAGAGCGGTTACGTGAGCCTGCTGGCCGACGTGCCGGCCGATGCGCTCTACGCCCAGTTCGACTTTGCGCCCACCGCGCCGCGCACGGTCGGCATGGCCTGGGCGCGGTCGGCATGAAGGCCTGGTTCGCCGCGCTCGCGCTGGCCGTCGTGTCCGCACTGGCGGGCGCCAAGACGCTGACCGTCTGCACCGAGGCCAGCCCCGACGGCTTCGACTACTCGCTGTTCCACGCCAACTCGACCGCCGACGCGTCCTCCGAGGCGCTGTACAACCGGCTGATCGAGTTCGAGCCCGGCACGACGCGGCTGGTGCCGGCGCTGGCCGAGCGCTGGGACATCAGCGCCGACGGCAAGACCTACACCTTGCACCTGCGCGCCGGCGTGGCCTTTCACACCACGCCCTGGTTCAAGCCCACGCGGCCGCTGACGGCGGACGACGTCGTCTACAGCTTCATGCGCCAGCTCGACCCAAAGCACCCCTGGCATGGCCAGCCGCGCCAGGGCTGGTACTACGCCAGCGCGATGCAGCTGGGCCAGCTCGTCAAGCACGTCACGGCGGTGGACGCGCGCACCGTGCGCATCGAGCTGACGCGGCCCGAGGCGCCCTTCCTGGCCGACCTGGCCATGGGCTTCCTGAGCGTGCTGTCGGCCGAGTATGCGCAGCAGCTGCAGGCCGGCGGCCGCATGGAGGAGATGAACACCAAGCCCGTCGGCACGGGCCCCTTCATGTTCCGCAGCCATGCGAAGGACGCGGTGGTCCGCTACGACGCGCACCCGGGCTACTTCCGCGGCAGGGTCGCGCTGGACAAGCTGATCTTCTCCATCTCGCCCGACCCCGCCACGCGGCTGCAGCGGCTGAAGGCCGGTGAATGCGACATCGCCCTGTACCCCATGCCGCAGACCTGGGACGAGATCCGCCGCGATGCCAGGCTCAAGCTGCTGACCGGCCCCGGCCTGGTGACGAGCTTCGTCGCGCTGAACGTGGCGCACAAGCCGCTGGACGACCGCCGCGTGCGCCGC
Source organism: Roseateles sp. P1_C6 (assembly GCF_056406315.1). Classification (NCBI taxonomy): domain Bacteria; kingdom Pseudomonadati; phylum Pseudomonadota; class Betaproteobacteria; order Burkholderiales; family Sphaerotilaceae; genus Roseateles; species Roseateles sp. P1_C6. The sequence continues at coordinate 234,413 of NZ_JBFUAK010000007.1, forward strand.
GCGCTGCTGCTGGCCACCGACCGCCCGGCCGTGGCGCGCGCGGTCTACGGCGGCGCGGCCACTCCGGCCGGCAACCCCTACCCGCCGTCGCAGTGGAGCTACGACGACCAGGCCGGCCCTGTGCCGCAAGACCTGGCCGGCGCCCGCGAGCTGTTGAAGGCCGCGGGGCTGGCCAACGGCTTTGCGCTGAAGCTGTGGATACGCGCCGGCGCCGGCGCCACCAACCCCAACCCCCGCGCGACGGCCGAGCTGCTGCAGGCCGACTGGGCGCGCATCGGCGTCAAGGTCGAAATCGTCACGCTGGAGTTCGGCGAGCTGCTCAAGCGCACCCGCGCCGGCGAGCACGACGCGACGCTGCTGGCCTGGGCCTCGGACAACGGCGACCCCGACAACTTCCTGACGCCCAACTTCGCCTGTGCGGCCGTGGCCGGCGGCAGCAACGTCGCGCGCTGGTGCCGGCCGGACTTCGACGCGCTGCTGGGCGAGGCGCGCCAGACGGCCGACCCGGCCAGGCGCGAAGCCCTCTACCGCCGCGCCCAGGCGCTGTACCGCGACGACGCGCCGTGGGTGCCGCTGGTCTACCCGACGATGGCCATCGCGACCCACCCGCGCGTTGTCGGCATGAAGGTCAGCCCCTTCGGCCTGAACAACTACGCGCAGGTCGACGTCCGCTGACGGCTGCCGCGCCGTGGTGCCGGTGAGGCCTCAGCCCGCGAGCCGCGGCAGGCGCTGCAGTTCCTGGCGCGATGCCGGCTCCATGACATAGCGCTGCAGCGCCGCCAGCAGCACGGGCGCGTCCAGGCCATAGGACGCGCTCATGATGACGAAGTCCGCCCCCATCAGGCCGCGCGAACGGCCCATCTGCCGGTTCAACCTGGGCCGGTAGGCGGCCGGCTGCACGTCGATGGCAGCCATGTCGACGGACACGAGGACCAGCGGGTTGTTGTTCATGTCGCCGCGCGCCAGGCGGACGACCGCGTCCCAGGGCACGATGGCCTTGCCATGCCGGTCGGCGAAGGTGATGCCGGCGGGGTCGAACTGGATGTAGGCCGTGGACAGCAGGCCCAGCGCCAGGCCCAGCAGCAGCGCGCCGCCCACGCCGACGAGCAGCCAGCCGATGGCCACCTGCGTCGCATGCGTCGTGAAGGCCACATGCGTGACGCCGATGGCCAGCAGCGCGGCGCCCAGCAGCGCCATGCGCCCGCGCGACTGGCGGATGGGCACGCCACCGGCCACCGAGGCCGTCAGCGCCTGCTGCCGCTGCGCCCGGCGCTTGCGCAGGATGACGCGGGTGGCGTGGACCAGGCCCAGCCCGAAGAACACCAGCGTGACGATGCCGGTGTTGAAGTCACGGCGGATGATGAGCAGGCCGCCCAGCGTGAAGAGCAGGCTGATCGCGGCCAGCGCCCAATCCTGCAGCGTGACCTTGTCGAGTGGGGATGCGGTGTCCTCAGCCATGGGCCGCATCATCCCCGAGGTCAGCCCGGCGGCACCGGCGGCAGCTCCGGCGCGTCCAGCCCCTCGAACGGCGCCGCCCACGCAGGCAGGGCCATCAGCCGCGCATGCCAGGCCGCCACGGCCGGATAGTCGTCCAGCGGCAGCCGGGCCACGTCGTTGAAGGGCAGGAAGACGGCCATGCGGAAGTCGGCATAGCTCAGGCCGCTGGCCAGCAGCCAGTCGCGCCGGCTCAACTGTGCCTCCAGGATGGCGGCGCCGTCGTGGAAGCGCGCCAGGCCGCGCGCGACCAGCGCCTCGTCCAGCGCGCCCAGGCTGTAGCGCTGCTTGGTGCCGCGCTCGAAATGCACCATGTCGCAGGCGTGCATGAAGTTGTCGCGCGCCCAGGACACCCAGCGGATCATGTCCGGCAGCTCCGCACCCGTGCGCCAGAACTCCGAGCCCACCAGCTGTGACAGCCGGCAGGCGATGGCGTCCGCCTCGAACAGCGAGCTGCCCGCCTCGGCCAGGATGGGCAGCCGCAGCGACGGGTTGAGGTGGCGGAAGTTGTCGGCCTGGCCCGGCGCCAGTGGCGCGGCGAACTCGTAGGTGACCGGCGCGTTCAGATGCCGGGCGGCAGCCACCGCCAGGCGCGGGTTGGGGTTGCGCGAGAAGTAGAGGATGGGGTTCATGGGCGGAGGCATTGCGGTGGCAGCGTTGTCAGTGCGGCCGTGAGTGTCTGCAAATGGGCGCTCCGCGACAAGCCGCGCGGCTGGCGAATGGGTTCAGCGCCGCCGCGCAGGCGCCTTCTTCGTCGCCGGCCGCGCCGGCTTGTCGGCGGGGCCTTCGGCGGCCTGAAGTGGCGCCAGCGCGGCGAGTGTGTCCAGCTGGGTCAGCAGGCGCTGCAGGTAGTCGGGCGACAAGTCCTTGAGCTGCTGCAGCGCGCGGCTGACCAGCACCTGGCTGTTCAGCGGGCCCAGGTGCTCGGGCACCGGCGCGCTGACCTCGGCCATGCGGCGCGTCAGGCGCAGCGCGCTCCAGGTGCGGCGGTGGGCCTGCACATTGCGCAGCTCGGGGCCGGCATCGGTCTGCAGTTGCGCGAGCAACTCGGCCAGCGGGCTGGCCGGGCGCGGGGCGCGCGGTGCGGCCGTCACGGCGATGTCGGCCTGGGCGCGCTGGACCAGCCGCGCCACCAGCCGCTCGCGCAGCGCGCCAGGCGGCTGCTGCGCGGCGCGGCGTGCCAGGGCCTGCAGCACGCGGCGCTGCACCGGGTCGGTCGACGCCTGCGCGTCGGCCCAGCCCTGCGGGTCGTCCAGCGCGTCCATCGTCAGGCCGGTGCCGAGGCCGCCGCGCGCTTGGGCCGTGGCGTCGGCGCGATCTCGACACGCCGGTTCAGCGCCCGGCCCGCCGCGTCGTCGTTGGACGCGACTGGCTGCTGCGGCCCGAAGGCCGCGGCGAACACGGCGTCCGGCGGCAGGCCCTCGGCCATCAGCGCGCGCGCCACGTTCAGCGCGCGCTGGGCCGACAGCTCCCAGTTGTCGGCGAACTTCGGCGCGCCCTTGCCGCTGATCAGGCCGCGGTCATCGGTGAAGCCGCTGACCATCAGGATCTCGTCGCGCTGCGCGAGGTAGGTGCGCAGCGGCACGGCCAGGCTCTTGATCAGCGCCCGGCCGTCGGCGTGCAGCTGATCCGAACCGATGGCGAACAGCACCGCGCCACTGATGCCGATGCGGCCTTCGATCAGCGTGATGCGGCCATCCGCCAGCGGGCCGGCCAGCGCGCGCTCCAGCGCCTCGCGGCGCTGCTGCTCGGCTTGGCGCTGCTGCACCTCGGCCTCCAGCCTTGTCGCCAGGTCCAGCTGGCCCACCAGCGCCGCGCCCAGCACCAGCACGAAGGCACCCAGCACGCCGGCCATCAGGTCGCCGAACGCGGCCCAGGCCGGCGCGCCGACGCCTTCCTGCTCCATCTCCAGCGGCTCATCCATGCGAGCTCGCCTGCAGCGCGTCCAGCACCTGCTTCTGCGACCCCAGGCACAGGTCGATGACCTCGCGCGCCTGGGCCACGTAGTAGCCCAGTTGTTCGTCGCTGCGTGTCATCGCACCGGCCAGGCGCTCCTCCAGCGCGGCCAGGTGCTGCACCAGCTGCGCGTTGGCACCCTGGAACTGCGCCACCGCGGCGCCGAAGCCTTCGCCCAGGCTGCCCATCTCGGCGGCGCTGGCGGCCAGGTGCGTCGCGGCGTCGGCCAGCGTCTGGCCGGTCGCATCGGCCTGCGCGGAGAAGCGCTGGCCCAGCGCTTCGAGCTGCGTTGCCGAGCTGCCGACCAACGCATCGATGGCCGCGCGCTGCTCGCCGGCGGCCTGCTGCAGCGCGGCCAGCAGCGTCGCCACGGTCTGCATCAGCTCGGCGCGCTCGGCCAGCGCGGCGCGGTCCTGGGCCTGGCTCTGCGCCAGCTGCTCTCTCAGCGCGGCCACCACCTCGACGGCCGCGCGCGGCGCCTCGCCGGCGGCCTTCAGCAGCGCGCCCGCTTCGCTCAGCGTCGTCTTCGCCTGGGCTTCGGTCTGCGCGACCAGGTCGCGCGTGTGCTGCAGCAGGCCGTCGGCCAGTTGCTGCTGATGTGCGAGCTGGCCGGCGCCCGCGGCCTGCAGCTCGCTGCGCCAGGCGGCCAGGCGCTCGGCATCGTGGCTGGCGTGGGTCGCCTGCAGCTGCGTGTGGGCCGCGGCAATGGCGGCGATGGCGGCCTGCGTCTGCGCCGTGAAGCCGGCGGTCAGCTCGGTCAGCGCGTCCTGGGCGCGCTGGCCGCTGGTGGCCAGCAGCTGCTGCGCGGCTTCGCGCTGCGCGGCCAGCAGTTGTTCGTTGGCGTCGCGCTGCCGGGCCAGGGCCTCGGCGTCGGCGCGGGCGCCGGCACGCGCTTCAGCGTCCAGCTCGGCCTGCAGGGCCGCGTGGCGGGTCTGCGTGGCGGCGATGCGGTCCAGCAAGTCCTGGGTCTGGGTCGCGAAGCCGCTGGTCAGCTCGGTCAGCGCGTTCTGGGCGCGGGCGCCGCTGTCGGCCAGCAACTGCTGCGCGGCCTCGCGCTGGGCGGCCAGCAGCCGTTCGTTGGCCTCGCGTTGCTGCGCCAGCGCCTGGGCGTCGGCCTGGGCTTCGGCGCGGCGTTGGGCGTCCTGTTCGGCCTGCGCGGCCTGCTGGCGGGCCTGGGCCTCGGCCAGCCGGTCCAGCAGCGCTTGCGTCTGCGCGGCGAAGCGCTCGGCCGTGTCGGCCAGGGCCTGGCTGGCGGCGGCGCGCTGTTCGGCCAGCGCGGCGATCTGGCCCTGCAATGCCGCGGCGCGGGCGGCATCGGCCTCGGCCTGCGCCGCCTGCTGGCGCGTGGCGGCGTCGTTCAGCGCGGCGAGCAGCGCCTGCGCCTCGCCGGCCCAGCGGTCACCCAGCTGTTGCACGGCCTGCTGCGTCGCGCTGCCGGTGTCGGCCAGCAGCTGCAGCGCCGCCTCGCGCTGCCGGGCCAGGCCGTCGGTCTGGGCCTGGGCGGCGGCTTCGCCCTGCTGCGCGATCCTGGCCACGCCGGCTTCGAACTGCGCGCTCAAGCGTCCCAGCTGCTCGCCCACCTGCGTGCCCACGCGCTCATGCAGCGCCCCGGCCTCGCGGGCGATGCCGGCCATCGCGGCCTCGGCGGCGGGCTGGATGGCCGCGCCGGCCAGGCGGGCGCTCTCGGCCAGGCTGGTGCGCAGCGTCGCGTCCACGCTGCCGGCCAGCGCCGTGTAGGCCTGGCGGGTCTCGCCATGGAAGCGGTCGTTCTGCGCGGCCAGCTGCTCGGCCATCTGCTGCGCGAACCGCTGCAGCTGGGCGACCAGCTCGAGCTGGTGCTTCTGTGCGGCTTCGGCGGCGGCCGCGTCGGCGGCCTTCTGGTCCAGCGCGCGGCGGTGCGCCGCCGTCAGCGGCTGCAGCCGGCCCAGCAAGGCCACATCCAGCCGGCCGGCCACGGCGGCGCGCTCGCGCCGCGCCAGCGCCACCATCAGGCCCAGCATGGCCGAGGCCGTCACGCCGGCCACCGACGCGCTGAACGCCAGCCCCAGGCCTTGCACCGGTGCGCCCAGGGCGGCCCGCAGCGCGTTCAGGTCGGCCGTCGCGCTGAGCGCATTGGCCGTGCCCGACAGCGTCAGCACCAGGCCGATGAAGGTGCCCAGCATGCCCAGCAGCACCAGCAGGCCGGCCAGCGCGGGCGCCAGCGACAGCCCCGGCAAGGCCACGCGCAGGCCTTCCAGCCGCTGCTGCACGCTGGCGCGCAGCGTGACGGGCAGCGTGTCGACCCAGTTGGCGGTCGGCTCGGCGTCCAGCGCGCCGTCCAGCTCGCGGTGGGCGCGGCGGTAGGTGTTCAGCTCCAGCACGCCCAGCACGTAGAAGGCCGCGATCAGCAGCGTCATCGCCAGCGCCACCGGGTGGTGGCGGGCGGCGGCCAGCGCGGCGCCGGCAATGCCCGCGAGGCCGGCGGCCAGGGCGAGGGGGTAGAGGGCGTGCAGGAAGCGGTTCATCAGGGGGCGTCTTGGCGCAGGGCTTCGATGAGGCCCAGCACCGGTTGAAGTCTCAGGTCCAGCTCGGCCTGCAGCGCGCGCTGCAGGTCGGCCCAGAAGCGGGCGCGCCAGCGGCGCGGGTCGGCGGCGTGGTGGGTTTCGGCGCGCCGCGTCAGCAGCGCGGGCAGGCCGGCCAGCGCCTGGCGCTCCTGCGCCGCCAGCGCGCGCTCGAACACGGCGTCCAGCTGCGCCAGGCGCGCGAGCGCGCCGGAGGCCTCGGCCAGGTGCGGGCGCAGACGCTCGCGCAGGCTGCCCACGCGGGCGGCCATGCTGCGCTGCTGCTGGGCGTGGTGCAGGCGGTAGGGCGCCAGCAGGTCGGCCAGCGGCAGGCCCTCGGCGGCCGGCTCGGCGGACTCCAGTGCCAGCAGCGCGTCGTCGAAGGCGGCCGGCAGCTCGGTCTGCACGCGCTCCAGCGCAGCGTCGGCCCAGGCGATGGCCGCGCGGCGGGCGCCGGCGTCTGCCGTGGCCGCGGCGGGCGTGGCCAGCACCTGCGACAGGCCGATGGCGTCCGCCCAGCCCAGCAGGCCGCCCAGGCGTTCGGCCACCGGCGCGGTGGGCAGGGGTGCGACGCCCCATTGCAGCAGCAGGCGCGCCAGCGGCTCGGGCGCCGGGGTCGGGGGACTGCTGAGGGCTTGCATGGGGTGAGGTCTGGCGCTCACGCGGGTGCGCGAGGAAAAAGGGCGAGAGTTTAGTGAACCCCGATGGGCAAGGCCTTGGCGGGCCGTCGGCGGCCCCCGCCTTGGGCGTCATGCGGGCGGCGCAGAATGCCGACATGCATGCGCACGACCTCGCCGAATGGCGCCACGACCACGTCTTCGACAGCGGCAACATCGCCGGCGAGCGCGGCACCCGGCGGGTGATGTGGATCACCGCCGCGATGATGCTCGTCGAGATCGCCGCGGGCTGGCACTACAACTCGATGGCGCTGCTGGCCGACGGCTGGCACATGAGCAGCCACGTCGTGGCCATCGGCCTGAGCGCCTTCGCCTACGCGGCCGCGCGCAAGCATGCGGCTGACCCGCGCTTCGCCTTCGGCACCTGGAAGATCGAGGTGCTGGGCGGCTTTGCCAGCGCGGTCTTCCTGCTGCTGATTGCCGCGCTGATGGTCTGGGGTTCGGCCGAGCGGCTGCTCAGGCCCGAGCCCATCCACTACCCCGAGGCGCTGGCCGTCGCGGCGCTGGGGCTGCTGGTCAACCTCGGCTGTGCCCTCATCCTCGGCAATGCCCACCATCACGGTCATGGGCATGGACACGGACATGACCACGATCACGAGCATCACCACCATCACCACGACCTCAACCTGAAGTCGGCCTACCTGCACGTCATCGCCGACGCCGCCACGTCGGTGGCCGCCATCGCGGCGCTGGCCGGCGGCTGGTGGCTGGGCTGGGCCTGGCTGGACCCGGCCATGGGCATCGTCGGCGCCGTCATCGTCGCGGTCTGGGCGCGCGGCCTGATCCGCGAGACCAGCAAGGTGCTGCTGGACCGCGAGATGGACCATCCCGTCGTCGACGAGATCCGCGAGGTCATCGCCGAGCGCGGCGCGGGCGGCGAGACGCTGATCGCCGACCTGCACGTCTGGCGCGTCGGCCGTGCCACCTATGCCTGCGCGCTCAGCGTCGTCACGCACGACGCCCAGCTGACGCCGCGCCAAGTGCGCGAGTGGCTGGCCGTGCACGAGGAGATCGTGCACGCCACCATCGAAATCCACCGCTGCGAAGCCCACTGATGCCGTCTGCCGCCAACGATGCCAATGCCGCCGTCACCGACGTGGAGTTGCGCAACCAGTGCACGCGCTGGCTGAACGGCCACCGGCCGCTGCTGAACATGCGCGACTCGCTGCTCGCGCTGGCCGAGCTGCCCGAGGCCGCGCTGGCGCTGGACGTCTACGGCCAGGGCCGGGCCATCCAGGCGCTGGAGGCCGAGGTGGCCGCGCTGCTGGGCAAGCCGGCAGCGCGCTTCATGCACAAGGGCGTGGCGGCCCAGCTCGCGGCGCTGCGCGTGCATTGCGGCGAGGGTGACGGCCCCGTGGCCCTGCATCCGCAAAGCCATATCGCCATCGACGAGGCCGAGGCGTTCGAGAAGCTGATGGGGCTGCGTGGGCTGTGCATCGGGCATCTGAACCAGCCCCTAGACAACGAGGACCTGGCTGCTGAACCCGAAGACCCTGCCGTTCTGGTTGTCGAACTGCCGCTGCGTCGCGCGGGCTACCTGTTGCCCTCATGGGAGGACCTCGTCAACGTCAGCGACTGGTGCCGCGCGGCGCGGACAAAACTGCACTTCGACGGCGCGCGGCTCTGGGAGGCCGCGGCGCACTACGGCCGCCCGCTGGCCGAGATCGCCGCGCTGGCCGATTCGGTCTACGTCTCCTTCTACAAGGGCCTGGGCGGCCTGGCCGGCTGCGTGCTGGCCGGCAGCGAGGACTTCATCACCGCCATCGCGCCCTGGCAGACGCGCCTGGCCGGCAATGTCTTCACGCTGTACCCCATGGTGCTGAGCGCGCTGCAAGGCCTGCGCACGCAGCTGCCGCGCATGCCCGCCTACCGGCAGCGCGCCCGCGGCCTGGCCGCGCTGCTGGCCGCGCAGCCCGGCTGGCGCGTGGCGCCCGAGCCGCCGCAGGTCAACGCCTTCCAGCTGCACCTGCCGGTCGCGCCCGACGCGCTGCGCGAGGGCCTGCTGGCGGTTGCACGGCGCGACGGCTTCTGGCTGGGTGCGCGGGCCGTGGCGTCGCACGTCATCGCCGGCGGCGCGATGGTGGAGGTCGTCATCGGCGACGCGGCCGACGGCTGGCGCGACGAGGAAGCGTTGGCCGCATGGCGGCTCGCGGTCGCGGCGGCCCGCGCCGCATGAGCCGTCCGGCGCTGTCGACGCCCTTGACAGTCTGCCGGCATCGGCCGCGTCGGCTGGGGCTAAGGCCTTGATTGCAAAAGAAATGACGGGCGTGGCATCAGTTTTGCGTGGTTGAAGGAATCAATCAGCCCTGCGAGACCGCCATGTCCAAGTTGCTCACTGTTGTCGCCGCGCTGGCGGCCGCCCTGCCGCTGGCCGTGCAGGCGGCCCCGATCACGCTGACCGGCACCATCCGCGACTTCAACTTCGTCAACACCACGTCCGGCGGCGTCGGCGGCCACCCGGACTTCGAGGCCTACCTCGGCAGTGCCACCGGCATCGTCAAGTCCACACTGGGCCCGGACGGCAAGCCCGTGCTGTCGGCCAACCACCCCACGGTGACCAGCGACGCGTCCTTCGCCCAGTGGTACCACGACGATCCCAGCGTCAACCGCACCGGCAGCATCACGATCACGCTGGACCCGATCACGGCGACGACCTACCAGTTCAGCAGCAACAGCTTCTTCCCCATCGACGGCCAACTGCTGGCGCAGGGCCTGGGTGGTCACAACTTCGGCTTCACGACCGAGTTCCACACCAACTTCACCTACCAGGCTGGCAACAACGACAGCTTCGCCTTCACCGGCGATGACGACGTCTGGGTCTTCATCAACGGCATCCTGGCCATCGACCTGGGCGGCGTGCACGGCGCTGCCGGTGCCAGCGTCGACCTGAACGCCCAAGCCGCGGCGCTGGGCCTCGTGGACGGCAGCAACTACACGCTGGACGTCTTCCAGGCCGAGCGCCACACCAGCGGCTCCAACTTCACGATGACCACCTCGCTGCAGCTCGTCACGACGCCCAACGGCGTGCCCGAGCCGGCCTCGCTGCTGCTGGTGGCTGGCGGCCTGCTGGCGGCCGGTGCGGCGCGCCGCCGCCGCGGCTGAGGTCAGCCCACCCCGCAGACGGCCGCCCTCGGGCGGCCGTTGTCATGGCGAGGCCGCGGCGGGCGCGTCGTTGACGAAGCCCGCCACGTCGTCCAGCACCGGCGCCAGCCAGCGCAGCGGCGCACCCAAGGCGGCGATCAGCGTCACGTGGTTGACGCGGTCGTAGAGCTTCACCGTCACCGGCACGCCGGCGGCCTGCAGCCGCGAGGCCAGGCCCAGCGTGTTGCGCCGCGGGTCCACCAGCGTGTCGTCCTTGGCGGCGCCGAGGAACGTGCGCGGCGCCGCCGCGCCGGCGTGCTCCAGCGGCTGCGTGCCTGGCGGGTAGTCGGGATGGAAGAACACCGGCTGCGCGTCCGGGTTGGTCATGGGCAGGAAGTCGTAGGGCCCGGCCAGGCCGACGAAACCGGCCAGCTCGCGCGGCGTGTGGCCCGTGGCCGCCAGCCAGCGCGGGTCTAGCGCCAGCATGGCGGCGTTGTACGCCCCGGCGCTGTGGCCCATCACATGGACGCGCCGCGGGTTGCCGCCCAGGCCCTGGGCATGGCCCAGCCCCCAGGCCAGCGCGGCGGCGCTGTCGCGCAGGAAGTCGGGGTAGCGGACCTCGGGGTAGAGGCGGTAGTCGGCCACCAGTGCCAGCATGCCGCGCGCGGCCAGCGCCTCGCCGACGAAGGCGAAGTCGCCGCGCTCGCCACGGTTCCACGAGCCGCCGTAGAAGAACACCACCACCGGCCAGCCACCGGGCGGTGCTGCGCTGCTGGGGCGGTAGACGTCCAGCTGCTGGCGCGGGCCAGGCCCGTAGGCCAAGCCGGTCGTGCGCGTGTGCGTGCTGCCGGGCGCCAGCGCGTTCAGCACCCGCACGGGGGCGCATGCCACCAGCGCGCCCACGAGCACGATGGCCGCGAGCAGCAGCAGGCAGGTCTTCAACGGGGGCATGGCCGGTCTACGCAGCGGTTGCAGCGCTGGATGCCCCAAAAGCAATCGGCCGCCAGGCGTGCCATGGCGGCCGATCGAGGACGAGGGACGGGAGCGCTTAGCGGCGCTGGCCCGAGCCACCGCCGGTCGGCGCAGGGCCGCGGCGTTCCAGGTGGCGGAAGGTGATGCGGCCCTTGCTCAGGTCATAGGGCGACATCTCCAGCGACACGTTGTCGCCGGCCAGGATGCGGATGTGATGCTTGCGCATCTTGCCGCCCGTGTAGGCGATGACCTGGTGGCCGTTCGTCAGCGTGACGCGAAAGCGCGAGTCGGGCAGGACTTCATGGACGACGCCCTGCATTTCAATCAGTTCTTCTTTGGCCAAGTGTGGGGCTCCGCTACAGAGAGGTTGAACGAAACGCCGAGCACGTGGTCGTGCCGGCGGGAGGCGCTGCTGGAGCGCGTGCAATCAATGGCAATGCGCCCAGGCCAGGCCTTGGGCCTTGGCGTAGCGCAGCGCCGCCTGCGGGCTGCCGAACTGCGGCGTGAACCGCATGACACGGTCCACGCTGGCCATGCCACGTCCGGAGCGGATCGACACCAGCGCGTCGAAACCGCCGCCCTCGCGGGCCTGCGTCATGGGCGAGACCAGAAAGCGTCCCACCTCGATGTTGTTTTTGTTGTTATGCATTTTCTTCTTCTTTTTGTATTGCCGCACGCCGGCACATGCCGGCTGCGGCAGTTGGCGGGCGCACATGCGCCCGGGCAACGTCAGAGCGTGCGGATGTTCGAAGCCTGCGGGCCCTTCAGGCCTTGCGTGGATTCGAACTGCACCTTGGCGCCTTCGGCCAGCGAGCGGAAGCCGCCGCCGTTCTTGATTTCGCTGTGGTGGGCGAAGAGGTCCTTGCCGCCGTTGTCAGGCGTGATGAAGCCGAAGCCCTTGCCGTCGTCGAACCACTTCACGGTGCCGGTTTCTGTAGTCATGGTGTTTCCTTGGGAAATGTGTAGATGGATAAAAACCCTCCGCTGGCGTCATGCCGCGCGGAGACAGAAACACTCAAGAACACTCACCGGGAGTTGAAGCTGTAGCGAGCCGCTCGCAAGAAGGGCCAGGGGGTGGCCAGCGGGGCTGCAGATAAGACCTTGAGGAAACGGTCTTGTGCGAATCTATCCGCCGAATGTACCACGCCCGTCAAGCCCTGTGTTGGGCGGTGCGTGGCGACTTGCTCGGCGCGGCGGCGTTAGATCACGCTCGGGGCGCCCAACGTGGGCGCCGCCAGCAGCGCCGGCGCCGCGACCGCGACGCCGGCCAGGGGGCGTCAGCGCGCTACCGGATCTCGAACGCGTACAACTTGTTGTTCGGCCCACCGAAGGCGCCGAACAGGTTGCTGTAGCCCGAGCCCCAGAAGACCTGGCCCTTGGAGATGGCCGCGCCCGACAGGCAGGAGCCGCCGCTGGAGAACTTCCACAGCTCCACGCCGGTGGCGGCGTCCAGCGCGTACATGTAGCCGTTGGTGCGGTCCAGGGAGCAGCCGAAGACGACGCCGTTGGTCGTCGTCACCGGGCCCGAGGTGCTGCCGCCGCCCGACGGTCGCGTCTGCCACAGCACCTGGCCGGTGGCCGCGTCGATGCCGCTCCACACGCCGCTGGTCAGGCCGCCGGCCGCGGGCCAGGGCACCATGTCGCTGTTGGCGTTGGCGGTGTAGACGCGCTTGCCGTCCACCGCCGAGCCCCACTGCAGTCCGCCGCCGGTGCCGCCGGGGCCGGCCTGGGTCACCCACTTGACCGCGCCGGTGTCCGGGTCCAGCGCCCAGTACTTGCCGCTCTTCTGGCCGGCTCCGACGACGTCGCTGGGCTTGCCCTTGCCGTTGCCCTTGCCATCGGCCTTGATGGTGAACAACGCCGGCGCCTGGCCGAAGTCGTAGTCAGGACCCGTCGGGCTCGGGCACAGGGCCGGGTCGCCGAAGCCGATGCAGGCCGCGATCCAGGTGTCGGCCGGCAAGGCCTTGGTGACCCAGCGCACCGCGCCCGTCTTCATGTCCAGCGCCAGCACGGCGTCGAAGTGGTTGTCGGCCGCGAGGCAGGCCTTGACCGCGTTGGTGTCGCTGCCCGCCGCGATGACGCACTGCCTGACCGGTTCCGGCACCGAGTAGTTGTTGCCGGTGGCGATGTAGACCTGGCCGCGCTTCACGTCCACCGCCGGCGAACTGCCCCAGATCGCGCCGCCGGAGTAGCCGGGCGGCACCATGTAGGTCTTCCAGAGGATGGCGCCCGTGTTCACGTCCAGCGCCAGCATGCTGCCGCGGAAGCTGCAGCAAAAGCCCAGCGAGCCGGCCAGCGCCTCCTCCAGCGAGGCCACGCCGACGAAGACCCGGTCCCCATGCACCGTGGCCGACTGCGTGACGATGGCGCCGAAATGGCTGTCCAGCTGCGTGGCCCACAGCAGCGCGCCGGTGTGCTTGTTGAAGGCCAGCATCTTGCCGCCCGGCCCGCCGTAGGGTGGCGGCGCAAACACATTGCCCTGCGTGCCGACGATGATCTTGTTGCCGGTGATCACCGGCGTGGCGCGGGCCTTGTCGCCCGGCGTGCCGGAGGCCGTCGCGACGACGACCTTCCAGACCAGCGCGCCGGTCTTGCGGTTCACCGCGTAGAGGTTGCCCGCCCAGTCCGGGAAATAGACGGTGTGCTCGTCAACGGCCGGCGTCGCCGAGACGTCGCCGCCGGTCGTGAACACCCATTTCTGTGCCAGCCCGCCGACGCTGTGCACGCTGATGCCGCCGTCGTGCTCCTGGTGGCGCGTGTTGCTCAGGTTCTGCCCCGCCGAGGGCCAGCCGTTGTCGCCGCCGTCGGCGTGTGCCGCCAGGGCCGCGCACATCAACCCTGCCAAAGCCAGCCCGCGCGCCGCCAACCGGCGCAGGCGTCGTCCCGCGATTTCGATCACCATGAGGTTCTCCCAGTCGAGAGTGCCGTGCGGCTTTGGAAGGGCGCCGCCTTGATGCCCCACCCCGTTCAGGCGCGCAGACCCTGGCGGGGGCCTTGCAGCGACGTTCGGAGCTGGGGTGGGATCAGACGCCTGTGCCTGCGCCCCTGCAGAGGGATTTCCCGCGCGCCGCCGGGATTCCATTCAACGCAGGGGGCCGGCGTCCTCACAACTGAGGAACAGGCCTGCCGGGCCTGGCTCAGAAGGCCACGTGCGTCGTCAGGCTCAGCCGGTTGTAGCGGCCCAGGTCCAGGTCGACCGCGTTGCGGCGCGACTCATGGCGCAGGCCCACGCGGATGCTCTCGGTCAGGTCGTAGCTCAGCTCCGCCGTGCTGTCGACACCGGTGCCGCCGCCCGGCCAGCGGTACACCAGCAGCGTGTTGTCGAAGCGCACCTTGGGGCTCAGGCGCAGGTGGTTCTCCAGCAGCAGCGAGGTGGCGCTCTCGTACAGGCGGCGGTCGTAGTTCAGCAGGTCCAGCGCGATGCGCTCCAGGTTCAGCGCCACCAGCGTGTGGCTGTCGGCCGACCAGGCCTGGCGCCAGCCCACGCCGGCCGTGGCCTGCACCAGCACGTAGTCGATGGTGGGCAGGTCGTCCGACGAGAAAGTGCTGCGCTGCAGGCGCGTGCTCAGCAGGCCCCACCCACGGCCCGTGCAGCTCGCGCACCCAGCGCAGGCTGCCGGTCTGTTCGTTGTTGTCCACGCCCTTGTCCACCACCTTGTAGTCGGCCGACAGCGCCAGCTTCAGCTCGTCGCGCCGCGAGCGCCAGGTGGCGTCCAGGTCCAGCGACAGGTCGCTGGTCGTCGAGCCGGCCTTCTGCTGCCAGTAGCCCGACACGCCGATGGACCAGTTCGCCGGCCGCCAGCCCAGGCCGTCGGACTCGGGCGTGGCGGGCGGCGGCGGGGGCGCCGCTGCCGTGGCGGGCTCCGGTTCGAAGCGCGCCTCGCCGTCGCGGAAAGCCAGCTCGCCAAAGCGATCCGTCCTCACCACGCCGCCGGTGGGCGTGCGGGCCAGCAGCACGCCGGTCAGCACGTTGCCGTCCGCGAAACGCAGCCAGCCGCGCTGCGGCACGTCGGCGGCGGCCTGCGCGTGGGCCGCGAGCTGCAGGCCGCCGGCCAGCAGCGCGGCAGCGACGCGCTTGCCCAGGCTGTGGCCGCCCGATGCAGCCGTGCGAACGCGCGCAACCATCGGCGTTCAGCCGTAGGCGTACCAGAGCGCCGCGAAGAAGTGGCAGACGCTGCCGCCCAGCACGAACAAGTGCCAGACGAAGTGCGAGTAGCGCACCCGGTTGTCCAGAAGGAAGACGAAGGCCCCCAGCGTGTAGCTCAGGCCGCCGGCCACCAGCAGCGTCAGGCCCGCCGCGGGCAGGCGCGTCACCAGCGGCCCGGCCGCGAACACCACCACCCAGCCCATGGCCAGGTACAGGCCGGTGGACACGAAGCGGTGCCTGAGCCGGTTCAGCAGCTTGATGGCCACGCCGAACGCGGCCGCGGCCCAGACGGCGATCAGCAGCGTGACGCCCGGGCCGGTGTGCAGCACGCCCAGCGTGAACGGCGTGTAGCTGCCGGCGATGAAGACGTAGATGGCCGCGTGGTCCAGCCGCAGCAGCACGGCCTTCGCGCGGCCCTGCCACAGGCTGCTGGGCAGCGCGTGGTACAGCGTGGAGACGCTGTACAGCAGGATCATCGTCGCGGCAAAGATGGCCGCGGCCACCACATCGGCCGCGCCGCCGTGGTTCATCGCGCGGATGACCAGGATGGGCAGCGCCGCGATGGCCAGCACGACGCCCAGGCCGTGGCTGATGGCGTTGGCGATTTCCTCGCCCAGCGCCTGGTCGCGGTCGGCGGATGGGTTGGGGCGGGGCGAGGGGAGCGCGGTCATGGTGCGGCGTACGGCGGCGTGGATGGGCGAAGCATGCCAGCCTGGCGTGACGGTTGCTGGCGTGCGGGGGCATGCGAGACGAGAGATGCCAGCGCCACGCCGCCGGCATCAGGGGCAAGCACTGCAAGGCCGCAGCTCAGAGCTGCGTGCGCAAGATGCGGGCGAGCCGCTCCCACAGCCGTTCCGACAAGGGGCGGTGCTGCCACTGCGCCAGCGTGATGCGGCGCGCCTTGGCCCAGTCCGCGTCGAACACACGCTGCTGCTGGCGGCCGAACTCGGCGTTCAGCACGTTCAGGTTGGCCTCGTCGTTGAGCCGGAACGAGCGGTTGTCGAAGTTGGTGGAGCCCACCGACGCGAACACGCCATCCACCACCAGGCCCTTCACATGGAACATCGTCGGCTGGTACTCGGCGAACTCGATGCCGGCCTCCAGCATCGGCCCCCAGGTGCTGCGCGACGCCTTGCGCACGGTCTCCGAGTCGATGTGGCCGCTGGGCGTCAGCACGCGGATCTTCACGCCGCGGTGCGCGGCGTCCACCAGCGTCTGGACGGTCAGGTCGTCGGGCACGAAATAGGAGTTGGCCAGGTCGATGGTCTTGCGCGCCGCCGTGATGGACAGCAGGTACATCAGGTGCATGCTCTCGCTGCCGCCGCTGGGCGAGCTGCTGAACATCTGCGCGACATAGTCGCCCGTCGGTGCCAGCGCCGGGAAGTAGGCCTCGCCGTGCAGCACCTCGCCGGTCGCGCGCATCCAGTTGTCCAGGAACACCGACTGCATCTGCGCCACCACCGGCCCCGTCACGCGGTAATGCGTGTCGCGCCACTCCGTCTCGTTGCGGGCGTGGCCGCGCCACTGGTCGGCGATGCCCACGCCGCCGGTGAAGCCGATGCGGCCGTCCACCACCAGCAGCTTGCGGTGCGTGCGGTTGTTCATGCGGCCCCAGTTGGCCCAGCGCGGCTCGTGGAAGCGCTCGCACACCACGCCGGCGGCTTTCATCTCGTCCAGCATCGCCTGGTCCATCTTCATGCTGCCCACCCAGTCCAGCAGCACGTTCACCTTGATGCCCGCCCGCGCGCGCTCGGTCAGCGCGTCGACGAATTCCCGCCCGATGCTGCCCGACCAGTAGATGTAGGTCTCGAAGTTCACCGTGGTGCGCGCCGAGCGGATCGCGGCGAGCATGGCCGGGAAGATCTCGTCGCCGTTCAGCAGCGTCTCCACCTGGTTGCCCTCCACCAGCGGCGGGCCCAGCAGGGCGCTCAACGCGCGGCGGAACTCCGCGTCGTCGGTCTCGTACAGCTTGGGCAGCTTCTGGTCGATCTTCTTCTCATGGCTGCCCAGGTTCTGGAACAGCAGCACGCCCAGCAGCGTGACGATTGCCGTCGCCAGGATGGCTACCCAAGTGGAAGTCATTGCCGCCTTTGTCATGTGGTTCTACGCCGAGTCCTGCCCCGCGCGGGCCGCGGGCCGGCCCTGCCTCAACGGTTGCCGGCTGCGCTGATGCTAGGCAGCGCCGGGCCGTCATGGCGTAGGCGGGTGCCGCGTCATCGACGCGCGGGTTGCGGAAGTTGACACGCCATCGCTGCCTCTCCGATACTGAATTGGAACCGGTTCCAAACAAACAGACAAACGGAGACAAGACGTGGATCAACGATGGATCGGACGAGGCGCCGCTGTGGGTCGCCTCGGCGGCGCCCTGCGCGGCGCATGGTTGGGCAGCCTGCTGGCTGCCGCTTTGCTGGCGGGCTGTGGCGGCGGCTCGGGCGCCGGCGCGGCGACACCAACGCCCACCACCCCCACCCCGACGCCCACGCCGGAGCCACTGGCCCTGCTGAAGACCGACGGCACGAAGTGGGTGGACGCCAGCGGCAAGCAGGTGCTGCTCAAGGGCACCAACCTCGGCAACTGGCTGGTGCAGGAGTTCTGGATGATGGGCCAGGGCGGCAACGGCGTGACCGACCAGTGCACGCTGGAGGCCAAGCTGACCGAGCGCTTCGGCCATGACGAGAAGGAGCGCCTGATCAAGCTGTTCCGCGACAGCTGGATCACCGAGCGCGACTGGGACCAGCTGAAGGCCTTCGGCTTCAACGTCGTGCGCCTGCCCATCCTGTGGAGCGTCATCGAAGACGAGAAGAAGCCCAAGACGCTGCGCGCCGATGCCTGGAAGTACCTGGACTGGAGCATTGCCGAAGCCAAGAAGCGTGGCATCTACGTGATCCTGGACCTGCACGGCGCGCCCGGCGGCCAGACGCCCAACGACCACACCGGCTGCGCCGGCCAGAACAAGTACTGGACGGATGCCGATGCGCAGGAGCGCACGCGCTGGCTGTGGCAGCAGATCGCGACCAAGTACAAGGACGAGCCCGTCGTCGCGGCCTATGACCCGCTCAACGAGCCCTGGGGCTCCACCGCCGAAGCCATGGTGACGCGCGTGGAGGACCTGTACCAGACCATCCGCGCCGTCGATGCCAAGCACATCGTGCTGCTGCCCAGCCACTACGGCAGCATCGATGGCTATGGCAACCCGACGGCCAAGGGCTTCACCAACGTGGCCTTCGAGATCCACCCCTACCCGGGCCTGTTCGGCGACCGGCCGGGTGACACGGCCTACATGGTCCACCGCGACTGGCTGCGCTGCGGCCCCACCGGCACCACGGGCGTGTGCGCCTACAACAAGCAGGTCAGCGACCTGAAGATCCCGCTGCTGGTCGGCGAGTTCCAGCCCTGGCAGGGCGCGGGCCTGGACCTGGGCGGCCAGATCGGTCGCGCCACCTACGACACCTACGCCAGCTATGGCTGGGCGTCCACGTCGTGGGCCTACAAGCTGGTCAGCCCGGCCGGCGGTTCGGGCAAGGGCACGTGGGGCATGGTGACCAACGCGGTCAACACCAACTTCGACACTGGTGTGGGCATGGTCGCCAAGGCCAGCACCTGGGACTGCGCCGGCTGGGACGCCAGCTTCGCCAACGCCTGCGCGGTGAAGGCGCCCGCCATCAAGGTGGGCGGCACGGGCGCCAAGACCTACTACTTCGTCATCAAGAGCGGCGCGGTGGGCGGCAGCAACCCGGACGTGACCTTCGACAAGATCAGCATCGTCGACGCCGCCAGCAACGCCGAAGTCATCACCAACGGCGGTTTCGGCTCAAGCACGGGCTGGACGCCCCTGACCATCAGCGGCAGCCTGAACCTGGACTTCAACGACGCGACCGCCGGCAAGGCCCCGACAGGCAGCGACGGCGCCGTGCTGCGCGTGACGCGGCCGGCAGGCGTGACGGGTGAGATCAACGGCGGCGTCTACCAGGCCGTCACGCTGCAAGGCGGCAAGACCTACACGCTCAGCGGCGTGTTCAAGGACAACGGCAGCGCCAACACCTGGGCCGAGATGTACCTGCTCGACAAGCCGCCGGTGCAGGGCAAGGACGTCATCGACATGAACGGCAAGGTGGACTTCACCACCGCCACCGTGGCCGAGATCGAGGCCTTGTTCAAGAGCTACGCCACGCAGGCCAACGAGCCGCACTCGGGCCTGGCCCAGTGGCTGGTGAGCGCCACGGCGCCGGAGGTCTTCCAGCTGCCGGCGCGGCCTGCCGGACTGAAGCTGACCGAGGGCGCGGGCGGCAACGCGCTCAGCTGGACCGCCAGCACGGACGCCAAGGTCACCGGCTACAACGTCTACCGCGCCAGCAGCGCGGCGGGCAACTACGCCAAGCTGGCCGACAAGGTCGCGACCGCCACGCACGCCGACAGCACCGCCGTCCCCGGCACGACCTACTACTACGTGGTGACGGCACTCACGGCCGCCAACGAGAGCTTCTACAGCGACGCCGTCAGCACCACGCTGCAGTACGTGCCCGTGCCGGCGACGATCCAGGCCGAGGCTTTCACCGCGATGAGCGGCATCGAGCTGGAGAACTGCAGCGATGCCGGCGGCGGGCAGGACGTGGGCCACTTCGACCCGGACGACTACATCGAGTTCAAGATCAATGTCGCCACCGCCGGCCAGTTCACCCTCGACTACCGCCTGGCGACCGCCAACGGCAGCACCGGCTTCGAGGTCTGGGTGGACGGCGTGAAGGCGGTGAACGTGATGGCCGTGCCCAACACCGGCGGCTGGCAGGCCTGGGTCACGCAGACCAGCGCCCCCTTCGCCATGACGGCCGGCAACCACACGCTGCGGCTGAAATCCATCGGCAAGGAATGGAACCTGAACTGGCTGAAGGTGAACGCCCAGTAGGCCGGCTGGAAGCGGTGAATTAACAAGCCGACATGCATCGCTGCCTGTCGGCTTTTTTCCCCCTGGCCCGCTTACTTCAGCACCAGCTCCTGCAACTCCATGCTGCCCGCCAGCTTGCGCATCACCTTGCGCTCGCCAGACGCCGCTTCCATCTTGTGCGGGTCCATGGCCATGAAGGCCTCGTACTTCTTCTGCAACTCCAACTGCTGCGCCGTCGTCAGATAGTCCTTGGACTCGATGGCCAGGATCAGGTCGGGCTCGCCCTCGCGCGGGTTGTTCACCTGGAACACGTGGTACGACACGATGTTGCCCTCCTTCTTGCCGAACTCGTTGTTCTTCTTCCAGGTCTTGGCCAGGAAGTCCATGTAGGTCTCGAACTGCCCGGGCTCGACCTTGACGCTGGAGAAGTTCCACACCGTGCTCGGCTTGTAGCTGGACTCCTGCGCGAATGCCGCAGCGCCAACCATCACCCAAGTTGCCGCCAACAGCCCCGTCCGGATGTGCTTCGTGAAGTTCATGTTGAAGACCTCCTCACCTGTCGACGCCGGTGAATGCGTTCGCGCGGTGGTGCGCCGAGGCACTGTGCGCCTGCGGCCCCGTTTGCGGTGAGGTGGGTGGCGCCAGCGCGGCGAAGCGTCCTTCATCTTCAGGATGGCCATGGGGCAGCAGGGGCGGGCGCCCGGGCCTGCGGCCCGCGTGCGCCGTCAGTTCAAGCCTCGGCCACCAGCACGAAGGCCGGGGCCCAGAAGTAGTCGCTGATGTGCGCCAGGCGCTGCACCCGCCAGCCCAGGGCTTCGAGCTTGTCGCGCCACACGGGCATCGGGTGCTCCCAATTCGTCGCGGCCGTCTGCGCGTCGAGCTGGCCGAGAAACATCGGCACGAGAAAGCCCTGGGCGACGAGGTCGCGCGTGTTGCCCTCGTACTCGCCCAGCGCGCGCTCGTAGCGCTGCGCGAGCGAGGCCACGTAGGCGTCAGTGCCGCGCTGCAGGTCGGGAATGTCGAACTCCACGATCACCAGCCGCCTCACGTGGGCGCGCAGCCGCGCGAGGCCGGCCCAGCGTTCCGGCTCGGGGATGGCCTGCAGCGCGAAGGTGGCCTGGGCGAGGTCCCAGCGGTGGTTGCTGTCGTCAGGCCCGAGCTTGGCAGCGAAGACGCCCAGGCCCTCGTTCAGCGCCTGCACGGGCAGCGCAGGCTGCTCCGATTGGGCGCGCGCCATGGCGCTGGCTAGCAGCGCGCTGGCCGGCTCCACCAGTGTCAGGCGCGCCAGCGCGTGCGAGTGGGATGCCGCGGCCAGTGCCGGAAAGAGGGCATGGCCGTCGCCGCAGCCGATGTCCAGCAGCGAGCGGACGTGGGGCGTGTAGTGGCTCGCCAGCTCCGCGCTGACGCGCTCATACAGGGGCACATTGCCGCCGCCGCGGATGAAGGCTTCGAAGGCGGCGGGGGAGGTGTAGACCTGCGTGCCTTCCGACTGAGCGGCGTGCTGGCGAAGGGAGGTGGTCAGCAGCGGGAGATCGATCGCTGCGCGTTGCAACGTGATGATCAGGTCAATTGCCATGCCAACTTTAGGTTTGAGGCCTGCGTCCGACCTATGCCCTCGAACTGCGCCGCTATTTGCTGGCGTGCTTGGTCCGCAACGGCCTGCGCGTCGAGGCCTGCAATGTGAACTGATCATCGCGCGAAACAGCACTTCAAGTATTCAAGCACGCCGTCGAATATCCGTAAGTATGTTTTCTAGACTCTCAATGGATTTATCGGAGGATTTCCCAACCCATTCTCTGACTTCCGTAGTTTTGCGTTTGATCGTGCTGGCTGTGGCATGTTTCGCCAACTCTTCGAATTTGCTGTCCCATGAAACGATCCATCCCCATTGCGCCCATTCTCGCTCGGCCGCCAGTCCTGAGCCCATAGGTTTACTTGGATGACGATCCTCTGGATCTGGAAACGGGGTGGTGAGCTGATTGCATTGCTCCAAAACATAGCCGAGCGGGCGACTTGCCACCAGCTTTTCGTTCGAGCCTCTGAACCACCCGTCCATCATGAGAGCGGTCATGCCCAGCCCCGCGGTTTTGGCGCTTACCTCAAACAATCGACTTTCATTGATCTTGAGTTTCCTGCCGACTATGAATTTTTCGGCAGCCAATCGCAGGTATCCGAGGCGAGAAAGTGGGTCTGGCGGATACACCCCAACCTTCTCATCGAATCGACCCTGCCGGGTTGCGGCTTCGTCCAAGGTTCCAATTAAATTCGTAACCAGCGCATAGGCCACTGATCGGTATTTGGCGCTTTCGCTCAAAGCCTTCAATTTCGGCAGCATGCCAGGAGTTAAGAATGAGAAGGCGTTTGATTCTCCGGTGTTGGAGTGATTGCGCCGCTTAAGTACTGGGTCGAATTCATCGAGAATAATAACTGCGCGCGTCAACAGAGAGAGAGCTTCGAAAACGGCTCGGGCACGCTGTTCGATGGCGTCGGCACCGAGTTTCGAGAGGTCGCTTGGAGTGACTTCAACCAGTGGACATTCACATGAAACGGCGAGCGCTTCAAGAAGCGTCGTTTTGCCGGTCCCGGCGGGTCCGTGCAGAACAATGGAATGCAATCTATCCACTGGGCCCGTTCGGAGCACGTGGGCTCGCATCCTTTGCAAAGTCAGCGCAACGGATGACCGAGAGTATTTATTGACTCGTGAATCACTCACGCTTTTGGCGCTCGCCAAGCCGTAGTCTGAAAAGAAAAGGTTTTCCAGTTTCGGTCCAGCGACCGAACGTTTGACGCTGAAATGCTCTAGTACGATTTGGTTGATGTGCTCGTCAAGGACGGCATTAATCATGCTGAGGGTATCCACCGCGCATGCCGTCGACCACAAGCGCGCGCCTTCTACAGATCGATCATGCTCGCTGCGCCAGCCGTCCACCTGGCCATTGGACGGGTTTTTGACTAGGCGATCTTCAAAGAACGGCAGAAAGCGCGATGCAATTTCCTCTGGCATGTCGAAGCCGGCGAAACGGATGAGCTCGCTCGCGGCTTTGAGCAAGAACGTATTGCTTGCCACCAAGTCTGAACCGCGTTCTAGCCGGTGGAACGGTCGCTTGTTGCGGCCGCCCCCATCAGGCTCAATGCAGCTGAAAACAATATTAGTAGCTTTTGCGATGCGGGCAGCGTCCGCGTCATTGTTGGGTATCCCGAACTCGCAATAGCCCGTTGCTGCAAATGCTAGTTCAACGGGCTCACATATTCTTCCCAATCCATCTCCATGCCGGGTCAGTTGATGGTCGATGACGTTGGAGAGATACCCCCTGCAAGGAGCGGCGATACGATGGATGGCTTCTGCTGCTCTGTTGAACAGGTCCGACATCGATTGCCAGTCCTTTAACTGAGAAAGGCGGATTGCTTCATTTGTATAGTCTACGACGCTGCGAATCGTCGCGAGTCCGCGGTCATGGCCTATGCTGGTGAGCAACTCCTTGCGAGCGCGCTCTTGAGCCAAAGCTTTTTCGTCTGGAAGCTGATCCAAATCGCGATCGCCTCCTCGCCTCCGCATGGCGGCTGGGAGAATGTCATTTTCCCGGTGTACGGTGATGTCGATCGTGGCGGATTCCGACTGAGTGAGGATATTTTTTAAGTCGGCTTCAATTTTTTCAGGGAATATTTTTTCTAGAAATGTGCCCAGTTGCGATGGATCTTTCGGCCAGTCGATCTGTATAGCCGCGCCTTTCGAGAGTTTCGCGAGCGTGATACTTGCCGCTAGCCGCGTGTGTTCGCAATGGACCTCCTTCCATTCCGGAGGCACTTTTGAAGCGGCAATAGCGTGCTCTTCCAATGACATGGCGTGGACTGCACTCAGCAATTCCGCAGTGCGGCGCAGCACGCGTTCAACGGATAGTATTGACTTGACACACTGAGCCGTGGTGTAAGCGGATGGCCATCCAATTGGAGAAACGCGCGCCGAGCCTAGCGTCCAATCCCCCGGATAGATTCTGTATATTTCTACGATCAAAATATATATGGCCAGAAATGTGGGGCGGGTCAAGGTCAGCGACCCGGATTCGCATGCCAATGCCACAAGTTGAGCCGCCGTGAGAGTCTGGAAATCGTCAGCCAGCAGCTGGGCGATGCTGATGTTCTTGACTAGATCCTCTGCCCGCTTTTGAGTGGTTCCCGGCGCATGGGCCTCGAGGACCCGGATCGCCGTCAATTTATGAATTAGATCTTTTTTGGCTGATTTTTCCTCTGTCAGCAGTTTGTCGAGGGCAACCATCCCAAG
This sequence comes from Roseateles sp. P1_C6, assembly GCF_056406315.1. Classification (NCBI taxonomy): domain Bacteria; kingdom Pseudomonadati; phylum Pseudomonadota; class Betaproteobacteria; order Burkholderiales; family Sphaerotilaceae; genus Roseateles; species Roseateles sp. P1_C6. Next base: position 258,441 of record NZ_JBFUAK010000007.1, read on the forward strand.
ATCCCTGAGTTGTGCGCTTCGTCTCCGCACGGCATCCAGTTTTCGCAAAGTGGGAATGTGAGACTCGATATCGTGTGTCGTCGGCAGTACGGTTTGCACGTGATCCCTCCCTGGTGTTTGCATTTGGAATTCCAGCTCTGAGCCGCAGCCCTCACGCTGGCAGTGCTCAGGCCGAGTCACCCGCTGTTTTGGGGCTCAAATCGAAGGTTGACCCTAAGGCGCAGTACACGCGCACCGCATCCTCACTTTTGAGCATGTTGTCCCGCAGGTCGGCTGACGTGAGCGTCCGTGCGGAGTGTTCCCGTTAGTCCCGCGGGCGCCGCACGCAGAAACAGCCTCCACTCGTGAACTTCGCGCACACATTCCGCGGCATCTGGCGTCAGTCTCACGTCACAACCTAATGCGACAAGTGGACTGCTCCCGCAGCCGCCGGCGCTCAACCTAGGCAATGACTTTCCCAGCGCCACCGCAGCATTGCCACGATGGCGCCAAGGCGTCAGAAAAACACGATCCCCCCCAACGCCACCCCATTCATCCGCGCCGAGTTCCCCACCACCGGCTTGGACGTCGTGCGGCTCAGTTCCCCCACCAGCGTCACGCTCTTTGTCAGCCCGTAGTACAGCCCCGCCGTCACATTGGTGTTGCCGCGCAGGTCGCTGGCCGCGCCGTCCTTGAGCTTGCTCTCGCCCCAGTTGAGGCCCAGCTTGGTCTTGGGCGTGGCCTGCCAGGTGGCTTGCAGCAGCACATTGGTCTGCTTGCGGTTGCCGCTGTCGCTGTCGGACAGCACGCCCAGGCCTTTGCCAGACTGCAGGTTGGCCGCAAAGCCCAGCGCGCCGGCCGTCACGCTGGCGCCCACCTCCACGCCGTTCATCGTGAAGCCGGTGTTGGCGGGGCCGTCGAACTTCTGGCTCTTGGCGCCCAGCCAGGCCTTGCCGCCGCTGAACGCGACCGTGGCCAGCGCCTGCAGCTGCGGCGAGTTGCGGCCGGTGAAGGCGGTGCCGGCGGCGTCCACGGGGCTCACCAGCGCGACGGTGGCCGAGAAGCCGCCGCTGGCGGGCAGGCTGTAGGCAACCTGGCCGTAGGTGCCCAGGTAGGTGTAGCCGGAGCCGATGTGGCCCAGCGTGACGCGGTTGCGCTGCGTGGCGCTGACCGGTGCGCCGGCGCCCAGCAGCGTCATGTCGCCGAGGATGGCGGTATGGCCGAACAGGCCGTAGTCGCGGCCCAGCTTGACGGTGCCCATGTCGGCGTTGCCGAAGGTGACAAAGCCCTGGCGCACGTCGACGTTGCTGTTGTTGGAGATGGCGTCGCCCGACGCGACGGCCGCGCCGATCATCAGCGTGGCGCTGATGTCCAGGCCTTCCTGGCGCGTCTTGGCCGTGGTGGTCAGCGCGTTGGGCAGCAGGCCGTTGCCGATGACCGTGCGGCCGGTGGTGCCGCCGCAGCCCAGGCCCTGGGTGGCGAGCGCGAGGCCGCCCACCGCCTGCGAGCCGGAGCAGCTGGTGTGCGTGTAGTAGGCGTTGACGATGCCGCCGATGTTGAGGTCCCATTCGCCGGCCTTGAGTTCGACGGCGTGGGCTGAGCAGCCGGCGATGGCGAGTGCGGCGGCGATGAGGGTGCGGGTGTTGCTGTTCATGTTGTCTCCAGTGGTGTGAATGGCCGCAGCGCTTTGCGCAAGCGCTGTGCCAGTGCCGGGATGGAGCGGATGGGGTGCGCGGGCGTTGCCGCGCGGCGCAGTGGGGACAGCGGCGCGTGCCGCGCTGGCACGCCGTCGCGGGTCGGCCCGGACGCACGGTGTTGCTTGGCCTGCCCGCGCCGCTGTGCCGCGCCGCAGCGCACGTGTGACAGCGCGCAGCAGCGGGCGAGGGCTTGCGCCTAGAAGTCGACCTTCACGCCGACCGACAGGCTGCGCGGCGCCCCCGGTGCGTAGAAGGTCGCATGGCGCAGCGGCCGGTCGCCGTTGGCGTTGGCCGGGAAGGGCCGGCTCTGGAAGCGGCCCGCCTCGTCGAAGCCCGTGGGCCCGAGCTGCGCGGCGCCGGCGTAGTCGCGGGCCAGCAGGTTGCTGACCTGTGCGAACAGCTTGACCCCCTTGGCCGGCCGCCAGGCGGCGTTGACGTTGACGACGGCATAGCCGGCGCTGTGGCCGGGCCCGAGGTAGTGGTTGCCGTCGGGCGCGTGCTGGCCGTTCTCGTTGCCACGCGCCAGGGCCCGGCCCATCGCGATGGCGTCGGCGCCGAAGGACCAGGCGTCGCCCAAGTCGACGTCGGCGTAGAGCTTGAGCATGTGGCGCGGCACCAGCGGGATGCGGTCGCCGGGCCTGATGCCGATGTGGCCGTCCACGCCGGGCAAGCCGGCCTGCGCCGCATCGTTGCTGCTGTTGGACGGGCCGTTGACGAGCTCGGCGCTGCGGTAGGTGGCGTCCAGCAGCGTCAGGTTGGCGCCCGCCGTCACGCCGTGGGCCGGCTGGCCGCTGACGCTCAGCTCCACGCCCTGGCGGCGCGTCCTGCCGAAGTTCCTGAAGTAGCCGAAGCCGGCCGCGTCGTCGGCGACGAACAGCAGGTCGTCGCGGTTGTCGGCGCGGAACAGGCCCAGGCTCCACGCCAGCCCGCCGGCCGTGCCGCCGCGGATGCCCGTCTCCATCGTCGTCGTGACGACCTGCCGCAGCGGCGGGTCGCCGGCAAAGGCATTGGGCAGCTTGCAGGGGTTGGCCGGGTCGGCGCAGCCCAGCTCGATGGACGACGGGTCGCGGCTGCCCTGGTTGAGGCCGGCCCAGAGGTGGAGGCCGGCGCTGGGCGTGAAGGTCAGGCCGATGGCCGGGTTGACGCGGCTGAAGCGGTGATCGCCGTCCAGCGAGCCAGCCCGGCCGCCGGGCGTGATGGCATCGCGGTTGCGCACCGTGGTCTGGTTGTAGCGGCCGGACAGCGTCAGCTGCGTGCCGTGGGCCACCGTCAGCACGGTGCTGGCGAACAGGCTCAGCGTGCGCGTGCGGCCGACCAGGTCCACGCGCGTGTCGTAGGGCGCGCCGTCCACGTCGCCGCCGCTCACGCCATCGCCGAAGGCACCGACGCCGGTGACGCTGCGGTCGGCGTTCAGGTAGCCCAGCTCCGAGCCTTGCACGAAATGGCTGCGGCTGAAATCCGCCGCCGCGCCGATCAACGACTGGCTGGGCAGGCCCAGCAGCGGGCCGTCGTGGCTGAGCTGGGCGGTGATGCCATGGTTGCGCTGGCGGGTGCGCGTCCGGTGGATGACGCCATTGCATTTCTCGGCCGGCTCGTCGCGCAGCAAGGCCTGGGCGATGCAGCGCCAGCTCGGGAAGGGCGTGTTGGCCGCGCTCTCGCCCGCGGTCGGGAAGCCGCTGTAGCCGCCGGCCGCCAGCGCGGCGCGCTCGGCGGCGTTGGGTTGGTGGAGCGACTGGTCCAGCGCGTCGTCGTTGAGGTCGCCGTTGTGCGTGCGCGTGCGCATGCCGCGGAAGTAGGCGTTGCCGGCCAGCGTCCAGTGCGCGCCCAGCGTCTGCTGCAGCGCGAGGTTCAGGAACAGCGAGCGGTTGCGCGTGATGTCGGGCCGCGTGTAGACGCTGGCGCGGTCGCGCGCCAGCAGGCGCTGCTCCTGCAGGCCGTTGCCGTTCAGGCGCGTGTCGGCGAGCGAGGCGGTCCCGGTGACGTCGGCATCGCCCACCTGCCCGCCCAGCTTGCCGAACAGCTGGGCCACATCGGACGGCGACTCGGCCCGCCAGCCGCGCTCGCGGAACTTGTTGCCGGTGACGAACCAGTGCGTGCCGCCGGCGTCAGCGCCGCCGTGCTCGAACTCCGCGGCGCGCCGGCCGTGCGAGCCGGCCAGCAGCTGCACCGACGTGCCGGGGTGCTTGAGGCCGTCCTTGGTCTGCAGCGTCAGCGCGCCGCCCAGCGTGTTCAGGCCGAACAGCGGGTTGGAGCCCGGGTGCAGCGCCATCGACGCGATGGCGGACTTGGGGATCACGTCCCAGCTGACGACATCGCCGAAGGGCTGGTTCAGCCGCACGCCGTCCATGTACAGCGACAGGCCTTGCTGCGTGCCCAGCAGCGGCGAGGCCGTGTAGCCGCGGAAGTTCACATCCGGCTGGAAGGGGTTGCCCTGCATCTCGTTGAGGTGGACGCTGCCCAGGCGCCGGTTCATGAAGCTGCCCAGGTCCGGCGCCTGGCTGCGCTCGAGGTCGGCCGCGCGTGCGGTCTGCAGGTGGGCGGCGATCTGCTCGCGCGGCACGTCCACGCCGGGCACCGGCGACACGCCCACCACCTCCACCCGCGCCAGCTGGATCTGCGCGCCGGCCATGGGCGGGGCGAGCAGGGCCAGGGCGGCCCAGCAGAGCGTGGCGTGGCGCATCGGTGGGCGTCAGCGGATCACCACGCCCCAGGGCAGCTTGCCCACCACCACCTCGGCCACGCGCTGCAGCGTTTCGGTGTCGATGACCGACACGGCGCCCGAGCGGCCGCAGGCCACGTAGAGCTTGCGGCCGTCGGGCGTCAGCGCCATGTTCCAGGGCCGCTGGCCGACCGGGATGGTGGCGACCAGGGCCATGCGTTGCACGTCCAGCACCGAGACGGTCGCGTCGCCGCCGTTGGAGATGAACACGCGCTTGCCGTCGGGGTGCACGCTGATGCCGTTGCTCTTGGGCCCGGCCATGAGCTTGTCCTGCACGGTGAAGGTCCGCGTGTCGATGACATAGATCTCGCTGGACATCTCGGCGGCGACGAAGGCGTGCCGGCCGTCCGGCGAGAAGCCGATGCCGCGCGGCCGCGTGCCGACGGGGATCTGCGCGACCTGGGTGCGCTTCTCGACGTCGATGACATCCACCGCACTGCCCTCCTCGGCACTGACCAGCACCCAGCGCCCGTCGGGGCTGAAGACGGCGTGCTCGGGGTTCTTGCCGCGCACCTTGACGGCGAAGCTGCGCGTCATCGTGCGGGTGTCGACGAAGACGATCTCGTTGGCCTCCTCGACGGCGGCCGTCACCCAGCGGCCGTCGGGCGACTGGCCCAGGCCTTCGGGCGATTCGCCCAGCGGGATCTCGCCCGCCTGGCGGCGCGCGGCCAGGTCGATGACGACCAGCCGGTTGCCGGGCTGGTCGCTGACGTAGGCGCGCCGGCCGTCGGGGCTGATGACGGCGCCGCGCGGCTTGGCGCCGGCGGGCAGCTCGTAGAGCACGGCGTCGGTGGCGGTGTCGATGACGCTGAGCGTGCCCGAGCCCTCGTTGGACACGTAGGCCAGCGGGCCGGCATGGGCCGTGGCGATGGCCGTGACGAGCAGCGTCAGGGCGGGCAGGAGTTTTTGCATGGCAGGCCCCGTTCAGAAGCGATAGCTCGCGTTGGCGCTGGCCAGCCACGTGCGGCCCGGCGCGGGCTCGAAGAAGCGGCCGTTGCCGTCGTTGACGATGACGGAGCCGGCGTAGCGGCGGCCGCCCAGGTTGTCCACGCGCAGCAGGGCGCCCAGCTCCCAGGCGCCGACGCTGAGCTGGTAGCCGGCGTGGGCGGCCAGCGTCGCGTAGCCGGGCGCGGCGTCGTTGTTCAGGTCGTTGACGTAGACCTTGCTCAGCGCGCGCGCCTCGGCGCCAAAGCGCCAGCCGCCGGTGGGCTGCCAGGTCAGCGCGCCGTAGACGGACGTGCGGGCGATGCCGGGGATGCGGTTGTCGGCGGCGACCTGTTGGCTGGCCGCGGCGCAGGGCGTGGCCGTGCAGGTCAGGAAGCCGTCGCGGTAGCGCGCGTCCAGCCAGGTCGCCGCGAGCTGGGCCTGCAGCGTGGTGGCGAGCTGGAAGGCACCCGAAGCCTCCAGCCCGCGGCGTCGCGTGGCACCGGCGTTCTGGAAGGTGGCGCGGCCGCCCACATTGGTCTGCGTGACGATTTCGTGGCTGGTGCCGGTCTGGAACAGCGCCAGTGTGAACTCGGCGCCGTCCCAGGGCCGGGCTTTCACGCCCGCCTCGACGCTGCGGCTGACGGACGGCTGCAGGCCGAAGTTCAGGCCCGTGGCGCCGCTGGCGCGGTAGGCCAGCTCGTTGAGCGTGGGCGTCTCGAAGCCGCGGCCGGCCGTGGCGTAGACGCGCAGCTTGTCGTCCACGGCGTAGCTGACGCCCAGCACCGGCAGGTTGGCCGAATAGCTGGCGGCGCCGCTGTCGTCGGGGTTGGTCTTGGTGACGTAGGCGTCCGTCGAGCGGAAGTCCACGCTGCTGCGGCGCACGCCGGCGCTGAGCAGCCAGGCCGGCGTGGGGCGCCATTCGGCCTGCACATAGGGGTCGGCGTTGCTGACGCGGTTGGTCTCGTCGCGGCGCAGCGCGCCTTGCACGCCCAGCTGCGTGCCGATGAAGTTCTGCGTGCCGACGCGGTGCTCGCGCAGCTCGTCCACGGCCACGCCGCCGACGATGCTGGCCGTCGCGCCCTTCCAGCGCCAGCGGATGTCGGCGCCCTGGTAGTCGCGCGACAGGTCGATGACGCCGCCGGGGTGCAGCGCATTGGCCTGCGTGGCGACCGGGATGGACTGGAACTGCATCGTCGTGCGCTGGCCGCGGTAGACCATCACGCGCAGCGTGTTGGCGGCGTCGATGCCGTGCTCCAGCACCAGGCCGCCCTGGGTTTGTTCCATGGTCTTGCGGGTGTCGAAGCTGAGCGCACCGGGGTCGACGCCGCGCGGGTCGGCCTGCCATTGCGCGCGCGTCAGGCCCAGCGGGTCCTGCGCCTCGGGCAGCTCCACGCGGTTGGCGACCAGTGTCAGCTGCGTGTCGGTGCCCAGCTTCCAGCTCAGCCGCGCATTGCCCAGCCGGCGCTCGGTCTGGCTGTGCTGGCGGTAGCCGTCGGTCTCGAAGCGGCTGGCGCCCAGCGTGTAGGCCATGGCGCCCGTCTTGCCGCTGGCCGATGCGGCCATGCGCCGCAGGCCGTCGCTGCCGAAGCTGACGCCGGCGTCCACGCGCGGCGGGCCGCTGGGGGCTTGGGAGTAGATGCTGATGACGCCGCCCGACGAGTTGCCGTACAGCGCCGAGAACGGTCCGCGCAGCACCTCCACGCGGCCCACGGTGCCGATCTCGACGTTGGTGATCTGGCCCTGGCCGTCAGGCAGCGTGGCGGGGATGTCGTCCACGTAGACGCGCACGCCGCGGATGCCGAAGCTGGCCCGCGCGCCGAAGCCGCGCACGGAGATCTGCACGTCCTGGGCATAGTTCTGGCGGTCGCGCGCCAGCAGGCCCGGCACGCCGCCCAGGCCCTCGGAGAGGTTGACCTGGGCGCGACCGGCGCGCAGCGCATCGCCACCGATGAGGCTGATGGAGGCGGGCACGTCGAAGGGCGCGGCTTCCGTGCGCGTGGCCGTGACGACCACGGGTTCGAGGACGGTCGGGGCGGGGGCGGCATGGGCGGCCGCGCTGGCCGCCGCCAGCGCAAGGGCCGTCCTTCGCGCCGCGGGCGCGAACTGCTGGTTCATGGGGGGCTCCTGTCGGTCGCTCAGGCGGGGCGCCAGGCGACCTTGTGTTTGGTGAAGATCTCGGCCACACGGCCGTCCTGCACGAGTTGGTTCAGCGCCTGCTGTAGCGCCTGGGCGAGGTCGGCGGCATCGCGCTTGACGGCCATGCCGGCCGCCCAGCCATCGCGCGGTGCGCGCGGCGACGGCAGGGGTTCGATGCGGTAGGCAGTGTCGCCGGCCAGCACGGCCTCCAGCTCCGAGGCCAGGCCGGCCGCCGCGGCCACCTCGCCACGCTGCAGCGCACGCGCGGCGTCGCAGCCGTCCTTCCACTGCGTCAGCAGCTGCTCGCGGTAGGCGCCGCCGTCGGCACCGATCATCAGCCAGCCAGCCAGCGTCTGCCCGGCCACCGCGACGCGGCGCCGGCCGAGCTGGGCCAGCGTGTCCAGCGTGGGCAACTCGTCGAGCCGGCGCGCCAGCATCACGCGCTCCCGGTAGTAGGGACCGAAGATGCTGGCCTGAGGCGTGGCCTCGATCAGCGGCCGGTCCACCGGCACATGCATCAGCACGTCGGCCGGGCCGTGGCCCAGGTAGTGGCCCTTCCAGACCATGTTGCGCAGGTCGTCGGCCATGTTCTCGTCGGCGGCGAAGGGCAGCGGCGCGAACTTGACGCCCAGCGCCTCGGCCAGCGCCTGGCCCAGCTCGACGTCGATGCCGCGGCCCTTGACGTGAAAGGGCGGCATGTCCTCGTACAAGCCCACGACGAGGCGACCGCGCTCGCGCACCTGGGCCAGCGTGGCGGCGCCGGCGCCGGTCCCCCAGGCCGCCGCGGCGGCACCCCAGGCCAGCAGCTGACGCCGCCTCACAGCGGCTTCTCCCGGCGCGTTTCCAGGTAGGTCTTCACGGCCCACATGGCTTCCTGGTTGAACACGCCTTCGAAGGGCGGCATGTAGACGGCGCCGTTGCGGCTGCGGCCGTGGCGCACGGTGTTCAGGAAGTAGTCGTCGTTCTCCTTCACGCAGGCGGCCTTCTTGGCTTCGTCCTTCAGCGTGGCGCAGTCGTTGTCCAGGCGGCGCAGGTCGGGCGCGATGCCGCCCGAGATGGCCTCCAGGCCGTGGCAGCGGGCGCAGTTCTGGTTGAAGGCCGAGGTGCCGACCTTGAGCGCGGCCTCGTTGCCGCGGTAGGGATTCTCGGCCCGCCAGGCCTCGCCCAGCGGCGGCAGCGTGGACGTGTCCACGGCTTGCGGCGTGACGTCGCCGTGCGCCCAGGCCTGCATGGCCGCGGCAACGGCGGCCAGGCAAAGGATGCCGCCGATGACGAGTGGGTTGGATTTCATGAGCTGTCTCCGTCGTTGTCGAGGTCTTGTGGGCCCGCTGGGCCTTGGCCTTCGTTCTGCAATCGACATGCCAGGACGGGATTGCTCCAACTTGGAACAGTGGCGTGACCCGGGCTTGATCGCTGTCATGGACAGCCCCACCGGTTTGGGACAGGATGATCCACAACAGACCAAGACGAGCGTGGCGCAGACCACGCCGCACCCGGAGACAAGCCTGTGGAGGCAGGCCAAAAGGAAAGCCTCATGGCCATTGAGACCGAAGAGCCGGGCGGCGCCGCACCGTTGGCGCCGCCGCGACAGGCCTTCATCGAGCGCAGCCACCAGCGCAGCGAAGCCCTGGGCCTGAAGCGCCACGAGAAATGCGGCCTGGACCCGCTGGTGCGCAGCGACCTGAACCTGGCGCGGGAACGCAACCAGCGCCTGTACACGCATGCCGCGCCGGTCATGCAGCTGCTCTACGAGCAGATCGTCAACACGGAAAGCATGATCCTGCTGACCGACGCGCAGGGCACCATCCTGCACGCGGTGGGCGACGACGCCTTCCTGGCCCGCGCGCAGCGCGTGGCGCTGGCCCCCGGCGAGAACTGGGCCGAGCATGCCAAGGGCACCAATGCCATCGGCACGGCGCTGTTTGAGGAGGTGCCCACGCTGGTCCACGGCGGCGAGCACTTCATGCATGCCAACAGCTTCCTCACCTGCTCGGCGTCGCCCATCTTCGACCCGCGCGGCAACATGCTGGGCGTGCTGGACGTGACCGGCGACCACCGCGGCTACCACCAGCACACCATGGGCCTGGTGCGCATGTCGGCGCGCATGATCGAGAACCACTGGCTCTCGGACGACTACAACAACCGGCTGCGCCTGCACTTCCACAGCCGGCCCGAGTTCATCGGCACGCTGCTGGAGGGCATCCTGGTCGTGTCGCCGGAGGGTCGCGTGCTGGGCGGCAACCGCGCCGCGCTGGACCAACTCGGCGTCAGCGGTGCCGAGCTGCGGTCGCGCAGCTTGAGCAGCCTGTTCGGCACGACGCCGGCCGCCGTCTACGACCACTTCCGCATGCCGATGTCGCCGCCCATGCAGCTGTGCCTGCCCACCGGGCAGAGCTTCTACGTCAGGGCGCGTTTCGACTGGCCGTCGCGGCCCGTCGTGTCGGGCCTGCGCGGCAGCGACGCGACGGATGTGCCCGACGCCCACGAGGCCGCGCCGGCCGCCCCGCTAGTGCGCGACGGCGAATGGAACGGCGCCGCCGCCAACACCATCGTCGGCAGCGGCGCGCAGCGCTTCTCCGGCCTGCAGTACCTGCGCACCGGCGACCCCCAGCTGGACACCGTGATCCAGAAGGTGCGCCGCGTGCTGGACCGCGGCATTCCGCTGCTCATCCTCGGCGAGACCGGCACCGGCAAGGAGCTGCTGGCCCGGGCCGTGCACCACGACTCGGCCCGCGCGCGCCAGCCCTTCGTGGCCGTCAACTGCGCGTCCATCCCCGAGAGCCTGATCGAGGCCGAGCTGTTCGGCTACGAGGAAGGTGCCTTCACCGGCGCGCGGCGCAAGGGCGCGCCCGGGCGGCTGGTGCAGGCCAACGGCGGCACGCTGTTCCTGGACGAGATCGGCGACATGCCGCTGCCGCTGCAGGCGCGCCTGCTGCGCGCGCTGCAGGAGCGCAGCGTGACGCCGCTGGGCAGCACCAAGTCCATCGCGGTGGACATCGCCGTCATCGGCGCCACCCATCGCAACCTGCGCGAGATGATCGCCGCGCAGACCTTCCGCGAAGACCTCTACTACCGGCTGAACGGCCTGGCGCTGCGGCTGCCGGCGCTGCGCGAGCGCACCGACCTCGAAGCCATCGTGCGCCGCATCCTGCAGGCCGAGCGGCCGCAGGACACGCCCGAGCTGAGCCCACAGGTGCTGGGCATGTTCCGCCGCTACCAGTGGCCCGGCAACATCCGCCAGCTGGCCAATGTGCTGCGCACGGCGGCGGTCATGTCGGCGGGCGAGCGCCTGGTCACGACGGCCCACCTGTCGGACGACTTCCTGGAGGACATGCGCGCGGTCGGCGGCATGCTGGCGGCGCCGGCGCTGCCGCGGCCGGCACAGGAGGCCGTGGCGTCGCCGGCCTGGCCGCCCTTCGACGCGGCTCCGGCGCGCCTGCCGGCGGTGGCGGCCGTCGCCGAGCCGGCCGCCGCGCGCACGCTGGAGCAGGCCGAGATCGACATGATCCGCGCCACGCTGGACGCGGTGGGCGGCAACATCTCGCTGGCCTCCAAGCAGCTGGGCATCAGCCGCAACACCATCTACCGCCGGCTGCGCTGGAACACGGGCGAAACCGTCGACTGATCGTTGTTCCGGCGCCGCGGCGAGGGCCCGGGACTTTCCCGGGGGAGCGGCTGCCCGGCGCTGTGCCGAACTGGAGCAGAAACCCGCATTGACGCAGCCCGGGGCGGGCTTTTCGCAAGGCACGGGTCTTGCAGAACTCGGCGCATCGACCCGACTCCCTGCTCACATGGCCCGTCTTCCCTTGCGGGGCTTCGCATGAAGCTCCTGGTGCTTGGCTCCGGCGCGGGCGGCGGCTTTCCGCTGTGGAACTGCCATTGCCGCCTGTGCCGCGACTTCCGCCGCGGCGAACTGGATGCGAGCGCGCGCACGCAGAGCTCGCTCGCGATCTCGCAGGACGGCCGGCCCGGTGAAGGCTGGCTGCTCATCAACGCCTCGCCGGACCTGCCGCAGCAGATCCGCGCTAACCCGGCGTTGCAGCCGGCGTTGCCGGGCGACGCGCCCATCCGCGCGGTCGTGCTGCTGGACTCGCGGCTGCACCACGTGGCGGGCCTGCTGAGCCTGCGCGAGAGCCGCGAGCTGGAGGTCTACGCGACGCCGCTGGTGTTCGAGGACCTGACGCAGGAGCTGCCGCTGCTGCATGTGCTGGAGAGCTACTGCCGCGTGCGCTGGCGCATGCTGCCCATTGCCGGCGACCGGCACACCGCGGTCTTCGAGATCCCCGGCTTCCCGGCGCTGAGCTTCACCGCCGTCGCGGTGCCGGCGCAGGCGCCGCGCCACGCGAGGCTGCGCAGCGAGGCCGCGGGCGAATGCATCGCGCTGGAGGTGTGCGACCTGCGCAGCGGCCGGCGGCTGTTCCTGTCGCCCGCGCTGGCCGGCGTGGGCGAGCCCGAGCTGGCCTGGCTGCGCCAGGCCGACTGCGCCGTCGTCGACGGCAGCTTCTGGCATGAACACGGCATGCAGGAGGCCGGCGTGGGTTCGATGAGCGCCAGCGACAAGGGCCACCTGCCGCAGAGCCGCCATGGCGAGCGGCCGGGCATGATCGACGTGCTGCGCGACAGCGGCGTGCCGCGCAAGATCCTCACCCACGTCCACCACAGCAACCCCATCCTCGACCGCGGCGGCGAACAGCGCCGCGCGCTGACCGAGCAGGGCATCGAGGTGGCGCATGACGGCATGGTGATCGAGCTGTGAAGGCCGCGTCCGTCACCGCTGCCGTGCGCACGCCCGAACCGCTCTGGCTGGAGTGGCTCACCCTGTGCGGCGGCCTGGCCTTCTGCACCTGGCTGCTGGGTGTGCGGGGCGTCTGGGGCCTGCTGCTCAGCGCCGACCCCACCGGCCTGACGCTGGTCATCATCGCGGTCTTCCTGTGCTCGACGCTGTGGTGCGGCCAGCGCTCGCGCGAGCTGCAGCGCCAGCGAGCGCTGCTGGCCCAGCCGCAACAGGCCCGCGCCGATGAACGCTGCTGGGCCGCCGACTACCAGGCGGCGCTGCGCCACGATGCGGCCACCGCCGCCGACGTGCTGCTGGAACACAGCCACGGCCCGCATGGCACGGCCTGGTGGGTCAACGGCATCCAGCTCAAGCTGGGGCTGCTGGGCAAGGTCATCGGCTTCTCCATGCTGGCGCTGACCATCGGCAAGGTGCAGAGCTTCGACCCGTCGCAGTCGCAGGAGCTGCTGCGCAGCCTCACCGCAGGCCTGGGCGTGGCGCTGCTGACGACCATGGTGGGCCTGGTGGGCAACATCCTGCTGGGCCTGCAGCTGACCCGGCTGGACCGCTTCGCCGATGTACTTGTCGCCGACATCCAGCAAAAAGGCTTGGAGCCCCTCGTCCAAGGCCAGCCTTGGCCGGTCCCCCGAGGGGACGGCGATGCTTGGGGCGGCCCGGCGCTCGGCCCGAGGGCTGACTGACATGGCTCGCACCCGCCGTCGAGGCTTGCGGGACGCGGAGGTCGACCCCTTCTACGACATGCTGTTCAACCTGCTGATCGGCTTCGTCTTCTGCTTCATCGTCGCGCTGCTGGCCATGAACCCGCGCGCCACCAAGGCCGGTGACGTGCCGTCCAAGGCCGAGTACCTGATCAACGTGGCCTGGCCCGACAACAGCCCCGACGACATCGACACCTGGGTGCAGGACCCGGGCGGCAACCTGGTCTGGTTCCGTCAGCGCGAGGCCGGGCTGATGTACCTGGACCGCGACGACCGCGGCGAGGGCAATGCGTCGACCATCATCAACGGCCAGAAGATCCAGAGCCCGTTCCGCCAGGAGGTGGTGACGATCCGAGGCCTGGTGCCGGGCGAGTTCGTCGTCAACGCCCAGTACTACCAGTCGCACGACGGCCAGCCGGTGCCGGTGACCGTCACGGTCATCAAGGTCAACCCGCGCGCGGACGTCGTGTTCTACGGCACCGTCAAGCTCGCCCGCCAGGGCGACGAGGCCACCGCCGTGCGCTTCACGCTGCTGGCCGACGGCAGTGTGGTCAACGTCAACACGCTCCCCAAAAGTCTGATGCAAAGACCGTCATGACCCTGCCCATCATCCTCAGTTTTGCCGCGCTGCTGCTGCTGTGCGCCTTGGCCCTGCTGCAGTCACGCTGGCCCGCGTGGCTGCGCGGGCTGCTGGTGGTCGGCGTGACCTGCTTCTACTTCTACGGCGAGGCGGCCATCCACACGCTGTGGGGCTGGCCCAGCGGCGACCCGCTGCCCGAGCGCTTCGTGCTGCTGGCCGCCGTCATCGAGGAGCCCGCCGCCAAGCGCGACGGCGCGCTGTACGTGTGGGTCAACGCGGTGGAGGACGGCAAGCCCGCCGCGCAGCCGCGCGCCTACCAGCTGCCTTACAGCAAGGACTTGCATGCGCTGCTGAACGACGGCTTGAAGAAGGTGCGCAACGGCATCAGCCAGCTGGGCACGGCCGAGCCCAAGGTCGGCCGCAAGGGCCTGGCCTGGTTGCGGCCGGGCAGCGATGAGCAGAAGGTCAAGCTGCGCGACATGCCGCTGCCCCAGCTGCCGGAGAAGTGACCATGGCCCGCACCGCTTTGTTCGCTGCGATGGCATTAGCCCTGAGCAGTTGCAGCCGCCCGCCCGACGCCGACGGCCAGGCCTGGTTCCCGCTGGAGGCCGGCCACCAATGGACCTATGCCGTCACGACGCGCAGCGGCGCCGACACCTCCGAGCGTGAGAGCCTGACGCTGCGCACGCTGGGCGCGGCCACGCTGGCGCTGGACGACCAGCCTGCCTGGCAGCGCCGCAGCGACAGCGGCGTGAACTACTGGCTGCGCGCCGACGCCGGTGGCGTCTACCGCGTGGCCAGCAAGAGCGACATGCAGGTGGACCCGGTGGCCGACGCGCCGGGCCGCTTCGTGCTGAAGGCGCCCTACGTGGTGGGCACGCAATGGCAGGCGCCGACGACGGCCTATTTGCTGATGCGCACCGCCGAGTACCCGCGCGAGATCAAGAACAGCCACCCGAGCATCCCGATGAACTATCAGATCGAGGCGGTGGCCGACGCGGTGCAGACGCCGGCAGGTCGCTTCTCACCCTGCCTGCGCGTGCGCGGCAGTGCCGTGGTGCGGGTCTTCGTCGACCCGATCAGCGGCTGGCGCGACCAGCCGTTGACGACGCTGGAGTGGTATTGCCGCGGCGTGGGCCTGGTGAAGCTGGAGCGCAGCGAGCCGTCCAATTCACCCATGCTGGTCGGCGGCTCGCGCACGCTGGAGCTGGAGGCCTGGCAGTAGCGCGGCGTGGCCCTGGCGGGCGCGCGCCGATTGGCATGGGGTTCAGCCTGGCGCCTTGACCCAGGCCGCGCACCAGCCGGCCTTGGCCACCTGGGCCTTGCGGCCGAACATCGCGCAGTTGCTCCACGGGTCCGTGGGCTTGGCCTGCCAGAACTGGCAGTTGGCGCAGTGCTGGCTGGCCTGGTGCTTGGGGTATTTGGCGGCGTCGACCTTGCTCGTGTCGTGCTTGTAGCCCAGGGCCACGGCGGTCTCGCTGGCCTCGTCGACGGGCGTGCTCGTCTGCGCGACGGCCGGGCAGGCCAGGCAGGCCGTGGTGGCCTGGAGCATGAAGATGCGGCGGGTGGGGTGGATGGATGGCATGGTGTTCAGGGCTTGGGTCAGGCGCCGGCCTGCGCAGGCCGGCGCCATCGCGACGGGAGATGAGGCGACTTACTTGGCGATCTTGAAGGCCCAGACCATGCCGCCTTGCTCGAGGTAGCTGACCTTCTTGGCCACGTCGCCACCCCACAGCGGCACGGCACCGCCCCAGCCGGACACGACGCCGACGTACTGCTCGCCGTTGTGCTGCCAGGTCACCGGTGGCGCGACGACGCCCGAGCCGGTCTGGAACTGCCAGACGACCTTGCCGGTCTTGGCGTCCGCCGCCTTGAGCCAGCCTTCCGGCGTGCCCCAGAACACGAGGTTGCCCGCGGTGGTCAGCACGCCGCCCCACAGCGGCGCGTTGTTCTTCACCTCCCAGACGATCTTGCCCGTCTTGGGGTCCATCGCGCGCAGCGCGCCGATGTAGTCGTCGTTCAGCGTCCTGATCGTGAAGCCCGCGCCCAGGTAGGCCGCACCCTTCTTGTAGGCGATGGGCTCGTTCCAGATCTCCATGCCCCATTCATTGGCGGGCACGTAGAAGAGCTTGGTGTCGGGGCTGTAGGCCATGGGCATCTGGTTCTTGCCGCCCAGGAACGAGGGCGCCGAGAACACCGAGTTGCCCTTCTTGCCGTCGGCCCCGGCGGTCGGGTCGCCGGGGCGGTTCTCGGGCACGAAGTTGGGCCGGCCGGTCTTCAGGTCGATACCGGTGGCCCAGGTGATCTTCTTGACGAATGGGAAGGCGTTGTTGAGCTGGCCGTTGGCGGCGTCCAGCACGTAGAAGTAGCCGTTGCGGTCGGCCTTGGCGCCCATGCGCTTGCCGTCCATGTCGAAGGTGATGAACTCGTTGACGCCGTCGAAGTCCCAGCCGTCGTTGGGCGTGCCCTGGTAGTGCCACTTGATCTGGCCGGTCTTCACGTCGATGGCCACGGTGGCGCAGGAGAACAGGTTGTCACCCTGGCGCAGGTGACTGTTCCACGGCGCCGGGTTGCCGGTGCCGAAGTAGGCGAGGCCCGTCTTGGCGTCGTAGGTGCCGCCCAGCCAGGTGGCCGCGCCGCCGGTCTTCCACAGGTCGCCGGGCCAGCTCTTGCCCGTCGTGCCCGACACGCCGTTCTCGCGCTTGTTGCCGTCCTTGTCCCAGGTGTAGCCCATGTGGCCTTCGACGGTGGGGCGCACCCAGACCATCTTGCCGGTCTTGGCATCGCGCGCCTCGACGCGGCCGACCACACCGAACTCGCCGCCCGACACGCCGGTCAGGATCATGCCGTTGACGACGATGGGCGCAGCCGTGGCCGAGTAGCCGGCGGCGTAGTCGTCGATCTTTTCCTTCCAGACCACGTCGCCGGTGTTCTGGTCCAGCGCCACTATCTGCGCGTCCAGCGTCGCGAAGATGACGAGGTTGTCGAACAGCGCCGCGCCGCGGTTGACGACGTCGCAGCAGGGCATGATGCCCTCGGGCAGGCGGTGCTCGTACTTCCAGAGCTTGGCGCCGGTGGCGGCGTCCAGCGCGAACAGGCGCGAGTACGAGGCCGTCACGAACATCTTGCCGTTGTGGATCAGCGGCTGCGACTCCTGGCCGCGCTGCTTCTCGCCGCCGAAGGAGAAGGCCCAGGCCGGCACCAGCTTGGCTGCGTTGCCGACGTTGACCTGCTTGAGCGTCGAGTGGCGCTGGCCCTGCGTGCCCAGGCCCCACGACAAGACCTCCTGACCCGCCTTGGGCGATTCATCGATCATCTGCTGGGTCACGGCGGCTGGCGCGCTGCCGACGGCCAGCAGACCGAAGGCCGAGGACAGCAGGGCGGCGAGAGGTTTGAGTTGCATGGGATGTCTCCTGTGTTGATGGCTGTCCGCGGCCGTTCAAGTGCGGTGCGGATGGCCAGCAACGGCGCAACATCCATGCCAGAAGAAATCGCGGCGAGATGGAGCACTCGGCCGCTGCGCGCCGCCCGCCGGCGCGCAGCGCGCAGCGGCCCACTGCTCCAGCCTGCAACAGCCGGCGAGTGCTTTCCCGCAAGCGAGGCCCTCGCGGCCCGCACTTGCCGCCTGGCACGGGTTCTGCGTTGTTCGGTGGGCCATCACCCCCACTCGCAGGAGACAAACCATGATCTACGCTGCCCCCGGTACCCCCGGCGCCAAGCTTGCCTTCAAGCCCCGCTACGACAACTTCATCGGCGGCAAGTTCGTGCCGCCCGTGGAGGGCCAGTACTTCGACGTGATCTCGCCGATCAACGGCAAGGTCTTCACGCAGGCCGCGCGCTCGGGCGCCGCCGACATCGAGCTGGCGCTGGACGCCGCGCATGCCGCTGCCGCCAAGTGGGGTGCCACGCCGCCGGCCGAGCGCGCCAACGTGTTGCTGCGCATCGCCGACCGCATCGAGCAGAACCTGGAGCTGCTGGCCTATGCCGAGACCGTGGACAACGGCAAGCCCATCCGCGAGACGCTGAACGCCGACATCCCGCTGTGCGTGGACCACTTCCGCTACTTCGCCGGCTGCGTGCGGGCGCAGGAAGGGGCGCTCTCCGAGATCGACGGCCACACCATCGCGTACCACTTCCAGGAACCGCTGGGCGTCGTGGGCCAGATCATTCCTTGGAACTTCCCCATCCTGATGGCGGCCTGGAAGCTGGCGCCGGCGCTGGGTGCCGGCAACTGCGTCGTGCTCAAGCCGGCCGAGAGCACGCCCATCAGCCTGCTGGTGCTGGTGGAGCTGATCGCCGACCTGCTGCCGCCCGGCGTGCTGAACATCGTCAACGGCTTCGGCCGCGAGGCCGGCATGCCGCTGGCCAACAGCAAGCGCATCGCCAAGATCGCCTTCACCGGCTCCACGGCCACCGGCAAGGTCATCGCCCAGGCGGCGGCCAGCAACCTGATCCCGGCCACGCTGGAGCTGGGCGGCAAGAGCCCCAACGTCTTCTTCGAGGATGTGATGGCCGAGGACGATGCCTTCCTGGACAAGGCCATCGAGGGCCTGGTGCTGTTCGCGTTCAACCAGGGCGAGGTCTGCACCTGCCCCAGCCGCGCGCTGATCCAGGAGTCCATCTACGACAAGTTCATCGAACGCGCGCTCAAGCGCGTGGCCGCCATCAAGCAGGGCAACCCGCTGGACACCGACACCATGATGGGCGCGCAGGCCTCGGCCATGCAGATGGACAAGATCCAGACCTACCTCGCGCTGGGCAAGGAGGAGGGCGCCAAGGTGCTGATCGGCGGCGACCGCGCGCAGATGGGCGGCGACCTGGCCGGCGGCTACTACATCCAGCCGACGCTGTTCGAGGGCCACAACAACATGCGCATCTTCCGCGAGGAGATCTTCGGCCCGGTGCTGGCGGTGACCACCTTCAAGACCGAGGCCGAGGCGCTGCAGATCGCCAACGACACCGTCTACGGCCTGGGTGCCGGCGTGTGGAGCCGCGACGGCAGCCGCGCCTACCGCATGGGCCGCGCCATCCAGGCCGGCCGTGTGTGGACCAACTGCTACCACGCCTACCCGGCGCACGCGGCGTTTGGCGGCTACAAGGAGTCGGGCATCGGCCGCGAGACGCACAAGGCCATGCTGGACCATTACCAGCAGACCAAGAACCTGCTGGTCAGCTACTCGCCGAACGCGCTGGGATTCTTCTGATCGGAGTCGGGGCGGCCTCGGCCGCTCCAACGCCATGGACCAATCCCTTCCCCGCGTGCAGGCCACGCCGGCCGCTCAGGCGCTGATCCATCAGCTGCAGCGCGACCACGGCGCGCTGCTGTTCTACCAGTCGCACGGCTGCTGCGCCGGCAGCGCGCCGATGTGTTTTGCCGTGCACGAGTTGAAGCTGAACGCCGACGACCGCCGGCTGGGCGTCGTCGGTGAGGTGCCGGTCTACGCCAGCCAGGCGCAGTGCGACTACCTCGCCGGCCTGCAGATGACGCTGGACGTGGCGCCCGGCAACAGCGGCAGCTTCGGGCTGGAGGACGGCTCCGGCCAGCACTTCGTCGCGCAGTTCCGCCTATGGACGGACGCGGAGGTCCCGCTGCTGGCGCCGATCACGCCCTTGGGCTGACCGGTGCGCCACGGCGGCGCACCAGCGGCAGCACGCCCAGCGCCAGCAGCGCCAGCGGCAGCGAGCCAGGCAGCGGCAGCTCGTTGGGCGCGCGCATGGCCACGCGCAAGTTGTCCAGCGAGGTCTCCTCGTTGACCTGGCCGGCCTCGTGGGCCTCGCTCCAGCGGAAGGATGTGATGGCGCGGTCCGAGACCACGCCCACGAACACCGGCGAGCCGTCCAGGGTGCCGGACAGCAGGATGTCCTGCGTCGTGCCGTCGCTGAACCAGAACCGCATCAGGCCCTGGTCGACCGCCGTGCTCGGATTGGCCGGGTCGGACTCGAAGGCCGTGACGTCCATCGCCGCGGCCAGGAAGGGGAGGGCGTAGCTGCCTTCGTAGTAGGCGTTGCCGTCCTGCCTCGCGGTGCCGCCGCTGGCGAAGGCCACGTTGTCCGCGCTGAAGACCCTGAGGTTGCTCATGTTGCTGCTGAGGGTGAGGCCAGGCAGCACGGCCACGCCGGCCAGCGGGTCGCCATTGTTGAAGCTGCCGAAGTCCTGCACTTGCGCGGAGCCGCTGATCGCTGCCTCCCAGCTGGCGAGGTTGCCGTAGACGGACACGGTGGCGGCCTGGGCGGCCATGGCGGCGGCAGACAAGGCCAGGGCGGTGAGGATGGGGCGCATGGGGTCTCCTGATGTTGTGCCGCCATTGGCTACCCGGGCCCGACCGGCGCCCACCCCAAGGGTTTGGGGGCTTCCCCCCGGATGCAGGGGCCGGCATTCCACCGGCCGCCGGACGCGCCTCCCGCAACAAGGGGCTGCGTGATGCAGCCCGCCTCGTGGCGGACCGACGCCGTGACCAACGGCGTTGGCCCCGGCCGCCCGTAGGCTGGCGCCATGCTGAATTTCCGACCGCTGTTCCCGCAGGACCAGCCCACGCTGTGGGACTGGCTGCACATCGCGCTGTGGGACCCGCCGCCCGCGCCGCCGCGCCCGCGCGAGGTGCTGGACAACGCCGGCGTTCGCATCTACGCCGAGGGCTGGGGGCGGCCCACCGACATCGGCCTGGTGGCCGTCCACGACGGCGCGGACGCCGGCGCCTGCTGGATGCGCCAGCTGCCCGAAGGCGTGGGCCTCGCGTCCGTGGACGCCCTCACGCCGCAGCTGGGCATCGCGCTGTGGCCCGCCTTCCAGCGCCAGGGCATCGGCAAGGCCTTGATGCTGGCGGCGTTGGTCGCGGCCTGGACGGCCGGCCACAGGCAGGTGGCGCTGACCGTCCACCCCGAGAACCCGGCAAGGCGCCTGTACGCGGCCTGCGGCTTCCAGGAAGCCGGGCTGCGCGGCAGCTACCACCTGATGGTGGCACCGCGGCCGCGCTGAAGCGGCTTACTTCTGCCCGGTGCAGTTGGCGTAGAAGCTGACGGTGGCCGGCCAGTCCGAGAACACGCCGATGACGCCAATCTGCTCGGCCAGCACGTCCAGCATGCGGAACATGTCGCCCTCGCGGGTGATGGCACTGTCGTAGCTCTGGTAGTACGAGCCGTTGCTGCCGTCGGCGAGGATGCCGCTGCGCTCCAGCGACCAGGTGATGATGTCCAGCCCCGCGGCGCGGGCGTTGCGGGCGTACGGCGAGGGCAGGAGGTTGCCGCTGGTGTCGGCCGTCAGCAGCACCCACAGCGGCGGCGCGACGATGCGGATGCCGGCGGTACGGTAGGCCTTGAGCTGCTCGAAGGTCGGCACGTCGGCCGGCACGTTGGCGTCGTCCAGGTAGACCGCCTGGCGGCCGAAGGCGGGCTCGTTCCTGACCCAGTACAGCACGTCGTTGATGTCGAAGCTCTGCGCCCAGACGTCGCGCGCCGGCACGCCGGCGGCCTTGTGCTCGTCGATCATCTTTTGCGCGTAGGCGGCCTGCGTGAAGCCGTCGAAGGGCATGGGCACGCTGGGCGACTTCAGCTCGGGCGTCATCTTCACGCCCAGCTTCTTGAACAACGCGATGGCTTCCTTCAGCGTCAGCAGCGAACCGCTGGTGGGGCCGGCGTAGAGGTCGGTGCGCCAGTTGGGCGTGCCGGCCATGTACTCGGCCACCGTGCGGCCGCGCGGGTTGAAGGCGTCCATCTTGCCGCGCAGCGTCTTGAACTCGGCCAGCGTCAGCTCGCTGGTGCGGCACTCGGCGGCGGCCGGCGCAATCAGCGTGCCGGCGGCGTCGAAGGCGGCCGGCGTGAAGGGCTTGACGCACTTGCTCGCCAGCGGCGTGGCGAGGATGTTGGTGGTCGTGTGCAGGTCGTTCTGCGCGTGGCGGCAGACCAGCTCCTTGTCCTTCGTGAAGGTCACGTCGCACTCGACGATGCCGGCGCCCATGCGCGCGGCGGCCTCGTAGCTTTCCTTGGTGTGCTCGGGGAATTGCAGCGGCGCGCCGCGGTGGCCAATGGAGAACAGCGTCGGCCGGTACTGCTCGCGCGTCGCCGCGCAATGCTGCAGGCGCTTCTTCAGCGGGCTGTCGGCCATCTCGTTGGCCAGGAAGAAGGGGCGTGGGCCCAGCTGCACGCTGGCAATGCCGTCGCGGCCGTGGCGGTCGCCGTCGTTGTCGTGGGCGACGGCGGGCAGGCTGGCGGCGGCCAGGGCGAGCAGCGCGAGGCGGGTGAGGGTGCTGCGCATCAGGTCTCCTTGTGTTCAACCACGGCAGGCTAGGCAAGCGCCGTGAAGCCGGCATGACAACGGCCTTCGGGTGCGCAAGCTAGGGGGCTCGCGCAACAAACGAAACCAGGCGCACGTGCCCCTGAAGCGGGACTGCAACGAGCGCTGCAGAGCATGAGGGTTCTTTGACACGGAGACATTCCATGCACTCGACCCGCAAGCCCTTCGCCCTCGGTTTCATCGCTGCCGCACTGTTCAGCACGATGAACCCGGCCTCAAGCCAGACCCAGACCCAGGCCCGCCCGGAGCCGCAGGCGGCCGGCCTCATCATCAAGTTCAAGGAGGGCAGCCGCACGCCGGTGGCCGCCAAGGCGGCGCTGCAGGGCTTCCGGGCGATGAGCGAGGCGCGCGGCCAGCGCGTCGCCTTCGACCGCGAAGGGGCCTTCGGTCGCCGCGTGATCCGCCTGTCGCAGCGCGTGCCGGCACGCGCGCTGGCACAGTTGGCGCGCGACATCCAGGCGTCCGACGCCAGCATCGAGTCGGTGGAGATCGACCACGTCGTGCAACCCACGCTGACGCCCAACGACACGAACTGGAGCAGCCAGTGGGACATGTCGGACCCGACCGGCGGCGTCAACGCACCCAAGGCCTGGGACCTGAGCAGCGGCTTCGGCGTGCGCGTGGCGGTGCTGGACACCGGCGTGCGTCCGCATGCCGACCTGGTGGCCAACCTGCTGCCGGGCTATGACTTCATCACCGACACGGACCGCGCCGGCGACGGTGGCGGCCGCGACAGCGACGCGCGGGACCCGGGCAACGGCGTGGCTGCGGGCGACTGCGGCTGGTTCGAGCCGGGCAAGAACAGCAACTGGCACGGCACGCATGTGGCCGGCACCATCGCCGCCGTCGGCAATAACGCGGCCGGCATCAGCGGCGTGGCGCCCAAGGCCAAGATCGTGCCGGTGCGAGTGCTGGGCAAGTGCGGTGGCGCTGAATCGGACATCGCCGACGGCATCGTCTGGGCCGTGGGAGGCACGGTGGGCAGCGTGCCGAAGAACGCCAACCCGGCGTCCATCCTGAACCTGTCGTTGGGCGGCGAGCACAGCTGCGGCAGCACCTACCAGGACGCGATCGACTACGCCCGCAAGCAGGGCGCTCTCGTCGTCGTCGCGGCCGGCAACGACAACCAGGACGCCAGCGAGCAGGCGCCCGCGAACTGCAGCGGCGTGATGGTCGTGGCGGCCACCAACAAGCTGGGCGCACGCGCCGGCTACTCCAACTACGGCAGCAAGGTGGACATCGCGGCGCCGGGTGGCGACGTGGCCAACGGCTTCGTGCAGTCGCTGTCCAACACTGGCACGATGGGGCCGGTGGCCGACACGGTGGCCGGGCTGCAGGGCACGTCGATGGCCGCGCCGCACGTGGCGGGCGTGGCCGCGCTGATGATGGCGAGCAACGCGTTCATGATGGGCGCCGACACGGCCTATCTGATGAAGGCCACCGCCCGCGCCTTCCCAGGCAGCTGCAGCGGCTGCGGCAAGGGCATTGTCGACGCCGAGGCGGCCGTCATCGCGGCCAAGGGCTTTCGCGCCGAGGTCGAACCCAACGACACGGTGGCGACGGCGCAATACCTGAACGTGTTCCCCGGTCGCGTGATCGGCACGTTGCAGGCTGCCTACCCGGAGAAGGTCGACGTCTTCTCGCTGAACCTGCCCAACGCCACCCACCTGTCGAGCAGCATCGCCGTGCTGACGATGGACTTCTACTTCAGCGCGTCGCTGGAACTGCTGGACGCGACCGGCAAGGTGCTACGCACGTCCAGCATGGTCAATGGCAAGCCTGAGATCAACTACAACAACAGCTCCGGCAAGACCATGGCCTTGTATGTGCGCGTCAAGGGCAAGACGTCGCAGATGTTTGCCACGGGCGACCGCCCCTACGAGCTCAAGCTCTACCGCACGTCCACGTCGCTGTGAATCAGGGCGCCGCGTAGGGCCCGGCGCGCAGCGCGTCGGCAATGCCCTTGCGGTTCTGCGACAGCGCGGCCATGCTGAAGTGGATGTGGCCGCTGCCCGGAGACTGGCGCCGGATGATGTCGATCTGCGCCAGCACCTCGTCGGGCTGCCAGCTCTGCGGCGTGTCGTTGATGCGGCTGGTGAACAGGCCCGGGTGGATGGGCCGGCCCAGCGGGTTCAGCGCGCGCCAGGCCTGCAGCAGCGGCTCGAAGGCCTGGGCGGTCTGCGCACGCGGCCAGTAGAGCTGCGGCGCGAGGTAGTCCATCCAGCCCTCGCGCAGCCACAGCTCCACATCGGCATACAGCTTGTCGTACTGGCTGAAGCCGCTGATGCCAGCCGGGCGCATGCCGGGCTTGGGCATGCCGAAGGGGCTTACACCCACGCGGGTGCCGGGGCGCACCTCGTGGGCCAGCGTGTACAGGCGCTGCACCAGCGTGTTGACGTTGTAGCGGCGCCAGTCGGCGCGGGCGAGGCTGCCGCCCTTGGCCACGTAGCGCTGCCAGCTGGGCTCGTCGGGAAAGTCGACCTCTTGCTTGGTGGCCGGGTCCGTGACGGGGTAGGGGTAGAAGTAGTCGTCGATGTGCACGCCGTCGATGGCGTAGCGCGTCAGCACGTCGCGCACGACGGCCAGCGTGTGCTCGGCGGCGCCAGCTTCGCCGGGGTCCATCCACAGCTGGTCGCCATAGCGCCTGACCCAGTCGGGGTGGCTGCGGCTGACATGGCTGTCGGCCACCGGCGACTTGGCCGAGCTGTGCCGCGAGCGGTAGGGGTTGAACCAGGCGTGCAGCTCCAGCTTGCGCGCGCGGCACTCGGCCAGCCAGACGGCCAGCGGGTCGTAGCCGGGATGCTTGCCCTGCGTGCCGGTGAGGTATTCGCTCCAGGGCTCCAGCTTGGACTCGTACAGCGCGTCGGTGGCCGTGCGCACCTGCAGGATCAGCGCGTTCAGGCCCGTGCGAACGGCGGTGTCGCACAGTGTGCGGATCTCGGCTTGCTGGGTTTCGGCGCTGAGGCCGGGCTTGCTGGGCCAGTCGATGTTGGCGACGGTGGCGATCCACGCGGCCCGCCATTCGCGTGGCGGCGGTGCGGGCAGCGCCGTCGATGGAGCCGGCGCGCTGGCCGCCGGCGTGGGAGCCAGCGCCGCCTCGGAGGGCGGGACGGGGGCCGGCACGGGCGCAGGCGCGGGCGGCGTGGCGCAGGCAGCGAGCAGCGGCGCGCTGGCGAGACTGAGCAGATCGCGGCGTTTCATGGCATCAGACTTTCACGAACCAGTGTTGGCGGTGCATGACCCAGGCCACCGCGTACATGACGAGCACGAAGGCGAGGGCGTACAGCAGCGAGGCATTGACCGGCGCCAGGCCCGAGTCGCGCAGCGGCGCGTACAGCGTGCCGCCCAGGCTGCGGCCGTCGCCCAGCTTGACCGTGTAGAGCATCTTGGCGATCAGGCCCGACAGCGCGAACAGGAACAGCGCGTTCATGCCGAACACCACCAGCGGGTGCAGCAGCCGCGCCCAGCGCGCGCGGGCCAGCGGCTGCGGCATCGCGTCCAGCAGCCAGTGGAAGACGGCGAACACGATCAGCGCCCAGCCGGCCATCGCGAAGACGTAGGACGGCGTCCACAGCGACTTGTTGATGGGCATCAGCCAGGCGTCCAGCAGCTGGCCCAGCCACAGGCTGGCGAGGCCGTAGAGCACCCAGGTCATGGTCTTCTCGGCCGGCTGCCTGCTCGATGCGAGCACATAGCCGGCCAGCACGCCCAGCAGTTGCGTCGACACGGCTGGCAGCGTGGACAGCAGGCCTTCCGGGTCCCAGGTCTTGGCCTGCTTCCACAAGTGGCCTTGCAACAGCAGGCGGTCGATCCAGGCGCCTGCGTCCTTGCCGGGTTCCAGCAGCCCCACGTGGACCACACCGTCCACGTCCGGCACCGGCAGGTACAGCTGGATGAGCGCGTAGACGGCCATCAGCAGCACCGCCCACAGCGCCACGCCGCGCCGGCCGTGCCAGATGACGATGGGCGCGGCGGCCAGCGTGCACAGGCCCAGGCGCTGCAGCACGCCGGGCAGGCGCACGGTGTCGACGTTGAAGCTGGGAATGAGGTTGAGCAGCAGGCCGATGCCGATGATGACCAGCGCACGGCGCGATGTGCTCAGCAGCAGCGCGGTCTTGTCGGCCCCGGCCTGCGCGCGGCGCGCGAGGCTGAGCGTCATCGCCATGCCGCTGATGAAGACGAAGAACGGGAACACCCAGTCCGTGAACGTCCAGCCGTTCCAGTGCGCGTGCAGCAGCGGCGCGTAGACATGGCCCCAGTCGCCCGGGTTGTTGACCAGCAGCATGGCCGCGATGGCGAAGCCGCGGAAGGCGTCGAGCGACAGGATGCGGTCCTTCATGCCTCGACCTTCTTGCCGAAGTCCTCGGGCACCCGGATCAGCGCTGCCATCACGAAGCTGGGCACGGTGGCCACCAACACCCACGCGAAGAACGGCACATAGCCGATGTGGTCCTGCAGCCAGCCGCTCCACATGCCCGGGATCATCATCCCCAGCGCCATGAAGCCGGTGCAGATCGCGTAGTGCGCGGTCTTCTGCGTGCCCTCGGCGACGTGGATCATGTACATCAGGTAGGCCGTGAAGCCCAGGCCGTAGCCGAACTGCTCGACGGCCAGCGCGCTGCTGATGACGGCCAGGCTGGTCGGGTGCGTCATGGCCAGCAGCAGGAAGGCGACGTTGGGCACATGCATGGCCAGCACCAGCGGCCACAGCGCGCGCTTCAGGCCGATGCGGGAGATGACCCAGCCGCCGGCCAGGCCGCCCAGCGTCAGCGCGGTCAGGCCCACGGTGCCGTAGGCGATGCCCACCGCCTTGGTCGTCAGGCCCAGGCCGCCCTTGTCGACGGGGTCCAGCAGGAAGGGGCTGGCCAGCTTGAGCAGCTGCGCCTCGGGAAAGCGGTACAGCAGCAGGAAGCCCAGCGTGACGGCGATGCCGGGCTTCTTGAAGAAGCTGGCGAACACCGCGAAGAACTCGGCCGCCAGGCCGCGCGCCGCGCTGCGACCGGGCCCGCGCACGTCGGCCGCCGGCCGTGGCAGCACGACCGCATGCCACAGCGCCAGCACGACGAACAACCCGCCCAGCAGCCAGAACACCCAGGTCCAGGCCTGCACCACACTGCCGGTGCGCTCGGTCAGCTCGCCGGCCAGGTAGACCAGCCCGCCCTGGCCGCCGATGTTGGCCAGCCGGTAGAAGGTCGAGCGCACGCCGACGAAGGCGGCCTGGCTGTGCTGCGGCAGGGCCAGCATGTAATAGCCGTCGGCCGCGATGTCGTGCGACGCCGACGCGAACGCCATCAGCCAGAACACGGCCAGCGACAGCTGGAACACCTGGTCGGTCGGGATGGTCAGCGCCACGCCCGCCAGTGCCGCGCCGACGAAGAACTGCAGCACCGTCACCCACGTGCGCTTGGTGCCGAACAGCTCGGCCAGCGGCGACCACAACGGCTTGATGACCCAGGGCAGGTAGAGCCAGCTGGTGTACAGCGCGATGTCGGTGTTGGAAATGCCGAGGTTCTTGTACATGACGACCGACAAGGTCATCACGACGACGTAAGGGATGCCCTGCGCGAAGTAGAGCGTCGGGATCCACGCCCAGGGTGAGCGCTGGCCCGCGTTCACGCAGCCAGTGCCCGGCTCACGCTGCCGTCGACGGCGTCCAGCAGCGTCTGCGCCTCGGCCGCGCCAATGCCACGCTTGAGCATCACCAGCGCCGTCTTCACATGGTGGTCGCATTGCGCCAACGCCGCCTGGGCATCCGCCTCGCTGGCGCCCGACGCGCGCACGGTCAGCGCCACGGCGCGCTTGACCAGCTTCACGTTGGTGGCCTTCAGGTCCACCATCAGGTTGCCGTAGACCTTGTTGAGCCGCACCATCAGCGCCGACGAGAAGGTGTTCAGCGCGATCTTCTGCGAGGTGCCGGCCTTCAGCCGCGTGCTGCCGGAGATGACCTCGGCGCCGGTGTCCAGCACGATGCCGATCTCCGCCTGCTGCGTGACCGGCGCGCCGGGGTTGTTGGCGAAACCGATGGTCAGCGCGCCGGCTGCGCGCGCGGCTTGAATAGCGCCCAGCACATAGGGCGTGCCGCCGCTTGCTGCCAGCAGCAGCGCGACGTCGTTGGGGCCGGGGTTCAGCGCGGCGAGGTCGGCGGCGCCTTGCGCGCGGTCGTCCTCGGCGCCTTCGACGGCGACGAACATCGCGCCCTGGCCGCCGGCGATGACGGCGACCGCGCGCTCGCGCGGCCATGAGAACGTCGGGTACAGCTCCACGCTGTCCAGCACGCCCAGGCGGCCGGACGTGCCGGCACCGGCGTACAGCAGCCGGCCGCCGGCGCGGATGCGCGGCAGCGCGGCGTCCACGGCCGCGGCGAGCTGCGGCGCGGCGGCCTTGACGGCAGCGACGGCGGCGGTCTGGTCGTCGATGAACGCATCCAGCAGTGCGGGCGTGGCGTAGGTGTCCAGGTCGGGATGCCGGGTGCTCGGGGTTTCGGTGTTCAGCATGGAAGAAGGCAACGGAAGCTGCCGGACTCTAGCGGCTGGGGCCACGACATGACGAATGCCACGCGCCATTGCAGTCATAACAGCAGGTAATCAGAATCTGTCTGTCGGTTGTAAGGAGTAGGGCGGGGCCCCCGACAGAAGCTGGCAAGTCGATGTGGACTCTTCCGTGTCGACCTGTGGTGAACCCGATCTCAACCACTTCCCCTTTTTCTGGAGACTCGACATGAACGCATCCCTCAAGACCGGCCTGGGCATTGCCGCGGCCGCAGCCGCCCTGTTCGCCACCGCCGTGCCCACGACGGCCATGGCCGCCGACGGCATGGTCAAGTGTTCCGGCGTCAACGGCTGCAAGGGCACCTCCGAATGCAAGACCGCCAAGAGCGACTGCAAGGGCCACAACGGCTGCAAGGGCCAGGGCTGGGTCAGCAAGAAGACCGCCGAAGAGTGCACCAAGGCCGGCGGAAAAGTTGAAAAGTAAGTCCACCCTCGAGACGCTCACGCGTCTGCCCTGAAGGGGGCGCACTGAGCGACCTGGCACAGCCGGTTCCGACAGTGCCGCTCGATGGCGCGCGAGCCTGCGGCCGCGCGTCGTTTTCGTTTCTGACGACATGACCCGAATCCAAGGTTTCGGCCTGGGGTTGCGTGTCGAGCATTACGCCGACTTTGAAGCCGGCGTCGACGCCGACGTCCGCCCCGACTGGCTGGAGATCATTTCCGAGAACTACCTGGTGCCCGGCGGGCCGCCGCTGGCGCACCTGGAGCGCATCCGCGCGGCGTACCCGCTGGTCATGCACGGCGTGTCGCTGTCCGTCGCCGGGCCGGCGCCGCTGGACCTGGGCTATCTGCGCGACTTGAAGGCGCTCGCAGACCGCCTTCAACCCGGCTGGGTGTCGGACCACCTGTGCTGGAGCGCCGACGCGCACAGCCACCTGCACGACCTGCTGCCGGTACCCCTGACGCGCGCCGCGCTGGACCATGTCGGCGGGCGCATCGCCCAGGCGCAGGACATCCTCGGCCGGCCGCTGGTGCTGGAGAACGTGTCCAGCTATGTGCGCTTCGCGGCCGACGAGATGACGGAGTGGGATTTCATCGCGCAACTGCTGAAGGCCACCGGCGCCCAGCTGCTGCTGGACGTCAACAACGTCTATGTGTCGGGCCGCAACCACGGCTTCGATCCGGTGGCCTACCTGGACGCGATCCCGGTTGAACCCGTGCGCCAGATCCACCTTGCCGGCCACGAGGACCGCGGCGACATCGTCATCGACACGCACGACCACCCAGTCCGCGACGAGGTCTGGGCGCTCTACGAGCACGCGCTGCAGCGCTTCGGCCCTGTGCCGACGATGATCGAGCGCGACGACCACATCCCGCCGCTGGCCGAGCTGCTGGCCGAGCTGGCCACCGCGCGCCGGCTGGGCGCCGCCGCGTCATGAGCGTCGCGGAGCAACAGCAGCAGCTCGCCGCGGCCATCCGCGATGACGCCGAAGTCGCGGGCCTGCTCGCGGGCGATTTCGCCGTCGGCCTGCAGGTCTATCGCCATGCCTACCGCGCCCGCCTCGTGGCCGCGCTGGCCGACAACTACACGGTGCTCGCCCGCGCGCTGGGCGACGAAGCCTTCGACGCGCTGGGGCGGGCCTACATCGCCGCGCGCCCCAGCCAGCACCCGTCCATCCGCTGGTTCGGCCACGAACTGGCCGGCTTCATGGCCGCGGCCGACGACGAGCTGGTGCCTCACGCCAGTCTGGTGGACTTCGCCCGCATGGACTGGACGCTGCGTGGCACCTTTGATGCGGCCGAGGCGCCGTTGCTGGATTCCGCGACGCTGGCGGCGCTGCCGCCCGACGACTGGGCCGGGTTGGTGCTGCACCTGCAGCCCAGCGTGCAGCGCGTGGCACTGGCTTACGCCATCGAGCCCGCCTGGCGCGTGCTGCGCGAATGGGAGCCTGAATCCGGCGCCGACCAGCCCGAGCTGCCGGAGCCCGTGCCGCATGCACACGTGCTGCTGGCCTGGCGCCAGGACGGCGAAACCCGTTGGCGCTCACTGGAGCCGCTGGAGGCTGCGCTGCTCGAGGCGATTGCCGCCGGCGCGCCCTTTGCGCTGCTGTGCGAGCGCGCCGCGGCCGAGCTGGGCGACGCCGAAGCCGCCGCGCCGGCCGTCATCGGCGCGCTGCAGCGCTGGCTGGCCGACGGGCTGCTTCAGGAACGCGCGTCGTAGGTCAGCGGGTGAGTGGCCTGGCGCTGGCCGTTCAAAGCGCCGTGCCCGTTCATCGTGGGAGCCACGCTGCCGCGGCTGGTGCGCGTCCAGGCGACAGTCAGCTGGCATTGCGAAACCGCCGCCGTGGTGGTGCTGCCGTTGTTGGCCTTGTTGCTGGCGTCGTTCAGCGCGGCGTCGACGGCGGCCGGATTCAGCCGGTAGCCGCCAGCGACGCTGGCCTCGGCGACCGCGTTCAGGTTTTGGCTCTTGAAGCTGAAGCTGCTGCCATCCACGCGGCTGCAGCTGCCACTGGCGACAGCACCGGCGTCGCCGCTGGTCGACAGGCTCAGGCGAACGGGCAGGGCCGCGCTGTTGCGCGTCAGCACCGGGCTGCCGGTGGGTTGCAGCACCGAGAACGCGGCGGGCAGCGTCACTTCGCTGACATGGCGCACGCCGGCGCGTGTGAAGACGACACGCACCATCGGCTGGGCACTGGCGGAGCTTAGGCTGGTGCTGTAGTCCAGGCGTTTGCCGTCGGGGTTGACCATCTGCACTTCGTTGCCGCCGTCGGCGCTGGTCGACAGGCGCTCGTCTGGCGCGATGAGCACGGTGGTCAGCAGGTTGGCCGACTTGCCCAGCGAGCCTTCGACGACGATGGTCTGGCTGGCATCGGTCTGCGTGGCCGCAAAGCGGGGGCTGATCTCGTCGACGCCCAGCGTCGACGATTCGGTGCAGTTGAGGATGGCGCAGCCGACGGCGTTGCCGATGCCCTCGCCGATGTCTCTTCCAACGCCGCCACAGCCCGCCAACGCGAGCAAGGTCAGCAAAAGGGTCGCCGGCACGCGGCAGCTCAGGGGTATTCGCATCTCAAGAAACCAAGTTTTTCCTGGCGCGGATACTAGGAGCATGCGAGGCCGTTCGGGCATGCCGGGCCGAGCGTGATTCTTCACCTATTGGAGTCGTTATGTTTTTGCATTCGATTCGCCCGCTGGCGATTCTCGCGACGTTGGCCTTTGCGCTGTCGGGCCCGGCCCATGCCGCCCTTGCCGTTGGCGCCCCCGCGCCTGACTTCAGCGCCGACGCCGCCGTCGGCGGCCAGCCCTTCAAGTTCAAGCTGGCCGACGCGCTCAAGCAAGGCCCGGTCGTCCTGTACTTCTACCCCAAGGCCTTCACCAGCGGCTGCACCGTCGAGGCCCACCAGTTCGCCGAGGCGACGGAGAAGTTCAAGGCCCAGGGCGTGACAGTCATCGGCATGTCCAACGACGACATCGACACGCTGAAGAAGTTCAGCGTCGAGGCCTGCCGCAGCAAGTTTGCCGTCGCGGCCGACGCGGGCGCCAAGGTCATGAAGTCGTACGACGCCGCGCTGAAGGTCGTGCCGGGCATGGCCGACCGCGTGTCCTACCTGATCGCCAGCGACGGCAAGATCGCCGCCGTGCACGCCAGCATGAACCCCGACGGCCACATCGACGCGATGCTGAAGGCCGCCCAGCAGCTGAAGAAGTGATCTTCGGCCTCGGTGCGGCCGAGCTGCTGGCTGCCTACCGCTCGCGCGCGCTGTCGCCCGTCGACGTGCTGCGGGCGGTGCTGGCCCACGCCGAGCAGCGCGAGGGCCAGTTGCATGCGCTGTGCGCCGTCAGTGCCGATGCGGCCCTGGCTGCCGCGCACGCCAGCGAAGCGCGCTGGGCTGCCGGCACCGCTCTGGCGCTGGACGGCGTGCCGGTCACGCTGAAGGAAAACATTGCCGTGCCCGGCGCGGCCTACCGCCTCGGCACGGCGGCGACGGCCGACGACGCCACGGCCAACTTCGAGGCCCCGCCCGCGGCACGGCTGCGCGAGGCCGGCGCCATCGCCTGGGCCCGCACCACCATGCCCGACTACGGCATGCTCAGTTCGGGCCTGTCCAGCCTCTACGCCGAGCCGGCGCGCAACCCCTGGGACACCGCGCTGACGCCGGGTGGCTCCAGCGCCGGTGCGGCGGCCGCCGCCGCGGCCGGCTATGGGCCGCTGCACCTGGGCACCGACATCGGCGGCTCCATCCGGCTGCCGGCCGGCTGGTGCGGCCTGGTGGGTCTCAAGCCCAGCCACGGCCGCGTGCCCATCAAGCCCGCCTATGCCGGCCGCGTCGCCGGGCCGTTGACGCGCACGGTTCAGGACGCCGCGCTGATGCTGGCCGCGCTGGCCCGGCCCGATGCGCGCGACGCGACGCAGCTGCCGCCAGGCCCGGTCGCGCTGCGGCCCATCGAGCTGCGCGGCCTGCGCATCGGCCTGTGGCTGGACGCCGGCTGGGGCGATGCCGTGCAACCCGATGTTGCGGCCGCCGTGTCCGCAGCCGCGCGCGCCTTCGAACAGGCCGGTGCCATCGTCGAACCCGTGGCGCCTTTCACGACGCGCGAGATGGCCGACGGCATCGATCGCTTCTGGCGCATGCGCTCCTGGCTGGACATCTCGGCGCTTGCGCTCGAGCGCCGCGCTCGCGTGCTGCCCTACATCCTGGACTGGGTGGCGCCCGCGGCCGGCTACGACGGCGGCACGGTGTTCCGCGGCTACAGCCAGATGCAGGCCTTGCGCGAGGCGGCCAACGCCGCCTGCGAGCCGTTCGACTTCGTGCTGTCGCCCGTGAGCCCCATGCCCGCCTACCCGGCCCACCAGGCCAGCCCGCTGCACGACCCGGCGCGCCCCTTCGAGCACATCGCCTTCACGCTGCCGTTCAACATGAGCGAGCAGCCGGCGCTGTCCATCAATGCCGGCTACACGGCGGCGGGGTTGCAGCCCTTGCCCATAGGCCTGCAGATAATCGGTCGCCGCTTCGACGATGCCGGCGTGCTGGCGCTGGGGGCCGCGTGGGAGCAGTTGCGGCCGGAGCCACGCCCCTGGCCCTTCTGACGGCCTTCGACCCTTCCCTAGTCTGACGAGGGCCGCCGCAGGCATCCGTCGCTAGACTGGCCCGCTGGAGGGCGCTGCGATGCCACGAGTCCCACGGACCGCCGCCGCTGTCCGCTGCGGGGTGCATGCCCTGATGGCGTTGGGCCTGGGTGCGGCCCAGGCGCAGGTGCCGCCCTTCCAATGCCCATTGCTGGTCGCCAGCACGGCCCGCCAGCCGGCCTACGGGCCCGTGCCCGGCCAGCCGCGCTGCGAGGGCTTCTACGTGAAGAACGTGTCCCAGCCCTTCATCGAGCTGGTGTCGCTGACGCAGGCCGCGCCGGGCAGCTGGACGGCTGGTGCGCTGACGCTGCGTGCCAGCCGGCGGCTGGACGTGCACCTGCTGATCCAGCCGCTGCGCTCCAGCCCGCTGTACCGCGTGGACGCCCGGCTCGCCCGCGGCGCCGGCCTGGCGTGGGACAGCGCGCCCATGCTGCAGGCCACCGGCCTGGCCGCGCGAGATCTCGGATTTCTGGCGTTGGCGGGCGGCAGCACCGATCTGCCGGGCTTCGTGCCGGTGGCCATGCAGGCAGCCGGCACGCCGGGCGGCGGCGACAAGGTCTACGCCGTGCTGCGGCCTTCGGTGGCGGTGTCGGCACTGGCCTGGCGCGGCTATCGCGTCGGCGGCGCCGAGTTGCCGGACCCCGGCTGGCGCGACATCAGCGGCCCGCCGCTGTTCGCCTGGGAGCGCATCGCGCTGCCCATTCCGCTGCCGGCCGACGGCCGCGGCCTGCGCATCGACGTGCGCGCCCTCGACGGCCAGGGCCAGCCCATGCCGCTGCTGCAGTTCGCGCTGATCGGGGCCGACGATGACGCCCAACCCTGAGCAGGCAGCGCTGAAGGCGCAGCGCGAGGCGCTGGTCGAGCGCCTGTCGCAGGGCCTGCGCGACGAGGCACCGCTGGCCGCGCTGCAGGAGTTGCAGGCGCGGCTGCAGTTGGTCGATGCGCGGCTGGGCGTGCTCGACACCGGCCGCAGCCGCGCGTTCAGGCGCCATGCCATCGCCTTGCTGATCGTGGCGGCGCTGGTGTCGCTGGCCGCGTGGGTGCGCGTGCCGCGCGTGCCGTTCTCGCTGGAGCTGGAGGCCGGCGCCGCGCAACTGCTGCTGGCCGAGGCCGGCGCGCTGGCCGGCCAGCCGGTCGGCGGCGAAGTGCGTGCCGAGGGCTTCACGACCGTCGAGTCGGCCGACGCCGGCTTGATGAAGCGCGCCCGCACCGATGGTGCCAGCCAGCTGGCGCTGCGCGCCGAGCGCCTGCAGCTGGGCCGCGCCAGCTTCACGGCCGGCACGGAGCTGTCCTTCGAGGCCGGTGCGCCGGCGGTGCGCCTGGGTTTCGAGGGCGCGCCGCATGGCGTCGAGCTGACCCTGGGCGGCAAGGTGGCCAGCAGCTTTGGCGGCGCACCGGCGGAGCCGGGCAGCTATGCGGTGGCCGAATGGCTCAAGCTGGGCGGCGGCAAGGCCGCGACGGCGCTGTGGCTGCAGCGGCTGGGCAACGTCGCCTACCAATGGCGCGGGCTGCGGCCGTCCGCGCTGCGCCTGGTCGAGCGCCAGCCCGGCGCCGATGGCCAGGTGCGGCTCGCGTCGTCGCTGCGCCATGGCACGCTGCGCCTGCCGGCCACCGAGCGCGAGCTGCCGCTGGTCGCCGGCAACGGCCTGGTGCTGGACGGCCTGCAGGTCGACCAGTGCGAGGTCGCGGTCGGCGATGCCGTCGTGATCAAGCTCAGCGGCTCGGCCCGCCACATCGGTGTGCAGACCGGCGACTTCGAGCAGACGCTGGAGCCCAGCTGGCTGGACTACGCCGCCCACAACCATCGCCTGGGGCTGCTGTGGAGCGCCGGCGGCCTGCTCTGGGGCATCAGCACATGGCTGCGCAAGCTGCTGGGCGACAAGTCCTGAGTGCCGTCATCGCGGCCGCCGTGCTGCTGGCCGGCGCGGCGGTGGCGCAGCCGACGAGCTTCCTCAGCGGCGAAGAGCTGGGCGAGCGGCTGCGCGGCCAGCTGGTGTGGATCGCCGCGCAAGACGTCGACGAGCATGGCTTCGGCCTCATCGTTGGTGCCGACGAGCAGCGGCTGTGGATCGTCACGGCGCGCCACGTCATCGTGCGCACGGGCATGCGGGGCAGCGGTGAGGCCGAGCAGTCCAGCGCCCGCATCCGGCTGCGGCTGTGCGGTGGTGACGCCGCGGAACTCGAAGCCCGCCCCTGGCCCGGCTGGGATGCGGGTGGCGCGGACCTCGCGTTGCTGACGGCGCCCCGGCCCGCGCGCTTCCAGCTGGCCGAGCGCGCGCTGGCCGGTCAGCCGGCCGCCATCGGCGAGCCGGTCTGGCTGCTGGGCAGCAATGACGAATGCGGCCTGGTGCCGGCGCGCGGCCAGGTGCGCGCGGCGGCCGACGCGGGCCACAACCTGCGCATCGACTTCGCCGGTGTGCGCGGCGGCAGCTCCGGCGGGCCGGTGCTGAGCGGGCGCGGCATCGTCGGCCTGATGAAGTCGGCCGAGGACCTGACCACCACGGTGCACGACATCGCCGACGTGCAGCAGCGCGTGCAGGCAACGGCCGGCGCGGCCTGGCAGCTGGCGTCGGCGCGCAACATCCCGCCCACCGACCCGCAGGCCGCGCAGGTGGACCTGGCCGAGACGCTGAACGGCTACCTGCTGGTGCTGAACAACGCCTGGATGCTGCTGCAGCAGGAGACCGTGGCGCGACCCACGCTGACGGACTATGTCGAGCGCTACAACGTCGCGCTGCGGCGCTTCCTGCGCGCCCGCGAAGCCCATGACGGCAGCCTGGCCCGCCACTGGCCCGCGCCCGTGCTGCCGGCCTGGCGGGCGCTGCGCGACGAGCTGTGGGCCGTGCACCAGCACTTCTGGCGCATCGACCCGCAGATGGCCGCCATCTTCACGAAGCAGCGCACCAGCCCCGAGCTGCGCGCCCAGCTGGCCGAGCTCGCCCCCGAGCTGCAGCGCCTGGAGAAAGACACCGCGCAATTCCTGCGCCTGTTGGCCAAGGAGCCCTGACCATGAACATCCGCCACCTTCCCCGCGCCGGCACCGCCGCGCTGCTCTCGCTGTCCCTGTTGTCGTCCTGCGGCGGCGGCACCGAGGTGCTGCTGATCCCGCTGTTCGAGTTCGGCTTCACCGGCACCAGCGGCGCCACGACAGTGCAGGTGTTCTTCCTGCCCGACACGCCCACCACCAGCAGCGGCAGCTTCACCGGCGTGAACATGAACGTCGACGCGCTGCCGCAGCTGCACTACGACGGCAACTGGTCCAACTGCACATTCAAGCTCACGCTCAAGACGGAGCCGGGCAACGTCGCCGCGGCGCCCATCGCGAGCAGCTACAACGGCCGCTTCCTGAGCAACGACAGCATCGAGCTGGCACCCAGCAGCGGCGCCGGCCTGCCGACGCTGACGCTCAAGCGCCAGGGCACCAGCGTGCGGCAGATCGGCTGCTGAGCCAAGGCATCATCCGGCCCCAAGGAGACCGTTCATGATCCTCGTCCTTGGCCATGTCACCGCCCACCCCGAGCACTTCGACGAAGTGCTGCGCCTGAGCCAGCAGCATGTCGAGCGCTCGCGCGCCGAGCCGGGGTGCATCGCCCATGCGGTGCACCTGGACACCGAGAACCCGCTGCGCCTGACCTTCGTCGAGAAGTGGAGCGACATGGCGGCGTTGCAGGTGCATTTGCGCGTGCCGGCCTCGCGCGAGTTCGGCAAGGCGCTGATGGCGCTGGCGAGCGAGCCGCCGAGGCTGGAGATCTACGACGCGAGCGCCGTGAAGCCGGCCTAGCGGCGCTTCACGAAGCCCAGCAGCGCCGCCATCGGCAGCACCGAGCGCGGCAGATAGGGCAGCCGCCACAGGCCGCCATGGTTGGCGGTGTGCACCAGCAGCTTCAGCGGGTGGGCGAAGTCGCGCGGCGCGGTGCGCAGCTGGTGCACCCACATCGCGGCCATCAGCGCATTCGTCGTGGCCGGCTCGAACACTTCCACGCCAAACGCCTTGGCGCCCCGGAAACCCGCGGCCAGCAGCGGGTTGGAGACGACCGAGGCCGTCGTGGTGCTGGGCGCCACGTTGAAGGCCACGCGATGGCCGTCGGCGCGCGCCACCAGGGCGCGCCATTGCTGCAGCCGCTTGGCGAGCGCGTAGTTCGGGCCTTGCTCGACGACCAGTGCGTCCACCAGCCCCCAGCGCCCAAAGTCACCCGCGTCGATCAGCGCCTCGATGTGAGGCGCAAAGCCACGCCCGCCGCTCGAAAGCCGCGCGCCGAACTGGGCCAGCTTCTTGACGACGCCGCGCCCCTCATAACGCTGCATCACGGCGGTGGCCAGTTCCTCGGGCACGGCGAACACATCGGTCGGCGTGGCCATGTAGGCCAGCTGGGTGCGTGCGTCGGCCGCGCACAGCGTCGCGCTGATCGCGTCCATCGCCAGGCTGACGCGCAGATGCCGCTCGCCGTCCAGATAGGCGAGGTTGGCGATGGCCAGCGGCTGGCCCAGCGAGGCCAGCCAAGCGGCGATCTCGGGCGTGTCGGCCAGCAGGTCGGCGCCCGCATGGGCCGCGTCCAGCGGCTGCCCCGGCGCGACGGGAGCGGTCAAGGTCGCGTTGCCGGCGGCGATGGTGGCGGCAATGCGCTTCCAGGGCGCCGCGCGGGCCAGGTCGATGCCGACGAGGTTGGCGCGCCACCGGGCCAACCAGGCCAGTGGCCCGGCTTCGCTGCCGGCGCCCAGCAGCACCAGGTGCTGGTCGGACAGGTCGAACCACTGCGGGTGGGCCTGGCAGTCCCGCAGCGCAGCGGCGTGGGCGGCCTCGCAGATGCCGGCCTTCTCCCAGCGGTCGATCTGGCGTGCGAGCGCGTCGCCGGCGAGTTCCTTGCCCTGGTGCGGCACGGTCCACGGCGCGGGCCTGGCATCACCGCTGCCGCGCAGCCGCAGCGTCTGCAAGACCTGTCGTGGCGTGCGCATCGCATCGGCCAGCGCGACGGGTTGGCCGGCGCGCACAAAGGGCAGTTCGCCCCAGGCCGCGGCCAGCCCGGCGCGGGCCGACGCGACGGTACCGGCCGGTCTTGCGGCCTGCGCCTGCACGAGGTCGCGCCAGTGGCGGGGGTAGGCATGGCGCCAGTCCCGCTCGGCGACGACGGCATCGGCCGCGGCGGTATCCAGCCCGCGCAGCGCGGCTGCGACGATGCGCTGGCCCGGCGCTCCCGAGGCACGCTTGCCCTTGGCATCGATCGGCCACTGCAGGCCGGTGGCGTCCGTCATGGTCGGAGGGGCGGGGCTTGCTGCGGCAGGCCGGCGGCGGCCAGGTCGGCATTGACCAGCGCCCAGGCCGCGTCGAAGTTGTCGGCGCGGCGCACGGGTCGGCTGGCGCGCCAGATGTCCATCAGCGCCGGCAGGCGTTCGATGCCGGGGATGCCCGGTCGCACGAGGAAGACGGTGGAGATGGCGACGATGCCCAGCGACGCGAAGCTGTCGATGCTGGCGCGCAGCTGGGCCAGCGCGTCCGCGTCCATCTGCAGGCTGCCGCGGATCTCCAGCAGGTCGCCGAAGCGGCGGTCCGCCGGCAGCCGCTTGCCGGCCAGCGCGATGGCGCGCTTGGTGGCCGCCATCAGCTCGGCGTCGAAGGGGCCTTCGGCCATGGAGATCATCACGCGGCCCTGCACGCCCACGCTGACGCGGCCGAAGCTGGGCTTGGGAACGATTCGCCGGGATGGCGGCAGGGCGGGGGTAGGACTCATGATGTGAGACGATTTTGCACGCTCGATGAAGGAGTCATGCACATGTTGACCTTGTACGGAACCAAGGGTTCGGGATCGGCCGCCGTCGAGGCCGCGCTGACCCGTGCCGGCCTGGCCTACACCGGCGTCGACGCGGCGTCCTGGAACCCCGGCCCGGGGTACGACCAGCTGCTGCGCGTGAACCCGCTGGGCCAGATCCCGACCCTGGTGTTGCCCGACGGCAGCGTGTTGACGGAAAGCGCGGCCATACTCATCCATCTGGGCCTGACGGCAACGCCCGACCTGCTGCTGCCCAGCGATGCCGGCGCGCGGGCGCGGGTGCTGCGCGGCCTGGTCTACGTGGCGGCCAACTGCTATGCGGCCATCAGCGTCATCGACTACCCGGAGCGCTGGTGCGAGCCCTGCGACGACACCATGAAGGCGCAGATCCGCGCCGGCACGCGGGCGCGGCTGCACGAGCATTGGCGCGTGTTCGCCGACGAGTTCAGCATCGGCTTCGACGCCGGCTCGCCCGGCGCGCTGGAGCTGCTGGCGACGGTGGTGTCCAAATGGTCGGGCGCCCGCGCCCACCTGCAGGCCGAACGGCCGGCCTTCTACGGGCAGTTGCTGCGTGTCGAGCAGCATCCGGACATTGCGCCCGTCTTCCAACGCCACTGGCCCTGAAGGAGTTCCATGACCCATCCCATCGACGCCTGGCATGCGCTGGCCAAAGCCCGCAACCCGCACGCCTTGGCCGCGCTGCTGGCCGAGGACGTCGTCTTCCACTCGCCCGTCGTGCACACGCCGCAGCGCGGCCGCGTGCTGGCGACGCAATACCTCAGCGCGGCGCTGATGATCCTGGGCAACGAGACGTTCCGCTACGTGCGCGAGATCCGCGGCGAGCACGATGCGCTGCTGGAGTTCGAGCTGGCGCTGGACGGCGTGCAGGTCAACGGCGTGGACCTGATCCGCTGGAATGACGCGGGGCAGATCACCGACTTCAAGGTCATGGTCCGGCCGCTGAAAGCCATGCAGGCGGTGCAGCAGAAGATGGCTGAGCTGCTGGCGCAGATGCAGCAGCAACAGCAGCGCTGAGCGGTCGGCCCCTGAGCGGCCTCAATCGATCAGGATTCAAGAAGCGGCGCGGGCACCCGGTGCGTCCAATGGGGCTCTCTCAAGGAGACCCCTCATGAACGATCGCAGGCTTCCCTCGTCCCCGACCCGCCGGCCTGGCGCCGCCATCGAGCGCTGGATGCGGCAAAGTCACCGCTGGCTGTCCATCGTCTTCACGCTCACGGTGCTTGCCAACTTCATTGCCCGCGCGCTGCAGGCCGGCGAGCCGGCGCCGTGGATCACCTACGCGCCGCTGCCGCCGCTGTTCCTGCAGCTGTTCTCCGGCCTGTATCTGTTTGCGCTGCCCTATGTCCGCAGAAGGCCGGGCGTGCTGGCCGCCTAGCGGGGGCTCAGTCCACCGTGCGTCGGTAGCGCAGCAGCGCGATGCCGCCGGCCATGGCCAGGAAGGCCAGCATGGGCCACAGCTCCGGGGCCAGCTCGGCCGCGCCCGAGCCCTTCAGCATGACGCCGCGCACGATGCGCAGGAAGTGCGTCAGCGGCAACGCCTCGCCCAGCGTCTGCGCCCAGCCCGGCATGCCGCGGAACGGGAACATGAAGCCCGACAGCAGCATGGACGGCAGGAAGAAGAAGAACGTCAGCTGCAGCGCCTGCAGCTGGTTGCGGGCCAGCGTCGAGAACGTGAAGCCCACGCCCAGGTTGGCCAGCATGAAGACGCCGATCATGGCCAGCAGCAGCGCGACGCTGCCCACCATGGGCACGTCGAACAGCAGGAAGGCCGCGCCCAGGATCACGCCCAGCTGCACATAGCCCAGCACGACGTAGGGCAGGATCTTGCCGGCCATGACCTCGATGGGCCGCACCGGCGTGGCCAGCAGGTTCTCCATCGTGCCGCGCTCGCGCTCACGCGTCATCGCCAGCGCGGTCAGCATGACCATGGTCATCGTCAGGATGGTGCCCACCAGCCCGGGCACGATGTTGTAGCGCGACAAGCCCTCGGGGTTGTAGCGGCGCTGGATGCGCACCTCGAACGGCGGCGGCTGCGGTGCGCGGGGCGCCAGCGCGCCGCGCAGGTCGCGGTTCAGCGCGGTGGCGCCGAGCTGGCTCAACGCGGCGATGGCATTGCCGCCGGCGGAAGGGTCGGTCGCGTCGGCGGCGATCAGCACGGCCGGCTTCTCACCACGCACGACGCGGGCGCCAAAGTCGGCCGGCACAACGACGAGGAACTGGATGTCGCCGCTTTGCAGCAGCGCGTCGCCGCGCGACTCCGCGATGCCGCTCTCGACGACGCGGAAATAGCCGCTGGTCTGCAGCGCCGCGACCAGGCTGCGCGCCATCGGGCTGGTGTCCTGGCTGATGATGGCCGTGGGCAGGCCCTTGGGGTCGGTGTTGATCGCATAGCCGAACAACACCAGCTGCATGATGGGCACGCCCACCGCCATCGCGAAGGTCAGGCGGTCGCGCAGCATCTGCTGCACCTCCTTCAGCGCGATGGCGAACATGCGGGCCAGGGCTTGCATCAGGAGGCGGCCTCGGCGAAGTTGTCGGTCGCCTGGCTGACCAGCTTGACGAAGGCGTCCTCCAGGTCCTTGGCGCCGGCCTCCTGCACGACGGACGCCGCCGTGCCGCGCGCCAGCACGCGGCCGTAGGCGATGTAGACCAGCTCGTCGCAGCGCTCGGCCTCGTCCATGTAGTGCGTGGAGACCAGCACGGTGATGCCCTCCTGCGCGAGCTGGTGGATCTGGTCCCAGAACTCGCGCCGCGCCTTGGGGTCCACGCCGGCCGTGGGCTCGTCCAGCAGCAGCAGGCGCGGCTGGTGCAGCAGGCAGGCGGCCAGCGCCAAGCGCTGCTTCCAGCCGCCGGACAGCGTGCCGGCCAGCTGCTTCTGGCGGCTGGCCAGGCCCAGGCGCTCCAGCGCACCGTCCACCGCCTCGCGCCGGTTGGGCATCGAGAACAGCCGCGCGACGAAGTCGAGGTTCTCGCGTATCGACAAGTCCTCGTAGAGGCCGAACTTCTGCGTCATGTAGCCGACCTGGCGCTTGACCTCGGCGGCCTGGCGGCGGAAGTCCAGGCCCAGCACCCGGCCCTCGCCGGCATCGGGTGTCAGCAGGCCGCACAACATGCGCAGCGACGTGGTCTTGCCGCTGCCGTTGGGGCCCAGGAAGCCGACGATGCGGCCGGTGGCGACCTGCAGGTCCACGCCGTCGACGACCTTGCGGCCTGCGTAGGACTTGCTCAGTCCCTTGACGTCGATGGCCAGCTCGGTCACGGCGACACGTCCAGCGGCTGGCCCGGGTGCAGCCGTTCCGCATCCTCGGCCTTCAGCGGCCGCGCCTCGACGAGAAACACCAGCTTGTCGCGCTGCTGGTTGGAGTAGATGACCGGCGGCGTGTACTCGGGGCCGGCGGCGATGAAGCTGATGCGCGCCGGAATCGCCGCGCCGCAGCCGTCGCAGCGAAGCTGCACCGTCGCATCGAGCTTGAGCCCGCCCACCGCCGACTGCGGCACGTAGAAGCGCGCCTTGCGGTTGGCCGGCGGCAGCAGCGCCAGCACGGGCTGGCCGGCCGCCACCCATTCGCCTGGCCGCATGAAGACGTCCTGCACGCGCGCCGGCATGGGCGCGCTCTGGCGCTTTTGCTCGACGCGCCAGGCCGTCTGCGCGCGGCCACTCTGCGCGGCATCGGCCAGTGCGCGGGCGGCGCTGCGTTCGTCCTCGCGCGCAGGCAGCTGAGCCACGGTCAGCGCGGCCTCCAGTTCGGCGACGCGCGCGCGCGCCCGGGTCAGCGTGGTCATCGCGTCATCCACGCGCGACTTGGCGACGAAGCCCTGGGTCAGCAGCTGTTGCTGGCGCGCCAGGTCGATGCCGGCGAGGCGTTCCGCCGCGCGGGCCTGGTCCAGCTGTGCGCGCGTGACGGCCACCTCGGGCGCACGTCGGCCCTTGTCGGTGTCCT
Organism: Roseateles sp. P1_C6; assembly: GCF_056406315.1. Classification (NCBI taxonomy): domain Bacteria; kingdom Pseudomonadati; phylum Pseudomonadota; class Betaproteobacteria; order Burkholderiales; family Sphaerotilaceae; genus Roseateles; species Roseateles sp. P1_C6. The sequence continues at coordinate 301,602 of NZ_JBFUAK010000007.1, forward strand.
GCGCCTGGGCACGGGCGCTCTGCGCGCGGGCCAGCGCCTCGGCATCGGCCGCCAGCTCGGGCGTGGCGTCCAGCTCGAACAGTGCCTGGCCCGCGGCCACCGCCTCGCCGGAGCGCACGGCCAACGTCGTCAGCCGGCCCGCCACCGGTGGCGCGATGTAGACCAGCTCCGCCTCGGCATAGCCCGTCCAGCCGTCGGGCGGCTTGTCGCCGCAGCCGGCGAGCAAGGCGGGGATCAACAGCAGGCCCACTCGCGTCATCTCATCTCCTCACACGCCGCTGGACAGCCCCAGCAAGGCCCATTCGATGCGCCGCTGCAGCGCCGCGTCCGACATCACCTCGCCTTCGACGGCGGCCAGCAGCAGCGCGGGCACGGCCTTGACCGTCAACATGCCGCCGGCCAGCACGACCGGCGCGACCACCGCGCCCATCAGGAAGGAAAAGCGCGTCAGCAGCGGCTGCGGCGCCAGGCGGCCCTGGGCCTCGGCCTCCTGCATCAGCGCCATCAGCACGCCCAGGTGGCGCGGCGCGTTGGCGCGCAGGAAGTCCTGCGCCACGGCCTGGCCGCCTTGCGCGTCGGCCCAGACGCGCGCGATCAGCGGCCGGTGCTCGCGCACGAAGCGGGCCACGCCCAGCAGGGCCGCGGCCAGGCGCTCCATCACGTCGGCCTCGCCCTGGCTGTTCAGCGACAGCGCGCTGAACATCTCCTCGTAATGCCGCTGCAGCAGCGCGCGCAGGAAGCCGTCCTTGCTGCCGAAGTGGTAATGGACCATGGCCGGGTTCACGCCCGCGGCCTCGGCGACGCGGCGCACCGACAGGCCGGCGCAGCCGAACTCGGGGTAGAGCGCGGCGCCGGCGGCGAGCAAGGCCTGGTCCTGATCCTGGCTGGGGCGGGGCATGCGGTAATTATTGGTCAAGTGTTCAGTAACTGCAAGATGCGGCAAAAGGTCTCTTGCCTTCAGTGACCGCTTCATTAGCATGCAGAGCCAACAGACCCGACCGCGCCCGAGCGGCCTGCTAGGAGACAAGACCATGGACCTCGCCACCTGGATGCGCAGCTTCACCATCCGCACCCGCATGCAGGGCGCCATCTTGATGGTGCTGCTGATGTTTGCCGCGCTGGGCGTGACGGGCCTGCTCGGCGGCCGCCAGCTGATGGCGCTGAATGCCGACGTGACGACGCATGCGATGCACGACCTGCAGCAGCTCAGTGCCATCCGCCAGGCGCTGGCCGATGTGCGGCTGGAGGAGAAGGAGATGGTCATCGCCTACGAGACGCCCGAGCAGGTCAAGCAGTTCCGCCAGCGCTGGGACGCCGCCGCGCAGCGCCTGGCCGCGGCGCTGAAGGGCTTGCAGGAAGGCAAGCAGGAGGACAACAAGGCGCTGGCCACGGAGGCGCTGAAGTTCCTGCAGGACTACCGCACGGCCGCGCAGCCGGTGCTCAACCAGATCGAGGCCGGCGGCTTCGACACCGCCAAGGTGGCCGACCGCATGCTGAACCGCCCCAAGGCGGCGATGCGCGAGATCGAGCAGCGCGTCGAGCGCGTGGCCGGCCTCATCGACGCGCAGGCCAAGGCCTCCGAGGCCGAGTTCGCCGCCGAGCTGGGCCGCATCGGCTGGCGCTCGCTGGCCGTGCTGGTGCTGGTCATGGTGCTGGTGGTGCCGCTGACGCTGATCAACTCGGCCACCATCACCAGCCCCATGCGCTATGCCGGCACGGTGGCGCAGTCCATCGCCGGCGGCGACCTGAACAACGACATCCGCATCGTCGGCCGCGACGAGGCGTCGGACCTGCTGCGCGCACTTGATGCGATGCAGTCCAGCCTGCGCGACCTGGTGCGGCAGGTGAAGACGTCGGCGCAGAGCATTGAGACGGCCAGCAGCGAGGTGGCCTCGGGCAACCAGGACCTGAGCCAGCGCACCGAGCAGGCAGCCTCCAGCCTGCAGCAGACGACCAGCTCCATGGAAGACCTGACCAGCGGCGTGCGCCACGGCGCCGATGCCGCCGGCAAGGCCCGCCAACTGGCCGAGGGCGCGGCCGAGGTCGCGCGCCGCGGTGGCCAGGAGGTGGCGGATGTCGTCGCGACGATGAACGAGATCAACACCAGCTCGCGCCGCATCGGTGACATCCTGGGGCTGATCGACAGCATCGCCTTCCAGACCAACATCCTGGCCTTGAACGCGGCCGTCGAGGCGGCCCGCGCGGGCGAGCAGGGGCGCGGCTTCGCGGTCGTCGCCAGCGAGGTGCGCCTGCTGGCGCAGCGCTCGGCGGAAGCGGCGCGCGAGATCAAGTCGTTGATCGCCGCCAGCCTCGAGCGCACCGAGACGGGCAGCCGCCTCGTGCAGCATGCCGGCACGACGATGCAGGAGATCGTCGACAACGTGCAGAAGGTCAGCGACATGATCGGCGAGGTCGCCACGGGGGCGGCCGACCAGAGCGCGCGCATCGGCCAGATCAACGGCGCCGTCAACCAGCTGGACCACATGACGCAGCAGAACGCGGCGCTGGTGGAGGAATCCGCGGCGGCAGCCGACAGCCTGCGTCAGCAGCTGCAGCTGCTGACCGGCGCGGTGGCGCAGTTCCGCCTCGACGGACAGGGGTGATCGGACGGCCTAGAATGGCCGCTTCAGCGCCGATTTGTTCCGGATTGCGGGCGCTCTACAAATGCCGCTAAACAGGACTCCGAGTCAACCGGCGTCCGCAACAGTGGCGCCGGTTTTTCATTTGGAGTGGGCCATGACGGGCCGAAGCGTCGGCGAGGTATCGCCGCAGAGTTTTCATTTCGACGAACCGCTGCCGCTGCGCAGCGGCGCGGCGCTGGCCGAGTACGACCTGACGGTCGAGACCTACGGCCAGCTGAACGCCGAGCGCAGCAATGCGGTGCTGGTCTGTCACGCGCTGAACGCCAGCCACCATGTCGCGGGCACCTACGCCGGCCAGCCCAAGAGCGAAGGCTGGTGGGACAACCTGATCGGCCCGGGCAAGGCGCTGGACACAGACAAGTTCTTCGTCATCGGCGTCAACAACCTGGGCTCCTGCTTCGGCTCCACCGGGCCCATGCACGTGAACCCGGCGACCGGCAAGGCCTGGGGCGCGGACTTCCCGGTCGTCACCGTGCAGGACTGGGTCGACGCCCAGGCCCGCCTCGTCGAGCGTTTCGGCATCCTGAAGCTGGCGGCCGTGCTGGGCGGCAGCTTGGGCGGCATGCAGGCGCTGGACTGGGCGCTGCGCTACCCGGACCGGGTCGGGCACTGCATCGCCATCGCGACGGCGCCCAACCTGTCGGCGCAGAACATCGCCTTCAACGAGGTGGCCCGCCGCGCCATCGTGACCGACCCCGACTTCCACGGCGGCCATTTCTACGAGCACGGCGTGGTGCCCAAGCGCGGCCTGCGCGTGGCGCGCATGATCGGCCACATCACGTATCTCTCCGACGACGTGATGGCCGAGAAGTTCGGCCGCGAACTCAAGGGCGGCAAGGACGGCGCGCTGGGGTATTCGACGCAGGAGATCGAGTTCCAGATCGAAAGCTATCTGCGCTACCAGGGCGACAAGTTCAGCGACTACTTCGACGCCAACACCTACCTGTTGATCACGCGTGCGCTGGACTACTTCGACCCCGCGGCCGAACATGGCGGCGACCTGACGCGCGCCTTCGCCGCCGCCCGGGCCAAGTTCCTCATCGCCAGCTTCACGACCGACTGGCGCTTCTCGCCGGACCGCTCGCGCGAAATCGTCAAGGCGCTGCTCGACAACCGGCTGGACGTCAGCTACGCCGAGATCGACGCGCCGCACGGCCACGACGCCTTCCTGCTCGACGACCCGCGTTACCACGGTGTGCTGCGGGCCTATTTCGAGCGCATCGCCGACGGACTGGCGCGGCCCGCGGTGCTGCAGTTCAAGGGAGTGGCGATATGAGCGCAGCGCCCGGCCGCCCCAAGCAAGCTCGCTCCCCCTTGGGGGGACAGACCGCAGGCCGAAGGGGGCACCCATGAGTTTCGACCCCGCGATCGCGGCGCTGGTGCCGCCCGGCTCACGCGTGCTGGACCTGGGCTGCGGCACCGGCGAGCTGCTGGAGCACCTCATCAAGCACAAGGGCTGCACGGGCTACGGCGTGGAGCTGGACGACGCCAACCTGCTGGCCTGCATGAAACGCGGCGTCAGCGTCATCCAGCGCAACCTGGAAGAGGGCCTGGCCATCTTCGAGGACCAGAGCTTCGACGTCGTGCTGCAGCTGGAGACGCTGCAGAACCTGCGCAATGCCGAGGCCATGCTGAAGGAGACGGCGCGGGTGGGCAAGATGGGCATCGTCAGCTTCCCCAACTTCGCCCACTGGCCCAACCGGCTGCAGGTGCTGTTCGGCCGCATGCCCGTCACGCGGGCGCTGCCCTACGAGTGGTACGACACGCCCAACATCCGCGTCGGCACGTTCGCCGACTTCGGCGTGCTGGCGCGCAAGAACCACCTGAAGATCCTGGATGCCTTCGGCCTGCAGGAGGGCCGCGTCGTGCGCAGCCTGCCCAACCTGATGGCCAGCGTGGCGGTGTTCAAGTTCGAGCGGGAGTGATGGCGGCGGCAGTCCAAGGCGGGCCTCTGGCGATCCACGCCGCTCAACGCATGCAGGCGGCCGCTCGCTCGGAGGCCGCCTGATTCAGGACGGGTCGGCTCAGGCAGCCTTGTGCGAGGCCTTCTTCGTCGACTTCTTGTGCTTGGTCTTGCCGGCCTTCTTGGTGGCGCTCTTGGCCTGCACGGGGCTGCTGGCGTGGCTGCCGGCCTGGTGCTTGACGGTGCGTGCCTCGGCGGCCGGGGCGGCAAAGGCGATGGCAAGGGCGGCGGCGGTGAGCAGGGTCTTCATCGTGAGTCTCCAAATGGGGGATGCGGTGAGCGTAGCTGACGAGCCTGTCAGTTGCCTTTGCGGACGATGAAGCCGTCGTCGGTGCGCTCATCGTCCTTGAACACGCCTTCCCAGCGGTCGCCGGTGGGCCAGTGGAAGATGCCGTGGCCATGCTTCAGGCCGCGTGCCCAGGCGCCTTCGTAGCGCTCGCCGCTCTTCCACGCGTACTTGCCGTCGCCGTGCGCCTTGCCGGCCTCGAACTGGCCTTCGTAGATGTCGCCGCTGGGGAACACCATGCGGCCCCGGCCCTGCGGCAGCCCCGCGGCCAGCTGGCCTTCGTACTGGTTGCCGTTGGAGAAGCGCATCCGGCCCTGGCCTTGCGGCTTGTCATTGACCCATTCGCCCTCATAGCGCTGGCCGCTCATCCAGACGTAGCTGCCCTTGCCGTGCGGCAGGCCGTTGCGGACCTGGCCGGTGTAGACGTCGCCCGACGCATAGGTCAGCTTGCCTTCGCCCTCAGGCTGGCCTTCCACCACGGTGCCGTCGAACTGGTTGCCGTTGGCAAACACCATCAGGCCGCGGCCGGTGGCGCGGTCGGTGATCCATTCGCCCCTGTAGCGCTGGCCGGCAGCCCAGCGGATCTCGCCGACGCCGTGGCGCTGGCTGCGCACCAGCGGGCCTTCGTAGACATCGCCGTTCTTCCACTCGACGCGGCCGGTGCCGGTGACGGTGTCGTCGTCGTTGCGCACGAACTGGCCGACGTAGCGCGTGTCGCCGGCCGTGCGGTCGAAGAGCTTGGGTTCGGCGGCCGGCACCGTGGCGGCGGGCGTGGCCAGCGGCGTGATCGGCGGCGTGATCGGCGCGGCGGCGGCCTGGCGTAGCGGCACGGTGGCGGCCGCTATCGCCGCCGGTGGCGCGGTCGTCGCGGCGGGCTTGCTCGTGGGCGCCGTGGCCGATGGCTTGGGTGCGGCGGCGACGGCCGTTGCGGGCGCGGCCGCCGTGGGCGGCGCGCCGGGCAAGGGCGAGGCGACCCAGGGCGTGCCGCGCTCGCGCGCCAGGGCCTGGGCGTTGTTCATGGCCAGCTCCTGCGCGCTGCCCTTGCACAGGCCGGCCGTGTCGCGCCACAGCGTCTCGCCGATCTGGCTCTGCGTCTGGCGCTCGGCCAGCGGCAGCGCGGCGGCGCTGTTGCGCAGCTTGGTCGAGAACTCGCGGGCGCGCTCGAACGGCGGCGCGCAGAACTCGGCGTTGTGGCCGTCGATCTCGCTCTGCTCGCGGCGCCGCTGGGCCGTCTGCTGCTGGCTGCCGCTGCATTGCTCGGCGGCCAGCTCCCACATGCCTTCGGCCTTGCGGTACAGGCTGGCCGCCTCGGTGAAGCGGCGCTCGCTGAAGGCGCCGCGCGCCAGCTCCTGCAGCGCGCCGGCGTCGCGGTGGGCGCTCTCGCACTGGCTGCCGGACTGCAGCTTCTCGGCCAGCGCGTCATGCGTCTTCTGGCTGTCGGCCAGGTTGCGCTGCGCGCGCTCGCGGGCGCGGCCGTCGCAGGCGGCGATCGCCGCGCCCCACTGCGCCACGGCCTCGTCGTAGAGCTTGACCTGGGCCTGCAGCGCCTGGTTCTGCGACTGCGCGGTGGCGGCGCGCAGGTCGGCCGACAGCGCGCGGCTGGTCAGCTGCGCGCAGCTGGGCGGCGGCGGGCCGGGCGCCGGTGTCGGCTCGGACGCTGCGGCCTCGGCGGCAAACGGGGGGAACGCGGCGGAGGCCGCCGCTTCGGGCGGCGTCTGGGCCTGGCCGGTCAGGGCCGCGGCGACCAGCAGCAGGGCGGGGGCGAGCGTCTTCATTTCTTGCGCGCGGCGGACTCGGCCGGCATGTCCAGCATCGCGTCGATGAGGCCGCGCGAGAAGCGGCCGGCACCGGGGTCGTCGGGGCTGTCGAACGAGAAGCTGGTCTGGGCCGAGGCCAGCGGCATCGCGCCGATGCTGGCCACCAGCGCGTCGGCGCGGTAGCCGCCCAGGATGGCGACCACCTCGGCTTCGAAGCCACGCGCGGCCGCCACCTTGTTCAGCGCGGCCAGGCGGTCGGCATCGAAGACCAGCGCGTTCTGGGCCAGGCTGCGCTCGACCATCTTCTGGTGCAGCGTGAAGCCGGCCAGCGGCGGCGCGCCCAGGGCCGCCATGCGCGTGAAGGCCCAGGCGTCGGCGCGCTCGAAGGCGGTGGCGGCGATGCGCGAGATGCCCGAGAGGGACCCGCGGTTGGCGGCGGCGGCCTGCATCACGTTGAGCACCTGCTGGCGCGTCAGTTGTGTCGCCGCGTCGACCAGGCCTTCGCGGATCTTCTGCGCCGCCAGCGCGCGGCCCTGCTCGATGAGCTGCTGCTTGATGAAGTCGCTGGCCACGTTGGCGGCGGCGCTCTTGGCCGCGCTGAGGGCGGCGTCGGCCGCCAGCGCCGCGGCCTTCACACCCGAGGCCAGCGTGGCCAGGTTGTAGAGCGTGCCGGCGATCTTGATCGCGTAGTGGTAGGTCTTCATGCGCGCGCCGCCCTCTTCGGACAGGCCTTGCGTCCACAGCACCGCCCACAGCGCCTCGTCGGGCGTCGGCTCGGCTTGCGTCACCTCCAGCGGGTGCAGGCTGAGCAGCCAGTGGTAGTCCTGCAGCTGCGGCGTGTTGGGCGGCGCAAAGCGCGTGTAGCCGCGGCAGACCTGGAAGGGCTTGATGGCCACGGGCTTGCCGGCGGCGGTGCCGACATTGAAGGGCTGGCCCGCGTCGCGCGCCTCGGCCAGCCACTCCAGCAGCTTTTCGCCGTCGTCGCTGGTCTGGCCGGCGACGTGGTTGATGCGCGTGCCCATGGGCAGCGGCGACTCACCCGTCACGGCGATGACGGTCAGGCGCTCGTCCACCTGCAGCGCGCGCACCCAGGCGACGCGGTCGTCGGCGCTCCAGCCGGCGCTGGTGGCCACGGCGAAGGGCAGCTCCCACTGCTTGTCGCACTCCTTGTCCTGCAGCGCCGCGCTGCGGGCGATGGCCGGGCGGATCAGGCGCTCGCCGGCACCGTAGGCGCGCATGCCGGCCAGCAGGTTCTCGTCGACCTTGCGGCCATCGTCCACCGTGAACTTGGGGCCGGAGGCGCAGCCGGTCAGCAGCGCCAGCAGGGTGAGGAGGACGAGCAGCGGCAGACGAGTCATGTTGCCGCCGAGCCTAAGCGGTCCCCATGACGAACGTCGCCCGTAGTTCTACGGAGCGGCGTGACGCCTGTCTCGGGGCAGGCCTAAACTGAGCGGCTGCGCCACAAGCGCCTGCTGCAAGGAGTTCGCCATGAACGCACGTGATCCCAACCTGCCCCTTCAAGCCAACGAGGCGACCGCGCTGGGCGCCTATGCCGAGCGTGTCTGGGACGAGGAAATCGTCCCCGCGCTGACCGACTACATCGCCATTCCGGCCAAGAGCCCGATGTTCGACGCCGACTGGGCGGCCAACGGTCACCTGGAGAAGGTGCTGACCACCGCCGCCGCCTGGGTGGAGAGCCAGAAGGTCGCCGGCCTGAAGCTCGAGGTGGTGCGCATCCCCGGCCGCACGCCGGTCATCTTTTTCGAGGTGCCGTCCACCAAGGCGGGCTCCGAAGACACCATCGTGCTGTACGGCCACCTGGACAAGCAGCCCGAGTTCAGCGGCTGGCGCAGTGACCTGGGCCCCTGGACGCCCAAGTACGAGAACGGCCTGCTGTACGGCCGTGGCGGCGCCGACGACGGCTACGCGGTCTACGCGTCGCTGACGGCCATCATGGCGCTGGACCAGCAGGGCATCCCGCGCCCGCGCTGCGTGGGCATCATCGAGACCTGCGAGGAGTCGGGCAGCTTCGACCTGCCGGCCTACATCGACATCCTCAAGCCCCGCCTGGGCAATGTCTCGCTGGTGGTCTGCCTGGACTCCGGCGCCGGCAACTACGAGCAGCTGTGGCTGACGACGTCGCTGCGCGGCATGGTGTCGGGCGTGCTGAAGGTGGAGGTGCTGACCGAGGGCATCCACAGCGGCGACGCATCCGGCTGCGTGCCGTCGTCCTTCCGCATCCTGCGCCAGGTGCTGGACCGGCTGGAGGACAGCAAGACGGGACGGCTGCTGCCCGAGAGCTTCCACTGCGACATCCCGGGCGCCCGGCTGGACCAGGCGAAGGCCACTGCGGCCATCCTGAAGGACGAGGTCTACAAGCGCATGCCCTGGGCCTGCGGCGCGGACGGCGGCCCGGTGCTGCCGGTGACGACCGACCCCGTCGAGGTGCTGCTGAACCGCACCTGGCGGCCCACGCTGTCGGTGGTCGGCGCCGATGGCTTCCCCGAGCTGAAGAACGCCGGCAACGTGCTGCGGCCGTACACGGCCTTCAAGCTGTCCTTGCGCCTGCCGCCGCTGATCGACGGCAACGCCGCGGCGCTGGAGCTGAAGGCACTGCTGGAGGACAACGCGCCCTACAACGCCAAGGTCACGTTCACGCCCGACGGCCGTGCGGGGGCCTACGGCGCCACGGGCTGGAACACGCCGGATTTGTCGCCGTGGCTCAGCCAGGCGCTGAACGACGCCAGCCAGGCGCACTTCAAGGCGCCGGTGGGCTACATCGGCCAGGGCGGCACCATCCCGCTGATGAGCATGCTGCAAAAAGGCTTCCCCAAGGCGCAGATGATGGTCTGCGGCGTGCTGGGTCCCAAGAGCAACGCCCACGGGCCCAACGAGTTCCTGCATGTGCCCTATGGCAAGCGGCTGACGGCGGCCGTCGCCCAGGTCATGGCGGCACACCCCTAACGGATGGACCAGCTCCGCGCCATCAAGGTTTTCGTCCGCGTCATCGACGAGGGCAGTTTTGCCGCCGCCGCCCGGGCGCTGGATCTGGCGCCGGCCGTCGTCACGCGGCTGGTGGCCGAGCTGGAGGAGCACCTCGGCACGCGCCTGTTGAACCGCACGACGCGGCGCCTGTCGCTGACCGAGATCGGCGAGGCCTACCTGGAGCGGGCGCGGCGCATCATGGCCGACGTCGACGAGGCGGCCGCGCTGGCCGCGTCGGCCACGCAGGAGGTGCGCGGTCTGCTGCGCATCCTGTGCCCGCCGGCCATCGCCGTGCACCAGTTGGCCAAGCATCTGCCCAAGTTCCACCGCGAGTACCCGCTGGTCACGCTGGAGATCACGTCGCCCGGCCCGGTGGACACGGTGGACGACAGCTTTGACCTGACCATCCTGCTGGCCCGCGAGACGCTGGACGGCGACTTCATCGCGCGCCGCCTGGCGCGCAGCGAGTTCATCATGTGCGCGTCGCCGGACTACCTGGACCAGCGCGGCCGCCCGCAGCATCCGCACGACCTCAAGCAGCACGACGCGCTGCTGCCGCCCACGCCGACGTTGATGCGTGGGCTGACGCTGCAACGCGGCGACGGGGAGGAGGAGATCACGCTGCCCATCATCCCGTCGCGCGCCGCGCTGTCGACCACGCACATGGACACCAACTACGCGGCCGCGCTGCACGGCCTGGGCGTGGCCGGCCTGCCCAGCTTCATGGTCGAGGACGCGCTGCTGGAACAGGCGCTGGAACGCGTCATGCCGCAGTGGCGGCTGTTCAGCACCACGCTGTGGGCCGGCATGCCGACGCGCAAGTACGTGCCGGCGCGCACGCGGGCCTTCCTGGACTTCCTGCTGGAAATCTTCGGCGGCGAGGACAAGGACCCGTGGCTGGTCGCGGCCGGGTGCGCGACCTGCCCCTGACTCACCTGAGGCTGAAGCCCAGGTCGAACAGCTCCGGGAAGCGGGCCTCCATGGCCCGCTTCAGCGGCCCGAACGCGACATAGCGGCTGGCCGTCTTGGCGATGTAGGCCAGCAGCCGGCGCTCGTTGGGGTGGCCGGCGCTGAGGTTCGCGAGCAGCGTCAGATGCTGCTGCAGCGCACTCCACTCCAGCCGGTGCCAGTACTCGCCGAAGTCGGCGGCCAGCTCTTCGTCCAGTTGGCCGGCGGCGCGGCTGGCTTCCCAGTGGCGCACGGCCCAGTCGATCTCCTGCGGCTCGTCCCAGGACAGCTCGGGCGGGCGCAGCAGCGCGGCGAGCGCGTCGGTGGGCGAGCCGTGCGGGGCATCGTGCAGCAGGCGCTGCAGCACGCCGTCCAGGCCGGTCTCGGCGATGCGGGCCAGGCCGGCGCGCAAGGCCGTGGCGTCGGGCGGCACCTGGGCCGGTGGCCGATCGCGCAGCTCGGCGCAGGCGGCGCGCATCAACGCATCGGCGTCTGCCGGCGCGGCCTGCAGCGCGGCGATCAGGTCGTGGGGTGTTGTCATGGGGAGAAAGCCCTCGTGGATAATGAAATTCTAAGAAGCCGGCCCCGGCAAATCCCTCTGACTTCGAGCTTTCCGCAGCTTGCCCCCGCCGCCCGTGCCGCGCTCGCATCCTCACCCCCACCTCGCCCCGCTGCCCATCCTGATTGCCCTGGCCCTGTGCGCCTGGGGGCAGGCGTCGGCGCAGCAGGTCACGCCCGAGGGGGCGCTGCCGCTGCGCAGCAGCCGCGTGCTGGGCCCGCAGGCCAAGTCGGGCACGAAGCCGGGGGCCAAGCCGGCCCTGGTCATCAGCGCCAACAAGGTGACGGCGCAGACGGATCAGCAGGCCGAGGCCTCCGGCGGCGTCGAGATGCGCTACGGCGAGCTGCTGCTCAATGCCGACCAGTTGAACTACCGCATCGCCGACGACTTTGCCCGCGCCGAAGGCCAGGTGCGCATCAACCACCAGGGCAATGTCTTCACGGGGCCGCTGCTGCAGCTGCACGTGAGCCGCTTCGAGGGCGAGTTCCTGACGCCCAGCTTCTTCCTCGCCGCGACCGGCGGCGCTGGCAAGGCCGATGTCATCAAGTTCCAGGACAGCGAGCACCTGAGCGCCACCCAGGGCAGCTACAGCAGCTGCCCGGTGGTGGACGACCAGGAGCCGGCCTGGCAGATCACGGCCAAGCAGCTGCGCCTGGACCTGGCCGCCAACGAGGGCGAGGCCGAGGGCGCGGTGCTGCGCTTCCTGGGCGTGCCCATCCTGGCCGCGCCGTCCCTGAGCTTCCCGCTCAGCTCGGCGCGCAAGTCGGGCTGGCTGCCGCCCAACATCTTCCTGGACAACCGCAGCGGCCTCGAGCTGGGCGTGCCTTATTACTGGAACATCGCGCCGCAGCGCGATGCGACGCTGACGCCCTTCATCATGTCCAAGCGCGGCGTGGGCGTGGACGGCGAGTTCCGCTACCTGGAGCCCGGCCACGCCGGTCGTATCAACGTCGACCTGCTGCCCAGTGACCGCGTCTTCGGCCACTCGCGCTGGGACCTGAAGCTCAACAACGACGGCCGCCTGGGCGACTGGCGCTACAAGCTGCGCAGCGAGCGCGTCTCCGACGACGACTACTGGAAAGACTTGTCGCGCCGCGTCGAGAGCCAGACGCCGCGGCTGCTGGCCAGCGACTTCACGGTGAACCGCCAGCGCGAGCTGTCCTGGGGCGTCATCGACACCTATGCCCGGCTGCAGCACTGGCAGACGCTGCAAGGCACCGATGCGCTGGCGCAGTTCGACTCGCCCTACCAGCGCAGCCCGCAGATCGGCGTGCGCGTGACGACGGCGGCCGACGAGGCCGTGCTGGACAGCTTCCGCCCCTGGGGCCGCAAGGCGCGGCTGGAGGGCGGCCTGGAGCTGGAATACAACCGCTTCGACCTGCCCGGCTCGGCGCTGCCCGGCCAGCCGCGTGGCGGCCAGCGTTTCCATGCGCTGGGCCACATCGCCGCACCGCTGGGCGGCGAGGCCTGGTGGTTCATCCCGCGCGTGTCCGTCAATGCCGCCGCCTATGACCTGGACCGGCCGCAGAGTGACGGCCGCCAGCGCATGGGCCGCGTCATCCCGACGCTGAGCATCGACCACGGCTGGGTCTTCGAGCGCGACACCAAGCTGTTCGGCCGCGCGATGCGCCAGAGCCTGGAGCCGCGCCTGCTGTACGTGAACACGCCGTTCCGCGACCAGGCCAACCTGCCCAACTTCGACGCGGCGGCCAAGGACTTCAACTTCGACTCCATCTACACGGACAACCCGTTCTCGGGCGTGGACCGGGTGTCGGACCTGCACGCGGTCAGCGTCGGCGCGACCAGCCGCTGGGTCAGCGCGTCCCAGGGTGAGGAAATCCTGCGCGTCGGTGCCGTGCAGCGCTTCCTGTTCCGCGACCAGCGCATCACGCCCGACGGCCAGCCCGTCACGCAGCGCTTCTCCGACCTGCTGCTGGCCGCCGCCGCCCACCTGGACGAGCGCTGGTGGGCCGAAAGCACGCTGGAGTTCAACCCCGAGACCAACCGCTCGGTGCGCTCGGTCGTGCGCGCGCGCTACTCGCCGGGGCCGTTCAAGACCGTCAGCGTCGCCTACCGGCTGGCGCGCGCGCAGAGCGAGCAGGTCGAGTTCGCCTGGCAGTGGCCGATCTACGGCGAGCCCGTCACGTCGCGCGGCGCCGACAGCCGCGCCAGCTGCAGCGGCGCCTGGTACAGCGCGGGCCGCGTGCAGTACTCGCTGCGCGACAAGCGGCTGACCGATTCGGTCGCCGGCTTCGAGTACGACGCCGGCTGCTGGGTGCTGCGTTTCGGCCTGGAGCGGCTGTCCACCGGCCGCGCCGAAACCAACACCCGTTTCATGCTGCAGCTGGAGCTCGTCGGCCTGTCCCAGCTCGGATCCAATGCCCTGAAAGTCTTGAAGGACAATGTGCCCGGTTACCGCAGGCTGAGCTCCGACCGCTCACCGAGTTCAGACTTCCTACCATGATGCATCGCCTCGTTCCCCTTGTTCTGGCCCTGGCCGCCCTTCACGTCTCGGCCCAGACGCCCACACTGCAGCCGGGGGACTACATCGCCGCCGTCGTCAACCAGGACGTCGTCGCCGCCAGCGAGGTCGTCCAGCGCACCGAGAAGCTGCGCCAGGAGGCCCGCCAGCGCGGCGAGGTCATGCCCGAGACGGCCGGCCTGCGCAAGCAGGCGCTGGAGGCCCTCATCGAGGACCGCGTGCTCGTCACCTATGCGCGCGAGAACGGCAGCAAGATCGACGAGGCCGAGCTGGACCGTGTCGTCGCCAACGTCGCCGCGCAGAACAAGCTGACGATGGCCCAGTTGCGCGAGCGCCTGAAGGCCGACGGCACCGACTACAAGAGCTTCCGCGAGAACCTGCGCGACCAGATGATGACCGAGCGTGTGCGCGAGCGCGAGGTGCAGGGCCGCATCAAGGTGACCGACGCCGAGATCGACGCCTACCTCGACAAGAAGCGCGCCGCGCTGGAGCAGGGCGGCCAGATCAACCTGGCCCAGGTGCTGGTGCCGGTGCCCGATGGCGCGGCGGAGGCCGTGGTGGCCGAGCGCCGCGCGCGCGCGGAAGCCGCGCTGGCCCGCATCAAGGGCGGCGAAGACTTCGGCAAGGTGGCCCGCGAGGTCTCCGAGGACAGCAACAAGGCGCGCGGCGGCGAGATCGGCATGCGCCCGGCCGACCGTCTGCCCGACATTTTCGTCAACGCCACGGCCAGCCTGAAGACCGGCCAGGTCGCACCGGAGCTGCTGCGCAGCGGCGCGGGCTTCCACATCCTCAAGGTGGTCGAGCGCCAGGGCGCTTCGTCGCTGACGCAGGCCACGCAGACCCATGCCCGCCACGTGCTGCTGCGCCCGTCGGCCCAGCTGACCGCCGAGGTCGCGGCCCGCCGCCTGGCCGAGTTCAAGCGCCAGATCGAGACTGGTAAGGCCAAGTTCGAGGACATCGCCAAGGCCAACTCCGAGGACGGCAGCGCCGAAGCCGGCGGCGACCTGGGCTGGATGGGCGCCGGTGGCTTCGTGCCCGAGTTCGAGGAGGCGATGAACGCGCTGCCGTTGAACGGCATCTCGCCGCCGGTCATGTCGCGCTTCGGCGTGCACCTGATCCAGGTGCTGGAGCGGCGCACCGTCGAGGTCGAGATGAAGCAGCTGCGCGACCAGGCCCGTGGCGCGCTGCGTGAGCAGAAGTACGACGAGGCCTACCAGGAGTGGGTCAAGGATCTGCGCAACAAGGCTTTCGTTGAAGTGCGGGAATGGCTCGACTGAGCGGTTCCCACATCCCGCGCAAGCGTTTCGGTCAGCATTTCCTGACCGACAAGGCGCTGATCGAAGCCATCGTTGACCTGATCGACCCGCAGCCGGGCGAAACGGTCGTGGAGATCGGCCCGGGCCTGGGCGCCATGACGCTGCCGATCCTGGCGCGCTACAAGCCGCTGACCGTCATCGAGCTCGACCGTGACCTTGCCGCGCGCCTGCGCAAGCGCGATGACGTCGAGGTCATCGAGAGCGATGTGCTCAAGGTCGACTTCAAGGCGCTTGCCGCGGCCAAGGGCGCCAAGCTGCGTGTCGTCGGCAACCTGCCCTACAACATCTCCACGCCCATCCTCTTCCACCTGCTGGACGCGGTGGACGACGTCGTCGACCAGCACTTCATGCTGCAGAAGGAAGTCGTGGACCGCATGGCCGCCGCACCCGGCGGCAAGGACTACGGGCGCCTGTCGGTGATGCTGCAGTGGCGCTACGACATCGAGTCGGTGCTGGACGTGCCGCCCGAGGCCTTCGACCCGCCGCCGCGCGTGGACTCCGCCATCGTGCGCATGCAGCCGCTGAAGCCCCCGTTGGGGCTGGACCCGGCGCTGCTGGGCGCGCTGGTCACCAGCGCCTTCTCGCAGCGTCGCAAGCTGCTGCGCCACAGCCTGGGCCGCTGGCTGGCCGAGCGCGGCTACACCGGGCACTTCGACCTGCAGCGGCGCGCCGAGGAGGTGCCGGTGGACGAGTTCGTCGCGCTGGCGCTGGAAGTGAAAACGGGACCCTGAGGTCCCGTTTTTGATTGGCGAACGGCGGTTTCAGGCCGCGCTCAGCCACATCGAGGTATCGAAGGCGCTGCACATCATCGGCATGTTCATGCCGAAGTTGGGGTTGCCAATCGTCGTCTTCGCGCTTTTCGGCGCGGGCTTCTCAATCACCGGGGCCACCTCAGCAGCCCGCTCCCATGACCCGTTTTCTTGGGAGCGGGCTACTGAAAAGAATAGAAGCACCGGAAGGCTATCTTCCTGTCGGCCCAGTAGTCGGCCGTGTCCCGGAAGACATCGAGCAGCTGCTCGCGTGCCTCGCGGTCGAAGCGCACGTTGTCGGGCAACTGCTCCAGCACCACGACAAAGCCAGGCTGCGAGCCTGCCTTGTGGACGAGGTCGGTCATGCAGTCATGCAGGGCGTCCAGGTTCTTGCCGAAATGCGCCGGGAACAAAAAGGCCTGCGCGATGCCATCGAGCACGTCCTGCTTGGACTGCGCCTCCGACAGGTTGGCGTACAGGAAATGCTGGCCCGCTTCATGGGCGGCCTGCATCAAGTCCTCGACCCGGTAGGCCCGTATGGCCTGCACGATATTGGGACGGACGGTCTGCAACAAAAGCATGGTCACGATCCTCCTTTCAAGTCACAAAACTGCTGAACCTGCGACGTTCACCGGGCCGCTGCGGCGCGGATGCGCTTGAAGCTGGCATAGTGATCGTCGGTGTAGTAACAAACCTCGGGCGCCGTCGGGGGCGTGCCGCCACAGATGAGGCGGCGCGCGCCACGGTTGCGGGCACCTGGGGTTTTGACCGTGTACTCGCGATAGAAACCCCGTGCCTGGCGAGGCAGGAGGCGTTCGCGGTTGCCGAACACCACGCCGTCCTTGGCGTAGGGAAACGGGCCGCCGGCGTGGACGAGCCGGTGGGTTTCCTGGGCCTGGACGGGCAGCTCGCTCAGCGTGATCTCAGCCAGAGCGGGCGTTGTGGTGGGCGTTGCTTCCTTGGCTTGCACGCCGCCGGCCAGGCCGGAAAGCAGCAGGGCGGTGGTGACCGCCGAGGCGCCTGAGCGCGCCAGCCACGAGAGCAAAAACACGGGTTTACCCTGTTCCGAAAACCGATATGGTACCGAAGCGACCCCAAAAGCTCAAGCCGGACCCCGCCGCCGCAGTCTGGAATGAGGGCATGTGAGCCTGCGCTCACACTTCGCTAAGTGCTTGTTTTTTCAGCATTCGTGACGAGGTTATGACAAAGTTTTCGGACTGAAAACTTCTGTCAATTGGGGCAGTCCGGGCGCTTTTGGGGCTTTCCCGGGCGTCCCCGGCCTACCGCGCGGGTGCTCAGCCCCGTGCTGCGTTGGCGTCGGCGACGGTCAGCGCCGTCATGTTGACGATGCGGCGCACCGTGGCCGATGGCGTCAGGATATGCACCGGCTTGGCCGCGCCCAGCAGCACCGGGCCGATGGCGATGCCGCCGCCGGCGGCCGTCTTCAGCAGGTTGTAGGAGATGTTGGCGGCGTCGATGTTGGGCAGCACGAGCAGGTTGGCTTCGCCGGTCAGCGGGCTGTTCGGCATGATCTGCTTGCGGTAGGGCGCGTCCAGCGCCGTGTCGCCGTGCATCTCGCCGTCGACCTCCAGCCAGGGCGCCAGCTGCTGGATCAGCGCCAGCGTGTCGCGCATCTTCACGGCCGAGGGCTTGTCGCTGGTGCCGTAATTGCTGTGCGACAGCAACGCGGCCTTCGGCGTCAGGCCGAAGCGGCACATCTCCTGCGCGGCCAGGATGGTGATCTCGGCCAGCTGTTCGGCGCTGGGGTCGTAGTTGACGTGGGTGTCGACCAGCATGACCTGGCGCCCCGGCAGGATGAGGCCGTTCATGCAGGCATAGGTCTTCACGCCGGCGCGCCTGCCGATGACCTGGTCGATGTAGGCCAGGTGGGTGGCTGTCGTGCCCCAGGTGCCGCAGAGCATGCCGTCGACCTCGCCCTTGTGCAGCAGCATGGCGCTGATGAGGGTCAGGCGGCGGCGCATCTCGATCTTGGCGAGTTGCTGGGTGACGCCCTTGCGCTCGGTCATCTGCAGGTAGGTCTGCCAGTAGTCGCGGTAGCGGTCGTCGTGCTCGACGTTGACGATGTCGTAGTCGCGCCCCTGCTGCAGGCGCAGGCCGAAGCGTTCGCAGCGCTCGGCGATGACGTCGGGGCGGCCGATCAGCGTCGGCCGGGCCAGGCCCTCGTCGACGACGACCTGGGCCGCGCGCAGGATGCGCTCCTCCTCGCCCTCGGCGTAGGCGACGCGCTTGTTGGGCGCCCGCTTGGCCGCGGAGAAGATGGGCTTCATCGTGTTGCCCGACGCGTAGACGAAGCTCTGCAGCTTCTCGCGGTAGGCATCCCAGTCCTTGATGGGCCGCGCGGCGACGCCCGAATCCTCGGCCGCCTTGGCGACGGCCGGCGCGATGCGCATCATCAGCCGCGGGTCGAAGGGCTTGGGGATCAGGTATTCGGCGCCGAAGCTCAGCGTCGCGCCAACATAGGCGGCGGCGACCACTTCACTCTGTTCGGCCTGCGCCAGGTCGGCGATGGCGTGCACCGCGGCGATCTCCATCTCGACGTTGATCGTCGTGGCGCCCGAGTCCAGCGCGCCGCGGAAGATGTAGGGGAAGCACAGGACGTTGTTGACCTGGTTCGGGTAGTCGGTCCGGCCCGTGGCCATGATGGCGTCGCTGCGCACGGACAGCACTTCCTCGGGCAGGATCTCGGGCGTGGGGTTGGCCAGCGCAAAGATCAGCGGTTGCGCGGCCATGGTCGCCACCATGTCGGCCTTCAGCACGCCGCCAGCCGACAGCCCCAGGAAGATGTCGGCGCCGGCAATCGCCTCGCGCAGGCTGCGCTGCGACGTCGGCTGCGCGAAGACCGCCTTGTCCGGGTCCATCAGCTCGGTGCGGCCCTCGTAGACGACCCCGGCCAGGTCGGTCACCCAGATGTTCTCGCGCGGCAGGCCCAGCTTGACGAGCAGGCCCAGGCAGGCGAGTGCGGCCGCACCGGCGCCCGACGTGACCAGCTTGACCTGCTTGATGTCTTTGCCGACGACCTTCAGGCCGTTCAGGAAGGCTGCGCCGACGACGATGGCCGTGCCGTGCTGGTCGTCGTGAAAAACGGGGATCTTCATGCGCTCGCGCAGCTTGCGCTCGACGTAGAAGCAGTCCGGCGCCTTGATGTCCTCGAGGTTGATGCCGCCAAACGTCGGCTCCAGCGCGGCGATGCAGTCGACCAGCTTGTCCAGGTCGTTCTCGGCCACCTCCAGGTCGAAGACGTCGATGCCGGCGAACTTCTTGAACAGAACGCCCTTGCCCTCCATCACTGGCTTGGATGCCAGCGGGCCGATGTTGCCCAGGCCCAGCACGGCCGTGCCGTTGGAGACGACCGCAACCAGGTTGCCGCGCGACGTGTAGCGGAAGGCGTTGGCCGGGTCCGCGACGATCTCCTCGCAGGCCGCGGCGACGCCGGGCGAATAGGCCAGCGCCAGGTCACGCTGGTTGACAAGCGACTTGGTCGCCGCGATGGCGATCTTTCCGGGCGTCGGGAACTCGTGGTACTCGAGGGCTGCCTGGCGGAGTTGGGCGCGTTTTTCTTCTGAGCTGGTCATGGCGAGGATCACTGAGGCCGACGGGTTTGGAATCATGCCACCGAGGTTGCATGGGGTCGCTGTGGATGTCCACAGCGCAGAGACAATCGCGGGCATGGGCGAGTTCGATCTGATCCGGCGGTATTTCCAGCGCCCCGCGGCTGATGGCGTCGAGGTGGGCGTGGGCGACGACTGCGCCGTGCTCGTGCCCACGCCGGGCGCGCGCTGGCTGGTCTCCAGTGACATGCTGGTCGAGGGCCGGCATTTCCTGTCGACGGTCGAGCCGTGGCGGCTGGGCCACAAGGCGCTGGCCGTCAACCTGAGCGACCTGGCGGCCTGCGGCGCGACGCCGCGAGGCTTCACATTGGCGCTGGCGCTGCCGCGTGTTGACGAAGCCTGGCTGGCCGGTCTGGCGCGCGGCCTGTGGGCGCTGGCCGACGCCAGCGGCTGCCCGCTGATCGGCGGCGACACGACGCAGGGGCCGCTGAACATCTGCATCACCGTGTTCGGCGAGGCTCCCCCGGGGCAGGCCTTGCTGCGCAGCGGCGCGCGCGTGGGCGACGAGATCTGGGTGTCGGGGCGGCTGGGTGATGCGCGCCTGGCGCTGGAGGTGTTCCGCGGCACGGTCGCGCTGGACGCGGCCGGCTTCGAGGCCGCGCGCGCGGCGATGGAATGCCCGACGCCGCGGCTGGCGCTGGGCCAGGCGCTGCGCGGCATCGCGACGTCGGCCATCGATGTGTCCGACGGCCTGCTCGGTGACCTGGGCCACATCCTTGCGGCGTCCAGCGTCGGCGCGCGGCTGGATGTCGACGCGCTGCCGCGCAGCGGCGTGCTGGCCGCACAACCGGCCGTGCTGCAGCGCGAATGCCTGCTGGCCGGTGGCGATGACTATGAGCTGGTCTTCACGGCGCCGGTCGGTGCCGGCCTGCCTGACGTGGGTGTGGCGTTGACGCGCATCGGCGTCATCGAGGCCGAGGCCGGTCTGCGCGTCGTCGACGCGCACGGTACGGCGGTCGAGCATGGCCTGCGGTCCTTCGACCATTTCAAGTCATGAGCGGCGCCCCGATCCGGCCGACGCCCGCCTTCATGCTGCGTCATCCGGCGCGCTGGATCGCGCTGGGTTTTGGCAGCGGGCTGAGCCCGAAGGCGCCGGGCACCGTCGGCACGCTGTGGGCCTGGCTGGTCGCCTGGGTCATCTCGCCGTGGATGAGCGAGCTGTCCTGGGCGCTGCTGCTAGGCCTGGGTACGGTCATCGGCTGGTGGGCCTGCACGCGCTGCGCGCAGCAGATGAACACGCCCGACCCGGGCGCTATCGTCTGGGACGAGGTCCTGGCCTTCTGGCTCATTCTTTGGCTGATCGCGCCGGCGGGCTTTGTCGGCCAGGCCGTCGCCTTCGGCCTGTTTCGCTTCTTCGACGCGGCCAAGCCCGGCCCGGTGGGCTGGGCCGACCGGCTGTTCAAGGCCGAGCGCGGCACGCCGATCGGCTGGGCCCAGGGCTTTGGCATCCTGTTCGACGACTTCGTCGCGGCCGGCTGTACGCTTGCCGTCATCGCGCTGTGGCGTGCGTTGTTGGGGTAACGGGGTGAGAGGGCAGCCAACATGCCCGCCTTGACTCGCCAAAACACCCCACTCGTCGTTGCAAATGCTCGTCGTGGCCCCTAGGCACGACTGCGCTTTGCGCCTAGATTGAGGCGCTTTGACGAGCCCTTTCGGGCACGCCGGATACCCTCACACCCTCTCATGTTTGCCGACGACTACGAACTGATAGACCGCATCGGCGTGGCGCTGATGCAGCGGCGCGAGCGCATCGGCACGGCCGAGAGCTGCACCGGCGGCCTCATCGCCGCGGCCTGCACCAGCCTGGCCGGCTCCAGCGCCTGGTTCGAGCGCGGCGTCGTCAGCTACAGCAACGAGGCCAAGGCCGAGCTGCTGGGCGTGCCCAAGGGCCTGATCGCGCTGCATGGCGCCGTCAGCGCCGAGGTGGCCGAGCACATGGCGCGTGGCCTGCTCGCGCATGCGCCCATCGACTGGGCCTTGTCCGTGACCGGCGTTGCCGGCCCGACCGGCGGCAGCGAGGCCAAGCCGGTCGGCACGGTCTGGCTGGCGCTGGTGCATGCGGGGCGCCCCGCCAAGGTCTGGCGCGAGAACTTCAGCGGCGACCGCCACGCGGTGCGTGCTCAGACGGTGACGGCGGGCCTGACGGCGCTGTGCGACGCGCTGGAAGACAAGGACGCCTGAGAGGGCCGTTCAGCCCAGCTTGGCCATCACGCTCTCGGCCGTGATGGCCGAGTCATCCGGCGGCTGCCAGCTCTGCGCCCAGGCGATGAACTGCTCCTGCGGCATGGGCTTGCAGATGTAGTAGCCCTGGCCCTCGTCGCAGCCCAGGCGCGCCAGCATGGCCCAGGCCTTGGCCGTCTCCAGCCCCTCGGCGACGACGGTGAGGCCCAGGTTGTGGGCCAGCTCGATTGTGGAGCGCACGATGCGCGCGTCGTCCAGGTCGCGCTCCATCGCCATGACGAAGCTCTTGTCGATCTTCAGCTCGTCCACCGGCAGCCGCTTCAGGTAGGCCAGCGACGAGTAGCCGGTGCCGAAGTCGTCGATGGACAGCTTGAAGCCCATCGCATGCAGATGCTCCAGCGTGGACAGCGCCCGTTCGGGGTCGTCCATGATCGCGCTCTCGGTGATCTCCAGGCACAGCGACGCCGGGGGCACCTGCAGCGGCGCCATCAGGGCTTCGATCTTGCCCGGCAGCTCCTGGTCCATCAGGTCGCGCGTGGACAGGTTGACCGACAGGCGCAACGACAGGCCGGCGTCCAGCGCCAGGCGCGAGAACCGGGCCGCGCCGGACAGCACCCAGGCGCTGAGCATGCGGATGAAGCCGGTCTGCTCGGCAAACGGGATGAACTGCATCGGCGGCACGAGGCCGCGCGTCGGGTGCTGCCAGCGCACCAGTGCCTCGGCACCGATGACGCGGCCGTGCTGCAGGTCGATCTTGGGCTGCAGGAACAGGCGGAGCTCGTCGTTCTCGACGGCGCGGCGCAGCTCGGACAGCAGTGACAGCGACTCCTGGCTGCCGGCGTCCAGCTGCGCGTGATAGATCAGGCTGCCGCACTGGCGCGTCTTGGCTGCGTACATGGCCAGCTCGGCACGGCCCAGCAGCAGGTTGACGTCGGCGCCATGCTCGGGGAACAGCGCGATGCCGATGCCAGCGCCCAGGTCGATGGTCTCGTTGTCGATCTGCAGCGGACGCTCGAAGTCCTTCAGGATGGCCAGCGCCGCCTCGCTGGCGGCGCGCGCGTCGGTATGCGCCAGCAGCACCGCGAACTCGTCGCCCGACAGCCGCGCGAGCACCGAGTGGGCCGGCGCGCACAGCGCCTGCAGCCGCTCGGCGACCGACTGCAGCAGCCGGTCGCCGACCTCGTGGCCCAGCACGTCGTTGACGTGCTTGAAGCGGTCCAGGTCCAGCATCAGCACGGCGCCGGGCGTGTCGCTGTTGAGCAGGTGGTGCTGCAGGAATTCGGCGAAGCGCGCGCGGTTGGGCAGCAGCGTCAGCTGGTCCACGTAGGCGAGGTTGTTGACCAGCGCGTCGCGGCGGCGGATGCCTTCGCGCATGCTCTCCAGCGCCAGCGCCAGCTTGTGCACTTCGTCCAGGCGCGAGGTCGACGGCACCGGCGTGTCGTAGTCGCCGCGCTCCAGCCGCCGCGCCGAGGTCGACAGCGTCGTGATGGGCCCGCTGATGCCGCGCGCCAGCAGCACGCTGACGAGGGCGAACACGGCCACGCCCAGCACGGTCAGGCCCAGCAGCACCAGTTGCAGCTGCTGGTAGGGCGCCAGCGCCACGTCCAGCGAGCGCAGCAGCAGCACGCCCAGGCGTTGTTCGCCGCTGATCAAGGCCACGAAGCGTGCGCGCATGCGCTCGCCCGCCAGCTCCACGACGCCGTCCGCTGGCGCCGCCGTGCCCAGGCGCTGCGGCAGCGCGGCGGCTGCGTCGGCGTCGAGGTTGCCGACGATGTTCAGCCACGGCTGGCCCGGCGGCTGCAGCAGCACGACGCCTTGCAGCTCGGACAAGGCCTTGAGGTCGTCCAGCACGCCGCGATCCAGCGAAAACCCCATCAGCACCCAGCCCACCGGCGCCGGCGTGCGCACCTGCACGGCCACCAACTGGTAGACCGTCTGGCCCTGGACGGCCAGCACCGCGCCGTCCGGGTTTTGCACGAGGCGCCGCAGCGCCGTGCCGAAGGCCGCGGCACCATCGCGTGTTGCCGCGACCAGTTGCTGCTGGTCATCGAAATAGGCGACGACCGAGGCGCCGACCCGCTCGCCCTGGTTGCTGAGGGCGTCCTTGATGGTGTCGACGGTGCCGGCCTCGGCCAGCGACAGGCCCACCGTGCTGCGAAAGCCGTAGTCCTTGGCCAGCAGCTCGGCGGCGTCATGCAGCTTGCCGGCGCGCTGGTCCAGCAGGCGGCGCAGCACGCGCTCGCCGGTCTGCAGCTCGGCCGCCAGCGAGTCCTCCGCGTTGTGCGTGATGCTGGCGTGGATGGCGACGAAGCTGACCAACTGCACAACCAGCAGCAGCGCCAGGAAGAGGCCGACGATGCGGCCCTCCAGACGACGCAGGTTCAGCCAGGCCGGCCAGTGCATCTTGTCGTGGTCACTCGGCGAGGGTCAGCACGCTGGTGCCACCGGACGCGGGGACGTCGAGCTTGAGGGCTTGCAGCGAGGTCGACTTCTGCCCCGCGTGCCAGGCCTTGACGGCATGTTCGCCGGCGGGCAGGTCGAACGCTGCCTGGCCCTTGGCGTCGGTGCGCGCGAAGGTCGCCGTGTCGACGACGATGACATGGGCGCTCATGCGGTCGTGGATGTTGCAGCCCAGCGTGGCGACGCCGGGCTTGTCGAACACGACGGGCTCGGCCGGCGTGCCCGAATAGAGCTTGATGTCGATGACCTTGGTCGGCGAGAACGAGTAGACGTGATGCCGCACGGTGTCGAAGTTCGGGAAGTTGACCGACGTGCCGGTCTGCACGATGAGCAGCTGCGGCGTGAACTGGCGGTCGCGCTGGCCCATCTCGGCCTTGGCCGTGCTCGTCTTTGCCGCGCGCCCCTTGACCTCCACCGCCACGGCGGCATCGGCAACGGGTTGGCCGGCGGCATTGCGCACTTGCACGGTCACCGGCACGGCCAGGGCCGGCAGTGCGCACAGGCCCAGCACGGCGGCGGCAACAGACAGGGAGGGGGAGGGCATGGCGCGTGTCAAAGGCGGAGCGAGGCTCCGGGCTCTGCAACGATAGCCCGATTTGCGCTCAGTGAGCAGCCAGAACAACGCCCGATCGACCGCCCACGACGTCGGCGAGCATTAGTGCCAGCCGGCGCAGTGCGGCCCAGGGGTCGCTGGGCCAGTCCGGGTGGCGCAAGCCCTTGACGAGGCCGTCGCAGACCTGGGCCGCCTGCACCAGCGCGCCCGCCTGGGCGGCGTCCAGCCGCGGCGCGACGCGCTCGAAGAGGCGCTCCTTGACGCCCCAGACCCGTGCCTCGCGCAGCGCCAGCGGCAGCGGCTTGCCGGCGTCCAGCGCGCCGCGCACGCGCGCCAGCGCGCGGATGTCCTCGGCCAGCGTCCAGTGCACCAGCACGGCCGCCTCGCCCTCGGCCTCCAGGCCGTCCAGCATGCGCAGCAGCCGCGGCACGGCGCCGGACAGCACGGCCTCGCTGAGCTTGAAGACGTCGAAGCGTGCCACGTCCAGCACGGCGGCCTCGATCTGCGCCAACGTCAGCTCGCCCTTGGGGTGCAGCAGCGCGAGCTTCTGCAGCTCCTGGTGGGCGGCCAGCAGGTTGCCCTCGACGCGGTCGGCGAAGAAGGCCAGCGCGCGCTGGCCGTCCTCACCCTCGGGCACGGACTGGCCCTGGGCCTTCAGGCGCTGCGCCAGCCAGGCCGGCAGCGAGCGGCGCTCGACGGGCTCGACCCGCAGCGACACGCCGTTGCCGTCCAGCGCCGTGAACCAGGCGCTGGACAGCTGGGTCTTGTCCAGCCGCGGCAGCGTGACCAGCGTCAGCACATCGTCGGGCACGGCCTCGGCATAGCGCTGCAGCGCTTCGGAGCCGTCCTTGCCGGGCTTGCCGCTGGGGATGCGGATCTCGATGAACTGGCGCTCGGAAAACAAGCTCATCGCCTGCGCGGCGGCCAGCACCGGGGCCCAGTCGAAATAGGCGCCGGAGACGATGAAGATCTGGCGCTCGCCGAACCCCTGGGCGCGCGCCGCGACGCGGATCTGGTCGGCCGCCTCCTGGGCGAGCAGCGGCTCGTCGCCGTGCACCGTGTAGATGCGGGCCAGGCCCTTGCCAAGATGGGCCGCGAGGGCCTCGGCGCGCAGCTGCATCAGGTGCGCAGCTTCACGGCCGCCAGGCGGCGCATGACCTGAGCGATCGCGTCGGAGTGCATCGCACCGTACAGGTTGGCCGCCTCCTGCTCCTTGGCCAGCGCGGCCGTCTCGGTGTAGTTCATGTCGCGCGCCAGGCGCAGCTCGACCTTGGGCACCAGCAACTCGCCGTCGGCCGTGCGGATCAGGTAGTCGAACTGCAGGCGCAGCTGGAATTCACGCACCTGGCCCACGCTGGTGGATGCGACGACGGTGCGGTCGCGGTACTCGTGCAGCACCTCCAGCACGACCTGGGCGCGGTTGGGGTCGTCGAGCACCTGCACCGGCGTGCGCTTGATCTGGCGCCTGAGGCCGGCGGCCAGCGGCGATTCCGGCGCGAAGCCGGTCAGCCCCAGCGTCTTGAACGGCAGCTCGGGCTCGCGGCGCAGCTCGAAGCCGCAGCCGGCGAGGGCCACGGTGCCGAGCAACAGGAGATGGCGGCGCTGCATCACGTCACACCACAATGTTGACGAGGCGGCCGGGCACGATGACGACCTTCTTGGGCGCCCGGCCTTCGCTGAACTTCGCGAACTCGGGGTTGGCCAGCGCGGCCGCCTCGATGGCGGCCTTGTCGGCAGATGCCGCCACCTTCACCGAGCCGCGCAGCTTGCCGTTGACCTGCAGCATCAGCTCGATCTCGTCCTGCACCAGCGCGGCCTCGTCGACCGTGGGCCAGGGCGCGTCGAGCAGGTCGCCGAGCTCGGCGGCAAAGCCGAGGTCTTGCCAGAGCTGGTGGGCGATGTGCGGCGTGGCCGGGTAGAGCACGCGCAGCAGCACCGAGAAGCCGTCGCGGACGGCGGCCGACTGGCCTTCGGCCTTGAAGCCTTCCAGCGCATTCAGCAGCTTCATCGCGCCGGAGACGACGGTGTTGTACTGCATGCGCTCGTAGTCGTAGCTGACCTGCTTCAGCACGTTGTGCACCTCGCGGCGCAGCGCCTTGCCATCGCCATTCAGCGCCGCGTAGTCGGTGCCGCCGGTCTTGATCGCGTCGCCGTTGCGCGCGCCGAAGTTCCACACCCGCTTCAGGAAGCGGTGCGCGCCTTCGACAGCGGCGTCGTTCCACTCCAGCGTCTGCTCCGGCGGGCTGGCGAACATGACGAACAGGCGGGCCGTGTCGGCGCCGTACTGGTCGATCAGCGCCTGCGGGTCCACGCCGTTGTTTTTCGACTTGGACATGGTCGTCATCTCGTACTCGAGCGGCGTGCCGTCCTTCTTCAGCTTGGCGCCGGCGATACCGCCCTTGTCGTCGTGGATGACGTCGATCTCATGGTCCCAGTAGTAGTCCTTGCCGCCGCCCTCGGGCTTGTGGAAGAACGCGCCCTTCAGCACCATGCCCTGCGTCAGCAGCTTCTCGAACGGCTCGCTGATGGTCACCAGGCCCAGGTCGCGCATCGCCTTGGTCCAGAAGCGCGCGTACAGCAGGTGCAGGATGGCGTGCTCGATGCCGCCGATGTACTGGTTCATCGGCATCCAGTACTTCGTGCCGTCCGCCACCATCGCCTGGTCGTTGGTCGGGTCGCAGTAGCGCATGAAGTACCAGGACGAATCGACGAACGTGTCCATCGTGTCCGTCTCGCGCTTGGCCGGCTTGCCGCACTTGGGGCAGCCGACGTTCAGGAACGCGGCGTGCTTGTTCAGCGGGTTGCCGCTGCCGTCCGGGATCAGGTCGTCGGGCAGCACGACGGGCAGGTCCTTCTCGGGGACCGGCACGACGCCGCAGTCGTCGCAATGGATGATGGGAATGGGCGTGCCCCAGTAGCGCTGGCGGCTGACGCCCCAGTCGCGCAGGCGCCAGGTGGTCTTCTTCTCGCCCAGGCCCTTGTCGGCCAGCAGCTCGGCGACCTTGTTGACGGCGTCGACATGCGACAGTCCATCCAGCGCGCCGGAGTTGATGCAGCGAGCCTTTTGCTTGTCGCCGTACCACTCGGCCCAGCGCTTGTCGTCATAGGCCTGGCCGTCGACGTCGATGACCTGCTTGATCGGCAGCTGGTACTTCAGCGCGAATGCGAAATCGCGCTCGTCATGCGCCGGCACGCCCATGACGGCGCCGTCGCCGTAGCTCATTAGCACGTAGTTGCCGACCCAGACCTCGACCTGCGCGCCGGTGATCGGGTGCGTGACGAACAGGCCCGTGGGCACGCCCTTCTTGTCCTGCGTGGCCAGCTCGGCCTCGGTCGTGCCGCCGGCCTTGCATTCCTCGATGAAGCGGGCGACCTCGGGCTTGTCCTTGGCCGCGACGGTGGCGAGCGGGTGCTCAGGCGCCACGGCACAGAAGGTCACGCCCATGATGGTGTCGGCACGGGTCGTGAACACCCACAGGCGCCCACCGCCGCCTTCGATCGTGTGCGGGAACGCGAAGCGCACGCCCTGGCTCTTGCCGATCCAGTTCTCCTGCATCAGCCGCACGCGCTCGGGCCAGCCAGACAGATAGTTGGGATCAGTCGGGTCGGCCACGGCCGACAGCAGCTCCTCGGCGTACTGCGTGATCTTCAGGTAATAGCCGGGGATCTCGCGCTTCTCGACCAGCGCGCCCGATCGCCAGCCGCGGCCGTCGATGACCTGCTCGTTGGCCAGCACGGTCTGGTCCACCGGGTCCCAGTTGACGACCTGCGTGCGGCGCTCGGCGATGCCCTTCTCCAGCATCTTCAGGAACAGCCACTGGTTCCACTTGTAGTAGCTGGGCTGGCAGGTCGCGACCTCGCGGCTCCAGTCGATGGCCAGGCCCATGGCCTGCATCTGGCCCTTCATGTGGGCGATGTTGGAGTAGGTCCACTGCGCGGGCGGCAGCTTGCCCTTCATCGCGGCGTTCTCAGCCGGCAGGCCAAAGGCGTCCCAGCCCATGGGCATGAGGACGTTGTAGCCCTTCATGCGCAGCTGGCGGGCCAGCATGTCGTTGATCGTGTAGTTGCGCACATGGCCCATGTGCAGCTTGCCCGAGGGGTAGGGCAGCATGGAGCAGGCGTAGAAGTGCGGCTTGGATGCGTCCTCGGTGACGCGGTAGGCGTCGCGCTCCGTCCAGTAGGCACGGGCGGCGGCTTCGATCTCGTTCGGGTTGTAGCTGGGCGCTTCGGTCTTGGCGTTCATGGGCCAAATTGTAGGTGGGGGCCTCCGGCAGCCCGGGCGCAGCCGGGCCTTGGACAGCTCCATCCCGCCGGCCCGCGCTGGCGACGGCCCCTAGCTTGAACTTTCACAACGACATTCGAGCGCCTTTACTGGTTGGATAACTCTGGCCAGGGAGCCCGTCCATGTCCGCTGCGCGCCTTCGTTCATTCGCTCCAGCAAGCCGCTGGGCTGCTGCCACCCTGCTGGCGCTTCTGGGCTCGGTGGTGGCGCACGCTGCCCCCACGGCGTCGGTGGCCTTCGGCATTCAGGGCGAATTCCCGCCCACCAGTTTCAGCGATCCGGTGTTCACCGAGAACAGTCGCCACGTCGACACGTCCTCGCTGCTCGCCGACCTGTGGGGCGCTGCCGACCTGCGCGACGGCACGGTGCGGGCAAAGATGAAAACGACACCCGTGACGGTGTACCAGAGCAGCCCCATCGCCATCGCGGGTGCCTCGATCACGGACGATCTGCACGTCATCGGCCCCGGTACGGCGCCCGTGCCCATGACGATGACGCTGGACGTTGATGCGCTGCTGCCGATCAACCCCGCCTTGGGCGCCAACGGCCACGAATCGCTGATCTTCCGCGCCACGATGTCGGCTCTCGGCGTGCCGGGCAAGGAAATGCGGGTGATACGGTCCAAGAGCCTGGACGGGAACGGTGCCGTCACCCAGGACGACATCGTCTGCCAGTGGGACTGCGGCCTGCTCAACGAGCCGTTGACGCTGGCCGGTGTCGTCAACGGCAAGTTGATGGTGCAGGGCATGGTGGTGCCGAATGCCCCCTTCACCTTCTGGGCCACCGTCGAGCTGCAGACCTTCATCTACCCCATCGGCCTCACGGCCGAGATCGATGCCAGCCACACCGCGCGTGTGTCCTATGCGCTGCCGGACGGCTACACGCTGGGGTCGCAGTCCGGTGTCTTCCTGACGGCCCCCGTGCCGGAGCCGTCAACGACCGCGCTGGCCCTGGTGGGCGGCGCGTTGCTGGTGGGGTTGCTGCGGCGGCGTTCTAAGGCTGCTGCGCCACGAACGCGATGCGATTGAGCCCGGCGGCCTGCACCCAGCCGATCAGCTCGGCCACCTGGCCATAGGGCACCGCGCGGTCGGCGCGCAGCTGCACTTCCATCTGCTTGTTGGCGCGGCCCAGTTCGTTGATGCGCTGCTGGAAGGCCTTCGCGTCCAGCTCGTCGTCGCCCAGGTGCAGCTTGCCGTCCGGTGTGATCGCCACGGCGACGAAGCTCGGCGCGTCGCTGGGCGTCGCGGCCTCGCTCTTGGGGAGGTCCAGCCGCAGCGAGGCGGTCATCAACGGCGCGGTGATCATGAAGATGACCAGCAGCACCATCATGACGTCGATCAGCGGCGTCATGTTGATGTCGCTCATGGGCCGAGAGGCGTCGAGCTTTTCAAGACGACCGAAGGCCATGTCAGTCCGCGTCGAGCAGTTCGCGCAAGTCGTGCGCGAAGCCTTCCAGATCGGCCTCGCAGGCCGCCACCAGCTTGCCGAAGACGTTGTAGGCGAGCACCGCGGGGATGGCGACTGCCAGGCCGGCGGCCGTCATGATCAAGGCCTCGCCGACCGGGCCGGAGATCTTCTCGATGGTGATGTTGCCGGCTGCCGAGATGCTGCCCAGCGCGTGGTAGATGCCCCAGACGGTGCCGAACAGGCCCACGAAGGGCGCCGTCGCGCCGACGGACGCCAGCAGCACCTGGCCGAACTGCAGCTTGGCCAGCACCACGTGCAGCGCATCGCGCAGGCGCCGCGTCAGGCGGGATTCGCGCCTGGCCGATGCATCCAGCGTGGCCGTGCGGGTCTCGGCCGTGGCCGCGTCCAGCAGCGGCAGCAGCAGCACTTCGGTGTCGAAGGTCTGCAGCGCGCTGCGGCCTTCGGTGACACCCGCCGCGGCCCAGAATGCCGGCACCGCGCGCGTGAGGCCGCGGCGCGCGCGGCGCAGCAGCCAGGTCTTCCACAGGATCAGCGCCCAGGCGCTGACCGACATGGCCAGCAGCAGCAGCGCCACCGCGCGGCCGACCAGGTCGCTTTGGGCCCAGAAGTCCGCGAAGCCGCCCATGTCAGGCGAAACCCAGCACGTTGTTCATGCCGAACAGGCCCGTCCTCTTGTCGACCAGGAAGCGCGCGGCGCGCAGGCTGCCCTGGGCGTAGATGCCGCGGTTGCTGGCCTTGTGGCTGATCTCGATACGCTCGCCCGTGCCGGCGAACAGCACGGTGTGGTCGCCGATGATGTCGCCGCCGCGCACGGTGGCAAAGCCGATGGTGGACGGGTCGCGCACGCCGGTGACGCCTTCGCGGCCGTAGACGGCGCATGCCTTGAGGTCACGGCCCAGCGCGTCGGCGACGACCTGACCCATCTGCAGCGCGGTGCCGCTGGGGGCGTCGACCTTGTTGCGGTGGTGGGCCTCGACGATCTCGATGTCGAAGCCCTCGTCCATCGCGCGGGCGGCCATGTCCAGCAGCTTGAGCACGACATTGACGCCCACGCTCATGTTGGGCGCAAAGACGATGGCCGTGCGCTCGGCGAACTTCGCGATCTCGGCCTTTTGCGCCGCGTCGAAGCCGGTCGTGCCGATGACGGCCTTGACGCCCAGCTCCGCGCAGACCGCCAGGTGGGCCAGCGTCGCCTCGGGGCGGGTGAAGTCGATCAGCACATCGGCGCCGGCCAGGCCCGCGCGGACGTCGTCGCCCTTGTCGAGGGTGACGTGCAGCTGGCAGTCCTCGGTGGCTTCGACGGCCTCGATGAGCATCTTGCCCATGCGGCCCGATGAGCCGGTGATCGCGACCTTGATCACGAGCCCGATCCCAGCTTGGCGTCCAGCGGCGGGTAGGTGCGGCCCGGTGCGGGGCCTTCGGCGGCGGCCGTGGGCGCGGCCTCGGCGCTGCGCTTGGGCGGCGGCAGGGCGCCGCGCTCGGTCTCGCTCAACTCCAGCTTGGGGGTCTTGTTGCCGGGCTTGAAGGTGTTGATCGAGGCGACGAAATCGTTCTCCGCCGGCAGGTCGTCGGGCACGTCCAACGACTTCAGCTTGTCGTCCTCGAAGACCGCGACGACCAGGCGCTGCTGCGCCGGGGCGCCCTGGCGGCGGATGGTGAAGACATAGTCCCAGCGCGCCTCGTGGAAGACGTCGGTCAGCAGCGGCGAGCCGAGCAGGTCACGCACCTGGGCGCGCGGCATGCCGGGCTTGACCCGCGCGACCATCTCCTTGGTCAGCACATTGCCCTGCACGACCTCGACGCGGTAGGGCGTCAGCACGCCCAGCACCTTTTCGCCGGTGATGGAGGGCAGGGAATCCCATTTGGGCAGATAGGAGCAGCCGCCAAGCAGCGCAAGCAGCGGGAGAGAGGCAAGCAGGGGTCGCATGGGCGGCTGGACAGAGTACGGAAAGTGCCGGCCGAAAGCTCGGCTGGCTATGATCGGCGGATTCTAGCGGGGCCCTTTGTCGGGGCTCCGGCCCCACGCGCCATGCCTTCCTCCGTCAAAGACCAGACCAGCGACATCAAGAACAGCGGCCTCAAGGCGACGCTGCCGCGCATCAAGATCCTCGAGATCTTCCAGCGCACGCAGCAGCGCCACATGACGGCCGAGGATGTTTACAAGGCTTTGCTCGGCGAGGGCGCCGACATCGGCCTGGCCACGGTCTACCGCGTGCTGCAGCAGTTCGAGCAGGCGGGCCTGCTGAGCCGCAACCATTTCGAGACCGGCAAGGCCGTCTACGAGTTGAACGAGGGGCATCACCATGACCACCTCGTCTGCCTGAACTGCGGCAAGGTCGAGGAGTTCTTCGATTCCGGCATCGAGTCTCGCCAGCACGCCATCGCCAGCGAGCGGGGCTTCCAGCTGCAGGAGCACTCGCTGGCGCTGTACGCGACCTGCGTGAAGACCGACTGCCCGAACCGCGGCTAGAGCGACGCGCGAGCGCGTATCGCCGCGAAGCTGTCGTCGACGAGCAGCCGGCCGTTCTCGTACACGGTGCGCAGCACCTCGGTCGCGCCGTCGGCCAGTGCCTGCTGGTAGCCGGGTGAATCGACCCGCACCGTGGCGAAGGCACCGTCCCGGCGCATCAGTGTCAGCCGGCCGGCCTTGCTGCGCTTGGCCGGGTCCGTGACCGGGGCCTTGAAGACGTCGCGCCAGCGGCCGTCGATCTCGGCGGCCGAGGCCTTCATCGCAAAGCCCAGCGAGTCGCGGTTGACCTGTTGCAGCAGCGCGCCGCCCTGGCCGAAGGCGATGTTGTCGGCCGAGTAGCCGGCGGCTTCGAGCGCGGCCAGGATGCTGGCGATGGACGTGCGGGTGATGCCGTCGCCCTGGATGACGCGCACATGGCGCAGCACCTTGTAGCCCTTGGCGTTGACGTCGCTGCCAAACGCCGCGTCCAGGGCCTGGACGGTGCGGGCGACCACCGTGGTGGGATCGCCGCTGTCCGGGCGGATGACGACCGTGGCGCCGCTGGCGATGACCTCCTCGCGCAGCGCGCCGCCCCACAGCTGGGTGACGGCGGCGTCGAGGTCGTAGGAGTCGGACACGACGGCCAGCAGCGCGCCGGGTTTGCCGAACTGGCGCAGCATGTTGCGGTAGGCGGCCAGCTCGCCGTCGCGGCCCCAGGCCGTGATGGTGCTGTGTTCGGCCGCGGGGATGGAGAAGCCGGCCATGGGCTCGCCGTAATAGACGCGCGCGCCCAGCAGCGCCGTCATCGTGTCCGTGCCCTGGAAGTTCACCAGGTGGGCCATGCCGCCCAGCATGGCGGACTCCAGCGACGACACGCCGCGCGCGCCGAAATCATGCAGCTTGAAGGGCAGGCCCTCCAGCGAGCCGGTGCGGGTCAGCGCGTCGGCGATGACGCGGCGCGTCGCGTGGCTGTGCGTGGCCACCGTCGTCGGGTACCAGACGCGCAGCAGCGCGGTCTCGATGAAGCTCGTCAGCCACCAGCAGGCCGGGTCGGTGTTCTCGACGGTGACCAGCGCATGGTTGACCGGCACGACCGTGCCCTCGGGCGCCGCGCGGATGCGCAGCGGCAGGCGGCCGCCGTGGGCCTCAACGATGTGCAGCCAGCCGTCGTGGTTGAAGGGCACGCCGTGGGCGGCGCAGACCTCCGCGGCCAGCGTGACGTCGTCGGCGGTGACCGGCTTGGCGAAGTACTCCTTCAGCAGCGCCTGCAGGCCGAAGAACACCGTGTAGGGCAGCGAGCCGCCGCGCGCCTCGATGTAGCTGAAGACCGTCGTCGTGCCGGGCGGGTATTGCAGCCAGTGGCTGGCCTTGTAGCTGTCCGTGTTCAGGACCAGCAGGCGGGCGATGTCGCTGAAGCCGTTCAACGGGTTCAATCGATGGAGCCGTTGTCGATCGCGCGTTGGTGGCGCTCGACGAATTCCTTGTACGTGTCGATGCCGCGCAGCTGCAGGATGGTGTTGCGCACGGCGGCTTCCACCAGCACGGCCAGGTTGCGGCCGGCGTCCACGGCAATGACGACCTTGCGCACCGGCATGCCCAGCACGTCCTCGTGCAGCGGCTCGTAGGGCAGGCGCTCGAAGTCGCGCTCCATCGTCTCCTTGCGCACCAGGTGGACGATGAGCTTCAAGCGCATCTTGCGGCGCACGGCGGTCTCGCCAAATATGGCCTTGATGTCCAGCAGGCCGATGCCGCGCACTTCCAGCAGGTTCAGCAGCAGTTCGGGGCAGCGGCCCTCGATGGCGGTCTGGGCGATGCGGAAGAAGTCGACCGCGTCGTCGGCGACCAGGCCGTGGCCGCGCGAGATCAGCTCCAGGCCCAGTTCGCTCTTGCCCAGGCCCGATTCACCGGTCAGCAGCACCCCCAGGCCCAGGATGTCCATGAAGACGCCGTGGCGGGTCGTGCGGTTGGCGAACAGCTGCGACAGATAGCCGCGCACCAAGTCGATGACATGGCCGGCCGACTCGGCGGTGCGGAACAGCGGGATCTCGGCGCGGTCGCACATCGCGACCAGGCGCGGCGGCGGCACGGTGTCGTCGGCCACGATGATGACCGGCGGCTCCAGCGTGACGATGCGCGAAATGCGGCGGTCCTGGACGTCCGTGCCTTCCTGGCTCAGGTATGCCACCTCGCGGCGGCCGACGATCTGCACCCGGTAGGGGTGGATGTAGTTCAGGTAGCCAACCAGGTCGGCCGCACTCTGCGCATCGCGCACGGCGGCTTCGTCAAAGCGGCGCTCGGGGTGGGCGTGGCCGGCGATCCATTCCCAGCGCAGGGCCTCGCGGTGCTCTTCGAAGAGTCGCTCCGCGCTGATCGAGGTGGGCTTCAATGGGTTGGAACGGTCTTAGGGTTTACGCGAAGCGCCGAAAAGGGGCTTCAAGCCACGGACTTCAGCGGCTCCCAGGCCGCGATGAGTTTGTGCAACGTCGCGGCGTCCGGCTCGGCTTTGAGCTGCTCGCGCAGTTCGCGGTCGGACAGCATCTCGGCGATCTCGGACAGGATCTCCAGATGACGCTGCGTGGCGGCTTCCGGCACCAGCAGGAAGATCAGCAGGCTGACGGGCTCGTCGTCCGGCGCATCGAAGGCGATGGGCTGCTGCAGGCGCAGCACGGCGGCCAGCGGGTTCTTCAGCCCCTTGACGCGGCCATGCGGGATGGCGACGCCGTGGCCAAGGCCCGTCGAGCCCAGGCGCTCGCGGGCGAACAGGTTGTCGGTGACCAGCGCACGGGCCATCTGGTGATGATTTTCGAACAGCAGGCCGGCGTGTTCGAAGGCGCGTTTCTTGCTGGACGCATCCACGTTCACCAACACGTTGTCGGCGGGCAGGATGGCGGCGAGACGGTTCATGGGTTGAGGCCGAGCATGGGGGCGCCTAGTGGGCGCGGCCGCCGCCGGGCAATGGGTCAATCAGAGCGACAGATTATGGAACTCCGGGCTGCTTTGGGGTGGGCGGATGCCCCTAGAGGCGTGGAAAACGGCGCCCAAAACCCCTGAATGCGGGTTTTTGCGGCACTGCAGCAACAACCGATTGCCGTGCGGCGTCGTTGATTGCGTATTGCAAAAACAAAAGCGGCCCGCAGGCCGCCTGAGATGAACTGCAATGCTCAGCTCGCCGACACCTCAAGGCGCTTGGCCGAGGCGTGGTGGTGGTCTTGCACCTTGTCCTTGTGGCGGCAGACCTGGCGGTCGAGCTTGTCCATCAGCTGGTCGATGGCGGCATAGAGATCCTCGTGGGACTGCTCGACAAAGATGTCGCGGCCCTTGACGTGTAGCGTGACTTCAGCGCGCTGGCGGCGCTCCTTCTCCTTTTGCTTCTCCACGGTCAGCAGGACGTTGATGTCAACGACCTGGTCGAAGTGGCGGGTCACACGATCCAGCTTGGTGAGTACGTACTCGCGCAGGGCTGGCGTGACTTCGAGGTGATGGCCACTGATCGTCAGATTCATAAAGCCTCCTTTCAGAGGAATGGGTCGGGAAACGAACCGGAAAACTGAGAAAACTGAGACGAAGGGGAGGAGGAGGGAGGGGTGTTTACAGGTAGCGGAGGTGGGTGGGAGTGGGGAAATCGACGAGCGCAGTTTGCGCGCGAAGGCGCTGCATGACAAGGGGATGACGGTGACGGTTTGTGGCCTTCGGGGCCTCGTTTTCGCGGCTTCTTTCACGCCTTGAGCCGGTGCAATAATCCGCGGCTATTCCCCCTACGGAGACCTTCTTGGACAGCGATCACCCTCGGTGACCGTCCACTCCCGCCACGCGCGCTGAGCTGCGCGTCCCGCCCGGAGTGAGACGGTTGACCTGAATCCCGCCACCCCGGACGGCGCGAAGCCGTCGTCCCTTTGCCAGCGCTGCTGGAGACGATGCATGCTGAATGTGTTCACGCTGGACAACGGCCGCCTGAAGGGCGGGTTGTTCCAGGAAGAAATCGAGACCGCCGAGGACCTGGCCCTGTCGCGCCCGATCTGGGTCGACCTGGAAAGCCCCAGCGCTGAAGAGAAGGGCTGGATCCACGACCGCTTCGGCCTGACCATCCCCGAGGACATCGTCGACGAGGATCTGGAGGAGTCGGCGCGCTTTTACGAAGAGGACAACGGCGAGCTGCACATCCGCTCCGACTTCCTCATCGAGGGCGACGACAGCGGTGAGGGCAAGCCGGCGCGCAACGTGCGCGTGGCCTTCATCCTGTTCAACAACGTGCTGTTCTCCATCCACAACGAGGACTTGCCGGTGTTCCGGCTGCTGCGGCTGCGTGCGCGCCGCATCCCGGCGCTG
The DNA here is from genome assembly GCF_056406315.1 of Roseateles sp. P1_C6. Taxonomy (NCBI): domain Bacteria; kingdom Pseudomonadati; phylum Pseudomonadota; class Betaproteobacteria; order Burkholderiales; family Sphaerotilaceae; genus Roseateles; species Roseateles sp. P1_C6. Next base: position 338,597 of record NZ_JBFUAK010000007.1, read on the forward strand.
ATCGAGGACGCAAAGGACGTGCTGCTCAAGCTCTATGACGCCGACGCCGAGTATTCGGCCGACGTGCTGGAGGGCATCTACGACAAGCTGGAAGCGGTCAGCGTGCGCGTGCTGAAGAGCGAGGTCACCGACGCCGAGGCCGGCGAAGTGCTGTCGGCCATCGCGCGCGAGGAGGACTTGAACGGTCGCATCCGCCGCAACGTGATGGACACGCGCCGCGCTGTCAGCTTCATGATGCGCAGCCGCATGCTGAATGCCGAGCAGTTCGAGGAATCGCGCCAGATCCTGCGTGACATCGACTCACTCGATTCACACACCGCTTTCCTCTTCGACAAGATCAACTTCCTGATGGATGCGACCGTCGGTTTCATCAACATCAACCAGAACAAGATCATCAAGATCTTCTCGGTGGCCAGCGTCGCGCTGCTGCCGCCCACGCTGATCGCGTCCATCTACGGCATGAACTTCAAGAACATGCCGGAACTGGAGTCGCAGTGGGGTTACCCGTTCGCGCTGGTGCTGATGCTGCTGTCGGTGGCAGCACCCTTCATCTACTTCCGCCGCAAGGGCTGGCTCAAGTAGCGCGCAGCCGGCGCTTCAGCAGGCGCATCAGCGCGCCCAGCACCGGCAGCTTCTCGTACAACTCCTCGGCCGCGTCCCAGTAGTCGCGGTGTTCGGCCACCAGGCCGGCCGCGTCGAAGCGCAGGTGGCTGGCGCCGCGGATGACAAAGTCGCCGGCGTGGAAGTCCCAGCCGAGAAAGCACTGGTCGCCTTCCGCCAGCGCTGTGCTCACGACGAAGCGTGGTGTGGTCACCGTCTCGAACATGTGCGCAAAGATGCGCCGCACCGCCGCCCGGCCCTGCACCTCGTTGAACGGGTCCTTGAATCGGCAGCCCTCGGCGTAGCGCGCGACGAGTCGGTCCAGTTCTGCAGGCTGCAGCGTTTCGTACAGCGCGATCAGGGCGGCGACGCGGGGGTCGGCGTGGCTCATCGGTTGGCGCGGCTCACGAGGCGGAAGTAGAGGCTGTCGGGCAGCAGCCGCAGCGCCTTCATGAAGCGTGTGAAGCGCTTGGGAAAGTGGATCTCGAACTCGCCCGCGGCCCAGCCGGCCAGCATCGCGTGGGCGGCCTGCTCGGGGCTGATCTCGGCGGGCATGTGGAAGTCGTTCTGCGCCGTCATCGGCGTCGTGACGAAACCGGGGTGGATGACCGACAGCCCGATGCCGCGCGGGTGGAGGTCCAGATACAGCGCCTCGGCCAGGTGCGTCAACGCGGCCTTGCTCGGGCCATAGGCCAAGGCCTTGGGCAGGCCGCGGTAGCCGGCCACGCTGGCGACCAGGCTCAGGTGGCCGTGACCGGCGGTGAGCAGCAGGGGCAGCAGCGCATCGAGCAAGTTCAACGCGCCGATGCAATTGATGTCGAGATGGCGTCGCGCGTCGGCCAGGTCGAAGCTCGTCGCGCTCATGGGCCGGTAGTAGCCGGCGCAGTAGACGCTCAGGTCGGGCACGCCGATCTGTGCCACGGCGGCGTGCAGCGCCGGCACGTCCATCACGTCCAGCGGCAGCGCGTGGCTGCCGGGGTGCAACGCGGTGAACTCGTGCAGCAGCGCGGCCTGGCGCGCAGAGACGATCACGCGGGCCCCGGCCGCATGCAGTGCGCTGGCCGTGGCGCGGCCTATGCCGGTGGACGCGCCGATCAGCCAGACCGTCTTGCCCTGCCAGTCCCGCAGTCGTGGGTTGAGGCTCATGGCTTCTGGAATGACAGGGTCACTTCCCCCACGCGGAAGCCGAACTTGCTCATCTGCGCCTTGTTCAGCATGACCTTGCCGTCCATCAGGTACATCCAGTCGTCGAACTGCACGTCGTAAGTGGTGTCGCCGACCGGCAGCCGCAGCGTGTAGCTCCAGCGCAGCGCGTTGCCGCGCGCCTCGCCCTGGGCTTCGCCGACGACGTCTGCCGCGGTGCCCTTGTAGCGGCCGTTGCCCAGCGCCGTGATGGTCCAGACGCGGCGCTCTGTCTTGCCGTCGGTGTAGCGGAAGTCCTCCTCCAGCGTGCCGACGTCGCCCTGCCAGCGGCCCAGCAACTGCACGACGAAGCGGCGCTGCACTTTGCCGGCACGGTCCGTGAACAGGCCGTGCGCGGTCAGCGGGCCGTTGAAGTAGGTCTTCAGGTCCAGCGTCGGCGTCTCGGCGGCGTAGTCGGACGGCGTGGGCGTGCTTGCGCAACCGGCGAGCAAGGTGGTCAACAGCAGCAGTCGGCGGTGGTTCATGGCGTGGCGATGAAGTGGCGGTAGAGCAGCGCTGCCGCCGCGAGCTTGAGCGCGCAGGGCAGCAGGCAATAGGCGATGGTCAGGGCCTGCAGCGCCTGCGGGTCGCGCTGGCCCGGTGCGTAGCCCAGGGCCTGCAGCAGCGGCAGCGCCAGGCCCGCGGCCAGCGCGAGGTTGAGCTTGGTGGCGGCGTTCCACCAGCCGAAGAACGCGCCCTCGGCGCGGCCGGCCAGGCCGGCGCGCGCGATGACGCCGGCCAGCAGCGCGCCGGGGATGGCGAGATCGGCGCCCAGCGCCGCGCCGCTGGCGATGCAGACGGCGAGGAAGCCGACGCGGTCGCCCTCGCCCAGCGCGGCTGCCCACGCGAACGCCGCCACCGCCAGGCCCATGCCCAGCGCCCACGCGCGCGGCTGGCCCACCCGGGCGATGACGCGCAGCCAGACCGGCAGCGACACGACCGCTGCGACGAAGTAGCTGGCCAGGAACAGGCCTTGGGATTCGGGCAGGCGCAGCCGGTCGTCGATGAAGAACAGCAGCAGCGTCGCCGGCACCGCGGCGGCGATGCCGTTCAGCAGGAACACGGCCAACAGACGGCGAAACTCGGGCACGCGCCAGGCCAGCGCCAGCGGCGCGGCTGCCGCCTCGCTGGCGGCCGGCCGCGGCGCGAGGCGCAGCAACGCCAGGCCCAGCGCCAGGCACGCGGCCAGAACGGCGGCGGTCGCCGTGAACCCCAGCGCCGACGGCAGCAGGCTGGCGGCCACGACGCCGACCAAGGCAAACCCTTCGCGCCAGGCATTGATACGGCTCTGCTGCGTCGCGCCGCCGCCCAGGCGCGCGCCCCAGGCCTGGTGCATCACGGCCAGGAAGCTGTAGGCCAGGTAGGTCAGCACCAGCCCGGCGCCGGCCCAGGCGAGCAGCGCCGCCGGGCCGCGCGGCAGCGGGAAGAACAGGGCCGTGAAGCCGGCGGCCAGCAGCAGCGCGGCCAGTGGCAGTTGCCAGGCCAGCCCAGCGCGTCCCAGCGCGCGGTCGCAGAGCCGGCCTATCCAGGGATCGACGACGGCGTCCAGCGCGCGGGCGGCCAGCAGCAGCAGGCCCAGGCTGGCCAGCGGCACGCCGAAGGCGGTGGCGTAGTGGGCCGGCAGGTGCACGTACAACGGCAGCGCGACGAAGGACAGCGCCAGGCCCAGCGCGCCGTAGCGCAGGCCGTCAGCGGCCTGCATGGCTGCCCAGCAGCTGCTGGCGCAGCGCGGGCTCCGAGGTCTGGGGGCTGAGCCAGATGCCGAAGAACAGCTTGGCGAAGGCGGCGTCGGCGACGCGCCGGCGCGACTGGCCGTTGACGAAGAACTGTGCGGCCACGCCGGGCTCGAAGCTGCCGCTGATGCGGTCGCCGGCCTTCACGTCGGGGAAGGCGGCCTGCATCTCGGCCAGCCAGGCCGTGGCCTGCGCATCGCTGATGTCGGCCTGGCGGCGCATCTCCTTCAGCGAGCGCTTGGCGATCTCGCTGCCGTCCAGGCTGCGGGCGTATTCAATCTCCAGCGTCAACGGCAGCTCGGCCCAGCGCTCGGCGCTGACGGGTGCGGCCGACCACAGGCGGATGTCGTAGATGGCCAGGCCGAGGAAGCGCAGGCGGCCCTGGCCACGCAAGCTCAGCCCGGCGAGTTCGGGCGCGGCCTGGGCCATGGCACTCAGCGCGAACGCGGCGAGGACGATGCGCCGGCGCATGTCAGTCGCGCACCAGCGTGAACTGCATGACGTCGGTGTTGCCCGCCGCGAAGGCCGCCTCGCAGTAGGCCAGGTAGAACTCCCACAGCCGCAGGAAGCGCGTGTCGAAGCCCAGTTCGCGCACGGGGCCCTCATGGTGCAGAAAGGCCTCGCGCCAGCGGCGCAGCGTCTCGGCGTAGTCGGCGCCAAACGCCAGCTCGTTGACGACGCGCAGGCCGGCCTTCTCGGCATGCTTGCGGAACTGGCTGGGGCTGGGCAGCAGGCCGCCGGGGAAGATGTATTGCTGGATGAAGTCGGTGGAGCGCAGGTAGCGGTCGAACAAGTCGTCGCGGATGGTGATGCTCTGGATGCAGGCGCGGCCACCGGGCTTGAGCTTCTCGCGCACGGCGCGGAAGTAGCCATCCCAGTACTCGTGGCCCACGGCCTCGAACATCTCGATGGAGACGATGGCGTCGAAGGGTTCGTCGGCGATGTCGCGGTAGTCCTGTAGGCGCAGGTCGGCGCTGAGGCCCGCATCGCCCAGGCGCTGCTGCGCCCAGGCGAGCTGCTCGGTGGACAGCGTGACGCCGGTGAGCTTGGCGTCGAAGTCGCGCGCGGCCACCTCGGCGACGGCGCCCCAGCCGCAGCCGATCTCGAGGACTCGGCTGCCGGCCGTCACGCCGGCCTCGGCCAGCGCGCGGCGCATCTTGGCCTGCTGCGCGGCGTCCAGGGAGCCTTCCGGCGCGCCGGCGAACCAGGCGCTGGAGTAGTTCATCGTCGGGTCCAGCCAGAGCTTGTAGAAGCTGTTGCCGAGGTCGTAGTGGGCGTGGATGTTCTTGCGGCTGCCCTGGCGCGTGTTGCGCCTCAGCAGGTGGCGCACGCGGTGCAGCAGGCCGCCCCAGAAACCGCCGTAGACGAGGCCTTCCAGGGCGGTGCGGTTGCGGATGAGCAGCTCCAGCAACGCGCGCAGGTCGGGGCTGGTCCATTGCCCGTCGACATAGCTCTCGGCAAAGCCGACGTCGCCAGACTTCAGCGCCGCCGCGCAGACGGCCCAGTCGACGATGCGCAGCGCCGCGCGCGGCTGGCGCTGGTCGCCGAAGTGCAGCAGTTCACCCTCGGGCGTCTGCAGATCCAGGCTGCCGTGCCGCAGCTGGCCCAGCAGCGCAAGCACGCGGCGTGCATGGCGGGGCAGCGTGGGCGCGAGGGCGGAGAAGGAGGTCGTTGTCGTCATGGCGGTCAGCGCGTGATGAAGCGTTCTGGCGGCTGGGGTTTGGAGAAGAAGGGCACACGCTTGAGCGCGAGGCGCAGCGCCTGCCAGTGGATGCGGGCGACGACCATCAGCGTCAGTGCCGGCACGGCGAAGAAGGCGGCGCGCGCACTGCGTGGGGTGAGCAGCTGCAGCTGGCCGCTGAGGCTGGTGTGCAGCAGCGCGCCGGTCGCGTCGTCGTGGTCCACGCGCGAGACGACGCGGTCGTCGGCGCGCAGGAAGCGAAAGCGGTAGCGCCCCTCGACACGGCAGAAGGGCGATACGTGAAAGACCTTGGCCGCCAGCTGCTCACGGCCCCAGGCCAGCTCGGGCCCGCGCAGCAGATAGCAGTGGCGCTCGCCGAAGGTGTTGTTCACCTCGACGACGGCGGCCGCCAGCGAGCCGTCGGCGCGCTCGCAGAACCAGAAGCTGACCGGCTTGAACACATAGCCCAGCACGCGCGGGTAGGTCTGCAGCCAGACCTCGCCGTCGGCGTCCGCGATGCCTTCGTCGGCCAGCAACGCCTCCAGCCACGCGAGCGCGTCGGCGCCACCGTCGCCGTGGTCGGCGTCGTGAAAGCTCAGCCAGCCACGGCCGTTGCGGTTCAGCGCCGGCCAGGCCGCGTCGCGCAGCGCGCGCATCGGCAGCCACAGGAAATAGCTCGCGTAGGCGAAGGCGTGCTCGCGCGGGCGCAGCCGGCGGTGGCGCACCTGGCCCATGCCGAGCATCGGCGTGTTCACGACAACACCTGTTCGATGACATGCCGGGCCGCCGTCAGCCCCGACAGCAGCCCGTCCTCGTGGAAGCCGTAGCGTGTCCACGCACCGGCGTACCAGACGCTGCCCACGCCCTGGATCTCGGGCAGGCGGGCCTGGGCCTGCACGGCGGCCTCGTCGAACACCGGGTGGGCGTAGCCGTAGCGGCCGATGACCCGCGCCGGGTCGGGCTCGCGCAGCGGGTTCAGCGACACGACCACGGGCTGGTGCCAGGGCAGCGGCTGCAGCTGGTTGAGCAAGTAGTGCAGGCAGACGGAGTGGCCGGCCTCGGTCTGGCCACCGCTCTCGTAGTTCCAGGCCGCCCAGGCTGCGCGGCGGCGCGGCAGCAGGCTGGCGTCGGTGTGCAGCACCGCCACATTGGGTTGGTAGCGGATGGCGCCCAGCAGGGCATGCTCGGCGGTCGTTGGTTCGTCCAGCAGCGCCAGGCTCTGGTCGCTGTGTCCGGCCAGGATGACGGCGTCGAAGTGCTCGCGGCCGCGCGCGCTCTGCAGCACGACCTCGCCGCCTGCCGAGGGGCGGAAGACGGCTTGCACGGGCGTGTTCAGCCGCACGTCGTGGATGGCCGGCAGCATGGCCTGGACGTAGTGGCGCGCGCCGCCGGCCACCGTCCACCATTGCGGCCGCTCGTTGACCTGCAGCAGGCCGTGGTTGTGGCAGAAGCGGATCAGCGTGCGGATGGGGAACTGCAGCATCTGCGCCGTCGGGCAGGACCAGATGCAGGCGACCATGGGCAGCAGGTACCACTCGCGAAAGGCCCGACCGAAACGGTGGCGCTGAAGGAAGGAGGCTATGGGCTCGGCCAGCGCCGCTTCCTCGCCACGCGCCGCCAGCGCCGTGCACAGCCGGTTGAAGCGCAGCAGGTCGGCCAGCATCCCCCAGAAAGCGGGCCGCAGCAGGTTGCGGCGCTGCGCGAACACGGTGGCCAGGCTGGTGCCGCTCCACTCGATGTTGTCGTGCGCGACCTGCGCGGAGAAGCTCATGTCGCTTTTCGCGACGGCGATGCCCAGTTGCTGGAACAGCTGGATCAGCAGCGGGTAGGTGCGTTCGTTGAAGACGAGAAAGCCGGTGTCGACGCCGTGGGTGATGCCGTCCAGCGTGACGTCCACCGTGTGCGTGTGGCCGCCGGCGTAGGCGCCGGCCTCGAACAGCGTCACATGGGCGCGGTCGCTCAGCGCCCAGGCTGCGGACAGGCCGGCGATGCCGGCGCCGACGACGGCGATGCGCTTGCCCGTCTGCCCACCCGGTGCCTGTGGGTGCTGACGGCCGCGCAGCAGGTCCAGCACGCCGGCCGCGTGCGCCGCGCCCGGCCCGGACGCACCGGAAAAGGAAGGGCCCGCGTCATCGACACGGGCCCGGTTTGTAAAAGTGGCCGCAGAACGCCTCGAAGCCAACGAGGGAGGGAGGGAGGAGGAGGAGAACGGCTCCGAGATTGCTGCTCTGGTCTCAGAGAGGTTGCGCGACCTAAATTCTTGGTTGAAAGAACAAACCCGAAGCCGAGCAGGGCTGGGGTTTTCACTGTGTGTGTAGCTTGAGAGCGGGCCCGCAGCATGAAGTTCCGCTGCGCTGTACCGGGTTCGGGCGACGATTGTTGTCGTCATGGTTGGATGTCCGGCACTGCCTCGACACTCTGGCCCCGGTTTGCAAACAGTGCCGCAGGTGGCACTGTCAGGGCAGAGGGTGGAAGCGGGTTGTTGATGTTTTGTCCTGCTCAAACTAAGGTCGCAGGGCTATATTAGGCCAAGAATCGAATGTTGTATCAGTTTTGTCCAGGACAAATTGGCCAAGATCGGCCGCTTTCATGCCCCAAGGGGGCGGAGTTGCACCATGTCTGATCTCTCGGTCTACGCCGGCAACGGGGTGGCGGATGCGGCCACCGACGGCGGCATCGGCATCACGGCCGTCGAGCGCGACACCGGCATCAGCAAGGAGACGCTGCGCATCTGGGAGCGTCGCTACGGCTTCCCGGCGCCGTCACGGGACGCGGCCGGCGAGCGCCTGTACCCGCCCGAGCAGGTGCAGCGGCTGCGCCTGGTCAAGCGGCTGCTGGACGCCGGCCATCGGCCCGGGCGCGTCGTCGCCGCGTCGCCGCAGGCGCTGTCGTCGCTGCTGCAGCCCGTCGCCCCCATGGCTGGGCTGGCCGCGGCAGCGCCGGAGGCGCCCGAGATCGCGGCCTGTACGGCGCTGCTGCAGGGCCATGACATCGACGGCCTGCGCCGCGCGCTGTCCCAGGCCGTGCTGCGCCGTGGCCTCGCCGGCGGCATTGCCGAGGTGTTCGCGCCGCTGACGACGCGCGTCGGCGAGCTGTGGATGAGTGGCGAGCTGCAGATCTTCGAGGAGCACATCTACAGCGAGTGCCTGCAGCTGGTGCTGCGCCAGGCCGTCTATGCGCTGCCGGCCAGCGAGGGCCACGGGCCGCGCGTGCTGCTGACGACGCTGCCCGGCGAGGGCCATGCGCTGGGCCTGATGATGGCCGAGGCGCTGCTGAGCCTGGAGGGCGCGACCTGCCTGTCGCTGGGCGTGCAGACGCCGCTGGCCCAGCTGCCCACCGCCGCGGCCGTGCACCGGGCCGACGTCGTCGCGCTGAGTTTCAGCGGCCAGCTGCCCAACCGCGTCGTGCTGGAGGGCCTGGCCGCGCTGCGCGAGCTGCTGCCCGCGCGCGTCGAGATCTGGGCCGGTGGCAGCAGCCGGGCACTGCGTTTGCCCAGTGGTCCTGCCGGTGTGCACTGCCTCGATGGGCTGGCCGCCATCGCACCCGAAGTGGCGCGCTGGCGCAAACTTTTAGAATCCCCTCTCTAACGAGGACCCGCCATGCTTTACCCCGAACTGTTCAAGCAACTCGAAGCCGTCCGCTGGAACATGGACAAGGACATCCCCTGGGACAAGTTCGACGTCAGCCTGCTGACGGACGAGCAGGCCCAGACCATCAAGATGAACGCGATCACCGAGTGGTCGGCGCTGCCGGCCACCGAGATGTTCCTGCGCGACAACCGCGATGACAGCGACTTCTCCGCCTTCATGAGCGTGTGGTTCTTCGAGGAGCAGAAGCACAGCCTCGTGCTGATGGAATACCTGCGGCGCTTCCGCCCCGACCTCGTGCCCACCGAGCAGGAGCTGCACGAGGTGCGCTTCGACTTCGACCCCGCGCCGGCCCTCGAAACGATGATGCTGCACTTCTGCGGCGAGATCCGCCTGAACCACTGGTACCGTCGCGCGGCCGAGTGGCACACGGAGCCGGTCATCAAGGCGATCTACGAGACGCTGTCGCGCGACGAAGCGCGCCACGGTGGCGCTTACCTGCGCTACATGAAGCGCGCGATGACCAAGTTCGGCGACGAGGCCCGTGCGGCCTTCGCCAAGGTCGGCGTGCTGATGGCCAGCGCCCGCCGCACGGCGCAGGCACTGCACCCGACCAACCTGCACGTGAACACCAAGCTGTTCCCGCGCGACACCATCCAGAGCCGCCTGCCCGACCCCGAGTGGCTGGAGCACTGGCTGGACAAGCAGATCCAGTTCGACGCCGTGTGGGAGAACAAGGTCGTCGAGCGCATCCTGCACAACATGAGCCTGCTGATGGACCGCAGCTTCGCGACCGTGCAGGAGCTCAACCGCTTCCGCAAGGAAATGGCGGCTCGCCTGCTGGCGAGCGCCGCCTCCGCCGAAGCGCTGGCCGGCAAGCCGGCCTGAACGTTCAGCCGCCGCGCGAGCGCTTCGCCACCACCAGCGCGAAGCCCGCGGCGGCGACGGCCATCCAGCCAAGGAACTGCAGCGAGGCCAGCTCGGACAGCGTGCCGCCCAGGTCTTGCATCAACCAGGTCCACAGGTTGGCGTCGCTCATCAGCGCGTCCTTCAGGCCGTTGGCGTTGTGGATCAGCGACTGGTTGATGTGCGCGTTCAGGCCTTGCAGCGCTTCCAGCGGCCAGACGATGTCGTAGGCCTTGAACAGCACCGCCACCGCGACGCCGCCGCCCACGAACACCAGCGGCACGCCCAGGCGCTTGAACCAGGCCGACGCGGCCATCAGCGTGAAGATGACGGGCGCCAGCCACAGCATCAACGGCACCGTGCCGGCCAGGCCGCGCAGCAGGATGGGCGCCGCCGCGGCGATCACCTCGCCCCAGTGCACCGACATCGCCATGCCGAAGTCGGCCTTGGCGGTCAGCACGCTCATCGCGATCGGCAGGCCGAACAGCGTGCCGACGACGGCGCCACCCAGCGGCGCCAGCCAGGCATGGGCCAGCACCGTGGACGCGACGCTCTCGCTGGGCCGCCCAGGCAGCGACAGCCAGAACTCGATGGAGCGGTCCTGCGTGTCGCGCCGCGCCAGGCCCGGCAGCTGGAACAGCGCCACCAGCAGGCAGATGGCGTAGCCCACGCAGGCGCTGACGACCAGCATGGCCAGCGAGACCAGCTCGGGTTGCTCGGTCGGCAGGCCCGTCACATGGCCGAACGGCAGCATGGCCAGGAAGAGCAGCGGCGGCGCGAAGGCGGCGATCAGCCAGCCGCGCTTGTGCTGCATCCATTCGCGCAGCAGCAGGGTGGGGAGGTGGTTGTTCATGGCAATTCCTTTCAGGCTTGCTTGCTGTTCAGCGCCGGGTTGCGGGTCAGCGCCATGAAAAGGTCCACGAGGCTGGGTCGCACGCGCTGGCCCAGGCTGGTGATGTGCTCGGGCGGCGCGCCGTCGAACAGCGACGTCGTGCGGCCCTGCTCGCGGTAGCGCAGCAGCGGGTGTGCGGCCGCCATCGCATCGGCAGCGGCCGGGTCGTGGTTCAGCGCCACGAAGCGGCGGTCGATGTCCTCCAGGCTGATGGACAGCGCCACACGGCCCTCGTCCAGCATGATGACGTCGGACAGCAGCGCCTCGACCTCCTCGACCTGATGGGTCGAGATCAGCACGCTGCGCTCGCCGTCGCACCACTCGTCGATCAGCATCTCGTAGAAGCTCTTGCGCGACACCACGTCCAGGCCCAGCGTGGGTTCGTCCAGGATCATCAGCTTGGCGTCGATGGCGGCGATCAGCGCCAGGTGGGTCTGGGCCACCATGCCCTTGGACAGGCTCTTGACCTTGTCGCCCTCGCTGACGCTGGTGCGCTTGAGCAGCGTGCGCGCCCGCTCGGCCGAGAACTTGGGCTGCAGCCGCGCCATCAGCGTGATCAGCTCATGCACGCGCGCCCAGCGCGGCAGCACCGCCACGTCGGGGATGTAGCTCAGCTGCTCCAGCAGCGTCTGGCGGTCCTGCGTGGGCTTGAGGCCCAGCACGGTCATCTCGCCCTGCACCGGCAGCAGGCCCACCAGCGCCTTCATCAGCGAGGTCTTGCCGGCGCCGTTGTGGCCCAGCAGGCCCACGACGCGGCCCTTCGGCACGCTGATGGAGACGTCGTCCAGCGCGGTCTTCTTGCCGTAGCGCAGCGTGACGTTCTTGACTTCGATGAGGTTCATGTCGACTCCCAGTTCAGATCCTTGGCGGTCAGCCCGAGGCGCTTGAGCTTGGCGCGCAGCGCCGGCCAGTCCTTCTGCAGGAACTGCTCGCGCTCATGGCGCAGCAGCCGCTCCCGGGCGCCGGACATCACGTACATGCCCAGGCCGCGGCGCGACTCGATGAGGCCGTGGTCGCTGAGCGCCTGCAGCGCGCGAGTGACCGTCAACGGGTTGATGACGTACTGGCTGGCGAGCTGGCGCACCGAGGGAAGGGCCTCGCCTTCCGAGGGGCTGCCGTCGAGCAGTTGCACGGCCAGTCGGTCGGCAAGCTGCTGGTAGATCGGCGCCTGGTCTGTCCAGGTGGGAGTCATGGGAGCTCCGTGTTGGTGTGTTGCTGATGTAGCACACCATATCTCCACCCCCCGGTGCGCCCAAGGCGCGGGCGACAGACTGCAGATTCGGGGGGATGAGCTGCGCGGGATGCGTAGCCCTGCCAAGCCGATCGACGTGCCCTGCTGCAGGCCACGGGTCCTGGTTGGCCCCGTCTGCGCCTCATGGTTTCTCCTAGCGCTCCGCGTGGCGCGAGGGGGCTTGAAACGCGTGACGTCGACGCCCATAATGAATAAAAAATGAATCATCATTCATTATTGGAGCGAGCGATGAGACCTCAGCGCGGTGGCCGGCACGGCCGGCTTGGACTGTCTGCGATGCGCCTTGCGGTGCTGGGCATCTATGGAGGGCTGCACCTTTCGGGTGGTGCTCAGGCCCAAGCGCTCGCCGCCGCACCGGCGGCGAGCGCGGTTGAGTCGCTCGACCTCGTCGTTGTCACGGCGCAGAGGCGCCGCGAGCCCGCGAGGGAAGTGCCGTTGACGGCCGATGTGCTGAAGGGGGAGGCGCTGGAGCGCGGCGGCTACCAGTCGCTGCGCGACGTTGCGGCGCTGTTGCCGGGCCTGAACTTCAGCGCGGCCGGCACGGCCTCGGGGCAGAGCCAGATCACGATGCGCGGCGTCTCGACGGGTGCACAGGTTGGCGCCACGGTGGGCATGTATGTCGATGACGTGCCGTATGGGTCCAGCTCCGCCTACGCGGGCGGCGGCGCGGCAGCGCTGGACCTGGGCCTGTTCGATCTTGCGAACGTCGAGGTGCTGCGCGGCCCGCAGGGCACGCTCTACGGCGCCAGCGCCATGGGCGGCCTCATCAAGTACGTCGCCGCGGAGCCGGAGGCGGGTTACTTCGGCGGGCAGGCGACAGCCGAGCTCTCCAGCGTGAAGGGCGGGCGCATGGGCCATGTGCTGCGCGGCCTGGTCAACGCGCCGTTGCAGCAGGAGTCGGCGGCCTTGCGGGTGACGCTTTACCAGCGCACCGAGGGCGGCTTCATCCGCGACCTGAGCCACGCTGGACGCGTGGTGGACGGCTCGCGAACCGACGGTGGGCGCGTGGCCTTGCTGCTGAAGCCCACCAAGGATGTCAGCCTGCGCCTGACCGCGATGACGCAGCGCCTGGAGCGAGATGGCTCCGCGCAGGAGGACGTCGACATCGCCACGGGGCTGCCCAAGGACGCACGCGCCACGAAGCGCCTCTTCGTCGGCGAGCCAACCGTTGTGCGCAACGACCTCGTCACGGCGGCGCTGAAGGCCGACGTCAAGTGGGCCACGTTCGAGTCCATCACCGGCTGGCAGCGCTCGACGACCGAGGGGCGCTCTGACCCATCCGCGTTGTACGTGCCCTACCTCGGCCAGATCGGCATCGTCAACCCGGGCTACGCGCTGGACTACACCTTCTACAACCGCAAGCTCTCGCAGGAGTTCCGGCTCACCTCGGCGCGCAGCCGGGAGCTGGAGTGGCTGGTGGGCGCGTTCTACGCCAACGAGGGCGGCGAGAAGACGCAGCACCTGATGCCGCTGGACCTGCAGCGGCAGCCCGTGCCGCCCTTGCTGGCCGATGCGCGCTTTCCGTCTCATTACCGCGAGGCGGCCGTGTTCGGCACGGCGACCTACTACCTCACGCCGCAGACGGACCTGACGCTGGGTGTGCGCCGGGCCCGCAACCAGCAGCACCTCGATCAGCAGTTCACCGGGCTCTTCGCGCCGCCACCGCAGCCGGCGTCGGACTCCAGCGAGAACGTCACCACCTGGCTGCTGACGGCGCGCTGGCGCCCGAGCAGCGAGCAGGCGCTGTACGCCCGTGCCGCCAGCGGCTACCGGCCCGGTGGCCCGCTGCCCGTCGTCATGGACCCTGTGACTGGCAAGCCGCTGAACAAGCCCTTCTTCCAGTCCGACACGCTGTGGACCTACGAGCTGGGCTGGAAGGCCACGCTGATCCCGAGCCGCTTGTCGACGGAACTGGCGCTGTACCAGATCAACTGGAACGACATCCAGGTCTTCACGTCCGCCGCCGGCTTCTCAGGCATCGGCAACGCCGGCCGGGCGCGGTCCCGGGGCGTCGAGTGGACGCTGCGCGCCACGCCCATGCAGGGGCTGCGCCTCTCGACGGCGCTCAGCCTCATCGACGCGAAGCTGGTGGACGACAGCCCCGACCTCGGTGGCCTTGCCGGCGAGCGCATGCCCGACACCGCAAAGACCTCTGCCGCCCTGCAGGCCGACCGCGACTTCGAGTGGCTGGGCCGCCCGGCCCACGTGGGCTTCACGTGGCGCTACACGGGCGACCGCTTCAACGCCTTCAAGGCTGCGCCGGGCAACCCGCAGTACCGGCTGCCGGCGTACACGGCCATCGACCTGCGCGGCGGCATCACGTTCGGCCGCGCGAGCCTGGACTTCTTCGTGCGCAACCTCACCAACCGCCACGGGCAGGCGGCGGCCGACACGTCGCTCAGCATCACCGGCGGCCCCGCGCGCGTGAACCTCATCGCACCGCGCACCGTTGGCGTGCAGCTGAGCGCCGATTTCTCCTGACTTACCTGTGCAAAGCAGTACCTCCATGCAGATCGACAGCTGGGTTGAAGAGATCCCCTTCAAGCAACCCTTCTCCATCTCGGGTCGCACCCTGACCGGCCAGTCCGTGCTGCGCGTGAAGGCGCGGCACGGGGGATTCGAAGCGCACGCCGAAGCTGCCGGCATCTTCTATCGCGGCGACACCGGGCACAGCATGCAGCGGCAGGTGCAGGAGGTGCTGCCACGCCTGCTTGATGAGCGTGATGACCTGCATGCCCGCTGGGGCCAGGTGCAGGCCATGCCTGCCGGCGGTGCCCGCAACGCGCTGGACTGGGTGATGTGGCAGCTCGTGGCCGGTGCGCGGCGACAGCCGGTGCATGAGCTGGCGTTCCTGCCCCGGCTGCAGCCCGTGCCCACCATGATCACGCTGGGTCTGGCCGACCCGTCCCGCATGGCGGAGGCGGCGCTGGCCTACCCGACGGCGCGCACGCTCAAGCTCAAGCTGGAGGGCACGCTGGAAGACGTCGACCGCGTCGCGGCGGTGCGGCGTGAGCGCCCGGACGTGCGCCTGGCCATCGACGCCAACGAGGGCTGGACCATGGACCACCTCGACCACATGATGGGCACGCTGCTGGTCCATCGCGTCGACCTGATCGAGCAGCCGCTGCCCGCCTCGCGCGACGCCGCGCTGGCGCTGTACCAGTCCCCCATCCCGCTCGCGGCGGATGAGTCGCTGCAGACGCTGGACGACCTGGACCACGTCGCCAGGCGCTACCAGGTGGCCAACATCAAGCTGGACAAATGCGGTGGTCTCAGCGCGGCTCTCACGCTCGCGAGCGCGGCCCGGCAGCGCGGCATGCAGGTGATGATCGGCTGCATGGGCGGCACGTCCATGGCCATCCTGCCGGCCTTCATCGCGGCCCAGACGGCCGACTTTGCCGACCTTGACGGGCCGTTGATCGTGGCGACGGACAGCGAGCCGGCGGCCCGCTATGCAGGCGGCTGCGTCAGCTTCGACAGCGCCGAGCTGGCCGCTGCCGTGCCGCTGCGCCAGTCGCCGGTCAGCGCCTTGGCTTGACGGGGGCGCCGTGCAGTACCGCCACCATCCAGCGCGCCGTCTTGATCTTGCCCTCAGTCTGCGGCGGCACGCCGATCAGCGCTTCGGCCTGCGCCGCCACGAGCAACGACAGCAGCCCCTCGCCGATGGCGCGCAAGGCCGCCTTGTCGAGAAGCGCGTTGGCGGCGCCCAGGCGGGCGACTGCGTCCAGCACCGCCGCGCGCAGCAGCGCAAAGTTGCCGGCGACGATGGCCTGGATCTCCGGGTTGCGGCGCGCGATGGTGGCCACTTCCAGCGCGGTCTGGTTGGCGCGGCTGGCGCCGTCCTGGGCTTTCAGGATGGTCTCGACGACGCCCAGAAGCTCGGCCGCCGACCGGCACGCCTCGAACGGGGTGACGTTGGTGTCGGCCTGCTCAATGAGCTTCTTCAGCACGTCTTCCTTGGAGCGGAAGTGCACGTAGATCGAGCCGACCGACAGGCCAGCCTCCTGCGCCACGTCGCTGATGACGGCATCCGCCACGCCCTTGCGGTCGAAGACCGTGCGTGCGGCGTCCAGGATCTGCTGCCTCACGGCTGCCATGTGGCTCTCGTCTCGCTTGGGCATGGGCTGAACTTAAAACGAATTTCAATTCATTAATGTTATGACGAAAGAAGGCAATATGAAGCAGCTTGATACCCAGAAGCTGGAGACTCTCTTCGAGAGCCTGCACCGCGACGACGCACCCGGTGCCGTCGTCTGCGTGAAGCAGCACGGCAAGATCCTGCTGCGCAGGGGTTACGGCGTGGCGAGCCTGGAATCGGGCCTGGTCAACACGCCCGCGACCAAGATGCGCATCGGCTCCACCACCAAGCACTTCGCCTGCGTGCTGGCGCTGATGCTCGACGCCGAAGGCCTGCTGTCGGTGAATGAGCCGGTGGCCCGCTGGCTGCCCGAGCTGCCCGCGAGCCAAGGCAATCGCACCTTGCGGCAGTTCATGAACCACACCGGTGGCACGCGTGACTACCTCGACCTCTCGCTGCTCTCCAATGGCATGGCCATCGTGCCCGCGGAAGGCGCCTACCAGTACCAGTGCCGCCAGGACGGCGAGAACTTCGCGCCGGGCGAGCAGTTCATCTACAACAACGGGGGCTACCGCATGCTGTCGCTCGTCATCGAACGGGTGCTGGCCATGCCGCTGGCGCAAGCGATGCGTGAGCGTCTGTTCGAGCCGCTGGGCATGCACGACACCTCTCTGTGGGCCAGCGACCTCGACCCCCTGCAGGGCGCGGCGCAAACCCATATGGCGCTGCCGGCGGGCGGGTTCAGCAAAGGCGTGTTTCCGGCCGTCATCCTGGGCGAGGGCGGCATTGCGTCCACGGTGGACGACATGCAGCGCTGGCTGTCTCACCTTGGCGCGCCCACGCTGTGGCCGCAGCCGCTCAGCGATGCGCTCATGGCGCCCACGACGCTGAACAACGGCTTCGTGAACCCGTATGGCTTCGGGTTGATCGCCGAGACCTGGCGCGGTATCCGCATCTTCCACCACGCCGGCGGCGTGATGGGCGGCAACTGCCAGATGCTGGCGGCGCCGGAGCATGGCATCCAGATCATCGTCATCACCAACCGCAGCGACACCAGCGCACCGGACCTGGCCGAGAAGGCCCTGGCGGCCCTGACCGAGGCGTCGCTGACGCCCGCTGCGTCCGCTGCCGACCCGGCGCTGGTGGACGGCATGAGCGGCGACTACTACTGCGCGGCCAGCGGCCGCTTCTTCACGGTCGCGGTGATGGAGGGCAAGGCCTTCCTCAAGAGCTTCGGCATGCCGCTGCCGCTCACGCAGACCGAGGACGGGCAGCTGCGCGTGAACCTGCTGTCGGTCATCGCCATGGAGGTGAGCGCCGTACGGGACCGGGAAGGCCAGGTCTCAGCCATCGAGGTGCACGAGCAGGGGCGCACGCACCGTTGCGAGCGCGTCGATCCGCAAGCCAAGGCCGCGCAGACGCTGGCGCCGTTCGCCGGCCAATGGCGCAGCGAGGAACTCGGGGCCGACATCACCATCGGCGCCGCGGAGCCGGACGCGGTGCATGTCTCTGGCCTGTACGGCAGCACCCGGTTCAAGCTCGAACCGCTGCTGCCCGACGCCTGCCTGCTGACGAGCGTGGACCCGAACGTGCCGATGAACGGCACGTTGCGGTTGAGCGGCGGCCCGGGCAGCCGGCGCATCGTGCTGGACACCTCCCGCACCCGCTGCCTGTCGCTGCTGGAAGCCACGTCCCGTGTTTGAAGCCGTCAAACACCCGCGCCTGCTGAAGCTGGGCTTCGGCGCGGGCGCGCTTGGCACGTCGCTCAGCTTTGGCGCGGTGCCCCTGCTGTTCCTGTTCTACCTGACCGAGTTCGCCAAAGTACCGCCGGCCACCGCCGGCGTGTTGCTGGCCGTGCCCAAGCTGGCCGACATGGTGCTGGACCCGTGGATTGGCCGGCGCACGGATGCCGTCGCGCGGCGCATGGGCAGCCGCGGGGGGCTGCTGGCCCTGGGGATGGTGGTGCTGCCAGCTCTGCTGGTGCTGCTGTTCGTGCCCCTGCAGGCACTGCCGTTGGCAGCGCGGGTGGGCCTGCTGGCCGTGCTGCTGGTGTTCCAGTCGCTGATGCTGACGGTCTACACCGTGGCGCACACGGCATTGGCGAGCGACATCGCCAAGGGCGTCGACGGGCGCAGCTCGCTGATGTCCGCCCGGGCCATGGGCCAGACCCTCGCCGGCTTGACCGTGTCGGTGGCCGCGCCGCAGCTGGTCGCGACGTTCGGCGCCGGCCAGGCGGGATACCTGGGCATGGCCGCCGTGCTGGGTGGTGCGGCCTTGCTGGCGCTGGCGGCCTGCTGGCTCGCTGTGCGGCGGGTGAAGCTCAGCGCAGGCGTGGAGGCCGGCCAACCCACCCACCTGTGGCATGCGCTGCGCAACACGCTGAGGAACCAGGCGTTCTATTGCATCGCCGGCCTGCTGGTGCTGCTGGGTTTGAGTTCGACCGCCCTGTTGAGCGGCCTGCCCTACGTCAACAAGCACCTGCTGCACGCCGGGCCGGACAACCTCTCCGTGCTGCTCACGCCGCTGTTCCTGACGGTGCTGCTGGGCATCTCCGCGGCGCCCTGGCTGGCGCGGCGCGCCCGCCCCACCGTCGTGCTGGGTGGCGCCTTGATCCTGGCGCTGGGCAGCATCGCCTGGCTGGCGCTGGCCCCGCGCGGCAACGGTGCCATCGCGTTCGGCTGTGCGGTGTTCGGTCTGGCCAGTGGCGTGCTGACCGTGATGATCTCGACGCTGGCGATCGAGTCGGCCACCCATTTCGCCAAGCAGGGCGAGAGCCTGGGGCTTTACCTCGGCATCCTGTTCACGGCCGAGAAGCTGGGCCAGTCGCTGGGCGGCGTGGCCCTGGGCCTGGGCCTGGACTGGGTGGGCCCGCTGCAGGAGGCGCCCCCGCTGCAGGCGCTGGCGCGCTTGCAGGCCCTGTGGATCGGCGCGCCCGCGGTCACGCTGCTGGCTGCGCTGCTGCTGCTGTTCCCGCTCACCGCGCGTCTTCGCGCGCAAACCGCCTGAGAGGCCCGGCCATGAAGCTCTTCAGCACGGCCCTCATGACGGAGACCAACACGTTTTCCCGCTTCGAGACGACCTTGGCATCGTTCGAAGAGTTCGGCATCGTGCACGGCACCATCCCGCGGGGTGCGCTGGGCTCGGTGGGCGAGGTGGCGGCGCAATGGCGCGGCCTCGCCGCTCAGCACGGCGACACGCTGCACGAAGGCCTGTACGCCATCGCCCAGCCGGCCGGGCCGGTGCGCGCGGCCGACTACGCCCAGCTGCGCTCCGAGTTGCTCGACGCCGTGCGGGCGGCCATGCCGCTGGACGTGGTGCTGCTCTTCCTGCACGGCGCCATGGTGGCTGAAGGCGCGGACGATTGCGAAGGCGACCTGATCCTCGCCGTGCGCGACATCGTTGGCGCGCGCTGCATCATCGGCGTGGAACTGGACCCCCATTGCCATCTCACCGAGGCCATGACGCGGGGGGCCGACGCCATCGTGCTGATGCGCGAGTACCCGCACACGGACTATGCGGAGCGGGCCGCCGAGCTGTTCCGCCTGTGCCGCGCCGCAGCGGTCGGCAGCACCAGGCCGGCGATGGCCGTTGTCGACTGCCATCTGGTGGGGTTCTATCCCACGACGTCGCAGCCCATGCGCGGCCTGGTCGACGCGCTGGCGCAAATGGAGCGCCGCCCGGGCATCCTCTCGGCCAGCCTGGTGCACGGATTCCCCTGGGGCGATGTCGCCGATACCGGCAGCAAGGTGCTGGTGATTGCCGATGGCGACCGGCAACTGGCCGAGCAGACGGCGCAGGAGCTGGCGCGCTCTTTCTACCGCCTGCGCCATGCGCTGGTGCCCAGGCTCGAAACGATGCACGAGGCACTCCAGGGGCTGCCGGCGAGCGGTGCGCCAAGGATATTGGCCGATGCGGGCGACAACCCCGGCGGCGGCGCGCCCTGCGACCACACCGTCATGCTTGCCGCGCTGCTGGCGCGCCCCCAGCTGCGCAGCGCGATGGGCATGCTCTGGGACCCGCAAGCCGTGCAGGCCTGCTGGGCGGCAGGCATTGGTAATTCGCTCACGCTGCGCATCGGCGGCAAGGCCGGCGACACCTCGGGCTCGCCGCTGACGGTCGACGCCACCGTGCTCGGGCTGGCCGAACACCACGCCCAGCAGGTGGGCCACCTCACCGACCTGCTCGGCGCCGCCGCCTGGGTGCGCTGCGGCCCCGTGGACGTCGTGCTGATCAGCCGGCGCACGCAAACCTTGTCGCCCACCGCGTTCACCCGCCTGGGCGTGCCGCTGCACGAGGCCCGCGTGATCGGCGTGAAGTCCAGCCATCACTACCACGCGGAGTTCTCCAAGCTCTCCAGCGATTGCCGCATCGTCGAAACCGGCGCAGCGCTGTCCATGGACTTCGCCCGGCTGCCCTACCGCAAGCGCAACCCCAACTTCTTCCCGGCCGTCGACAACCCGGCGCCGGCGTTGTCATGAGCGCGCTGAACTCGACCAAGCGGCTTCGCCGCGTGGAGTCCGCCAGTGCGGCCCAGGTCATCGTGGACGGGCAGCCGGTGCTGAGCTTTGGAGGATCGGGCTATCTGGGCCTTGGCGCCAACGCGGAGATCATCGAGGCCGGCGTGAAGGCGTTGCGCAGTTATGGCGCGCATTCTCAGCTGGCGCGCAGCGCCGGATTCAGCCTGGTGGCCAACCTCGAGGTCGAAGACGCTGCCCGGCAGTTCTTCGAGGTGGACGGCGCCATGTTCTTCGGCACCGGATACATGTTTGGGCTGATCGGGGTCTCGGGCCTGGCGCCGAGCTGCGACGCCATCTTCCTCGATGAGAGTGCGCACTACAGCCTTCGGGACGCCTCCATGGCCAGCGGCCTGCCCGTGCATGCCTTCCGCCATTGCGACGCCAGCGATCTGGCGTTGGTGATGGCACGCGAGCTTGGCGACTCGGGGCGGCCGTTGGTGGCGACAGACGGCATGTTCCCGACGTGGGGCGCCATCCCACCCTTGAAGGCGTACGCCGACCTGCTCGCCCAGCGCGATGGTTGGCTGGTCGTGGACGAATCGCATGCCTTCGGATGTGTGGGGCCGCGAGGGCGAGGGGCGGTCGAACTGGCCGGCATTGCGCGGGACCGCGTGCTGGCCGGGGGATCGATGGCGAAGGCCATCGGCGGCCATGGTGGACTCGCGATCGGCGCCGCTTCGCTGATTGAACGGCTCTGGAAGACGCCCGCCGCGCGTGGCGCGGCGCTTGGATGCTCCGCTGGGGCCGCGATGACGGCGGCAGGCCTGCGCCATGTCCAGAAGAACCCCGCACTGCTGGAGCGGCTGCGCGGAAACGTGCGGCTGCTCAGGCAAGGGCTTCGGGCACTGGGCCTCCAGCCTGCGGAGCACGAAGGCCCCTTGGCGACCTTCAAGCACGGCGGCGCCGCCGACATGGCGCGCATCCAGCAGGCCTTGATGGACCGGGGCATCCTCATCGCCTACTCCACCTACGTGGGAGCCGGCCCTGAAGGCGTGCTGCGCATTGCCGCGTTCGCGGACCACACCGATGCGGACATCGAGCGGCTGCTGATCGAGCTGCGCCCTCTGCTTTAGCCACCACGGCCAGAGGCGTGAGCGGCCTCTGCACCTTCCCTCATTCCCCATGCCCGTTGGAGTTGCCATGTCCGTTGCCGCCAATCTGCCGTTTTCAAAAGTGCGTCGCGCCGGAGGCTGGCTCTTCCTGTCCGGAGAGCTGCCGATCGGCAATGCAGGCGCCATTCCCGCAGGGATTGCCGCGCAGACCGACCTGACCCTGGACCGCATCGCCGCCACGCTGGCCAGTGAAGGCCTCAGCCTGGCCGACGTCGTTCAGGCCACCGTCTACCTGCGCCGCGCGCAGGACTTTGCCGAGTTCAACGCCACCTATGCGAGGCGCTTCGCCTCGCCCTATCCGACCCGCACAACCGTCGTCGCCGCGCTGGCGCTGCCGCAGGCCGACGTGGAGATCACCGTGACAGCCGTTGTGGCTGCGGCATCGTGAGGCAGGACATCCTCGTGCTGGGCGCCGGCATGGTGGGCACCTGCACCGCGCTGGAACTGCAGCTGCGCGGGCACCGCGTCACTTTGCTGGACCGCCGTGCCCCCGGGCAGGAAACGTCCTATGGCAACGCCGGCATCATCCAGCGCGAGGCCGTCGAGCCCTACGCCATGCCGCGCGACTGGCGGGCCTTGCTGCGCGTCGCCTTGCGGCGCGGCCTGGACGTGAACTACCACCTGCGCGGGCTCCTCCAGGCCTGGCCCCAGCTGCTAGGCTATTGGCGGGCCTCGGCCCCGGTCGAGCATCGCCGCATCGGTCGGCAGTACGCAGCGCTGATCGCTCATTCCACGCAGGAGCATGAGCGGCTGATGGACTTGGCTGGCGCGCGCGACCTGGTGCGGCGCAGCGGCCTGCGCATGATCTACCGCAGCGGTCGCGCGCTGGAGGAAGCGCTGCTTCACTCACAGCGGCTGGCGCAGGACCACGACATTGCCCACACGCCCCTGGACGCCAGCGCCCTGGCGGCCGCGGAGCCCGCGTTTCGCCTGCCGCTGGCGGGCGCCATCCATTGGCCGGACTCCTGGAGCGTCAGCGACCCCGGCGCGCTGGTGGAGCGCTACGCCAGGCTGTTCGAGCAGCGCGGCGGACGCATGGTGCATGGCGATGCGAGCAGCCTGCGCCACACGGGTTCGCGCTGGCAGGCGGACAGCTTCGACGGACCGGTCGACGCCAGCCAGGCCGTGCTGGCGCTGGGCCCCTGGATGGG
Source organism: Roseateles sp. P1_C6 (assembly GCF_056406315.1). Lineage (NCBI taxonomy): Bacteria > Pseudomonadati > Pseudomonadota > Betaproteobacteria > Burkholderiales > Sphaerotilaceae > Roseateles > Roseateles sp. P1_C6. Next base: position 361,288 of record NZ_JBFUAK010000007.1, read on the forward strand.
CCCCTTCATGCGCCGGCTGGGCTATCGCTGGCCGCTCTTCGTCAAGCGCGGCTACCACCGCCATTTCGTTGGCGGCGCGACTCTCAACGTGCCAACGCTGGACGCCGAGCGCGGCTACGTGCTGGCGCCGCAGCGGCGCGGCCTGCGCATCACCAGCGGCGCCGAGATCGCCTGCCTGAATGCGCCACCGTCGCCGCGCCAGCTCGAAGGTGCCACGCAGGAAGCACGCGAGCTGATGGACCTCGGGCATGCGGTGGAAGCGCAGCCGTGGCTGGGCGGCCGCCCCTGCTGTGCGGACATGAAGCCCCTCATCGGCGCCGCGCCGCGTCATCGCGCCCTTTGGGTCAACTGCGGCCACGGACACCAGGGCTTCACGCTGGGCCCGGCCAGTGCGAGGCTGATCGCCGACCAGATGGAAGGCGGCTTGCCGTACATGGAGGCGGCGGCTTTCTCTCCCGGGCGGTTCGTTGGCTAGCCAGGCAGCAGCGCCCAAGCCCGGCGGGTGACCAGATGGCGCAGGCCGCCGGCGTTGCGAGTCACCCAGATCAAGCCGCCAGGACGCCAGCCGCCGCAGCCCCAGTCGCTTCGGCGTCGGGCGCCGCCTCACACGTCTTGTTGCGGCCCTGCGCCTTGGCCTGGTACAGCGCACGGTCGGCCGCAGCAATCAACGCTGGCCCTTGATCTGCCCGCGTCGCCCTCGTCGTGGCCGCGCCAATGCTGACCGTGATGTGGCCACAAGCGGAGTCGGCGTGGGTGACGCCCAGCGTTGCAATGCTCTCCCGGACGCGCTCGGCCATCAACAGCGCGCCTTCAAGTGCCGTCATCGGCAGGATCACTGCGAATTCCTCGCCCCCGTAGCGGGCCGGCAGGTCGCTTGGCCGGCGCATGGATGACTCGATGGCCTGGGCCACCAGGCGCAGGCAATCGTCCCCAGCGAGATGACCATAGCGGTCGTTGTAGCGCTTGAAGAAGTCGACGTCGATCAGCAGCAGCGAGACCGGATGACCACCGCGCCCGGCGCGGGCGCATTCGTTTTCAAGCGCCTGGTCGAAGCGACGGCGGTTGGGCAGCCCCGTCAAGCCGTCGATGTGGGCGTGCTGGTCCAGCACGAGGTTCATGTCGGCGGTACGCCGGTAGAGCGCGGTCAGCTCGACGAACAGGGACACCAGCACGATCAACGTCGTGAAGAGACTGCCGAGTTTGGCGACGTACCACCCCACCGAGAACCGGGCGGTGCCCTGGTAGGTGAGCCAGACGTCAAAGCATGCGGCCACCATGCCGACGCACAGCCAGATCTGCTCGTTGCTCGGGCGCTTCAGGCGCGCCAGTACGACGACGCACGCGATGTCGATGAGCAGGCTCGCCGCGGGCGAGAGGATGCCCGCTCCGCCGAAAAGTCCCTGCGGCCCCATGAAGATGGCGGGCAGTAAGGGCAGACCCGCCGTGCCCAGCCAGGCAAGCGCACCCACGGCAGCGCAGCACAGCGCGATTTCCAGGCCGAGCTGCCGCGAGACGCCCTCGTCGGTCCGTGGCAGCGCCGCATGCGGCTCCATCCTTTCGCGCCTTCGAGCGGCCAGCGCATGGCGCAGCACCAACACGCCAAAGCCGACATGCCAGAACGACCACAGCCAGACGGCGCTGATCTTGCTGCCGATCAAGGAGCCGCCAGGCAGGACCGCGTCCGGGAACGCGGCAATGAGGGGCAAGAACAGAACGGCGACGAACCAGTAGGCCGTGCCCAACTCGACCGAGCTTTTGCTGCGCTCGCTGACCCCACGGCTGAACATCAACCCGGCCAGCAGCAGGTTGGTGATGATCATCGCGAAGCCGAAGGCCAGCATGTAGCTGGGCACGGCCGGGAGCGGGTTCTTTGCCAGCGGCGTCAACACCATCCCCGCGGCCACCAGGCCTGCGGCGACGAGGCTCGCGACGCGCCGGTGCAGGCGGGTGGACTCTGAATGGATCATCAGGGAAGGACCACGTCAGCGCGCCGTGCCAACTCGGCGATCTCGCCGGCAGGTCCCACGAGCCCAGTGGTTCGTCGGGCAACGAGGCCCATCAGCCCGCCGAGGTTCAGTCCAAGCCCGGTCGCCTCCCTCTGGATGGCGACGGCCGCCAGCAATAGTTCTCTGCTTGGCATCGGGATCCCCTTCTGGCGTTCTTCTTGAACGCAGCCGTGACGGAGCATTCGCTCTCTTGGCTCGGTTCGTCCCTGCCCGCAGCATAGTCCCATCGCTCATGATTGACTCTCACGAATCGCTGGCGATGACAGCGAGGTCCCGCGCGTCTGATGCGCCGCCCAAAGCGGCATTCGTGTCGGCCTTCGGCACGACGGTGGCCGGCCCAGCGGTGCGTCTTTCAGGCGATGGGCACCCCGCAGGGCTTGGCTTGACCCTGACGACAAGCCGGGCAGCAAACCTAGGCGCGAGCGGTCTTGAACTGGCCGATCACATCCAGCAAGCCGGCGGCCTGCTGTTGCAGGCTCTCGGCTGCTGCTGCGCTCTGTTCCACCAGCGCGGCGTTCTGCTGCGTGCCCTGGTCGATCGAGGCCACCGCCTGGTTGACCTGCACGATGCCGCTGCTTTGTTCGGTGGCCGAAGCGTTGATTTCCGCCATCAGATCCGTCATGCGTCGCACCTGCCCGACGATGTCGCTCATCGTCGTGCCGGCTTCGCCAACGAGTTGGCTGCCCGCGGCGACCTTCTCGACGCTGGCATTGATCAGCGTCTTGATCTCGCGCGCGGCGTCGGCGCTGCGCTTGGCCAAGGCCCGCACTTCGCCCGCCACAACCGCGAAGCCACGACCTTGCTCGCCGGCACGCGCCGCCTCAACGGCAGCGTTGAGCGCCAAGATGTTCGTCTGGAAGGCGATGCCGTCGATGGTGCCGATGATGTCGGCGATCTTGCGACTGGCATCACTGATGTCACCCATGGTCGATACGACGCGCTGCACGACATCGCCGCCCCGGCCTGCCACTTCTGTCGCGGCGCTGGCGAGTTGGGTGGCCTGGTGGGAACTCTCGGCCGTTTGCTGGACGATCGACGTCATCTGCTGCATTGAAGCGGAGGTCTGCTGCAGCGAGCTGGCCTGGTGCTCGGTGCGGCTGGAGAGGTCCTGATTGCCGCTTGCGATCTGCTGGGAAGCCGTGGCAATGCTGTCGGCCGACGAACGCACGCGCCCGACCATGTCAACCAGGCCGTCGTTCATGCGCTTGAGCGCGGCGAGCAACTGGCCGGTTTCATCCTGGCGGTCCACGACGATGTCGGAGCTGAGGTCGCCCGAGGCAACCGCCTCGGCCAGCCGCACCGCGCGCTCAAGAGGTCGGGTGACGGCATTGCTGAGCGCCCAACCCAACCCGACGGCGGCGGCGATCGCGCCGGCGCAGGCCAGCAGCAACAGAATGCGGTCACGATGGAACGAGCTTTCAGCGTCGCGGGTGTTCGCCGCCGTCTGTTGACCCTCGTAGCTGATGAACTCGTTGGCCGCCTTCAGCAGGGAAGCCAGCAGCGGCCGGCATTCGGCGTTCATCTTCGCGATGGCTTCATCGCGTTTGCCATCCAGCGCCATACCCACGATGGACAGCGCAACCGGGCCGTACAGGGCTTCGACACGCTCGATCTCGCCAACCATGGCCTTGTCTCGCTCGCCGACGTCGGAGCCCTTTGCAACGGCATCCCTGAGTTTGGCAATCGCCTTCTGCATATCCTCATGGGCGAGGGTCACGGCACCCTTCTCCGTTTCTCGATCGGACGGGGTGATCACGAGCACCAGGTTGCGGGCGGCGATCGCGCGCCGCGTCGCCGCGCCGCGAACTTCGGTTGCCAGGTTCTCCCGGTCGCCCACGCCAGCGAGATAGCCGGTGAATCGATCGTTCGCCCGAATCAACGAATTCAGAGCGAGCGCGGAGACCACCAGCACGATGGCAGCCAGGAGCGCAAATCCAAGCATGAGCTTGGCCCGCAGGCGCATTTGATTCAGCATCGGTCAATTCCCGTCAGTGAACGCGCGCCGAATGGCCAGCGCCCGTTGCGACACTCTAGGTAGCGCAATCACCTTGGGCTGTAGGGAATTCTTGATGGGCGCTGTAAGGGGCTCCCAAAGGCGGGCGTTTGGATGTCGTTGGTCACGCGGCACCTCGGTTTGAGCTGCCAGCAGGTCCGACATCGGCCCTGCGCTCAACTTGAGATTCGATCATCGCCGCCCCGACCCAGGTCAGCCGCCACTTGCTTTCGTGCCGCGGCCTCGCTTCGGGCGAACCGCCGCTGGGCGAGGATCAGCATCCGACCGTATGACATGCGAACCGCCGGGATCGACATGCTCCTGGACGCGGCCTGAGCGTCAGGGGTTGGTGGCTTGATCGACATGATGCTCGCGCATGTTCACGCAGGGCCGTGGGTCGATGGCGCGTCCGACGGTCAACGGCTCGCGCAAGGCCTGGTCGAGCGCCAGAAAAGGCGAATCGGGCATGACTCCCAGCGCGTCGAGCAGCTTGGCGAAGAAGGCGCGGCCGGCGGCGACGGCGGCGATGTCGAAGATTTCCGCGTCGGACAGGCCCAACGCCCTGAGGTCGTCGACCTGGCTCGCCGTCACGGCCGCAGCGTCTCTGGCGATCTGGCGGGCAAAGCGCATGGCCGCCCGTTCAAGTGGCGTGATGGCCTCGACGAAGCCCCCGTTGGCCAGCGTCGCGATCTGCTCGTCGCGAAGGAAGTCGCGCAGCCTCGAACCGTGGGCCATCGTGCAGGCGGAGTTGCGCAGCTCATGCGCTGCCGCGAAGGTCACGAGCTCGAAGCGCCGCGTCTCCATCGGCCTGCGGATTTCGGCGAGCAGTTGCCCCCAGCGCGCCAACACCTCGGGACGGTGGCAGAACACCTTGGCGTAGTTGGGCAGATAGCCCCATGCCGACTGCTGTCGCCTGTACATGGCCTCGACGTCGCCGGTGGCTTCGTCGGGCGCGATCGTGCGGATGAATTCCATGATGATCAGGGGCCAGGGTCAGAAGTGTGCGCGGCGCAAGGACGGCAGGTCCGTCACGTCATGCGCTTGCGCCTCGGTGACGCGGCCGCTGTGCAGCACGTAGTCGGCGGTGTAGGGCACTTGAACCCGTGCGCCGTGCGACTGGGCGCTGCAGCCGGTGTCCGGCGCGGCGCCACCGCGGGTGTTGACCCGGCGGATGCGCGTCACGGCGCCAAGCGCCCCCTTGTCGGTGTTGGCGCGCGTTTCAAGCAGCAGCCAGGGAATCGCGCCGGAGACTGGCGCATCGGCGCGGGCGATCACCTTGCCCACGACGAGGCTGCCGTCTTCGGCCTTCCAGGTGGGGCCGACGCCATGGTGCCCGAACAGGTGGCCGTTGCTTTCGAACAGGTCGGCATCGGGCCCGATCAGCGTCCAGCGGGCTTGGGCGCCATCGTCGCGGCATTCGTAGATCTGCACGCCGCGCGCCGACAAGGTGTTGACCCAGCTTTCCTGGGGCTTCACCGCCAGACCGGAGGGCAGCACAGGCGGCAGACCGGGCGTTTGGCAGGCCGCAAGCGCCAGCGTGGTGGCGAGGGCGATCAGGGATGTTGAGGTTTTCATGGTGCTGTTGAAGGAGAGTCAGGACGTGGCGCGCGGGTGCAGCCAGCGCGGCAGGAAGGCGTCGGGGTCGATGTCGACGCGGGTGTCGAAGGCAATGCCGGCGGCAGCCAGCAGGGCTTGTGTGTGCCCTTGGCGCCAGCCCGAGAGCAGCTCGGTCGCGCCACCCACGTGGGCGCCGCCTATCCAGATCTGCGGGATGGTCGACTGGCCCGTGCGCTGGCGCAGCGCCGTGCGCAGCCGGGTGCCAAGGTCGGCGGTCTGCAGGGCCACGCTGTCGAGGTCGACGCTGTGACAGGCAATGCCCAGGTGCGCGAACAGCTTGCGCACCGCCCAGCAGAATTCGCACCACTCGAGCGCGAACATGACGACGGGCTGCTCACGGATGACGCGCGAAACGAAGGCGTCGGCGTCGGCATCTGCCGCGGGCGGGTCGACCGGTTGCGGCGCAGGGGCCGCTGCTTGGGCCGGACGGGGGCCGTCGAAGCGGGCGCCTGGCGTCGAGCGGGACAGCGCCAGTTCCTCGTCGTTCATCTCGTTGGCGACGTGATCGAACAGCGGTGTCGACAGATAGCGCTCGCCGGTGTCCGGCAGCATGCAGACGATGTGGGCGCCGTGCGGGCTGCGCCGCGCCACGTCCAGCGCCGCCGCCAGCGTCGCGCCGCTGGAGGTGCCGGCGAAGATGCCTTCCTGTGTGGCCAGCGCTCGCGCCAGGCGCAGGGCTTCCTGACCCGCCACCGGCACGATCTCGTCGATCAGCCCTTCGGCGCGTGCGCGTTCGGTCAGGGACGAGATGAAGTCGGGGCTCCAACCCTGCATCAGGTGAGGGCGGAAGTGCGGATGGCTGGCGCTGGGGCAGCCCGACGCGTCGCGCACCTGGGCAATGCCACCTCCCAGCAGTGGTGCGTTGTCGGGCTCGGCGGCCACGATGCGGATGCGCGCATCGGCGGCCTTCAGGCCCCGTGCGGTGCCCAGCAGCGTGCCGCCAGTGCCGAAGCCGCTGACGAAGGCATGGACACGCTCGCCGTCGAAGTCCTGCAGGATCTCCTGCGCCGTCGTGCGGGTGTGCACGTCGGCATTGGCCTCGTTGTCGAACTGGCGGCACAGGAAGCCACCGTGCCGCTCGGCCAGTTCGATGGCCTTGTTCAGCATGCCCGTGCCCTTCTCGGAGGCCGGTGTCAGCACGACCCGGGCCCCGAGGAAGCGCAGCAGCCGGCGCCGTTCGAGGCTGAAGCTTTCGGCCATCGTGACGACGAGGGGGTAGCCCTTCTGTGCGCAGACCATGGCCAGCCCGATGCCGGTGTTGCCGCTGGTGGCCTCAAACACGGTCTGGCCCGGGCGCAGCGCCCCTGAGCGTTCGGCCGCCTCGATGACGGCGCGCGCCATGCGGTCCTTGACGGAGCCGAGCGGGTTGAAGGATTCGACCTTGACCCAGACGTTCACGCCCGCAGGGGCGAGGCGTTGCAGCCGCACCAGCGGCGTGTGGCCTATGGTTTCGAGGATGTTGTCGTGGCGTGCCATGAGGGCTCCGTGGAATCTGTGAGGAGAGGCCGCCACGATGCGCGGCCACCGCAGTAGCCAGCGTGGAAGCGAGCGTGGTATTTCTTCCGGTGTTATTGGCGGTTGTCGGGGCCAACGCGTCGCTCTAGAGTCGCGCCTTCGCACGACACGACTCATGGCTGGCCTCGAACTCCAATTCCTTGGCGACTTCGCTGTTCACCGCGACGGGGTGGAGCAGCCGCTGCCGCCGTCGCGCAAGACGCGTGCGCTGCTGGCCTACCTGTGCCTGCAACCGCGGCGCTTCCGGCGCGAGCAACTGAGCGCGCTGTTGTGGGATGCGCCGGACGATCCGCTCGGGTCGCTGCGCTGGAGCCTGTCGAAGCTGCGCCGCCTGGTGGACGAGCCCGCGCGTGAGCGCCTGGTGGCGGACCGCACCACGGTGGCGATGGATTCGGCGGGCGTGGCCGTCGACGTGCTGGAACTTCGCGCCTTGGCGCGAGAGGGCCTGGCCCACGCGGAAACGCCGGTGCTGGAGCAGGCCGCCGCTCGCCATCGCGGCAGCTTTCTCGAAGGCCTGGAGTTCACCAGCTTCCACGACTTCCACGCCTGGTGCATGGCCGAGCGCGAGCAAGCCCTCCATGACCGCGCGGCCGTCCTCGCGGAACTGCTCAAGCGCCTGGCCGACGAGCCGGCGCGCGCGCTGCCGCATGCGCGCGCCCTGGTCGGGCTGTTCCCCTACGAAGAGGCGCACCGCGCGGTGCTCATCCGCCTGTTGAACGCGGCGCACCAGGCTGCCGAGGCCGAGGAGCAGTACCAGCTCGGCCTGCGCATGCTGAAGGAGGCTGGCGTCGAAACCTCGGGCGCGCTGCTGGCGGCCCGGCGCAAGCCGCGCATCGATGCGCCGGCGCTGCGCGCGCCGGCCGCCGCGCCGGACTTCACCGCTGCCGTCGTGGACCGCCGGCTGGTAGGCCGCGAGGCCGAGATGGCGCAGATCGAGCAGGCGCTGCGCGATGTCGAGCAGGGGCCGCGGGCGGCGGTCGTCCTGCTGGTCGGCGCACCGGGCATCGGCAAGAGCCGCGTGCTCGAGGCCACGCTGGCGCTGGCGCGCGCACGCGGGGCGTTCGTGCTGCAGGCAAGCGCCTACGAGTCGGATGTCATCCGCCCATTCGCGTTCTGGACCGATGCGCTGCGCCAGCAGGGCGCCGCCCGCCATGACGCCGTCTTCCGCGGCGCCGCGGCCAACGACCGCGACAGCCTGTTCGCGCAGCTGAGCCAGCTGGTCGCCGACGAGGCCGCGCAGCGCCCGGTCGTGCTGCTGCTCGACGACGCGCAGTGGTGCGACGAATCGAGCGCCGCCGCGCTGCTCTACGTTGCGCGCATGAACCGGGGTCGGCCCGTCCTCGCCGTGCTCGCCGCCCGTGATGCCGAGCTGCGCGACAGCCTGCCGCTGCAGCAGGTGCGGCGCGGGCTGGCCCGCGACGGCCTGCTGCAGGAGATCACGCTCGGCCCCTTGCCCGAAGCCGATCTCGCGCGGTTGATCGAACTGCAAGTACCGGGTGCGGATGGACAGCGACTGAGCGCGGACGGCGGCGGCAACCCCTTGCTCGCGCTGGAGTTGGCGCGCGCCGAGCGGGCCGGCAGCGCGGCCGGGCCGCTGGATGCACTCGTGCGCGACCGCCTGGCGCTGCACTGCGGCACCGGCGTCGACGTGCTGCGCTGGGCCGCGGTGCTCAGCCCGCGCATCGAGTTCGGCCTGCTGGCCAGCGTGTCCGGCATCGATACGACGGAAGTGGCCGCGGGGCTGGACCTCGCCGAGCGCCACGGCATGCTGCGCAGCGGCGAGCGCGGCCTGCACTTCGCGCACGACCTCATCGCCCGCGCCATCTACACCGACATCTCGCCGCTGCGTCGGCAGGTCATGCATCGGCGCATTGCCGAGCATCTGGAGCGCGACACCGCGCAGGACCTGGCGCGCGCCGCCGACCTGGCCCACCACGCCACGCAAAGCGCCGAGCCGGCCCTGGCGGCGCGGGCACTGGTCGCCGCGGGCCGGCTCAGCCTGCGCTTCTTCGCCAACGATGAAGCGGCGGCCATCGCGCGGCGCGGCCTGCAGCTGGCGGCTTCGCTGCGCGATGCCGAGCGCATCGCCGTCGAGATCGACCTGCACGACATCCTGCTGGCGGCCCGCCCGCTGGACCCCGCGGCGGCCGACGAATACACCCGCCTCGCCGAGCGCGCGCTGGACCACGGCGCGCTGGCCCATGCCCGCCTGGGCTATCACATGGCGGCCACGGTGCGCTGGGCGCAAGGCCACTGGAGCGCGGCCCGCGAGCAGACGCTGCAGGCGGTGCGCGCGGTGCGTGGCGGGCAGGAGGACGCGCAGATCGTCGGCATGGCCGAGACCGCGAAGTGCCTGGCCATGATCGAGCGAGACGTGCCGCAGGCCGACGCCATGCTGGCCGAGGCCAGCGTGCTGGCGGCGCGCAAGGGCTTCAGCCACCATGCCATCGCCGCGGGTCTGGGCATGCTGCGCTTCCACGGCAACCGCCTGGACGAGGCGGCCGACTTCTTCGACGAGGCGCGCACGATGTGCAAGGCGGCCGGCGACCGGCTTGCCGAGTACCAGGCCACCGAATACCTCGTGATGCTGCATCTGCAGCGCGGCCGCCTCGACGACGCGCGCGCCCGCAGCGGCGACCTGCTGGCGCTTGGCGACAAGCTGCGCGAAGGCAGCGAGGAGCCCTTTGCGCGCGCCATGGCCGGCCTGTGCGACTACACGATCGACGACGACGCGCAGCGGCTGGACGCCGCGCTGGCCGACCTGCGCCTGGCCGATGCCAAGCACCGGCTGGCCTACGTGCTGACGCGCGCCGCGCTGCTGGACTGCGAGCGCGGCCGTGCGGCCGCCGCGAAACGACGGGCCACCGAGGCGCTGGGCTACGCCAGGCTGCTGGAGCGGCCCACCGAGATGCTGCTGGCCAACGCGGTGCTGTCACGCGACTGCGCCCGCGAGGGCGACCGGCGCGGCGCCAAGGACCACTTCGGCGAAGTGCGGCGGCTGGCCGGCCAGGGCGCGGCGTTGTGGGCCCAGGAGATCGTGGCGAAGCTGGAGGCGTATGCGTGATGTCTTTGTCGAGCGTCGCCTGCCCCGTCAGGTGACCGATGCCGAGATGCGCGGCGTCGCCGCCATCATGCTGGACGGCTGCCTGGGCCTGCACCGCGTGACGTGGTGCGGCAGCCTGCTGTCGGAAGACGGCACGGAGATGTTCTGCCATTTCCGCGGCGTGGATGTCGAGTCGGTGCGCATCGCGATGCGCCAGTCCGGCGCCCCGCCGGGCATTGCCTGGGCCTGTGAAGTGCAGGGCGACGGCGACCCGTCCACCGTCACGGCCCTCGTCGTGCACACCTTCGCCGAGCCCGCCACGTTTGGCGCGCGAGAGCTGCGCCAGGCGCTCGACGCCGGCGCGCTCAGCGCCCACGGCGTGCGCCTGCTGCGCAGCTATCTGCCGGGTGACGGGCACAGGCTGATCGCGCTGTACGAGGCGCCGGATGCCGAGGCCATCCGCGCCGCGCAGCGCGAGGCGGGTTTGCCGCCCGAACGCGTCGTGTCGGTGCGGCGCTACGCCCCTTGACCCCACGGGGGCGGTGATCGGCGCCGGGGCGCGAACCCCGCCGATACCACGCTGGTTCCCACGTTGAGATCCACGCCTGCTGCGCACAGTGGCTGGGCCGGGTTATGCCGGCTGTTCTCTCAACCTCTGGAGCCTGCTCATGCAATCGCAATCCACCCCCATCGACAACGGCGTCAACGTCGAAGCCCTGCTCGGCGCCCGCGCCGCACTCACTGAAGCGCCACAGGCGGCCCGCTTTCGCTGGCGCGCCACCAGCCGCTGGATGAACGGCACCCACAGCCGCACCACCATCGACGACTTCCACGGCCTGGGCGGCGAGCAGAAGCACCGCCAGGCCTTCGCCTTCGACACCGACCACCCGGAAATCTTCGCGTCGGAAGACCAGGGCCCTACGCCGGTCGAGATGCTGCTGGTGGGCCTCGCCGGCTGCCTGTCGGCCGGTATCGCCGCCGTCGCGCAGCACCGCAAGATCCAGCTGCACGCGGTGGCGGCGAGCGTCGAGGCCGACATGGACATCCAGGGCATCCTGGGCATCGCCGACGACGTGCGCAACGGCTTCGGCGCGGTGCGTGTGCACTTCGAGGTCGATGCCGATGCGACGGCCGACGAGATCGCCGCGCTGGTGGCGCAATCGCAAAAGCGTTCGGCGGTGTTCGACACGCTGACCAACCCGACCGACGTGCACGTGACCGTGCACAAGGTGGCGCAGTGAACGCAAGCCGCCGGGCGAATGCCGTCGACGTCGTCATCGTCGGCGGCGGCCACTGCGGCCTGGCGATGAGCCGGGCCCTGTCGCAGCGCGGCATTGGGCACGTCGTGCTGGAGCGCGGCGAGGTGGCCAACGCCTGGCGTACCGAGCGCTGGGACTCGCTGCGCCTGCTCACCCCGAACTGGATGACGCGACTGCCGGGGCAGGCCTACGACGGCGCCGATCCCGACGGCTACATGACGTCGGCCGAGGTGGCGGGCTTCCTGTCGCGCTATGCGGCGACGGCTGCCGCGCCACTGCGCACGGCGACGACGGTGCTCGGTGCCCGTCCGACCGGGGACGGCTGGTGGGTCGAGACGACGCAGGGCGACTGGCAGTGCCGGGCGCTCGTGGTCGCGACCGGCGCGGCGGGACGCCCGGTCGTCCCCGCCGCGGCGGCGGACGTGCCCGGCGAAGTCGCGCAGTTCAGTGCGCTGGACTACCGCCGGCCGGCCCAGTTGCCCGACGGCGGCGTGCTGATCGTCGGCGCTTCAGCCACCGGGTTGCAGCTGGCGCAGGAGATCCAGCGCAGCGGGCGCGCGGTGACGCTGGCGGTTGGCGAACACGTGCGCATGCCGCGCCTGTACCGCGGCCGTGACATCCAGTGGTGGCTGCTCGCCGCCGGCGTGCTCGACCAGCGGCTGGCGGATGTCGATGACGTCGGGCGCGTCCGGCGTCTGCCGTCGCCACAGCTCGTCGGCACGCCGGAGCGCGGCACGCTGGACCTGAACGTGCTGCAGCGCGGCGGTGTGCGTGTCGCGGGCCGGCTGGCGCAGGTCCGCGACGGGCGCGCCTTGTTCTCGGGCTCGCTGCGCAACGCCTGCGCGCTGGCCGATCTGAAGATGAACCGGTTGCTCGACACTTTCGACGACTGGGCGCTCGGTGACGGCATGCGGCCAGACGTTGACGCCGTGGAGCCGCGCCCGGCGCCCACCCGTCTGCCCGATACCGCAACGACGGTCCTCGACCTGAAGCGCCACTTCCGCTCGGTGATCTGGGCCACCGGCATGCGTCCCGACCATGGCTGGCTTGACGCCTCCCTGCGCGACCGGGCCGGCACGTTGCGGCACGAGGGCGGCGTGGCCGATCTGCCGGGTCTGTACGTGCTGGGCCTGCCCTTCCTGCGGCGGCGCAAGTCGAGCTTCATCCACGGCGCTGGCCAGGACGTCGACGAGCTGGTCGGGCACCTGACGGCGCATCTGAACCAGTCTGCCCGAGCCCGCAGCGCCGCACGCGGCATCGCGCGGCGCCGCATCTCGCCATCGGCGTACGCCGGCCTGTCCCGGTCATGGCCGCAGCCGGACTGAACCACCCTTTCCACCGGAAGCAAACCATGCAAGCCAGTTGTCTTTCAACTTGCCATCCGACCCGACCGTCGGCTGCGTCACGCCTGAAGCGGGCAGCACGCTTGTGTCGGCACTGGATGAGCGCGCGCCTCGACGCCTGGCGGCAAGCCCGCCATGCCGCGGCCAGGCGCCGTGTGCTTCACGCGCTGAGCAACGAGGCGCTCAAGGACATGGGCCTCGATCGCAGCGACATCGAGTCTGTGATCGCCTGCGGCGACACCGACCGCAGGCCGCGCTAGCCCCTGCGCGGCCAAGCAGCCCTTCAACGATTTCATCTGCCGCGCGATGGCGGCAACCCGACCCCCCCTGGGGCGGCGTCGCACGCCCCGAATGTGATCCCCAAACCCAAGGAGTAATTCCATGTCTCTGATTTCCACAAAATTTTGCCGACGCACCGTCGCTCTCTGTGCCTTGCTTGTCGCGCTGCCGACGTGGGCGGCAGTCCGCAGCGGCGCCACGGCCGCGGCCGGTCCGGTGACTGCGCAGGTGTTCGATCTGCGACCCGAGGACGGCGTCGCGGCGAACGTCAGCTTCGCCAGCCAGGCGTTCGGCGCCGCCGTCTCCGCGACCGTCGAGGAGACGGGCCCCTTCGACGTCCAGTGGCGCTCGAGGACGGGATCGTGGCAGGGCACCGGCGTCGACATGGCCGCGAGCCGCACCGAAGTCCATGCGGCCATCACCGGCGGCGGTGCCAACAGTCCGCTGGGTGCAACGATGCAGCTGTCGGGCGTCGTGCACGACGTCAACAGCCCCTCGGTCGCTTCCTCGGCGTACGCCGCGCACGCAGCGATGCTGGCCGACGGACAGATGCTGAGCTTTGCACTCACGCCGTGGTCTGCCATGTCGCTGCACGTGGACGTGAGTGGGGCGCTGTCCACGCTGCGGCCCGGCGACCATGCCGAGATCGTCTTTGAACTGTCGCTGAACACGAGCACCGGGATGGAGCGCTTCGATGTGTTCCAGATGGCGTGCACCAACGCGTGCAGCGATGCGAACGGGCGCCTACTGTCGTTGACCCTCCCCAACGAGTCTGACGTGACCTTGGAGGGCCTGTGGACGCTCAACGCGCGCGTCGCCGGCGCCGTCGCGGCGAGCCCAGTCCCCGAGGCCAGCAGCAGTGCGCTGCTGATGTGCGGCCTGGCCCTGATGGGGCTGGTCGCACGGCGTCGCACCCGCGCTTGACGACGAAGGCCTTGAGATAGCGACAGCTCATGCGCTCACTGCATGGCAGCTGTTGCGCTTGCGGGAGGCTCACTTGGTGAGCCTCCCCGGCGGCACGATGGGGAACATGATTGAAGTCCTCGACCACAGCGCGCCGTCACGATGCGCCCATGCCGACAACGGCATCCTGGCCCGCGTGCCCGGCCTGTACGTCGCCCAGGCGTGCAAAGCCCTGCCAGACCCGGCCTGCGCAGTCGACGACGAAATGTGCGTCGACATCGATGCCGCCCACACGGGACGCGTGCGGCTGACGTTCAGGAAGCAGCGCTACAGCAGACCCCTCGGCAACATCGCCTATGTCGCCTGGCTCTGCCGCCACGCCGAACATGTCGCGCCGCCCTAACCGACACCTAGCCCTGGACTTTCGGACCGAACATGATGATCGCCATGCCCAGGAAGCAAACGGCGACGCCGACCCAGTCGCTCGGTGACGGGGGCACTTGGTCGACCAGCCAAAGCCACAAGATGGCCACGCCGATGTAGACACCACCGTAGGCGGCGTAGACGCGACCGGCCGCCGTCGGGTGCAGGGACAGCAGCCCCGCAAAAAGCGCCAGGCTGACGGCTGCGGGCACGAGGAGCCAGGGCGACTTGCCCTGCTTCAGCCAGAGGTAGGGCAGGTAGCAACCGACGATTTCAGCCAGCGCGGTGGCCACGAACAGGCTGAAGGTCTTGATGATTTCCATGACCGTCATTGTGGTGACGCCGGCCTAAGCGAAAAGCGCTTGCTCCTCAAGTGGCTTGAGGTTTCATCCTTCGTGCATCGCCACCCCGAGGAACGCCGATGAAATCCTGGAAAGCCGTTGTTGGATTGGGGGTCGCCTGCGCGGCCTGTTGCGCAATTCCCTTGCTGGGCATGTCGGCCGGCCTGGCCGCTTTCGGGTCTGCGCTGGCCGCGTGTGCAGATGAGCTGGTTCCGACAGCGACGGTGCTGCTGGTCATCGCGCTGGCCCTGGGCAGCGTCGGGTGGGTTCGTCGGCGGCGGGCATCTCGGCGCGCCGCATGCGCCTGCCCGACCCGTTGCTCTGTGGAGGTCCGCGATGCCTCTGCCTGACGGCAGGCCCGGATCTGCAGCCTGCCGCGCCGGCAACTGCGTGCTGAACGACTGGAGGACTCAGGCCTCCTTTGACCTATAAGCTGTTGCGCATGAACGCCTCGCTGCCACTGTCCATCGGCGTGATCGCCCAACGGACCGGATGTTCGGTGCCGACCATTCGCTACTACGAAGAGATCGGCCTTGTACCTGCGGGCCCGCGCACGGAGGGCGGGCGCAGGGTCTATGGCCAGGCGGCGGTGCGTCGGCTGACCTTCATCCGGCATTGCCGCGACTTCGGTTTCTCCATCGAACAGGTGCGCGAGCTGGTCGGCCTGGTCGACGAGCCGCAACGGCCGTGCGTCGAGGTGCGCGACGTGGCTGCCCGGCACCTGGTGGAGTTGCGGCAAAAGCTGGCGGCGCTGCAGGCCCTCGAAAGCAGCGTGGCCGCGTTCGTTGGTCGCTGTGACAGCGCCTGCGCCGGTGGCGCCGCCCTCGATTGCACCATCCTCGAAGACCTGGCCTTGCCTGTCGTGACGCCCGGGCAGAGCGCCGCCACCTGCTGCGCGGCAGCGTCGGGCGAGCCGGAAGTTTGACTTGCAGTGACGCCCTGCGTCAGGCGAACGATGGACGATTCCGCAAGCTTCAGCCACACGGCCAACCTGGCCCTTGGCCGACCCTGAACGGCTCAGCCGGCCAGCTTCAGCGCCGGCGCGCGGCGGCGCAAGGGCTGGGCCTTGATGATGCTGGAGCTGGTCTGGGCGCAGTCGGCGAGGCGATCGAGGGCCTGGTCGAGGTGCTCGATGTCGCGCAGCGCCAGGCGCAGCACGAAGCAGTCGTCGCCGGTGACCTTGTCGCATTCCAGCGCTTCGGGCATCTCCTCGATGCGCTGCTGCACCAGCGCCAGCGCGCCGGGCATGGGCCGCACGCGCACGATGGCCTGCAGCGTGAAGCCCAGGGCCAGCGGGTCGATGTCGATGGTGAAGGCGCGGATGACGCCGCGCTCGCGCAACCGCGCTAGCCGCTCCGACGTGGCAGGCGGTGACAGGCCGATGGCCTCGGCCAGGTCCTTCAGCGGTGCGCGGGCGTCGGCCGCCAGGGCGGCCAGCAGCAAGCGGTCGATGGGGTCGATCATGATTCGGTGGAAGTTGAGATTCGCCGTTGTTAATTCTGCCTAGCCATTATTTCGCCGTTTCAAAAGCATGTTGCGGCGGACATGTCCTTGGAACAATGACGTCCGTTGTCATGGCAAGGAAGCACCGTGTCTCCCACCACCCGCGGCGCGCTCGAGATGGGCGGCGCGATGAGCCTGCTGGGCTCGATTGGCTATTTCGTGCTGCTGTCCGGCCTCCCGCCGCTGGACGTCGTGTTCTGGCGGTGCGGCTTCGGGCTGCTGACCCTGGCGCTGATCTGCACGGTGCTGGGGCTGTGGCGCCGGCCCAGCGCACGGCAGCTGGGCCTGGCCGCGCTGGGCGGCGTGGCCATCGTGCTGAACTGGGTGCTGCTGTTCGGCGCCTACAGCCGGGCCTCGGTGACCGTGGCCACGGCGGTCTACAACCTGCAGCCCTTCATGCTGATGGGCCTGGGCGTCGTGTTCTTCGGCGAGCGGCTCAGCATGGCGCGGCTGGCCTGGGTGGCACTGGCCTTTGCGGGCATGGTGCTCATCGTGCAGGCGCGCCCGAATGCCGGCTATGTCGGCGGCAACTTCGGGCTGGGGGTGGCGATGGCATTCGCCGCTGCGGCGCTGTGGGCCGTGGCGGCCGTCGTCGCCAAGCGCCTGAGCGGCATGCCCGCGCCGCTGATCGCGTTGATCCAGGTGGCCGTGGGCGTGCTGATGCTGGCGCCCTTTGCCGAGTTCGGCCAGTTGCCGCGGACGGCGCTGGGCTGGATGCCGCTGGTCGTGCTCGGCGTCGTGCACACCGGCCTGATGTACGCGCTGATGTATGCCGGCGTACAGCGCCTGCCGACAGCGCTGCAGGGCGGGCTGTCGTTTCTCTACCCCGTCGTGGCCATCGGCGTGGACTGGCTGGCGCTGGGTCACGAGCTGGCGCCGCTGCAATGGCTGGGCGCGGCCGCCATCCTGCTGGGGGCCGCGGGCTTGTTCAGGGCTTCCCGGGCAGTGCCTTCAGGTGCGCCAACGCCGTGTCGGCTGCCGAGGCGGCCCAGCCACGGCTAGCGCTTGGCCTTGCGCTTCGCCCGCGCCTTGGGCGGGGCGGTCAGCGCATCCGTCCAGAAGCTCATCACATCCTGGGTGGCCTGGGCCACCACTGCCTGGGACTGACGCTTGGCGCTGGCAGCGACGTGGCCGCGCGCGGTGTTCGCCGCCGAGTTCGCGGCGCTGAGCCACATGCTCATGAACGGGTTTTTCTTCAGCCAAGGGTTGGACATGACGTTCTCCGGTGGGCAGTGGCGACATGCTCGCCCGTCCCGGGCCGCGCACCGGTGGGACAACGCGGACCTTGGCGTAGGCGACCAGGCCCTCGTCACGCTGACGCCGTCGTCCTACAGGCCCGCTGTGCGGCACGGCGCATATTCGTGGCATCTTGAAAAAGCAGCCGCCCCTCGCCTCGGGCTTCGTCCGCGTTCGCGGCGCCCGTGAGCACAACCTGAAGAACGTCGATGTGGACATCCCGCGCGACGCGCTGGTGGTGTTCAGCGGCGTGTCGGGCTCGGGCAAGTCGTCGCTGGCCTTCTCGACCCTCTATGCCGAGGCGCAGCGGCGCTACTTCGAGTCCGTCGCGCCCTACGCGCGCCGGCTCATCGACCAGGTCGGCGTGCCGGCGGTCGATTCGATCGACGGCCTGCCGCCCGCCGTGGCCTTGCAGCAGCAGCGCGGCACGCCCAGCACGCGCTCGTCGGTGGGCAGCGCCACCTCGCTGTCCAGCCTGCTGCGCATGCTGTATTCGCGCGCCGGCCACTACCCGGCCCGGCAGCCCATGCTGTACGCGGAGGACTTCTCACCCAACACGCCGCAGGGGGCCTGCCCGACCTGCCATGGCCTGGGGCGGGTCTACGCGGTGACCGAGCAGTCCATGGTGCCGGACCCGTCGCTGAGCATCCGCGAGCGCGCCATCGCCGCCTGGCCGCCGGCCTGGCATGGGCAGAACCTGCGCGACATCCTCGTCACGCTGGGGCACGACGTCGACAAGCCCTGGCGCGACCTGCCGAAGAAGACGCGCGACTGGATCCTGTTCACCGACGAGCAGCCCACGGTGCCGGTCTACGCCGGCTTCACGCCCGCCGAGACGCGCGATGCGCTGCGCCGCAAGACGGAGCCGAGCTACCAGGGCACCTTCATGGGCGCGCGCAAGTACGTGCTGCACACCTTCGCGACGACGCAGAGCGCGCTGATGAAGCGCCGTGTCGCGCGCTACATGGTGGCCAGCGACTGCCCGACCTGCGACGGCAAGCGGCTCAAGCGCGAGGCGCTGTCGGTCACCTTCGAGGGCCTGGACATCGGCGAACTCTCGCGCATGCCGCTGCGCGAGCTGGCCGATGTGCTGCGCCCCACGGCGGCCGGCGCGGCGCATGCAGCCGCGCAGGGGCACGGCGTCAGCCGCGCGACGTCGCGGGCGCACACGGCGCAGCGCGTCGCGGCCGGCGGCCATGCGCATGCGGCCGCGCCGGACGTGCGGCGCACGCCCAACCTGTCGGAGGAAAAGTTGATCGCCGCGCAGCGCATCGCCCACGACATGCTGGCGCGCATCACGACGCTCAACGAGCTGGGCCTGGGCTATCTGTCACTGGACCGCGGCACGCCCACGCTGTCCAGCGGTGAGCTGCAGCGGCTGCGCCTCGCCACGCAGATCCGCTCCAACCTGTTCGGTGTCATCTACGTGCTGGACGAGCCCTCCGCCGGCCTGCATCCCGCCGACGGCGAGGCGCTGCTGAAGGCGTTGAAGGACTTGAAGGCCGCCGGCAACTCGCTGCTCATCGTCGAGCATGACCTGGGCCTGATGCGCGAGGCCGACTGGCTGGTGGACGTGGGCCCCGACGCCGGTGAGTTGGGCGGCCATGTGCTGTACAGCGGCCCGCCCGCAGGCCTCGCGGCCGTGCACGCGTCGCGCACGGCGGCCTATCTCTTCCCGCGCGAGCAGGTCGCGCGCCCGCCGCGCCGTGCGCCGCAGGGCTGGCTGACGCTCGCGGGCGTCACGCGCAACAACCTGCGCCAGGTCGACGTGGACATCCCGCTGGGCGGCTTCACGGCCGTGACCGGCATCTCGGGCTCGGGCAAGTCCAGCCTCGTCAGCCAGGCGCTGGTGGACCTGGTCGGCCAGGCGCTGGGCCACGAGCCGCCGGCGCCGCAGGCGGACGACGAGGACGACGCCGAGGGCGCGTCGCGCGAGGTCACGCAGGGCCGCATCAGCGCCGGCGCCGAGCACATCCGCCGCCTGGTGCAGGTCGACCAGAAGCCCATCGGCCGCACGCCGCGCTCCAACCTGGCGACCTACACGGGCCTGTTCGACCATGTGCGCAAGCTGTTTGCCGCCACGCCGGCGGCGCGTGCGCGGCGCTACGACGCCGGCCGCTTCTCGTTCAACGTCGCCAAGGGCCGCTGCGAGACCTGCGAGGGCGAGGGCTTCGTCAGCGTGGAGCTGCTCTTCATGCCCAGCGTCTACGCGCCTTGCCCGGCCTGCCACGGCGCGCGCTACAACGAAGCGACGCTGAAGGTGCGCCTGCGCGAGCACAGCATTGCCGACGTGCTGCGCCTGACGGTGGACGAGGCGCTGGCCTTCTTCGCGCAGGACGCCGCGCTGGCGCGGCCGCTGGCGCTGCTGCAGCAGATCGGCCTGGGCTATTTGCGGCTGGGCCAGCCGGCCACGGAGCTGTCGGGCGGCGAAGCGCAGCGCATCAAGCTCGCGACCGAGCTGCAGCGCGCGCAACGCGGCCATACGCTCTACGTGCTGGACGAGCCGACCACGGGCCTGCATCCGTCCGACGTCGACAAGCTGCTGGTGCAGCTGAACAGCCTCGTGGACGCGGGCAACACGGTGGTCGTCGTCGAGCACGAGATGCGCGTCGTGGCCGCCTGCGACTGGGTCATCGACATCGGCCCCGGCGCGGGCGCCGAAGGCGGCCGGCTGGTGGCCTGCGGCACGCCCGAGCAGGTCGCGCGCGCGGCAGGCAGCCGCACCGCGAGCCACCTGAGCGGCGCGCTGGCGGAACAGCGCTAGCTCAGCCGCCCGGGTGCTTCAAGAAGCGCTCGACCTCGTCGGCGCGATCGCCCACTCGGGCCACCGCGGCCTTGAGCTGCTCCTGCGTGACGCCGAACTTCGCGGCCCAGTCGCGCAGCTCATAGGCCTCGTGCACGTTGATGCGCTGGCGGTCCTGGCCGCCGCTCTTGGACTTGTCGTCTGACATGAGAACTCCAACGAGGGAAGGTGATCCGGACGGCCGGCAGGGGCCGCCGCTCACTCAATGCACCAGCAGCAGCTCCTGCTTGCGCTGGGCCATGCGCTGGCCCAGTTCCACCAGGTCCAGCTTGGCCTTCTTGGCCTTGGGGAACATCTCGTTCTGCTCTTCCTTCACGTGGTGCTTGACGAACTCGCCCATCACCTTGACCTTGGCGTCATAGTCCTCGCCGCCGGGTTCCTGGTCTTGCACCTGCGCGATCAGCTCCTTGACGGAGGCGTGCTCGACGACGGCTTCAGGCACCAGCTCCTTGTCCTTCAGCGCGGCCTTGAACGCGGGATAGAAGATCTCTTCCTCCAGCGTCGCGTGGATGGTGAGCTCGTGGCAGATGGTGGCGACGATCTGCTTCTTGCGGCTGACCGAGCGCGCCTTCTCGAACTCCTCGAACAGCGCACTGACCGTCTTGTGGTCTTCGCGCAGCATGGCCACGGCGTCCTTGGGGGCGGCCGTGCGGCGGGGCGCGGTGGTCGTGCGGCCGGTCGTCTTCGTGGTGCTGGAACGGGGTGCGGTGGGCATGGGTGTATCTCCTGCGGGGGGCTTGGGGAATGGGTTGCGGCTTGCCCGAAGCGGTTGCTGCCAGGCCAGGGCCACGATGCGCCCTGCACGTGGCCGGGGCTGTAGGAGGTCGCGCTGCTTACATGTCGCGGCGCGACCCTTCGAGAAACGCTATGGCGCCCGCGGGGGCGAGCGCCATGGCGTTCACGAGGCATCAGCCCTTCGGGGCTCAGCTGCCCTTGCGGCTTTGCTGGTCGGCCTTGGGCGGCTTTTGTGGCGAGGCCTCGCGGGAGGCCTGGTTGCCGCTGCCCTGCTGGTCCTGGCGGTGGCTCGGCGAGCCCGACTGCTCCTGCTGGCGGTTGGGGTTGCGCTCGCTGTTGCTGGCGTTGCCGCCTTGCTGGCTCTGGTTGTTCTGGTTGCTGCCCGTTCGATTGATGTTCGACATGGATGGCTCCTGGAAGTTTGAGAGAACGCGGGCCACGCTTGTCGTGTCCGCGTTCCCTAACTTAGGTCGCGAGCGGGGATTGCCTGTCGGACAAGGCCGCGCCGGGCCGTGAGTCCTCTGAACCCCGGCCCGCTGACGGACGAGCGGACTTCGTGCATATTGCAAGCCTGATTCCGAGGCCCGCATGACCCAAGCCACACCGCCCGCCCCGCCGCCCGCCACGGGCGAGGACCTCGCCGCCGTCGTCGAGGCACTGCGTGCCGCGCGCCGCCGCTGGCGGGACGCCCACCGCCGCGGCGACGACGGCCGCGAACTGCCGTCACGCGAGCTGCTGGCCGCGATGGTGCAGAGCCTGGCGGGCGCGCTGTTCCCGATGCGCCTGGGCCCGCCCACGCTGCAGCCCGAGGGCGAGGATTTCTACGTCGGGCACACGCTGGGCGCGGCCATGGCCACGCTGCGCCAGCAGGCCGCGCTGGAGCTTCGCCACGACGCCCGCCAGCGCGGCGACGGCGTGCCAGCGGCCGATGCCACCGAGCTGGCCAGCCGCTTCCTGCGCACGCTGCCCGCCGTGCGCGAGCTGCTGGACAGCGATGTGCTCGCGGCCTTCCAGGGCGACCCCGCGGCGCGCAGCGTCGACGAAGTGCTGCTGTGCTACCCGGGCGTGCGGGCGCTGATCAGCCACCGCCTTGCGCACCAGCTATACGGCCTGGGCCTGCCGCTGATCGCGCGCGTCATCGCCGAGCTGGCGCATGCCGACACCGGCATCGACATCCATCCCGGCGCGCGCATCGGCGCGGGCTGCTTCATCGACCACGGCACCGGGGTCGTCATCGGCGAGACGGCGGTGCTGGGCGAGCGCGTGCGCATCTACCAGAACGTCACGCTGGGCGCGAAGAGCTTCCCGACCGATGGCGACGGCCATGCGCTCAAGGGCCAGCCGCGCCACCCCATCGTCGAGGACGGTGCCGTCATCTACGCCGGCGCCACCGTGCTGGGCCGCGTCACCATCGGCCGCGGCGCGGTCATCGGCGGCAACGTGTGGCTGACCCACAGCGTCGCGCCGGGCAGCCTGGTCACGCAGGCCGACATGCAGTCGCTCGCAGCGCCGCGCGACACGGCCACGGGGCGCTGAATCGACGGCCACTGCAGCGGGACGAGGCTTCCGCTGACACCGCGCGCCGCCTCGTCGCCCTAAGGTGAAGCCCTTGCCCCGGCCGGCGCATACGCGTCGCGCGCCTGGGCATGGCTTGAAAGGATGCGCTATGGACACCACCACCCACCACGACCTGGCCGCACTCTTCGCCCAGTTGGGGTTGCCGGATTCGCCCGCCCAGATCCGCCAGTTCATCCGCCAGCACCGGCCGCTGCCGCAGACGCTGAACCTGTCGGAGGCGCCGTTCTGGAGCGCGAGCCAGGTGGCCTTCCTGCGCGAGCAGTGGCACCAGGACGATGGCGACTGGGTGGGTCAGATCGACCAGCTCAACGCGATGCTGCGCGAGCACCCAACGACGGGTGACCTGGAGCAGGTCGACTGCTCGCAGTCCCCTGACGACCCCAGTTGCCAATGAAGCAGCCCTCGTGGGCGTCGCTGCTCAGGCGCAACGCCGCGCTGTTCCAGCGCGCGACCAAGCCGCTGCGCGAGCATCGCAAGCCACCGGCCGGCGCGGGCAGCTGGCTGATGGGCGTCGTCATGGCGCCGGCCGGGCCGCGGCGCTACTGGCTGTTCCGCCCCGCGGGCGCGCGCTTCGGCGAGCGGCTGCCGTTGATGGTCATGCTGCACGGCTGCCACCAGGACGCCAAGAGCTTTGCCGACAGCACGCGCATGAACGCGGTCGCCGCGCGCGAGCGCTTCCTGGTGCTGTACCCCGAGCAGCCGCGCCTGTCCAACGCGCAGGGTTGCTGGAACTGGTTTGACACGCAGTCGGGTCGCGCCTTCGGCGAGGCGGCCTGGATCATGCAGGCCATCGATCAAGTCTGCGTGCTGTACGCGGCCGACCGCGAGCGCGTGGCGGTGGCCGGCCTGTCGGCGGGCGCCAGCATGGCGGCGCTTCTGGCCACGCGCTACCCGCAGCGCTTCAAGGCGCTGGCCATGCACTCGGGCATCCCGCCCGGCACGGCCAGCTCACCGGTGTCCGCCGTGGGCGCGATGCAGGGGCGGCGCCTGCCGCAGGCAGTCGATGAGCCGGCCGTGGCCTGGCCGCCGCTGATGGTCATCCATGGCGACGCCGACGGCATCGTGTCGGCCCGCAACGCGGGTGCCGCCGCGCAGATGTGGTCGGCCGCCGGCGGTGCGCGCGAAGGCGAGCCGCAGGCGCAGGTGCGCGGCAAGCGCTACCCGATGCAGGTGACCCACTTCAAGCGCTCGCGCCAACTCGTCGCGACGCTGGTGCAGGTCGACCGCCTGGGCCATGCGTGGAGCGGCGGCGCGGCGCGGCAGCGCTTCAGCGATGCCAACGGGCCGGATGCGTCGCGCATGGTGTGGCGCTTCGCGGCGCGCCAGTTCAGCGCGCCGCCAGCGCGTTGATCTGCTGGATCAGCGCGCGGTGGCTGGGCAGGTCAGCGACCGCCCGGTCCGCAAAGCGCTGGATCTTGGCGAACAGCTTGTGCGCCTCTTCCACTTGCGGGAAATCGTCGCGGCCGGCGCTGAGGTCGGTCGCGAAGCCCATGCCGTAGAGGATGTATTGGTAGTTGAAGAAGGCGAAGGTCTCGGTGTCCAGCACGAAGTCGAAACGCCCGGGTGGCCGGATCTTCCACTCCTCCAGCAGCCCGGCCAGCCGGTCCGGGATGGAGGCCTCGACGGCGTTGTCGCGCCAGAACGGTTCGGTGCGCTGGCTCAGGCAGTAGTGCAGCTTCAGGAAGTTGATGATGTTCTCGAAGCGGGCCGTCATCAGCTCGTTGAAGCGCCGCGCCGGCGCGTGGATGGGGCCGCTGTGCGGCAGCATCTCGGCAATCATGCCGACGGCCGCCTCGATGAGGACCAGGCCGGTCGCCTCCAGCGGCTCCAGGAAGCCGGCCGACAGCCCGACGGCAACGCAGTTCTTCACCCACTGCTGCTCACGGTAGCCGGGCGTGAAGGGGATGCTGCGCATCGCGAGGTCTTCCTGGCCCGCGCCGCAGTAGGCGCGCAGGATGTCGGCGGCGCGATCGTCGCTGAGGTGGTCGCTGGCGTAGACGCAGCCGATGCCGCGCGCGCCGTTCAGGCCGATCTCCCACAGCCAGCCCGCCTCGTGCGCGGTGGCGATGGTGCTGCTCTCCATCGTTGCGTGGTCGTCCAGCGGAACCTTGCAGGCCAGCGCGCGGTCGACAAAGAGCTGGTGGCGCACGGACTTGAAGGTCGAGCCCAGGGCCCGGCCGATCAGCTCGGCGCGAAAGCCCGTGCAGTCGATGTAGAGCTCCGCTTCGAAACGGCCATGCTGGACCGTGTCGAGGTGGGCGATCGCCCCCGCGCTGTCCAGCGACACGTCCGTCACGGTGCCTTCGACATGGCGCACGCCGAGCTCGCGGGCGCGCGCGGCCAGCAGCTTGGCGAGCTTGATGGCATCGAAGTGATACGCGTAGTTCAAGGGCGCGGCATAGGGTGCCTCGCCGGCGCGCTTGGGCGCGCGGTGCGCCTCGGCGACGCGGGCCTGCAGCGTCATGGCCTCGGCGAAGGGCAGGCGCCCGGCCTCGTCCTGCAGCAGCCAATAGGGCACGAGGTTGAGGTCCTCGGCGTAGAAGGGCGCCTCGAAGGGATGGAAGAACTGCTGGTGCCGGCCGCCGGTGGGCGTGCGGGCCCAGTCGACGAAGCGGATGCCCTGCTTGAGCGTCGCCGAGGTTTCGCGGATGAAGCGGGCCTCGTCGATGCCCAGGAATTGCAGCGTCGTGCGGATGGTGGGGAAGGTGCCTTCGCCAACCCCGACGCTGCTGATGTCGGGCGACTCCAGCACGGTCACCTCGAGGTGGCTGCGCTCCGACAGCTTCAAGGCCTTGGCCAGGTAGGCCGCGGTCAGCCAGCCGGCCGTGCCGCCGCCGACGATGAGGATGCGTCGCTTGTTCGTCATGCGCGGGTATAGAGGTTCTTCAGCCACTGGTGGCCGGTCTGGGCGCCGTGGCTCCAGTCCTCGTCCTCCTCCGCGGCGGCCTGGGCGACATAGCCTGACGGGTTGAGCAGCTTCACGCGGCCGACGCGGAAGGCCGACACGCGGTGGGTCACGAAGGTCAGGCCCTGCTCCAGCGCGGTCGCGGCCAGCAGGCCGTCGCGCGTGTTGGCGTAGGGCAGCTGCGCGCGGCGGCGCACGACCGCCGCATCCACCGGCAGCACGCGGCCCTCGAAGGCCGGCATCACGCGGTTGTCTATCCAGTCGCGCATGGCGAGGCCGGCGGTGCGGTCCTTGCGCCCCAGCCGCGCGGCGGCGTTCTCGATCTCCAGCAGGCTGAGCGCCGACATGAAGAGCTTCTGGCGCGCGATGCCCGCGGCCCAGGCGGCCAGGCCGGGGTCGGACTGGCCGGCGCGGGCCTTGCGCAGTTCGAGCACGATGCCGGTGTCGAGCAGGTACATCAGTCGACGCTCTCGCGGTGGTCCCAGGCCCCGTCCGCCGCCGCCTCGGTGGCGTCCAGCGCCACGGGTTCGGGCATGGCCAGCAGCTCCAGGATGCTCTCGCCCTCGCCGGTCAGGCGGCGGTACTCGGCAATGCTCATCAACACATGGGTGGGCTGGCCACGGTCGGTGATGAGCACCGGTTCGGCCTGCGCCGCGCGCTTGGCGTGGCTGACGTCCCGGTTGAAATCGCGGCTGCTGAGGAGCTTCATCAGGCTTGCGAATGTACCTACCTACCTGCAAGTCTGCAATTGGGATGTAGGTACGTCGGCTCGCAACTGCTCGTCCGGATGGACAGAGAAAACACTGCTGGCACAGTGCATTGCGAGATTGGCAGCGCTTTCACCAATCTGCGGAGACAACGTTGTACAGCACGCCCGCGCAGGGCGGCGATGACGACGACAGCGAACATCAAGAGGAACAACCCATGGCTCTGGACATCAACCTGCTGGACCTGCTCGGCGACGTCTTCGCCAAGCACGGCCCCGCGGCTGCGGCGGTCGCCAAGACCTATTCGCCGGCGGACTTCAGCGTCCATTTCTTCCTGCAGCTGGCCATCATCCTGCTGGCCTGCCGCGTCGTCGGCTGGGCCGGCCGCAAGTTCCTGGGGCAGCCTCAGGTGGTCGGCGAAATGATTGCCGGCGTCATCCTGGGGCCGTCGCTGCTGGGGCTGTTCTTCCCCGAGGCGCAGGCGACCATCTTCCCCAAGGAGATGAAGAACGTCCTGTACGCCGGCGCGCAGCTGGGCGTGGGTCTGTACATGTTCCTGGTCGGCACGACGCTGCGGCTGGACCACTTCGCGACCAAGGCCAGGAGCGCCATCGGCGTGTCCATGGCCGGCATCGCCGCACCGTTCTTCATCGCCTTCCTGATCACGCCGCTGCTGCTGACCGTGCCGGGGCTGTTCGCCGAAGGCATCTCGACGACGAACGCCACGCTGTTCATGGGCGCCTGCATCGCGCTGACGGCCTTCCCCATGCTGGCCCGCATCATCAACGAGCGCGGCCTGGCCAACACCTCGCTGGGCACGCTGACGCTGACGGCGGGCGCGTTCGACGACGCCTGCTCGTGGTGCGTGCTGGCGCTGGTGCTCGCCGCCTTCGGTGCCGGTCCCGGCGTGGCCGTGCTGGCCATCGGTGGTGGCGTCATCTACGCCGCCTTCATCCTGCTGTTCGGCCGCAGGCTGCTGGCGCCGCTGGGCCGCATCGTCGAGCGCGAGGGCGAGATGAGCACGACGGTGCTGGGCATCACGATGGCGCTGTTCTGCCTGTCGGCCTTCATCATGGACGCCGTCGGCATCCATTCCATCTTCGGCGGCTTCATCCTCGGCGCCGTCATGCCGCGCGGCCTGTTCGCTGCGGAGCTGAAGAAGAAGGTCGAGCCGCTGGCCGTCGTCCTGCTGTTGCCGATGTTCTTCACCTACTCGGGCCTGAACACGCGGCTGGACATGATCAATTCGGTCCAGCTGCTGCTGATCGCGCTGGGCGTGCTGGCTGCGTCGGTGCTGGCCAAGTTCGGCGCCTGCTACCTGGCCGCACGCATGGCGGGAGAAGACAACCGCACGGCGCTGGGCATTGGTGCGCTGATGAACTCGCGCGGCCTGATGGAGCTCATCATCATCAACATCGGCCTGCAGAAGGGCATCATCGGCCCGGCCCTGTTCTCCATGCTGGTGCTGATGGCCGTCGTCACGACCATGATGGCCAGCCCGCTGTTCGAACTCTTCTACGGCCGCAAGGCGCGCGAGTCGGGCGAACTGGGCGCCATCCCCGGCACGCCGGCCAGCAACCCGGCCTGAGGCCTGCTGCCCACCCTTTTCACGATCTCCACGCCGCCGCTGTGAGGTGTCGGTGGCGTTGTCAGGGGCAAGCCCGCGGGCCTGCCCCTCTTTTTATGCCCTGGGTCGGGCGCGTTCCTTGCTGGGACTGTCTGACCTGCCGAGGACATCCATGAGCGAGCTTGCTCCCGGCGCCGTGGCCCGCGCACCCGCGCCGGCGCCCGTCGCGCATCCGCCCACTCGGGCACCGACCTACACGCTGAGCCAGGGTGTCATGGCCTGCGTGGGCGTGTTCATCATCATTGGCGTGCTGGCGATCGGCTCGTTCAACCTGGGTGTGCTGCTGCTGCTCGGCTCCTTCGGTTCCAGCGCGGTGATGGTGTTCACCTTCCCGGAGATCCATTTCGCCCAGCCGCGCAGCGTCATCGGCGGTCACTTCATCTGCACGGCGGTGGGCCTGGCGGCGCTGGCGCTGTTCGGGCCCGCCTGGTGGGCGCTCGCCTTGGCCGCCGCGGCGTCGGTGGCGGTGATGATGCTGACCCGCACCATGCACCCACCGGCAGGCTCCAACCCGGTCATCGTGTTCCTGGTGGCACCCAAGTGGGGCTTCCTGTTCTTCCCGACGCTGTCTGGCGCGCTGGTGATGGTGGCGGTAGCGGTGCTGTATCACCGCGCCTGCCGCAGGGCATATCCGTCGTATTGGTACAGCTGAGCGCGCTGTAGGCCTGCTCCACAAAATCGTGGTTGCCCGCGCTCGCGGCCTGGGTTCCCATTCACCCCGGGTAGCTCGCGAAGCGTGAGTTCTCGGGCTGGACAGGTGGGCTGTGGGCATGGCTCTGCGACAAGCGAGACCATGGGAAATCATGGGTGATTCAGCGGCGCGGGGCGGTGAAGTGATCACCGCTCCGCCGTGGTTCGTCGTGCTGGTCCGCGACACCGGAGATTTCTTCAGCAGCATTCCTGACGGCTGGGACGCGGCCAAGCCGTTTGCGCCCAACGCGGTGCTTTTCGTGGGTCTCGTGGCGGTGTCGCTCGCGGCGTCGCTGAAGGTCATGTTTGGGAGCCGCTCGATTGGCAATTCGCTGTTGCGACTACTGGTCGAACTGGTCGGGCGGCAGTGGAAACAGCCGCCTGGCGAACCCGTCAAGCCGGCCGGCCCTGTTGCTGCCCATGCTCACGATGCCGCTCACGTTGGGTGGGCGAATGCCATCCTGATGTGGTGCGCGCTGTGCGACCAGCGTGATCTGAGCCGCTTGCAGACCGGTTACAAGGACGGCCCGATCCAGGCCAAGTACCAGCTGAACATGGGGCTGGCGGTGATCGCGGTGTCGATCTGGTCCTCGATGGCGTTTTGCTATGCGGTGCTGAGCTCGGGCGCCGGGTTCGGCTCGGACGGTATCGCGCTCGTCCTGGTGGCCGTGGTCGGTGCTGTCTTGTATGGCCTGCTGGTGCTGGCGCTGGACCGGTCGATCGTCGCGCCGTTCACGCCGGATGGCGTCGCGGCGGTTGTTGGCAACGACATGCACAGCTGGCTGCGGCGTACGCCGCTCTACGTGCGGACGTTGGCGCGCATCGTCATTGCGCTGATCGTCGCCAAGTTCACCGCCGTGCCGATCGCGGCGCTGATCATGCACGGGGCCATCAAGCGTGACCTGGTCCAGCAGCAGGAGCAGACCCGTGCCACGCGCGAGATGCAGCTGAGCGTTTCTCGCCAGCGCTTAGACGACGCGAAGGCGCATCGACAGAGCGCCACGCTTTGCCTGACAGCCAAGACGGCCGTGGAGGATCTGCGCGCCAAGCTGGACGTGGCCATCAGCCAGGGCTGTCCGGGCAAGGTCTGTGTGGGACCACAGACGGAGCGGATCAAGGCCTTACTCAGCGAGGCCAAGCATTCGGTCACGACAGACTGTGCGCTGTCGCCCTCGGAGGAGGCGCAGCTCACGACCGCCATCGCCGAGGCCAAGAAGGCCTACGAAGAGGTCAAGGATCCTTCGAGCATCGACATCCTCACCGCGGCCACCGGGCTCAACCGCCTCGAGGCCCAGTACTACCGAGACAACGCGACGATAGAGCAGAGCCATGCGGGCCTGATGTCCCGCAACCCGATCTCGGCCACGTTCTGGCTGCTGGTGGTCATCGAACTCATCCCGGCGCTGACCAAGCTGTGGCGCGAAGGCCTCGTGGATCGCCGCGCCGGTGGGCGGCACACGATGCCAGCTATGCCCATCAACGACAGGCGCCTGGCGCTGCCCGCTATCCCGGGACCCGACCGCGAGGCGGGCCAGACGGCTTAGCCGCGCAAGCCCAGCGCGGTGGCACCCAGGCCCACCACCGCGCACAGCGCCAGCAGCGGCATCACGCCCAGCTTGAAGCGGAACAGCGCGATGCCCGCGCCGATGGCGATCAGCGCCGAGACCCCGTCGAAGCGGCCGCTGAAGCCCTGGGGCCATAGCACGTGCCAGGCGAAGAAGACGGCCAGGTTCAGGATGACCCCCACCACGGCCGCGGTGATGGCCGTCAGCGGCGCCGTGAACTGCAGCTTGCCGTGCGTGGACTCGATCAGCGGCCCGCCGGCCAGGATGAAGACGAAGGACGGCAGGAAGGTGAAGAAGGTGACCACGCTGGCCGCCGCGGCGCCGGCCAGGAAAAGGGCGTCCGGGCCGAACAGCTGCTGGGTCCAGCCGCCCACGAAGCCGACGAAGGCGACCACCATGATCAGCGGGCCTGGCGTCGTCTCGCCCAGCGCCAGGCCGTCGATCATCTGCGCGCCGGTCAGCCAGTGGTGGTGATCGACGGCGCCCTGGTAGACATAGGGCAGCACCGCGTAGGCGCCGCCAAACGTCAGCAGCGCAGCCTTGGTGAAGAACCAGCCCATCTGCGTCAGCGCGCCCGGCATGCCGCAGGCGAGCACCAGGCCGGCCATGGCCGAACCCCACAGGCCCAGGCCGATGGCGAGCACGCGCGCCAGCCGCTTGCGGGTGAAGAGCGCGTGGGGCGGCGTGGGCGTGTCGTCGTCGATCAGCGCCGGGCCATAGCCCTGCTTTGCCGTGCCATGGCCGCCACCGAGGGCAAAGACCTGCGGCGCGCGCCGCCCGCCGAAGTGGCCGATGGCGGCCGCGCCCAGCACGATGAGCGGGAAGGGCGCGTCCAGCGCAAAGATGGCGACGAAGGCCGCCGCGGCGATGCCCCACAGCCAGCCGTTCTTCAGCGCGCGGCTGCCGATGCGGTGGGCCGCATGCACGACCAGCGCCGTCACGGCGGGCTTCAAACCGTAGAACAGGCCGGCCACCAATGGCAGTTGCCCGTACGCCAGATAGACCCAGGACAGCGCGATCAGGATGAACAGCGACGGCAGCACGAACAGCGCGCCGGCCACCAGCCCGCCGCGCGTGCGGTGCATCAGCCAGCCGATGTAGGTGGCGAGTTGCTGGGCCTCGGGGCCGGGCAGCAGCATGCAGTAGTTCAAGGCATGCAGGAAGCGCTGCTCGCTGATCCAGCGGCGCCGCTCCACCAGCTCGGTGTGCATGATGGCGATCTGCCCCGCCGGGCCACCGAAGCTGATGAAACCCAGCTTGAGCCAGAAGCGCAGGGCTTCCCAGAAGCCCACCGCGCGCGGCGGTTCCGTGGTGTCGCTGGCCAAATGCCCTCCCGGCTGATTGCAGTCAGCCGGCAATGTAGGGCCTGGGTGCGGCAGTGCCTGCTAGCCCGCGCGCTGGCGGCGCCACCCCAGCACGGCCAGCCCGGCCGCCAGCAGCAGCAACGCGCTGGGTTCCGGCACCGGCGCGTTGCCAATGCCTTCGCTGAACTGGAAGCTGTACTCCTGGCCCACGCCGGCCGCGAAGGAGAACACCGGGTCGATGTAGGCGCTGGCGGAGGCCGAGGGCCCTGTCACGGCGGCGGCAAACGCGTCGGCCACCAGCGTCACGCGGTAGATGTGGCTGCCGACCAGCGTCAGGTCGACGACGTGGCCGAAGCTCTGGTTGAAGCTGCCCTGCAGCGCACCCGAGTCGATGCCTTCGCTGAAGACTGGCGCCAGGCCCAGTGTGACGTCCTCCAGCCGCCACTGCGCCTTCATCGCGAAGCCCGAGAACAGGTCGGTCGTGTTGGACGAGCCCGAGGCGCTGCCCGCCACGGCGACATGCACGCCCACGTTCTGGGCGGGCCCCACGACCTGCATCTGGTAGATCAGCTGCGCACTGGAACGCCCGGTGAAGTTGGGCCCGACGTCCACCTGGGCACGCAGGAAGGGGCTGGGCATGGCCGCCGCGCTGAGCTGCACCAAGCCGCCGGGACCGCTGAGCGGGAAGTCGCCGAAGCCGGTGATGTTGAGGCCCGCCGGCGGCTGCAAGTTGAAGGACACCGTGCCTGCGACGCCAGCCGGGGCCAGCGTATCGGCCTGCGCGGTGCCGGCCGCGGCCAGCAGCAGTGCGGCAGCAACTCGGAGGGAAGCGGACAACGAGGTGGGCATGGGGGCCTCCTGGTCTCGGCAACAACGGAAGGCGAAGCGTAGGACTGCCCCAGCCGGTCGGTCAGCCTGGGGTTCTAGGGCGCACTGTGCGGGTCGGCGGGGTGACACAGGACACCGCACGCGAGGCCTCGCTGTACCTTCACGCCGGCCCTGCCAGCCGCTGCAATGCCACGCATGAACGAGTTGCTGCCCCTGCTGAGCTATTGCGTGCTGATGTCCAGCACGCCCGGCCCCAACAACATGATGCTGGTGACCAGCGGCGCCCACCACGGCTACCGGCGCACGCTGCCGGCCATCCTGGGCATCAATGCCGGCGGCGCGGTACAGACTTTCGTGACCTGCATGGGCCTGGGGGCCTTGTTCGTCGCCTGGCCGGCATTGCACGCGACACTGCGCGTGGCCGGCACGCTCTACCTGCTCGTGCTGGCCTGGAAGCTCGTCGGCAGCCCGGTCGTGCAAGGCCGCCCGGCCGAGCGGCTGGGTTTTGCGCAGGCGGCGCTGTTCCAGGCGGTGAACCCCAAGAGCTGGGTCAAGGCGATCACGGTGGCCTCGGTCTTCATGCCCACGCAGCTCAGCGTGCCGGCCGGCGCGCTGCTGGTCAGCGTCATCGGCGCGGTGGTCGGTTTTCCGTGCATCTCGATGTGGGCGCTGTTTGGCGTGGGCATTGGCCGCTTCCTGTCGAGCCCGGCGCGGCGCCGGGCGTTCAATGTCATCATGGCCGCCTCGCTGGCGGTGCTGGCCTTCCTGTTGCTGCGCTAGAGCCTGATGTTCTCGCTGGACCGCGACTCACCCATCCCGCTGACCGACCAGATCGAGCAGCGCCTGCATGCGCTGATCGCCAGCACGCAGCTGCCGCCCGGTGCGCGGCTGAACTCCATCCGCCAGCTGGCATCGCGGCTCAGCGTCAGCCCCAACACCGTCGTCGTGGCCTATGACCGGCTGGTGGCCGCGGGGCTGATCGATTCGCGCGGCACCGCGGGCTTCTTCGTCGCCGAGGGCCCGGCCGACGCGATGCCCGACGCGGTGCGCGTGGAGGCGGGCGAGGAGCAGGAGGCCGTGTGGCTGGCCCAGCAGGCCAACGACCAGCGCGCCGGCGTGCTGCTGGCCAGCAGCGGCGCGCTGCCGGCCACCTGGCTGGAGGACGCCATCCCCGCGGCCGCCGTGCAGCGCGGCCTGGCGCGCGCCAGCGCCGGCATGGCCTCGCGCTGCCCGCCGCAAGGCCTGCCCGAGCTGCGCGAGCGCATCGCGACCATGCTGCGCGGCCAGGGCATCGCCGTGGACGCCGGCCGCGTGCTGACGACCTATGGCGGCACGCAGGCCATCGACCTGATCTGCCGCGCGCTGCTGCGCCCGGGCGACACGGTGGCCGTGGAGACGCCGGGCTACTTCCTGCTGTTCGACCGGCTGCGCCAGGCCGGCGTGACGATCGTGCCCGTGCCGCGCCGCCCCGACGGCATCGACCTGGACGCGCTGGACGCCGCCTGCGTGCAGCACCGGCCGCGGCTGCTGTTCATCCAGAGCGTGCTGCACAACCCCACCGGCTGGGGCAGCACGGCCGCCAACCTGCACCGCGTGCTGATCCTGGCGCAGCGACACGGCTTCC
The DNA here is from genome assembly GCF_056406315.1 of Roseateles sp. P1_C6. Taxonomy (NCBI): domain Bacteria; kingdom Pseudomonadati; phylum Pseudomonadota; class Betaproteobacteria; order Burkholderiales; family Sphaerotilaceae; genus Roseateles; species Roseateles sp. P1_C6. The sequence continues at coordinate 395,115 of NZ_JBFUAK010000007.1, forward strand.
TGATCGCCGAGGACGACGTGCAGGGGCACTTCCACCCCGGTACGCCAAACACGCCCACAAGGCTGGCGCAGCTGTCGGGGCTGGACCGCGTCATCTACTACTCCAGCTTCTGCAAGGCCATGAGCCCGGCGCTGCGTCTGGGCTATGTGGCCGCCGAGCCGGCGCTGATCAAGGCGCTGATGCGCGAGAAGATCCTGTCGGTGCTGACCACCGGCGCACTGGCCGAGTTCGTGCTGCTGGAAGTGCTGGCCGCAGGCCGCTGGCGCAAGCACCTGGACCGCCTGCAGCAGCGCCTGGCCAGCGCGCGTGCGGCCGCCACGCAGCAGCTGCGCCAGGCCGGCGTGCTGCTGGAGCAGCCCGGCGAGGGCGGCCTCTTCCTGTGGGGCGCGCTGCCGGCCGGCGTCGACGTGGACAGTGTCGTGAAGGACGCCTTCCGCAACGGCATCCTGCTGGTGCGCGGCGCCACCTTCGCGGCCGACGGCGCGCGTGACCCGCACATCCGCTTCAACGTCGCCTTCAGCCAGCAGCCACGGCTGGCGCAGTACCTGCAGAGCCAGCTGAATGCCGCGACCACCGCGCAGCTGGCGCTGGAGCGGGCGCGCAGCCGCACGAGCGCCTAGCCCAGCGCCACCACCGCGTCGCCGACGCCGATGGCCCCGCTTTCCAGGATGCGCGCCGTCATGCCGCCATGGCCCCGCATCGCCGCATAGCCACCCGGGCCGATGACCTCCTCCATGCGCGAGCAGGGCTGGCAGGGGCCGACGATCTGCAGCAGCGCCGCGCCCACGCGCAGCTTGCCGTTCTTCAGCGACAGCAGGTTGATGCCCGAGACGACCAGGTTGCGCCGCAGGCCCACCGGGTCGATGGCGCCGCTGCGCGCGAACGCCGCGATCAACGGCAGATGCTCCTGCTGGATCAGCGTGACCTGGCGCGTCGACAGTTCGGCCTCGCCGCGCTGGCCGAGCCGGTCGTCGGCCAGGCCGATGCCGGCCAGCGCCACCGTCTGTTCGATGCGGCGCGCCGGGTCGCGCGGCGCACCGCGCACGACGATGGCTTCGACGCGCCCCTGGATGTGGGCGGGCGGCGTGTTGAGGTCGCGAAGGGTCTTCATGCGGGCACCTTAGCGCCAATCCCCGGGGCGGTGCCGAAATCGTCTCAGACCGTATCAAGCCGGGGCCGCCGGCCGGCGGGCCACCTAACATCCCGGGTCCTCTCACCATCCAGTGGAGTGTTCGCCATGGAGACCCAGGAACTGCACCGCGGCCGCTTGATCGATCACCTGCAACTCGTCGTGCGCGACCTGGCCGCCAGCCAGAAGTTCTACGAAGCGGTCTTCAATGTGCTGGAGATTCCCCTCGGCGGGACGGGCGACAGCTACTTCTGGGCCGACGAGTTGTTCGTGTCGACCGTCAGCAGCGAGGCCGCGCAGGGCCGGCTGACGGGACGTGTGCACCTGGCTTTCCAGGCGAAGGACCCGGCCGCGGTGGACGCCTTTCACCAGGCGGCGCTGGCGAACGGTGGCCAGGACAACGGCGCGCCCGGCGAGCGGCCGTACCACCCCGGCTACTACGCGGCCTTCGTGCTGGACCCGGACGGCAACAACATCGAGGCCGTCTTCCACGGCGAGGCCAGGCGCAGTGCGGCGTCCGTCAAGGTGACGTTCTAGTCCCAGAAACGAAAAAGGGCGCCAGTGGCGCCCCTTGTCTCGTTCGGGTTGGCTCGATCAGGCCGCAACCACGCGGACCATCTCCAGCACCTTGTTCGAGTAGCCCCACTCGTTGTCGTACCAGGACACCAGCTTGACGAAGGTGCTGTCCAGCGCGATGCCGGCTTCGGCGTCGAAGATGGAGGTGCGGGCATCGCCGCGGAAGTCGGTCGCGACGACCTTGTCCTCGGTGTAGCCCAGCACGCCCTTCAGCGCGCCCTGGCTCTGGGCCTTGAACTCGGCGCAGATCTCGGCGTAGGTCGCCTCGCTGTTCAGCTCCACGGTCAGGTCGACGACTGACACGTCGCTGGTGGGCACGCGGAAGGCCATGCCGGTCAGCTTCTTGTTCAGCTCGGGGATGACCTTGCCGACGGCCTTGGCGGCGCCGGTGCTGCTGGGGATGATGTTCTCCAGGATGCCGCGGCCGCCGCGCCAGTCCTTGTTGCTCGGGCCGTCCACGGTCTTCTGCGTCGCCGTGGCGGCGTGCACCGTGGTCATCAGGCCGCGCTTGATGCCCCACTTGTCGTTCAGCACCTTGGCCAGCGGGGCCAGGCAGTTCGTCGTGCAGGACGCGTTGGAGATGATGGCTTCGCCGGCGTACTTGGTGTGGTTGACACCGAAGACGAACATCGGCGTCTCGTCCTTGGACGGGGCCGAGAAGATGACCTTCTTGGCACCCGCGGCCAGGTGCTTCTCGCCGCCGGCCTTGTCCAGGAAGATGCCGGTGGCTTCGACGACGATGTCGGCACCGACGGCGGCCCACTGCAGCTCGGACGGGTCCTTGACGGCGGTCAGGCGGATCTTCTTGCCGTTGACGACCAGCGTGTTGCCGTCCACCGAGACTTCACCGTCGAAACGGCCATGCACCGAGTCGTACTTGAGCATGTAGGCCAGGTAGTCGGGCTCCAGGAGGTCGTTGATCGCGACGACCTCGATGTCCTTGAAATTCGCGATGGCGGCACGGAACACCATGCGCCCGATGCGGCCGAAGCCGTTGATACCGATCTTGATGGTCATGGGAAAGTCTCCAGAGGATGAAAAATCTTGGTCGGGCGAGATTCTCGGTGATCCGGGCCGTGAGCAGGTTTCGGGGCGATTTCAGGACGCCTTGGCCGGTGGTTCGCCCAACTTGATCACCCCGCAAGGCACGTCGATCATCAGTTCCGCGCCCAGCAGCCCTTCGAACCGCTCCTTGGTCAGGTTCAGCTCCAGATCGTGCAGCCAGGCCAATAGCGGCAGGCGGTTGGCATTGGGCTCGCCCACCTCGTACACCCTGTTGGCGGTAGCCGGCCGGCCCAACTTCCAGCGCAGGCGGAACGGGCAGCCCATGGTGTCCAGATTGAATTCGACCGGTCGCGCGTTCAGGTCCTTCACAAGAGCAAGGAACTTGACGAGGGACAGGTCGTTGAACGCGAACTTCAAGTTGCCGCTCCAATGGACCGAAAACTGCTGTTCGATGCCGATCCGCCGGCCTTCGGGCAGGCATGGCAGCCGGTACTTCGACAGGTATTCGAGGATGCTGTCCCGGTTGGCGGCGTACATGCTGTCGTAGATCACCTTCACTTCCGGCGGCTGGTCCGGGGCGTTGAAGTAGATCTCCGCGATCAGATTGCCGTCCTTACTGGTCTTGACGGACCGTGACGGCTGGCTGGGCTCGCTCAGCTCCAGTGGCGCACCGGATGAGCGCAGGCATTGCGTGTATGACGCCGCCTGACTCGACGGGACATTCAGTGGCGGCGGTGATGTCACGCGGCCCACGCCCAACGCGTCGAAGGAGAACTCCTGCAGCGCTGTGACCGTCTGGCCAGGCTTCAGGCAGGGCAGGCGCATGCGGGAAACGTAGTCGAGCACTGCTTCGCGCAGGCCCGTCGAACCCGCTTCGTACAGCACTTCGACCTCCGGGCGCTTGTTTGCCTCGGTGAAGCGCATCTGCACCCGGAAGAAGCCGTTGATCCGCTGCTTAAGCACCTCGTCCGGATAGGCCAAGGCAATCTCCGGCCGCGCCAGGCATGCCAGAGTCACATCGCCGCTGCGGTCGGGTAGCGCGGTCTGCGCGTGCCCGACCTGCAGCCACAGGCTCACGGTGAGCGCGACGACGATCTTGAACATCCAAACCCCTGACAAGTAGGGTTAGGTTTGTAGCGCAGGATCAGCGCGCAGCGCGTCACTTCTTCTTCAGCACCGCCTTCACGGTCGCCGCCACGTTCTCCGGCGTGAAGCCGAAGTGCTTGAACAACACGCCGGCCGGGGCCGATTCGCCGAAGGTGTCGATGCCGACGACGGCGTCCACGCCGTACTTCCACCAGAAGTCGCTGACACCCATCTCGACGGCCACGCGCGGCAGGCCCTTGGGCAACACGCTCTTCTTGTAGTCTTTGTCCTGGCGGTCGAACACGTTGGTCGACGGCATGGACACGACGCGCACCTTGATGCCTTCATCGGCCAGCAGTGCCTTGGCGGCCATGGCCAGCTGCACCTCCGAGCCGGTCGCGATGATGACGGCCTCGGCCTTGCTGTTGCCCTTGGGGCTGACGGGGTCGAACAGCACGTAGGCGCCCTTGGCGATCTCGTCGACGTTGGTCTTGGGCGAGTAGGTCAGGTTCTGGCGCGACAGGGCCAGCAGGCTGGGGCGCTGCGCGTTGCCGATGGCCATGGTCCAGGCGACCACCGTCTCGGTCGTGTCGGCCGGGCGCCAGACGTCCAGGCCCGGGATCAGGCGCAGGCTGGCGACATGCTCGATGGACTGGTGCGTCGGGCCGTCTTCGCCCAGGCCGATGGAGTCGTGCGTCATCACGTGGATGACGCGCGTCTTCATCAGCGCGGCCATGCGGATGGCGTTGCGGCTGTAGTCGCTGAAGGTCAGGAAGGTGCCGCCGTAGGGGATGAAGCCGCCGTGCAGCGCGACGCCGTTCATGATCGCGGCCATGCCGAACTCGCGCACGCCGTAGTTGATGTGGCGGCCGTTGTTGGGCGTGCCGTCGGCGGCGATGCGCAGCGCCGGCGTGCTGGACGTGTTGGTCAGGTTGGAGCCGGTCAGGTCGGCGCTGCCGCCCAGCAGTTCGGGCAGGTTCAGCGTGAAGGCTTCCAGCGCCAGCTGGCTGGCCTTGCGGCTGGCGACGGTTTGCGCCTCGGCGTGGGCCTTGACGACGGCGTCCACGGCACTCTGCGCGAAGTTGGCGGGCAGCACGCCGGCCATGCGGCGCTGGAACTCGGCGGCCAGCTCGGGGTGGGCTTCGGCATAAGCGTCGAAGCGGGTGTCCCAGGCGGCTTCGGCCTTGTCGCCGGCGGCCTTGGCGTCCCAGGCGGCGTAGACGTCGGCCGGCACCGAGAACGGCTCGTGCGCCCAGCCGATGGCCTCGCGGGTCAGCTTGATCTCTTCGGCACCCAGCGGCTCGCCGTGGGCCTTGCTGGTGTTGGCGCGGTTGGGCGAGCCCTTGCCGATGGCCGTCTTGGCGATGACCAGCGTGGGCTTGTCGGCGCTCTTCTTGGCCTTGGCGATGGCCTTGTCGATGGCGTCCACGTCATGGCCGTCCACCGGGCCGACGACGTTCCAGCCATAGGCTTCGAAGCGCTTGGCCGTGTCGTCGGCAAACCAGGGCGCGACCTGACCGTCGATGGAGATGCCGTTGTCGTCGTAGATGGCGATCAGCTTGTTCAGCTTCCACGCGCCGGCCAGCGACGCGGCCTCGTGGCTGATGCCTTCCATCAGGCAGCCGTCGCCCAGGAAGACGTAGGTGTGGTGGTCGACGATGGTGTGGCCGTCGCGGTTGAAGTCACGCGCCAGCAGCTTCTCGGCCAGTGCCAGGCCCACCGCGTTGGTCACGCCCTGGCCCAGCGGGCCGGTGGTCGTCTCGACGCCGACGGTGATGCCCACTTCCGGGTGGCCCGGCGTCTTGCTGTGCAGCTGGCGGAAATTGCGCAGCTCCTCGATGGGCAGCGCATAGCCCGTCAGGTGCAGCAGCGCGTAGATCAACATGGAGCCATGGCCGTTGGACAGCACGAAGCGGTCGCGGTTGGCCCAGTGCGGGTTGGCCGGGTTGTGCTGCAGATGCCGGCCCCACAGCGCCACGGCGATGTCGGCCATGCCCATGGGCGCGCCCGGGTGGCCGGAGTTGGCCGCCTGCACCGCGTCCATCGCGAGCGCGCGGATCGCGTTGGCCATTTGGGTGGAGGAGGCGGTCGTTGCTGTCATGGCCGGGGCTTTCGTGGGGCTGAAGGGCAAAACCAGGGATTTTACGGGGGTGACCTCGCCGGGCTTGATCCAGCGCAAGGCAGGACCGTCGCCGGCGCGCGACGCTCGCAGCCATGCCCACCCCGTCCCTGCCGCTGGCCGTTCGTGTCATCCGCGCCGAGCACGACGCGCTGGCCGCGATGCTGCGCACCTTGCCGCTGCTGCTCGAAGCGCAGCGCCGCGCCCGCACGCCGCCCGAGTTCGAGGCGCTGCGGGCCATGCTCTTCTATGTCGACGAATTTCCGGAACGCTTGCATCACAAAAAGGAAAGCGAGCTGCTGTTCCCCAAGCTGCGCGCTCGGGCGCCCGAGCTGCGCGAGACGCTGGACGAGCTGGAGGCCGACCATGCCCAGGGCGAACGCGCCATCCGCGAGCTGCAGCACAGCCTGCTGGCCTGGGAGCAGATGGGCGACAGCCGGCGACCCAAGTTCGAGCAGCAGCTCAAGGTCTACGCCACGCGCTACCTGCGCCACATGAAGCGCGAGGAGACCGAGGTGCTGCCGTACGCCGCGCGTTGCTTCAGCGCCGACGACTGGGCCGTGCTGGACGAAGCCTTCGGCAGCCACCAGGACCCACTGGTGCCGCGCCCCGGCCAGCCGGTCGACGCGGCCTATGCCTCGCTGCGCCAGCGCATCCTGGCGGTGCTGCCGGCGCCGTTCGGTTGGGGGCCGGCGCTGCCCGCTCAGGCCGGGGGCTGATCCGCCAGACCGGCCGTTGGCTTCGCGCGGACGATGAAGCGAAAGCCCACGTCGGGACGGACCTCGTCGCGGGCGATGCGTTCGACGGCCGCCGAGCGGGTCTGCGCAAAGCTGCTGCGGTAGGACCCGCCGCGCAGCGCGTGCATGCCGGTGGCGGCGCCCGGCGGGCCTTCCGGGTCCACCCAGGCCTCGGGCGAGCGCTGCTCGGGGCCCAGCAGGTCGCGGCAGAGCTCGGCGACGTTGCCATGCATCTGGAACAGCCCCCACGCATTGGTCGGCAGGTCGGTGACCGGCAGCAGCGAGCGACTCTCCGCATTGACCTGCGGTGGCCCCACTTCGTCGCCGAAGGCGTAGGCCGTGCGCGTGCCGGCGCGGCACGCGGCCTCCCATTCGGCCTCGCTGGGCAGCCGGATGTCGCAGCCCGGCAGCCGTTGCGACAGCTGTGCGATGAAGCCTTCTGCCCCCGCGGCGCTGACGCCGGTGACGGGCAGCCGCTCGTCCTGACCCGACGTCGGTCGCCCCGTCACCCGGCTCCACAAGGCCAGCGTGCAGGCGGTGTCCGCGATCCAGAAACCTTGGCTGAGGCTGACCGTGCGCAGCTCGCCCTCCTCCGGCGGGCCCTTGGGCGAGCCCATGGCCAGCTTGCCGGCCGGCACCCAGCGCAGACGCTGGTGGGCCTCGTCGCCCCCGCCATCGGGCCAGCCGACGTGCAGCGCCGCGTGCACGCCGTAGTGGGCGTCCGAGCCCAGGCTGACGCCGACATCCGCTGAGGCGCGCTCCAGCTGCCGCGTCGTGCAGGCCCAACCCCGCGGGATGACCCACTCGTCCGCCGAATGGCTGTGCAGGGTCTCCAGCCAGACGTCCGTCGCCGCGATCAGCGGCGGGGCCAGCAGCGTGAGGCTGTCACCGTGGCGCACATCGTGCGCCCAGTCGGGCCGATTCAGCACGCGCTGCACGGGCCGGCCGAACTGTGTCAGCAGGTCCAGCGCTGCCACCTGCGACAGATGCGGGCGCAGCTCCTGCAGCAGGAACTGGGTCTGGTCCGCCGGTGCGCCGCGCGCCACCCAGGCGCCCAGCTGTTCGGTCAACCGGCTGGCGCGCAACATGCCCCACAGCGCATACGAGATCACGCGGTCACGCAGCGCCGCGCCTTCGCGCGACAGGGCCAGCCGCACCAGCTCCAGTTCGCCGGAGTTGACCGCCTCCACCAGCGCCCGCTCGTTCTCCAGCCGGGCGTCCTGCGGCGGGCCGGCCGGTGGCGGCGCCTCGCCGCGCTCCACCAGCTTGACCGTGGGCTCGGGCGCCGCAGCGGCTGAGACGGGCGGCACGACGGGGGCCTCGGCAGGCGCCGTCGGCATCGTGGCCGGGGCCTGCGCATCGGGCGGCTGCACCGTGGCCACGGTGGCCGCGGCCGGTTCCGCCGCCGCCTCGACCTCGGTGAACACCATCAGCGCGCCCAGCTGCGCGCCGGTCAGCGCGGCCTTCTGGTGCAGCTCACCGACGCGCGCCAGCAGCTCCAGCAGGTCGAAGCCCGAGCGGTTCTGCATGGCCGCCTCACACAGATCGGGCAGGCGCTGCAGCACCAACCGGTACTGCAGCTGCGCCGGCGAGTCCACGCCCAGCACCTGCAGCTGCAGCGCCCGGCGCAGCCCCACCACGTCGCGGAACAGCGCGTCGCTGCGCCAGTCGGCCAGCGTGATCAGCAGCCGCGCGCCGTGCAGGCGCAGGAACCGGTACAGCGCCGGCGCGAACAGCTGCAGCGCGCAGACGATGGCCAGCCATTCGCGCCGGCGTGGCGTCTTGGCGTCGCCCGCGCCCAGCGCCTCGGCCAACGCCAGCAGCGAGGTCATGCGGTACAGCTTGCGTGGCACGCCGGGCGTGATGGCGGCCACCAGCGTGGCCAGGTCGTTGGCCTGGGCCGAGGCGTCGGCGAACCAGTCCGGCCACTTCAGCGCCAGGAAGTCGCGCGCTGCCGCACCCGTGGGCCGCGGCAACCGCACCGGCAGGTGCACCAGCTTCTCCAGGTACTCCGCGCCGGTGATGGGCGTCATGCCTTCCTTGCCCTGCAGCGCGTAGTCGCGGTAGCGGTGGGCGATGCCGCGCTCGATGACCTCCTCGTCCAGCGCCAGCACGAAGGCGCAGCCCTCCACCTCCAGGAACAGCTTGATCGCCTCCAGCACCTCCACGGCCTTGTCGGGCAGGCAGCGGTCCAGGTCGTCGACGAGAAAGATGAGGTTGAGCCGGAAGTCCGCGTCAGGCAGCCGCTCGCCGGTGCCGAGCCAGAGCCAGCTGGCGCGCAGCCGGTAGACCAGCCGCGGCCACCAGCCCAGCCCTCGGTACTTGAGCCGCTCGCGGTGCAGCGCCAGCGCCTTGGGGTTGCGGCCGGTGACGGCGCGCAGGTGCTCCAGGAAGTCGTAGTACAGGCTGTTGAGCTGGTCCACCGGCGTGGTCAGGCGGCGCGCCTGCTGCAGTGCCGTGCGGCGCTGCCGCCAGCGCGCCCAGGCCGAGGGCTGCGGCTTGCCGGCCTCGGCCTTGAACTCGGGCAGCTTCAGCGCCACGCCCTGCGCCGCCAGCGCGGTCTGCAGCAGCTCGCGGCCACCGTGCTGGTAGACGGTCTGGGCCAGGTCGCCCAGCAGTGTCAGCCGGTCCGACAGCAGCTCGTTGCGCCGGATGTCGTCGCCCAGGCTGGCTTCGAGCGCCTTGCGCACGCATTGCTGGGCGACGCGCAGCAGCGGCACCAGCAGATGCTCCTCGCGCTCGAAGCGCCAGGCATTGAAGGGCACGACGACGTTGAGCACCTGTTCGCCGTCACCGGGTGGCAAGGCCTCGCCCACGGTCTGCAGCAGCCGGCTCTTGCCGGCGCCCCATTCGCCGAACACGCCCACGACCAGCGCCGGCTCGGTGCTGCTGCCGGCGCCCGGCTGCAGGCTGGCCGTCAGCTCGGCGACGAGGCGCTGCGCCAATGCCGCATGGCCGAAGGAGAGCGGGGCGGCGGTTGCCATGGTCGCCATTGTTAGGCGGTGCTCCCCGCGCCGAGGCGCAGGGCATCCTCAGGGATGACTAGGAGGATGAGCGCAGCAGCCGCAGCCGCCCGCCCGCGGCCCAGCTGTCCAGCGGCCGGCGCACGTCCTGGCGCAGCTCGTCCTCGCTGTCGGCATCGGCGCCCAGCAGGCCCACCCAGGCATTGCGGCCGGCCTCCTTGGCCTCGTACAGCGCCGCGTCGGCGAGGTCGATGGCGGAGCGCCAGTCCAGCGCGCGTGGCAGCGCCGGGCACAGCGGGAAGGCCGAGAAGCCGACCGAGCAGGTCTGGGCCAGGCGCACGCCGCCTTCCAGCTCGAAGGCCTGCGATGCGACGGCCTGGCGGGCGCGCTCGGCCAGCTCGGCGGCGCGGCTGCGCGGCGTGCCGCGGGCGACGATGAGGAACTCCTCGCCGCCCCAGCGCACCAGGTAGTCGGTGGCACGGAAGACCTGCTGCAGCCGGCCGCGCATCTGCTCCAGCACCGCGTCGCCGGCCATGTGGCCGTGGGCGTCGTTGATGCGCTTGAAGTGGTCGATGTCGATCAGGAAGAACAGCAGGTCCTGCTCGCTCTCGCCCGGCACCGGCGCGTCGGACAGCGGCTCGTAGTGGCGCAGCGTCAGCGCCGCGTCGGCCGGCATCTGGCGGTCCAGGAAGCGGCGGTTGCGCAGGCCTGTCAGCGGGTCGGTGAGGCTGGCTTCCTCCAGCTCGATGGACTTGGCGTTCAGCTCCGCCGTGGCGGCTTCCAGCGCCTCGGTGCGCTCACGCACACGCGCCTCCAGCACGCGACGGTGGCGCAGCAGCAGGCCGGTGCGTACGCGCACGATGCCGGCGACGACGGCCACCACGAGGATCAGCGCCAGCGCCAGCGCCCAGCGCGTCTGCCACCAGGCGGCGCGCACGTCGACGTCGATCAGCAGCTCGCTGGGCCCCCAGGCGCCGTCGCGGTTGCTGCCCTGCACGTGCAGCTTGTAGCGCCCCGGCGTGAGGTTGGTGTAGGTGGCCGTGCGGCTCAACGCGCCGGCGTCTATCCAGCCATGGTCCAGCCCGTCCAGCCGGTAGCGGTAGCGGTTGCGGCCGGGCTGGCTGTAGTCCAGCGACGCGAAGGCCAGGCTGAAGGCGCGCTCGCCCGGCGCCAGCAGCAGCGGCTGGCCGTTGCCCGGCAGCGCGCGCTCCTCGCCGTCCACGCGCAGCTCTGAAATGACCAGCGGCGGCTTGTAGCCCCAGGGCGCGAAGCGCTCGGGGTCGATGACCAGCAGGCCGCGCGCACCGCCGAACAGCATGCGGCCGTCGTCCAACTTGGCGTAGGCGCGGAACCAGCCGGTGCCCAGGTCGGCGCCGTCGGCCGCGCCCAGCTCGCGGCGCTCGCCGCTGCGCGGGTCGAACATGTTGCGCTGCGACCAGATGCGGCCCTGCTTGTCGAACAGCAGGTTGGCGCCGAAGGCCCCGCCCACGTCGGACGCGCCCACGGCCTCGAAGCGCGCACGCTTGCCGTCGCTCTGCACCAGCCGGTGCAGGCCGGTGCCGGTGTCCACCCACAGCCGCCCGGCCAGGTCCACGGCCATGCCCAGCACCGTCTGGCCGGTCAGGCCGGTGGGCTCCACCCACTCGGCCACCGGCTCGTCGGCGCCGGGCTTGGCGACGCGGAACAAGCCCGCCGCGCCACCGGCCCACAGGCTGCCGTCGGGCAGGCTGGCAAAGGCGTTGACCTCGCCGGTGCCGCCCACCAGGCCGGCCGTCGGGATGGCGCGCATGACCGGCTTGTCGGGCGTCCAGCGCATCACGCCGTCCAGCGTCGCGATCCACAGCGCGCCGTCGTCGGTGGGGTGGAAGCGCCGCGGCACCGCGTTGCCGCTGCGCAGCGTTTCCTTCCAGCGGCCCTGCGCGTCGAAGCGCAGCAGCTGCGTGTCGATGGCCACCCAGACGGCGCCGTCCTTGCTCTGGCCCAGCGCATTGACGCGCCCCGGCGGCAGGCCGCCGCCGTTGCCACCCGCCGGCGCGATGAGGCCCAGCGGCTGCAGCTGCCGGTCGCGGCGCTCGATGCCGCCGGACAGCAGGCCCAGCCAGACTTCGCCATTGGCCAGCTGCAGGATGCTGCGCACGTCCAGACTGGCCGGCGCGGCGGCGATGGTGTCGCGCACCATGGACAGGCCAGGCAGCGACGGCACATGGCGCATCAGGCCGCCGCCATAGCTGCCGGCCCAGATGGTGCCCGACGGGTCGCGCATCAGCGCGCGCACATCACTGCGCGGCGCGGTGCCGGCGCCCGCGGTGGGCAGGCGCTCGATGAGGGCGCCGTCGGTCGCGTGGCGCCGCGACACGCCCGACGCGTCGCCAAACCACAGCTCGTCGGCATCCGGCTGGGCCATCGCCATGACGGGCCAGACACCCGAGGTCGCGCCCGGCTGGGCGCCCGTGCTGAACGGCAACGGCTGGCCGCCGGGCGACAGCGCGCGCAGCTGGCCTTGCGCCGTGCCGACGATGACGCGGCCGTCCAGCGTCTCGCTGATCAGCGTGACGAGCTGGTCGCCCAGGCCGATGTCCAGCGTCTCGATGGGGCCGTCCGGCGCCTTGCGCGCCACGCCGCGCCAGGTGCCTATCCACAGCGTGCCCTGGCGGTCGACCAGCAGCGTCTGCACGCGCGGGTCGGGCAGGCCGTCCTCGCGGCCGCGGTGGTGGGTGAAGCGCTGGTTCTTGACGTCGAAGCGGTCCAGCCCGCCACTGCCGCCTATCCACAGCGTGCCGTCTTTCTCCAGCGCCAGCGTGCGCACCGTGTTGGCGGCGGGCGCAGTCTCGTCGGCCGACTTGCCGTCGCGCGCCCAGCGCGCCCACTGGCCGCTGGCCATGTCCATGCGCACCAGGCCGCTGTTGCCGGCGGCCACCCACATCCAGCCGCGCGGGTCGGGCAGCATGGCGCGCACGAACTGCTCGGGCAGCAGCTGGCCGTCGGGGCCGCTCAAGGGGTAGCGGCGGAAGGCATAGCCGTCGAAGCGCAGCAGGCCCTCGGGCGAGCCGGCCCACAGCAGGCCGCGGGCGTCCAGCGCGAGGGCCGACACGACGTTGTCCCGCACCGCGCCGGGCTCGCCGATGGGCTCGAAGCGCGGCACCACGGCCGACGCTGCGCCCACCAACCCCACGGCGATCAACAGGGCTGCACACCCTTTTGTTATCAAGGCCCTCATGCCGGCATTCTCAGGCACCGGCAAGACCCGGCCGGGCGGGTCTTGCCCTCAGAGGATGTGAATGATCCCCACGCTGGTCCCGGCGAGAGCCGCATCTGGCGGGCCGAGCGCCGGGCCGCTCCCAAGCCGGCCCGCTCTGGCGATGTGCTTGCGGCTCGATGCCGCAAGCATCGCCGTCCCCTCGGGGGACCGATCAGTTGCGCCCGCGTCCAGCGAGCGCGACCGGGCGAGGGGTTTTTTCAAGCCGCCAGCGGCTTGGTGATGGCGTCGATGCGTTCCAGCACGCCGGGCGTCAGCTTGGGCGTGACGGCCAGCGCGCCGAGGTTGTCGTGCAGCTGCTCGATGCGGCTGGCGCCCAGGATGACGGTGGACACGCGCGGGTTGCGGTTGATCCAGGCGATGGCCAGCTGCGCCGTGTTGCAGCCCAGCTCGGCGGCGACCTCGGCCAGCTGGCCGACGGCGTCGTTCTTGGCCTTGTCCTGCAGCTGCTCGCGCATCCAGGCCATGTTGTCCAGCGCGCCGCGGCTGCCGTCGGGGATGCCGTGGCGGTACTTGCCGGTCAGCAGGCCCGAGGCCAGCGGGCTCCACGTCGTCAGGCCCAGGCCGATGTCCTCGTACAGGCGCGCGTAGTCCTGCTCGACGCGGCGGCGGTGGAACAGGTGGTACTGCGGCTGCTCGACGACCGGCTTGTGCAGGTGGTGGCGCTCGGCGATCTCCCAGGCGGCGCGGATGTCGGCGGCCGACCATTCGCTGGTGCCCCAGTACAGCGCCTTGCCCTGGCGGATGATGTCGCTCATGGCCCAGACCGTCTCCTCGATGGGCGTGTGCGGGTCGGGGCGGTGGCAGTAGATCAGGTCCAGGTGTTCCAGCTGGAAGCGCTTCAGCGACGCATCCACCGCCTGCATCAGGTACTTGCGGTTCAGCGTGTCCTTGCGGTTCACCGTCACGCCGTCGCGCGCGAGGCCCCAGAAGAACTTGCTGGAGACGATGTAGTCCAGCCGGTTCCAGCCCAGCGCCTTGAAGGCCTGGCCCATGACGACCTCGCTCTCGCCCTGGGCATAGACCTCGGCGTTGTCGAAGAAATTGACGCCGGCGTCGAAGGCCGCGGCCAGCATCTCGGTGGCGGCCTTGGTGCCGACCTGGTTGTGGTACGTGACCCAGGAGCCGAGCGAGAGTTCGGACACCTGGAGGCCGGCGCGGCCGAGGCGGCGGTATTGCATGGACAGTCCTGTGCGGTTGGGCAAAGGCCGGCAGCTTAAGCGGGATGGCATGCGCCTGCGGGCCGGGCGGGTATCGTTGCGGCCATGAAGCTTGCCGTCATCGGCGCCGGCCCTGCCGGCCTCGCCCTCGCGCTGCTGGCCGCGCAGCGCCTCACCGACCGCCAGGTCGCCGAGATCCACCTCTTCGACACCCGGCCGCTGGACCGTGACGTCAGCGGCGACGCGCGCACGCTGGCGCTCAACCTGGGCAGCATCCGGCTGCTGCAGCGGCTCTCGGCCTGGCGGCCCGAGGTGGCCCAGGCCATCCAGACCGTGCACGTCAGCCAGGCGCCGCCCGCGCCGGTGGCCGGCGAGGTGTGGATACGCGCGGCCGACTTGCAGACGCCGCAGCTGGGCGCCGTGCTGCCCTATGGCGCGCTGGTGGCGCCGCTGCAGCAGCGCTGGCTGGGCCTGGCCGCGCAGGCGCCGCAGCGGCTGTTCACGCGCTTTGGCACGCCGGTGAACGCGATCCGCTCGGACGCCGGCGGCGTCGAGCTGGACAGCGGCGAGGCCCACCTGGCCGAGCGCTTCGACCTGGCCGTCGTCGCCGAGGGCGGCGTGTTTGCCGAGCAGGACCGCAAGGCCATCACCAGCGACTACCACCAGAACGCCTGGGTCGGCAGCGTGCGCCTGGCCGCGCCGGGCCTGCAAGGCCTGGCCATCGAGCGCTTCACGCGCAACGGCCCGCTGGCGCTGCTGCCGCTGCCCGACGACGCGCAAGGCTCGCGCGCGGCGCTGGTCTGGTGCCTGCCGCAGGCCGAGGACGACATCGCCACGCTGAACGACGCCCAGCGCCTGGTCGTCATCCAGCAACAGCTGCCCGCCGCGGCCGGCACACTGACCGGCATCTCGGCGCTGAAGTGCTTCCCGCTGGGCCTGAACGCCGAGACGCGGCTGCTGCAAGGCCGCACGCTGCGCATCGGCAACGCGGCGCAGACGCTGCACCCGGTGGCCGGCCAGGGGCTCAACCTGGGTCTGCGCGACGCGCAGGCGCTGGTGGACGCGCTGCGCGATGCGACCGAGACGGGCCTGGGCCTGGACGCCGTGCTGAGTCGTGTGGACTGGCAGCGCGCGCCGGACCGCTGGCCCATGATTGCCGCGACCGACTTCCTGGCGCGCAGCTTCGCCTGGCGCCTGCCGGGGCTGCCGGCACTGCGCGGCCTGGCGCTGGCCGGGTTGCAGCTGGCCGCGCCGCTGAAGACCGCCGTGGCCCGTCGCATGATGTTTGGCGGCTGAATGGACATCCGACCCATCCAGCCCGACGAGATCGAAACGGCGCGGCTGCTGCTGGCCGACAACGGCTGGGGCCCGCGCGTCGAAGACCCGGCGGTGTTCCGCCTGCTGCTGGCGCAGTCGCAGGTCGCGCTGGTGGCCGTGGACGGCGGCGAGGTCGTCGGCTTTTTGCGCGCCATCACTGACGGCCTCTTCAACGGCTACATCTCCATGGTCGTCGTCGCCGCGTCGCAGCGCGGCCGCGGCATCGGCAGCGCGCTGGTGCAGGCGGCCATGGGCAGCAACGAGCGCATGACCTGGGTGCTGCGCGCCGGCCGCGACGGCGTGTCGGCCTTCTACGAGAAGCTGGGCTTTCGCGTGTCCGAGGTCGCCATGGAGCGGCCCGGACAGCGGCGCTGATCAGGGAAGACAACACATGCGTCAAGCATTCATCACCGTGGCGGCGTTGGTGCTGCTGGCCGCCGCCGGGGCGGCATCGGCCCAGTCAGTCGCGCTGATCCCGCCCGGCAAGGCCATCGCCGGTGCCTCGCAGGAGGAATGGTCCAAGCGCTGGTGGCGCTGGGCGATGTCGTTCGACGAGGACGAGAGCCCCGTCGGCGACCGCGACGGGCGCCTGTGCTCGCGCGGCCAGACGGGGCCGGTGTGGTTCCTGGCCGGCACCTACGGTACGGCGCGCACCATCCGCAGCTGCCGCGTGCCGGCCGGCAAGACGCTGTTCTTCCCGCTGATCAACTACATCACCGTCGAGCCCGACGAGGAGGACGAGCCCTGCGCGTCGCTGAAGCAGCGCGCGGCGCGGCTGACGCCCGCGCCCAGCGGCCTGGTGCTGGAGGTCAACGGCAAGCGCTTCAAGGGCCTGGCCGCGCACCGGCAGGCGACGCGGCGCTGCTTCCATGTCTTCGCCGATGACGACACGCTGGCGGCCGGCAACGGCTTCTACGTGGCGCTGGGCCCGCTCACCAAGGGCCGCTACACGCTGAACTTCGGCGGCATCCTGCCGGAGCTGTCGCAGGCCGTGACCTACACGCTGGACGTCGAATGACCATCCGCGTCGGCCTGATCTCCGACACCCACGGCCTGCTGCGGCCGGAGGCCGAGGCCTGGCTGCAGGGCAGCGACTTCATCGTCCACGCCGGCGACATCGGCGACCCGGCCATCCTCGAGCGCCTGGCCCGCATCGCGCCGCTGACCGTCGTGCGCGGCAACAACGACAACGCGCCCTGGGCCCGCGATGTACCGCACGCGGCGCGGCTGCAGGCGGGCGGCCTCACGCTGCATGTGCTGCACGACCTGGCCGAGCTGGACATCGACCCGCGCTCGTCCGCCGTGGACGTGGTCGTCGCCGGCCACTCGCACAAGCCGCTGATCGAGGAGCGCGACGGCGTGCTGTTCGTCAACCCGGGCAGCGCCGGCCCGCGCCGCTTCAGCCTGCCCATCTCGGCCGGCGAGCTGCTCATCGACGGCCAGCAGCGCAGCGCGCGCCACGTCGTGCTCGTCCCTCCGATGTAGGGACGCCGGCTTGTGAGCCCGCCGTGCCGGTGGGACGATGGCCGACCAGCCCTTGTCGGGCCCGGAGGCAGCATGACCACCAGCCATCCTCGCGCCTCGCGCCGTCTGATTGCCGCACTGGCGGCCTGTGGCCTCACGGCCCTGGCCTGCAGCGCCGAAACGGCCACCGCCTTCGACCCGCTGCTGAGCGAGCCCGGCGGCCTCTGCCGCCCGTCGGCCGCCGGCCGGCCCGTGCTGCTGCAGGCCTTGCTCGCGGCGGCGCCCAAGTCCGAGACCCAGCCCTTCCAGCCCGCGGTAATGAAGGCCGCGGCGGGTGATGTGCCGGTCTACACCGACCTGGGCCGCATGAGTTTCAAGCTGGGCCATGCCAGCCCGCGCGTGCAGGCCTATTTCGACCAGGGCCTGCGCCTGGCCTTCGCGTTCAACCACGCCGAGGCGCAGCGCGCTTTCCAGGCCGCGCAGAAGCTGGACCCCGGCTGTGGCCTGTGCTTCTGGGGCGAGGCGCTGGTGCTGGGCCCCAACATCAACGTGCCCATGCAGGCCGAGGCGAATGCGCCCGCCTGGGTGGCGCTGGGCCACGCCGTCGCGCTGAAGGACAGGCTGCCACCGCGCGAGCGCGTCCTCATCGAGGCCTTGCAGGCCCGCTACAAAGCCGAGCCGCCGGCCGACCGCGCGCCGCTGGACGCCGCCTATGCCGACGCGATGAAGCGCGTGGCGGCGCAGTTCCGCGGCGAGGACCTGATGCATGTGCTGGCCGCCGAAGCGGCCATGGACACCCAGCCGTGGGACTACTGGGAGGCCGCCGGCGCCAAACCCAAGGGCCGCACGGCCGACATCGTCGCCGCGCTGGAGACCGTGCTCAAGCGCAACCCCAATCACGCCGGCGCCATCCACCTCTACATCCACGCCGTCGAGGCGTCGACGACACCGGAGCGCGCGCTGGCGCCCGCGCGCCGGCTGGCCGCGCTGATGCCCGGCGCCGGCCACATCGTGCACATGCCGGCCCACATCTATTACCGCGTGGGCCTGTACCGCGAATCGCTGGAGCTCAACCGCCGCGCCATCGCCGTCGACGAGGCCTACTTCAAGCGCTCGCCGTCCGACCCGCTGTACCGCTCGGCCTATTACCCGCACAACATCCACTTCCTGATGGTGTCGGCGCAGATGGGCGGCGCCGCCAGCACGGCCATCGAGGCGGCGGCCAAGCTGGATGCGTCCATGCCCGTCGACGTGGTCAAGGCCTTCCCCATCATGCAGCCCGTCAAGGCCGCGCCGTACACGACGCATGCGCAGTTCAGCCCGCCCGACGTCATCCTGAAGCTGCCGGCGCCGGCCGACGACCTGGTGCTGGTGCGCGTCATGTACCACTACGCCCGCGCCGTGGCCCAGGCCGCGCGCCACGATGCCGCCGCTGCCAAGCTAGAGATCGCCGCGCTGACGGCGCTGGAAGGCGCCGATTTCAGCGCCTTCGACCCCTGGGGCATCCCGGCCAAGGCCATCACGCAGACGGCCCGGCTGGTCGCCACGGCCCGCCTGGCCGATGCCCAGGGCGACCTCGCCGGCGCGGCCACGGCGCTGGAGCAGGCCGTCGCCATAGAGGATGGCCTGGCCTACACCGAGCCGCCCTACTGGTACTACCCGGTGCGCCAGTCGCTGGGCGCGGTGCGGCTGCGCCAGGGCCGGCTGGAGGAAGCCGAGACGGCGCTGCGCGAGTCGCTGGCCCGCGTGCGCAACAACGGCTGGGCGCTGGCCGCGCTGGCCGAGGTCTACAAGAAGCGCGGCGATGCGGCTGCCGAGCAGAGCGCTCGCCAGGCGTTGAGCAAGGCTTGGTTCGGCACGGAGGGCGGGCCCGACCTCACAAAGCTCTAGGCTGGGTGTCCCCTGGGACAATGGCGGCATGAGCCTGACCGCCTACATGGACGACCTCGGCCGCGCTGCCCGCGCCGCCGCCACCTTGATGGCCGCCGCGCCCACCGCGGCCAAGAACGCCGCCCTGCTGGCGCTGGCCCGCCGCCTGCGCGCGGCCGGCCCGGCGCTGGCCGAAGCCAACGCCCGTGACCTGGCCGGCGCCGCCGAACTCAGCGGCCCGCTGCGCGATCGCCTGAAGCTCGACGCCAAGACGCTGGCCACCGTGGCCGAAGGCTGCGAGCAGATCGCCGCCATGCCCGACCCCATCGGCGAGATCACCGGCGTGAAGCGCCGCCCCACCGGCATCAGCGTGGGCCAGATGCGCGTGCCGCTGGGCGTGTTCGGCATGATCTACGAGAGCCGCCCCAACGTGACCATCGAGGCCGCGTCGCTGGCCATCAAGAGCGGCAACGCCTGCATCCTGCGCGGTGGTTCCGAGGCCATCCATTCCAACCTCGCGCTGGCTGAGATCGTGGCCGCGTCGCTGGAAGAAGCCGGCCTGCCGCGCGCCGCCGTGCAACTCGTCAACACGACCGACCGCGCCGCCGTCGGCCTGCTGATCTCGTCACCGCAATGGGTGGACGTCATCATCCCGCGCGGCGGCAAGGGGCTGATCGAGCGCATCAGCGCCGAGGCCAAGGTGCCCGTCATCAAGCACCTGGACGGCAACTGCCACAGCTATGTCGACGCCGAGGTGGACCTGGACCAGGCCGTCAAGGTCGTCGACAACGCCAAGACGCAGAAGTACAGCCCCTGCAACGCGACCGAGTCGCTGCTGGTGCATGAGGCCCAGGCGCCGGCCTTCCTGCCGCGCATCGCGGCGGTCTTCAAGGCCAAGGGCGTGGAAATGCGCGGCTGCCTGCGCACGCTGGCCCTGGTGCCCGGCGCGGTGGCGGCGACCGAGGAGGACTGGTCCACCGAATATCTCGCCCCCATCATCAGCATCAAGGTGGTCGATTCGCTCGACGAGGCCATGGCCCACATCAACCGCTACGGCTCGCACCACACCGACGCCATCCTGACGACCAACCACCCGAACGCGATGCGCTTCCTGCGCGAGGTCGACTCGGCCAGCGTGATGGTCAACGCCAGCACCCGCTTTGCGGACGGCTTCGAGTACGGCCTGGGCGCCGAGATCGGCATCTCCACCGACAAGTTCCACGCCCGCGGCCCGGTGGGGCTGGAGGGCCTGACGTCGATGAAGTGGGTGGTGTTGGGGCAGGGCGAGGTGAGGGGCTGAGCGCGAGCTCTTTCATTTCTCAGCGCGCGTCAACCCATGCCGTCGATCCGCCTTCTGACCGAGCACGCTGGCGCAGACATTCGAGAAGCAGCACAGGCGTTTGTCGAGCTCAGAGACGAATTGCACGTCAACGCAACCCCGTCACCTGTGCCTCCTTCGGCGCACTGATCACATAGTCCGCCGTGAACCGCTGGCTCTGCCCGGCCGCCAGCGGCAGCTCCCACAGCACCAGCCCCGGCTGCTTGCGCCAGGCCTGTGTCGCAGGCTGAGGGCTGAACTGCGTCTGCACCTTGATGTCCTCGTGCTGCGCCACCGGCGCGGCCTCGATGACTTGCAGCGTCACCGAGCCCGTGGTGTGCCGGTTCTCGACGACGTAGGCGCGCCCGTAGCGGGTTTCCGCCCGAGCGCCGATGAAGCCGGTGTTGCCCGCGTTGCGCTGCTCGGGCTCGATCTGCACGCGCACGGCGTCGTCGCGGCCGAAGGGAAGCTCCAGCCGCTCATCACCGCTGGCGACATTGAGCGTGCTGCTGCCCACCAGCGCACCGTCGCGCACCAGTTGCAGCGCGCCACGCGGCCAGGCACCAGATGGCTTGGCCACGTCGGCCACGAGATAGGCCGCGGCCTCGCTCTGCGGCTGCACGCGGGCCAGCACCTTGGCCTGCAGCTTCTCGGTGCCCAGCGCCAGGCTGGCGCGCTGCGTGCCGCTGTCGATGTTGACGCGCACTGGCAGCACGAACTCGGTGGCGTAGCCGCCCTGGAAGACGCTGAGGTCGAAGCGGTCGACCTCCGGCGCGCTGGCGACGCGCGAGCCGGCGACGGCGATGGCAGGCGCGGGCGACGCCGGGGCGGCGAACATGGCCCGCTCGCGGGGCTCCGCCACGGGCGCGGGGCGCGCGATGTCCAGCGGCCAGGGGCGCGGCGGGGGCGCCCCCACGCGGGCTTGCACCTGGGCCGTCGACAGCGTCAGCTTCACGCTCTTCCAGTCCTCGCCGCTCTGCTGCGACACCTGCGCCAGCCGCTCCAGGCTCAGTGCGCCGCTCGCCGTGTCCAGCAGCGCGCGGTAGCTGGGCGCCCAACCGGCCTGCGTGACGCGGTAGTTCAGCTTCAGCTCGGCGTCGCGCGCCGTGGACAGCCGCAGGCGCAGGCTGCGCCACTGCGGGTTGGCCGCGGCCACGCGGTCGCGTTCGCCCTTCAAAGGCGCGAGCTGTTTCTCCAGATCCTCCAACTGGCGCTTGAGGGCGGCCTGGCGCAGCAGCGCGTCCAGCGCCGTCTTGCGGATGCTGTCGGCCGTGGCCGCGATGCCGGTGGCCGGCGTGGCGCGCGCTTCGCCCGCGCCCAGTGCTTTCAGGTAGCCCAGGCTGGTGTCCAGCGCGCTCGACTCCGCCGCCAGCGTGTCGCGCTGGCCTTCGAGCTTGCGCAGTTGCTCGTCCAGCGGGCTGGTCGCGCACTCGGGGGCGCGCTCGCGCGGCAAGGTCTCCAACTGCACCGGGCCCAGGTTGACGCCGGCCGGCGCGTCGATCTGCAGCGAGTCGGGGTCGAAGCGGGTCGACAGGCAGTTCAGCACCAGCTCGCGCGCGCCGGCGGCCACGGTGGCCAGCCGCATGACCTGGGCGCCGCCGGGGTAGACGAGCACTTCGTCGATGCGGCTGGCCGTTGGCGACTGGGCCAGCGCCACCGTGGGCAGCAGGGTGGCCAAGGTGAGCGCAAGGGGCTGCTTCATGGGACGCATGGGGGTTTGCCAGCGAGTCACAGGGGTGGCAAAGGTAGCATCCCGCCCATGACCGACAACCGCAAAGCGCTGGTGCTTTTTTCCGGTGGCCAGGACTCCACCACCTGCCTGGCCTGGGCCCTCGACCGCTACGCCGAGGTCGAGACGCTGGCCTTCGACTACGGCCAGCGCCATCGCATCGAGCTGGACTGCCGCAACACCGTGCGCGCCGAGATCGCGCGCGGCTTTCCGCACTGGGCCGGCAAGCTGGGCGCCGACCATTTGCTGGACCTCTCCCTGCTGGGCCAGATCAGCGACACGGCCCTCACCAGCGAGCGTGCCATCGAGTTGCAGGCCAACGGCCTGCCCAACACCTTCGTGCCCGGCCGCAACCTGCTGTTCCTGACTTTTGCCGCGACGCTGGCCTACCGGCGCGGCGCAAGCTTCTTGGTGGGCGGCATGTGCGAGACCGACTTCTCCGGCTACCCGGACTGCCGCGACAACACGCTGAAGGCGCTGCAGGTCGCGCTGAGCCTGGGCCTGGACTCGCCCATGACGCTGGAGACGCCGTTGATGTTCATCGACAAGGCGGCCACCTGGCGGCTGGCCGAGAGCCTGGGCGGCGACGCGCTGGTCAAGCTGGTCGTTGAAGAGACCCACACCTGCTACCTCGGCGAGCGCGGCGAGCTGCATGACTGGGGCCATGGCTGCGGCCATTGCCCGGCCTGCGCACTGCGGGCGCGCGGCTTTGCGCAATACCGGGACGCGGCATGACGGCCTGGGGCTGGGCCAGCGTCGCGGCGGCGGCGCTGCTGTTCTTCTGGGGCGTGGGCGCCTACAACCGGCTGATGTCGCTGCGCAACCTGATCGGCGAGGCCTTCGTGCAGCTGGACGCGCACCTGAAAGACCGCGGCGAGGTCTGCGACAAGCTGCTGGCCGCCGTCGCGCCGCGCCTGGCCAGCGAGCAGGCCACGTTTGACGCGCTGACCAGCGCCCAGGCCGAGTCGAACGCCGCCGCGCAGGCCACGCGCGCCAAGCCCTGGTCGCCCGACCCGGTCGGCGGCCTCGCGGTGGCCAGCGCGTTGCATGCCGCGGCGCTGACGCGGCTGCTGTCGCTGCTGGACCACCAGGCCGAGCTGCGCAGCGAGACCGAGATCGACGCGCTGGTCAGCGAGCTCAAGCTCATTGAACGCCAGCGCGCCTTCGCCCGCCAGGTCTTCAACCAGGCCGTGGGCCAGTACAACGAGGCGCTGCACCGGTTCCCGACGCGGGTGCTGGCCAACCTGTACGGGTTTGGCGAGGCGCGTTCGCTGTAAGAACACCGACTGCGTGCCCTGCGTGCCAGCACCGACCGGGACCGCGCCACCGCGCTGGGCTATCTGCATTTCGGCAGCGGGCTCGCGGCACTGGCAGGCGTGCCGCTGACGCTGGTGATCGACGGGCAGGGCTCATCCAGGCTCGACATGCCGGCCGCATCAGCGGCGAGGCCTGGGATGACGTGGCCGGCTTGCTGCCTTGAAGCGGTTCAGCTGACCGCGATGGCGCCCGAGTCGCACATCTCGCGGAACAGCGCGGCCATGGCGTGGCCGCTCATCGTGTACGGGTCCAGCCGGCCGGTCTCGGAATACTTCAGCAGCAAGGCCGGGTTGAGTCGGTGCAGGTTGACCTGGCCCATGGTCCAGCCGGCGAAGCCGCGCTCGCCGATCTCTTCATAGGCGAGCAGGATCACGTCGCGGTGGCGTGGGTCCTCGACGATGCGCTTGTAGCGCGCGTTGACGGCATTGCGCCCGCCCTCCAGCACCTGCACGAACACGCCGTCGGTGAAGCACAGCAGGCCCGTGATGCCTTCGGCCGGGTTGTGCTCGCGTGAAGCCTTGAGGATGGCGGCGAGATCGCCGTCGGAGGTCGCCGCGGCGGCGCGGCTGGCGTACATCAATCGAACCAGCATGGTCAGCCCTTGGCAATGAGAGAGAGGAACTCGCGGCGCAGGTTGGCGTCCTTCAGGAAGGCGCCGCGCATGACGCTGTTGGTCATCTTGGCCTCGCTGTCCTTGACGCCGCGCCAGTGCATGCAGAAGTGGTCAGCCTCCATGACCAGGGCCAGGCCATCGGGCTGCACACGCTCCTGCAGCTCGTTGGCCAGCATGGTCACGGCCTCCTCCTGGATCTGCGGGCGGCTCATGATCCACTCGCACAGCCGGGCGTACTTGGACAGGCCGATCAGATTGGAATGCTCGTTGGGCAGCAGGCCGATCCAGACCTTGCCCATGATGGGGCACAGGTGGTGCGAGCAGGCGCTGCGCACGGTGATCGGGCCCACGATCATCAGCTCGTTGAGCCGGCTGACATTGGGGAACTCGGTCACCGACGGCGCCTTGGCGTAGCGGCCGGCGAAGACTTCGCGCAGGAACATCTTGGCCACGCGCTTGGCCGTCTCCTGGGTGTTGTGATCGCTGTCGGTATCGATCACCAGGCTCTGCAGCACGGCCTGCATCTTGGCCTGCACCTCGACCTGCAGCGCGTCCAGCTCGCCGGGCTCGATGAACGCGGCGATGTTGTCATTGGCATGGTGGCGGCAGCCGGCGGCAACCAGGCGGTAGCGGATGCGCTCAGAGACCGGCGTGCTGTCCGTCGGCGCTGCGTGGGTAGAAGGTTCCATGCAGCGCATTCTCAGCCGAATGCCCACTTCTACACTGGGCGCATGTCCCAAAGTCCCCAATCCGCCCCGCTGCACCGGCTGCTGTCCCAGGCCGCCGACGCGGTGCAGGGCGTGCGCGAGGGCAAGTCCCTGACCGAGTTGCTGGGTCGCGTGCCGGCCGACCTGCGTCCCGGCACGCAGGCGCTGAGCTTCACCGCGCTGCGCCGCCTGGGCGGTGCCGAAGCCGCCCGCCAGCAGCTGGCGCCCAAGGCACCGCCGCCGCGGGTCGATGCGCTGCTGCTGACCGCGCTGGCCTTGCTGTGGCCCGACGACGATCCGGCTTACACGGACCACACCCTCGTCGACCAGGCCGTCCACGCGGCCAAGCTGCGCGCGCCGGCGAGCGCCGCCTTCGTCAACGCGGTGCTGCGCCGTTTCCTGCGTGAGCGCCCGGCCATCGTGGCCGCCGCCGAGCACAGCCCGCAGGGTGCCTTCAACCACCCGCCGTGGTGGATAGAGAAGCTGCGCCAGGACTGGCCGACGCAGTGGCAGGCCATCCTGGCCGCCAACAACCGGCCGCCGCCGATGACGCTGCGCGTGCATGCGCAGCGCGCCACGGCGGCGAGCTACGTCGAGCGCCTGGCGGGCCAGGGCATCGCGGCGCGGGCGCTGGGCGCGCCCACGCCGCAGGCCGTCGTGCTCGACAAGCCCGTGCCCGTGTCGGCGCTGCCGGGGTTTGCCGAGGGTCTGGTGTCGGTGCAGGACGCCGCCGCCCAGCTCGCCGCCCCGCTGGTCGTCGGCACCGGCCTGAAACGCGGCGCGCGCGTGCTGGATGCCTGCGCGGCGCCCGGCGGCAAGACGGCGCATCTGCTGGAGCTGCAGCCCGACCTGCAGCTGACCGCGCTGGACGCCGATGCGACGCGGCTCACGCGCGTGCAGGACACCTTGAACCGGCTCGGCCAGGGCGCGTCGCTGAAGGCCGCCGACGCCCGCCAGACCGCCGCCTGGTGGGACGGCCAGCCGTTTGACGCCGTCCTGCTGGACGCACCCTGCAGCGCCTCCGGCATCGTGCGCCGCCATCCCGACGTGCGCTGGCTGCGCCGGCCGGACGACATCAGCGCGCTGGCGCGCATCCAGGCCGAGCTGCTGGACGCGCTGTGGCCGCTGCTGGCGCCGGGCGGCCGTTTCGTCTATGCCACCTGCTCCGTCTTCCGTGCCGAAGGTCAGGCCCAGCTCGACGCGTTTTTGCAACGCCAAGCTGATGCGAAGTCCCAGGCCGTGCCCGGGTTCACGGGTCACCTGCTGCCCCTGGCTGACAATGCCCTTCAACCCCAGCCGCCCCTGGACGGCTTTTTCTACGCCCTGCTGACCAAACCCTGATTTGTTCGCCCGCATCGCCATTGCTGCCTTCCTTGCCGTGCTGCTCGCCTTGTTGCCGGGCGGTGCGCGGGCCGATGGTGTCGAGCTGGCCCAGCTGAGCACGCGGCGCGCGGACGACGGGCTGGAGCTGGGCTTCACGACCCGTTTCGAACTGAGCCACGCAGCCGAGGATGCGCTGCACAAGAACGTGCAGCTGTACTTCGTCGCGGAGGCCACCGTGCTGCGCAGCCGCTGGTACTGGCGCGATGCCCGAGTGGCCCGCACCGAGCGCGTCTGGCGCCTGGAGTGGAAGTCGTTGCTGCGCCAGTACCGCGTCTCCACCGGCGGCCTGCAGCAGAGCTTTGCCACGCTGGACGAGGCGCTGAGCGTCATCCGTGGCCTGAGCAACTGGCGCATCGCCGAGCCCAAGGACATCGAGGACGGCGGCAACTACTACCTCGAGTTCAGCTACAAGCTCGACGTCACCCAGCTTCCCCGCCCCATGCAGATCGGCTTGCAGTCGGGCTTTGCCCTCAGCATTGAGCAAAAGCGCGCCTTCAATGCTGATTTCAGCCTGAAGCAATGACCAGGGCAGCGCGATGGGGCTGGGTCATCACGCTGGTGACCCTCACCGGCGTGGCCGGCGTGCTGTCCTTCCTGCTATCCATAGGCTCGACGACGGAGCGCGGCTTCTTCGAGCGGCATTACCACTGGCTGTACTGGGTCAACGTGGCCGTCGCCGCGGTGCTGACGCTGGTCATCCTGACCGCCGCCGTGCGCCTGGTCGTGCGCGTGCGGCGAGGCCGCTTCGGCAGCCGGCTGCTGTTCAAGCTGGCCGGCATCTTCGCGCTGGTGGGCGTCGTGCCCGGCGTGATGATCTACGCCGTCTCCTATCAGTTCGTGAACCGCAGCATCGAGACCTGGTTCGACGTGCGCCTGGCCAGCGCGCTGGAGGCGGGTCTGAACCTCGGCCGCGGCACGCTGGACGCGATGGTGTCCGACCTCGGCAGCAAGACGCGCGACGCGGCCGACCAGCTCGCCGACGCCAGCACGCCGCAGCTGCTGGCGCTGGAGCGGCTGCGCGACAAGCTCAGCGCCCGCACCGTGGCCCTGGTGGGCGGCAATGGCCAGATCCTGCTGGAGAGCGGCGGCGACACCCGCCACCTGACGCCCGACCGGCCCAGCAACACCATGCTGCGCCAGGCCCGCGGCGGCGGTGTCGCCAGCCAGCTGGAGGGCCTGGAGGACGAGGCCGCCGCGCTGCAGGGCGGGGCGCAGATCCGTACGCTGGCGCTGCTGCCCAACACCGAGCTGCGCCTGGGCCTGGGCGAGCGCTACCTGATGGTCATCCAGCGCGTCCCGGCCAGCATGCTCAGCAACGCGCTGGCCGTGCAGACGGCCAACGGCGAGTACCAGCAGCGCTCGCTGGAGCGCGTGGGCCTGCGGCGCATGTACCTGGGCACGCTGACGCTGGTGCTCATCCTGGCCGTGTTCGGCGCGCTGCTGCTGGCCGTCACGCTGGGCAACCAGCTCGCGCGGCCGCTGCTGCTGCTGGCCGATGGCATGCGCCTGGTGGCCCAGGGCGACCTGTCTGCGCGCCCGGTGCTCGCGTCGCGAGACGAACTGGGCGGCCTGACGCGCTCGTTCGCCGACATGACCGGCCAGCTGTCCGACGCGCGCGCGCAGGTCTCGCGCACCGTCGCCGAGCTGGACGCCGCCCGCACCCACCTGCAGACCATCCTCGACAACCTGACCGCCGGCGTGCTGGTCTTCGACGCCGACGGCCACATCGAGACCGTCAACCCCGGCGCCACGCGCATCCTGCGCCTGCCGCTGTCGGCCTACAGCGGCCGCCCGCTGGCCGACGTGCCCGGCCTGGCGGACTTTGCGGCCGCCGTCAGCCGCCGCTTCGAGCAGCACGCCAACCCCGACGCCGGCGAACGCGACCTCTGGCAGGAATCCTTCGAGCTGCAGCTTGACCCCAAGCAGGACCCACTGACGCTGCTGGTGCGCGGCGCGGCGCTACCCCAGGCCGCCCGGCTGCTGGTGTTCGACGACATCTCCGAGGTCGTGTCGGCGCAGCGCTCGGCCGCCTGGAGCGAGGTCGCGCGCCGGCTGGCGCACGAGATCAAGAACCCGCTGACGCCCATCCAGCTGTCCGCCGAGCGCATGCAACACAAGCTCGAAGCCAAGCTGGAGGGCGCCGACCAGGCCATGCTCGTGCGCTCGGTGGCCACCATCGTCAACCAGGTGCAGGCGATGAAGCAACTCGTCAACGAGTTCCGCGACTACGCCCGCCTGCCGTCGGCGCAACTGACGCCGCTGGACCTGAACGCGCTCGTTCACGAAGTGCTCAGCCTCTACGCCGAGCCGCAGGACCGGGGCCGCCTGGCCACCGATCTCGCGCCCAGCCTGCCCTGCATCAAGGGCGACGCCAGCCAGCTGCGCCAGGTCATCCACAACCTCGTGCAGAACGCGCTGGACGCCGTGCACGAGCGCCCCGACGGCCGCGTCACCGTGCGCTCATCGCTGTCGGTGACCGAGGCCGGCGCGCCGCGCTCCGTGCGCCTGCACATCATTGACAACGGCCCCGGCTTCGCCGAGAAAGTGCTCAAGCGCGCCTTCGAGCCCTACGTCACGACCAAGAGCAAAGGCACGGGCTTGGGCCTGGCCGTCGTGAAGAAAATCGCCGATGAACATGGCGCCCGCATCAGCCTGCGCAACCTGCATCCGGCTTCCGATGCGGGTTCTCCCCCTGAAGGCGGGCCGGAGGGTGCCGTGATCGGTGCGCAAGTTTCGCTATCATTTTCGAATCTGGCGCCCGCCACCGAGCCCGGGGCACAAGGCGCCAAGACCTAAGGATTCATGGCCACCATTCTTGTTGTCGACGACGAACTGGGCATTCGCGCCCTGTTGTCCGAAATCCTCAGCGACGAGGGGCACACCATCGAGCTTGCCGAGAACGCCACCCAGGCGAGGGCGGCGCGCGAGCGCATGCGCCCCGATCTCGTGCTTCTCGACATCTGGATGCCCGACGTCGACGGCGTCACGCTGCTCAAGGAGTGGGGCGGCGCCGGCCTGCTGACCATGCCCGTCATCATGATGAGCGGTCACGGCACCATCGACACGGCGGTCGAGGCCACCAAGTTCGGTGCCATCGCCTTCCTCGAAAAACCCATCACGCTGCAAAAGCTGCTGCGCGCGGTCGAGCAGGCGTTGGTCAAGACCGCGCCGCCGCGCCCCGCGCCGGCACCCATGGGCATGCCCAGCTACAGCCGCGCCGACGTCGGCGGCCTGCCCGCGGCGCCCAGCCACGGCGCCAGCCTGTCCAACCACATGCCCAGCAGCAGCGGCAGCAACGCCCTGGCGTCCGAGCAGAGTTTCGAGCTCGACCGCCCGCTGCGCGAGGCGCGCGACGCCTTCGAGAAGAGCTACTTCGAGTTCCACCTCGCCAAGGAGAACGGCTCGATGACCCGGGTCGCCGAGAAGACCGGCCTGGAGCGCACCCACCTCTACCGCAAGCTCAAGCAGCTGGGCGTCGACCTCAGCCGCAACAAGCGCGGCGCCGGGGGCTGACAGCGCGCTTTAGCTTGTGCTAAAGTCGCGGACTTCGCTAAAACGCAGTCTTTAGCGATCAGTACACGGCCTGGTAGCTCAGTTGGTAGAGCAGCGGATTGAAAATCCGCGTGTCGGTGGTTCGATTCCGCCCCAGGCCACCAAGATACGCAAACCCCTGATTTCCAATTGGAATCGGGGGTTTTTGCTTTGTTGCGCCCGCATAGGGGTCGTTGGGTTCGGTGCCAGTTCGGCTGGTCCTACGGGAGTAGGGGGACTTTTGTGTGGGAATGGGTTTTCCCCGCCACCTTTAAGCCAGCCTGTACATAAAATCAGTCCTGTTGGCTTGGCTGCGAAGGTCAATGTCCGAAGAATGCGCAAACTACGCAACCAAGCTACTGCACGGAGCATGAATGAAGACTGACGGGGCCGTCGCGCAAACACAGTACAACGTACTCGATTTATTCTGCGGAACGGGTGCACTTTCTTACGGGCTGGAAGCGCATGGATTGACGCTTCAGACCGTCGGCGGCATCGATTTGAACGCGGCGGCTGTAAAAACGGCGAGCCTGAATCACCCTGCGGCAAACATCGTATGTGGTGACATCGAGAAAATTTCGCCGGACAAGTTGCTCTCCATGTGCAACGTGGCTGACATTGATGTGATCGTAGGCGGTCCGCCGTGTCAGGGGTTTTCTTCGCTTCGACCCAGTCGGGGTTTGGATCTCGAAGATCCTCGCAATTCACTTTACAAGCAGTTTCTCAAGTACGTTCAGGTTTTGCGCCCTCGCATTTTTCTTATGGAAAATGTAGTCGGGCTGCTCACGGCCAACGAAGGGCGCCTTGTTTCTCAAATAATTGCGTCCTTCAAGCGCGCTGGCTACGAATGCGACTGGCGAGTTCTTAATGCAGCTAATTTTGGAATTCCTCAAAAGCGTGAAAGATTCTTTCTGGTGGGCGTGCGAACAAATCTTGGTGCCCGAGTTTCACCGCGCTTCCCAGTGCCCACGCATCGTTTCTCGGGCAAAGTAATTGGGACTTCGAAAAAGGACCGTTATGTGACTAACACAGAGAGCGGCCTCGATCCAATCACTGTTTGGGATGCGATATCCGATTTGCCGAGTCTAAAGTCCGGAGAGGTGAAGGCATCTTACAAACGCAAGCCTCAAAGCGAATATCAGCAAGCGCGCAGAGACGGTGCGCCCGCTAAACTTGCACTTCATGAGGCGGCTAATCACAACGCAAAAATGCTGGAGGTAATTCGCCATGCCGGCTCAAACATCAACGCGCTCCCTGAGGGACTGGTGAGCAGTGGCTATAGCTCATGCTATTCCAGACTTTCCGCAGATGAGCCCTCGACAACCATTACCGTCAAATTTACTTCGCCTGCTTCAAGTAAATGCATTCATCCATTCGATGATCGTGCGATCACTCCTAGAGAGGCTGCGCGCATCCAAGGGTTTGATGATCGTTTTGATTTTTTTGGCAGCAAGACGGAAATTGCCTCGCAAATAGGTAACGCGGTGCCGCCTTTATTTGGCCGGGCCTTTGGGCCAGTGCTTGAGCAACTTCTTAGCAAGCAATCAATCGGAGAATACTGACTGATGCGAAGAGATTGTTTTGAGGCCTTGGATGAACTAAATGGCCAGTCATTGAAGGCCATAAGTCTATTCTCGTCGGCAGGAATCGGTGATCTTGGTGTCGTCGCTGCCGGTATTGAGCTCATTTTGGCCAATGAGCTACTGCCACAACGGGTGGCGCTTTACCGTGAGAATTTCCAGCACCAAATCCTCGAAGGCGATATTCAGCAGTTCAAGAAGGAGATCGTTGCCTCGACTCATAGCGCGCTTGGTGATGATGAACTGTTCTTACTGTATGCAACCCCGCCATGTCAGGGGATGTCCAGCAATGGAATGGGAAAGCTAAAGGCTGAAATCGCCTCTGGAAGAAGGGATGCGGAAGATGCTCGAAACCGTCTGATTATTCCGGCGATGGACGTCGCCGCCGAGTTAAAGCCCCGATGGGTCCTGCTGGAAAACGTTCCGGGTATGGAGGGGACGATTATTCGGACTTCGGGAACTCGGACGGCCAATATCATTGAGTATGTCAGACGGCGGTTGGGTGCCGAATATGAAGGTCGAGCGGAAGTTATCGCATGCGAGGATTTCGGAATTCCGCAGCGTCGAAAGAGATTGATAACAATCTTCACCCGCGACCCGGTCGGAAAGAAATACTTCGAAGCTAACGGTGGCAGCTTCTTCTCACCGGAGATGAGAGAGCCGCGACGGACACTGCGAGATGCAATTGGTGCTTTTCCGCCGTTGGATGCAAAGACTGGGCTAAATGGAGCGCGTAGCTTCCACCCATACCACTATGTTCCGGTGATGTCAGACATTAAGCATCATTGGGTGCAGAACACAAAGGAAGGTGCAACTGCCTTCAATAATCAGTGTATCAATCCGAGTTGTCTCAGTACGACCAATCCGGGTCATTCTGATGTCAAGGTCGATGGAAAATGGGTTTCCTCAAAGGAAATTCCCATTCACTGCATAGAATGCGGGGAGTTGCTGCCCCGCCCGCATGTCCTTGAAAACTCAAAGCCGCGCTTGCTTCGGGGGTTTCATTCGGCTTATCGTCGAATGAAATGGGATGAACCAGCAAGGACGTTGACACAGAATTTCATCTACGAAGCGTCCGACAACAAAATACATCCGACTCAAAACAGGGTACTCTCGGTTTATGAGGCGATGGTGGTTCAGACGATAAGTAAATACAATTATCGATTCTCTGTCGGTGGGGCTGATATCAGCACGGCGAAGATTGCGGAAGTCATTGGTGAATCTGTTCCGCCTTATCTTATTCAGAAAATATGTGAGATGATGGAGCGAAATTCTTCCGTGTCGACTGTCGGCCAATCGGGCATTGCCGGTAGCTGTGTGGGCGTGAACTAATTGGAATCTAGTCGATACCACTGCGCAACTGCTTTATCCGTCTTTGATAGTACTGTTTCTAGGTTGCTTAGCCTCTTCAAATCGGTCGTCACTGGCGTCGGGATTCCAGATTCGAGCTTTTGGAGAATTCTGACGCCCTCAGGATCGCTACTGGCGTCGAAGATCTCATAGTGCAGTGCTTTATTGGTCTTGGGCCCGGAGGTTCCTGCAAGGGTCCACCAGAATCGAGCGACCGGATTGCCCATGGCCATCATTTCAGGCGCTTCGAATCTAGCAGTATTTTTAACGCCGTTGGCGCTGTTGTAGCCGATTTGTTTTGATGACCCATCAGGTGCAATCACCATAGCTGTACCTTGCATAAATGAGGCGTGTAACAGCATCGAAATTTGCAACTGGCTTCCATCTCGGCGTGGCCGCACGCGCATCAAAAGAGCGTCTCCGACCTGCGCACCAAGCGGCGGCTCTACGACACCCTTTCGAGTGCCCGTTCTTGTTCGTCCAAATAGCGGGCTGCCCTTGGATGCTCTGGATTGCTCTTCTGACCTTCGGCGAGAGCGAAGTTTTGATTCAGTTAAAACGTAGCCGCGCTCGCATAGTTGCTCCAGCAGGGCTCTAGTCAACCGGCGCGTCCGGGAATCGCTTTTGCTGTCGCGCCAAGTCGTAAGGATTAGTTTGGCTTCGCGAATCGTGCTATCGCTGACAGTGCCTGCAAAGTGAAGGGAAGCCTCCAGATTTGTATCTAGTCCGGCCCCTGTCAGATTGTTTGATCCGACATATAAACGAGCTAATTCTTCATTGCTGAACAGGAATACCTTTGGATGGAAGGTGCAAGCAGGATTCTCATCGTGAAATACATGCGTTGTGATGTTTGTCCCTGACTCTTCGAGATCCAGGAGCGTGCTTAACGCTTCATAGGTCGTACTGCCGAAGTCCAGTCCGATGGTTGCACGTATGCGACCACCCTTGACGAGAAAGTCTTCCATCGATCCGTGAATCTTCCGAGCGCCTGAGCGGTTGAGCCATGCCACCGCTAATTCGAAGCTAGCCCACCGCCGCAGTCCAGACGATCTCGAGATCAGTTCTTTGCAGATTATTTTGCCGAAATTATATTTGGGTTGGACGATCAGCATGCGTGTTATCCGTAGTCCCTGACCAACCTATTGTGGCGGTGCCCACTTGTTCGTCAAGCGGGATGACCCACTTCGACAAGGTGTGATTAGGCACCTCCCAAGTGCGCGCATGGCTCTGAGAAAAGGGCTGCATTGCGGCCGGAAGCATTCAATCATTGCGATCACAGTGTCGATATGGAACATGAATGCCACATCGGCGGCCCATTTCGGCGTTTCGACCAGCGATCAGAGCCGGCCTGGTGGCGTTAGACCGCAGCCTCGGCCTCGGCTTCTGCAACCAACTCCGATGCCTTTAAGCCCAGTGCTCGCGCCAGCTTGGCAATCGTGCTGATGGTGGGCTGGTTTTGCCCCAATTCGATCAGCGAGATGAAGTTCCGCTGAACACCTGAATCAAGTCCAAGCTGTTCTTGGCTCAGGCCGCGCGCCTTCCGCAGGCGCCGCAACGCGACGCCAATCGGCAACTCGAACGTACTCCCAGCCACTCCCACCATATGGGGAGAATTTCTCCGGCTGTCCCGGATCCGTCTTCCCGATATATTGGGAATTTGAGAGCGGATTCGCTAGTGGTGTTGCCCGGCCATGGTTGATGTCACTTGGTCCGGGAGGCTCTCAATGTCGCCCATCCCTTCTCGATCCAAAAACTTACTCAACACAAGGAGGAACCATGAAGAAACTGACCCTGGTACTGCTGACTGTGCCGACGTCCATGCTCAGCGGCTGCGTGTCCATCACGCCGGCCTCGTTCATGCAGTCCACCTACCTCGACACCAAGGGCTCGACGCCCCGCGTTTACCAGAGCAGCAGTGCCGTGGATGCCGCCGGCAAGTGCGCGATGTTCAACATCCAAGAGCGCATCGCATCGTTCAACGCCGCGTATGCCGATGAGCCGGCAAAGCCCGGTACCAAGGAAATACGCGCCCGCAGCGAGGTCGGCATGGCCGCCATCGTGCAACTCGCGCCCACGGCCACCGGCAGCAGCATCACTGTCTGGATCTCCAACCACTACCCCCTCAAGGGGACGCTCGCAGAGCGGATCTCCAAAGGCTGCTGAGCTCAAGCCCAACGTCAACCAACCTTCTTGGAGGGGCATGGCAATCACAGCAACGTTGATCGGCATATTCGGAAAGACCGCTGCGACCGGTCTGTTGAAGCATCTTGGCGCCAGGAAAGATGGCGCCGCGAAACTCGCGGAAGCCGCCACCGCAATAGAGAGGGGCGTGTCTGCCGTTGAAGCCCTGCGGCAGGCGTTCGGGAAAGAGTTTCTCGAATCACTCAACGAAACGCTGGGAACGCCCAAGACGGCGGGGTTCTCATACGAGGCTGGCACGGCCACTTACGTCGCAATCAATGGCACCGGCCAGCCGCCCGCCGTGAGGCTTCGCGATGAGCTGAACATCAACCTCGATCGGCTCACCCTGCTTGAGCTGAAAAGTGCCGACCTCAGGAATCACTGCCTGGGCTTAATGTCCAGATGGAAAGCCCGTTGTCTGGAGAGCTTTGGCGATGAGCATGCCGAGGACATCAACTCGACGTACTCAGTCATCGAAACGCTGTTGAAGGGGGAGGGTAAGGATTTCCGGCGCGTCTACCGCCTGATCAGCGCAACAGGTGTCGGCGGCGTCGGCGCACTGTTGTTGATCTCGGGTGTCCTCACGGCCGCCGGTACCGGGGTCGGGCTTGTGGCTTCAATCTCCATGTTCCTCTACGGCATACCTTGGCTGAACGTTGGCGCATTGGTTCTGTCGGGCTCGTTGCTGCTGGCGCTTGCCGCGACCGCGCCCCGCATGAAAGATGAAATTTCGCTGTCCATTGCGCTGGCATACAAGCTTCTGGAGCGAATTACGTCAGACGACCGGAGTGCATGACCACATCACCATAGGCCCACGGCGACAGGCACCACCACCTGCCAACTGAGCCAACAACCTCACCGAAGCCCCACTGGAGAAATTCAGCGGGGCTTTTCTATTGTTAGAACCAAAGGAGCTCTATGCACGTACTTCGCCAAGCCACTGAGGTGCAGGCGTTCATCAACGAAACCGACGACGCCGAACTCGGCCAACTCCTGCGCCGCCGCGTGAAGGAGGTGGAAGCAGACGGCGACCGCATAGAAGAGTTGGCGCGCGTCATCGTCATTGAGTCGGGAGACTCACTATCCGCGCTGGAAGCGCATCTGGAAATCACCCTAGATGTCTCGGGTGGCTACCCCTCGTGGGAGTTCATCGAGGACCACGGCAGTACCTTCGAGATGGTGTTCGTGCTGTCGTCGTCCGGCTATGGCGCGATGGTCTTTGTGCAGAAGATAAACGGCCCATCAGAGCTGCTGGCGTTGTGTCGGCAGCACGCCTTTTGAGGGTGGCTGGCAATGCCTGCGTGGCGGCTCGGCATGAGAAAGCTAACTGCGCAATCAGTGTCATCTTATGTGATAGAGCATTCCGCTCAATCAGCGTCGGCACGAGCCGGAACGCTCAGACCCTTCAAGGAGATCGCATATGTCCACGACACCAAATCCGTCTGACTCGCAGCCGGAAGAAGTACTGCCGCCTGACCCAATCCAGGCCGTGTTCACCGGCGAGTGCTCGTCGCTATCCGGCCTGTCCACGCTGACCTTCGAGATCGGCCGCCACACCGAGGACCAGACCCTGCATCTGCGCATTGCCACCAACTCGGGCGGTGGCATGTTCCACGACGGATGGGCGCCAGCATCGACGTTCGACGAAGTCGTCAAGCGTGCCACTCGCCTGACCGCCAAAGCCCTTCGTGCGGTTCATCCCGGCCGCAGTGTGAACACCGCCGGCTTCCTGCTTGCCGTTCTCAAACATCTGGGCATGGCCCGGGTGAATGAAGAAAACACGCGGCTGCATGAGCACGTGCCAACCACGAGCTTCGAGCAGGTCGCTATGGCCGCCATGCAGGACCTGGCACCCGGCAAGAAGGGCCGCGCGTTGCGCGCTTCCAAGAACGCCGCCGACTGAATCGGCACACCAACCTAACCACCTACCTAAGAGAACCTTAATGACCTACATCGACAGCATTGCCATTGCCGCCCAGCACGCCCATGACAGCGACTTCCCCGCTGAACTGCTGCCGCTGGTTATCGCCAGCCAGGCCTCCTTGCTTGCAGGCTTTGAGGCAGGGCATTGCAGCTCAGCCTGGGACTGACCACGCCGCCAACCTATGCCTATGCCACCTCTTGGATCACGCCAGAAAGCCAACCTATCTCGTTGGCTTGCTGCGTCGCGATTCGGGAGGTGGCGCACGGCCTATTTTTTTGCTCGCGGCCGCCCATGCCGAAACATCCGAAACGCCGCCACGGACCCGCCAGCGTTTCGTCGTTGCGGATGTTGCGGATCCGCGAGACCTGTGCTGCTGCCTTGACCGGCACGGGGGCATCGGCGATGATGGGCATGTGTGCATCAGCCTATTCCCATTAAGTTGGGCTAAGCAAGATGCCCACCCGATGTCAGCCGAGCACCTGTCCCCACCAGCCCGGCGAAGAATTGTCCTAGTGGGGCCCGCTGATCATCAGCGGCGCATAGATCCTTAGACGCTTTCGGCTCAGCACGTCGTCCATCGTGTTGACCAGCGCGTCGGTCAGCCAGTACTCAGGACTCCATGTTTGCCTTTGGAGTGCATGGACACAGCCGCAGACGCTGTGCCGCTCCTTCCTGCGCGCCTGTATTTCAACGAGCGGTTGTTCTTTAACAACCCGATATGAACGCGACTCCATTGGAGGGCGCCAGCGTGGCCGTGCAAACGACGTCTGGCATTGATCACCCTCCCAAATCTACCAATGACCATTCGCCGGATGCAGTGCACACGTCCGGCCAAAACGCTTCCAGCAGAGAAGCTGCTGGCTCCCTAGCCAACGTAGATAAACGACAGAGACAGAAGGACAGCTCGACAAGCCGTAGCTCGCCCACCAGTTCTCCGTTCGATGACCCAGTAGCGGCCAGCGAGCCCGTCAATCTGGCTTCGTTGCTGGACGAAATCTACGGGGTCGTGCGCAGCCACGTGATCCTCGACGAACACGATGCCGTCGCTGCGACGCTGTGGATCGCACACTCGCACATGACCGGGGCGGCGAATGTCTCGCCTCTCGCGATCATCAATGCACCCGAGCGGGCCTGCGCGAAGACGCTTTTCCAGAGCGTCCTCGGGAAGTTTGTTAGGCGCCCGCTGCACGCATCGAATGCCACCATGTCGGCCATGTTTCGGGCCGTCCAGACCTGGCACGTGACGCTGATGATCGATGAGGCGGACACATTCTTCCGTGACAACAAGGACCTGCACGGCATGGTGAACGCCGGTTATCAGAAGGATGGCTACGTGCTGCGCAGCGAGCAGGTCGGCGACACGTTCGAACCCAAGGCCTTCTCTGTGTATGGCGCGAAGTCGATCGCTGGAATCGGCCTGGAGCGGCATCTTCCCGATGCCACCTTGAGCCGTGGCATCCACTTCAACATGCGCAGGAAACTCAGCCACGAGAAAGTGAAGCGGCTCAGGGATCTTGACGATGCCTTGGTCGCACGCCTGAACTCGCAGCTGGTGCGCGCGGCCGAGGACAACATCTGCGATGTTCGAGACGCCCGCCCGATGCTGCCTAGCGAGCTGAGCGACAGGGCGCAGGACAACTGGGAACCGCTGCTTGCGATAGCCGAGGTAGCCGGCGGCGAGTGGCCTCTACGAGCTTCTAAAGCCGCAATTCGTATGGGCACAGAAGGCGAGGATCAAGGCAGCCCTGGCAATGACCTGCTGGCTGATGTCATGGAAATTCTCGCCACATGGAAAGCCCCGACGATCAAGACGGTCGACCTAATCAAGCGGCTCACCGACGACCCGGACGCTGGCTGGGACACCTATAACCGTGGAAAGCCGCTTACACCCCGGCAACTCGCGCGGCTGCTGTCCAGCTATGGCATCAGGCCGAAGACGGTCCGCCAGCCCAAAGATCCTTTGAACCCGAACGGCAGCACGCCTAAAGGCTACGAAATCGCGGAGTTCAATGAGGTGTTTGCACGCTACGTGACGGGTACCAAGAAATCCCCGGCGGAAGTTGCCGCAACGCCGCAACCGGTCGAAGACGATTCCGACCTTTATTAAGAGAGTCAGTTTCGACGGTGGCCAATCCACCGTCAGTTCCCCCAGGCGGCACCGCCGCCTTAATAAGAAGAACAGCGGTGAAGTCATGGGTGCTTGACCCCGACAGCTGCTGCCCCATCACGAAATATGGAGTTCGTAATGAGTGCAGACACGCTTACCAAATGCACCCCAAATCCTGCCGCCTTCGGCGCATTCCTCGCCACGTACGGAGGGGAGCGTTGCGAAAAGATGCTGGGATCGACTGAAGAAGCCCGTGGGCTTTTCAACCTGGTCTATTCGACGACCAAGCTGAAGCTGCCCGAACTCGATTCGGGCCGAAACCACAAAGCCAGCGAAATATGCAGTGACCTCTGGCTGGGATTCCGCCCGCGCGAGACTCACTGCGCGGGCATGTGCATGGCCTTTATGGCACGTCGCGGCCTACTTCCAATCAAGCTGCACTGGACAAGATCCGGCGGTGGCTCAAAGAAGTACTGGATCGTGCGTAGACAAGCTCCGCGTGGAGCGCTGACCACGGCCTGACCGCCGCGCTGACGCCCCCTCGGTGCCCGCTTACCACGGCGAGCAAAAGGGGGTAACTCGATGACCCCGATGAAGTTTTCGCGCCGGTAGGCGGCCTACATGCGTCGTCGCCGGCAATAGCAATCCAGAAAAGCTAACTAAGCAATTAAGTGAATAACTCAATCAACCCAACCAATTTGAAGGTGTTGATTTCCTCCGAAACCTGACCCACCCCATTCAGTGATTTCCGTTCAAACCTGACCCACGTATGAACCCTAGCCTGCCGCTATTTGCGGCAGGAGCACTGGAGTGATTGACGTGGCGACACTGAGTGTCATCAGGCGGTGGGCCCTGCGAGAGCAGCTGTCCATCCGCGAGATAGCCCGACGCACCGGCCTGTCTCGCAACACCATCAGGAAGTACCTGCGCGCCGGCGACCAAGAGCCGACCTAT
>NZ_JBFUAK010000008.1:0-380197 GCF_056406315.1 Roseateles sp. P1_C6
CGGTCGAGGCGCCTTCGAGCTGGCCGGCGTCGACCTCGTGCTGGCGAACCCAGGTGTGCAGCGTCTGCGGTACGCAGCCGATCTTGCCGGCGATGGACTCGATGGCGGCCCACTGCGACGGGTGCTCAGCGCGGTGCTCCAGCACCATGCGCACGGCGCGCTCACGGACCTCAGGCGAAAACTTCGTGGACTTCCTCATAGCTCCATTCTCTTGAGTTGGAGCCTCCTCGAAACCCGGGGCGGTTCAGCTCGTACTCCGCGCTGCTCGTGAGCCAGGCACTTCTCGATCCAATCGCTGTTGAATCCCGCCTCATGCAGAAGTGTGCTCGCCGTTCGCCGAAGGTCGTGAACGGTGAACGGCTCGAACGCCACGCCCTGACCGTGCAGGAGCTCGATGGTCGCATGGATGACTCGATTCAGAGTGGCATTGCTGATCGGCACCTTCGTCTCGTATCTGCCGGGGTGAAGGTATGAGCTGGCGCCAAAACAAGTTTTGAATGCCACAAGAATATCCAGGGCCTGCTGGCTCAGATAGACGTTATGTGGGCGTCCCGCCTTCATTCGTTCTTTGGGAATCGTCCAAGTTGCAGAGCTGAAGCTCACCTCCTCCCACGTGGCGTCGATGAACTCGGATTTGCGAACCAAGGTCAGCAGCATGAACCTGATAGCCAGCCGCAGCGTTGGCAGGGTCGCGACCTGCTCAAGCGCCTTGAAGAACACCTGGATTTCTGCCGGCGACAGCGCGCGATCCCGTGGCTTGAAGGTTGCAATCGCACTCGGCCTGATTGCTTCCGCAGGGTTGTCGATCTTCAAGCCGCGGCCCTGCACGAACCGGAACACCTGCAGCACGATTTCCCTTGCATGGACGGCCGGCGCGGGCGCCCCACGTTCCTTGATCTTCTCGCAGCGTGCCAGCAGCATGCCGGGCGTGATCTCCTCCAGCTTCAGCCGCCCGAATTCGCTTGCCAAGTTGCGGTCGTAGACCGATCTGCGCATGTCCCGCGTCGATTCGGCGAGGTCAGCTTCGTCGAAGTATTTGGTCGCCCAGGCGCCGAAGGTCAGCGCCTCCGCGGCTTGTCGCCGCTTCTCGCTCTTCGCACGCGACGGGCTGCTGCCTCCCTGCACGGTTCGGTGGGCGCGGGCGAGCAGTTGACGCGCCTCAGCCAACGAAACGGGTTGGCCATAGGCGAGTTGGTCGACTTCCCGCGCCCTCTTGGCGGCGACCGTGGGGTCGTACTTGCCGATCACCAGCGTCTCGCGTCGCCCGTGCAGGCGGTAGTCGAAGCGAAAGCTGACGACTCCGGTCTTTGTGACTGCGGCGTACAGCCCCTGCGCGTCTGCGACCTTGTAGATCTTCCCTGTGGGCTTCAGCGCCCGCAATTCCTTGTCCGTGAGCATCTGGGCCCCCTTTAGATACCGTCAACCGCTACCGTCAGCGCGGCTGACGGTAGCAACTTGAGTCGTCGGGGACCAGCGTTTTGATGCCGCCTTCCGTACCGTCGCTCCAGTTGGGCTCTAGGGGGAAGAACTGGGATGACCTGGGACGCCTAAGTTCCTGTCGTCGTTGGGTTTATTCAAAAACGCCGGATCGCCCTGGACGACCCGGCACGACTTTGAATCATTCCCACTCGATCGTCGCGGGCGGCTTGCTCGACACGTCGTAGGTCACGCGGTTGATGCCGCGCACCTCGTTGATGATGCGGCCCGACGTGCGCTTGAGCAGCGCGTACGGCAGCTCGGCCCAGTCGGCCGTCATGAAGTCGCTGGTCTGCACGGCGCGCAAGGCCACGACGTAGTCGTAGGTGCGGCCGTCGCCCATGACGCCCACGCTCTTGACCGGCAGGAACACGGCGAAAGCCTGCGAGGTCAACGCGTACCAGCTCTTGCCGGTGGCCGGGTCGATGGTGTTGCGCAGCTCTTCGATGAAGATCGCGTCGGCGCGGCGCAGCAGGTCGGCGAAGTCCTTCTTCACCTCACCCAGGATGCGCACGCCCAGGCCCGGGCCGGGGAAGGGGTGGCGGTAGACCATGTCGGCCGGCAGGCCCAGGGCCACGCCCAGCGCCCTCACCTCGTCCTTGAACAGCTCGCGCAGCGGTTCCAGCAGCTTCAGGCCCAGCGTCTCGGGCAGGCCGCCGACGTTGTGGTGGCTCTTGATCGTCGTGGCCTTCTTGGTCTTGGTGCCGCCGCTCTCGACCACGTCCGGGT
Organism: Roseateles sp. P1_C6; assembly: GCF_056406315.1. NCBI lineage: Bacteria > Pseudomonadati > Pseudomonadota > Betaproteobacteria > Burkholderiales > Sphaerotilaceae > Roseateles > Roseateles sp. P1_C6. The sequence continues at coordinate 2,206 of NZ_JBFUAK010000008.1, forward strand.
AGATGGTGCCCTGGGCCAGCCACTTGGCGTTCTTCAGCTTCGAGGCTTCGGACTGGAAGACCTCGACGAACTCGGCGCCGATGATCTTGCGCTTGCGCTCGGGGTCGGTCACGCCGGCCAGCTTGCCGAGGAATTGCTCGCTCGCGTCCACGTGCACGACCTTGGCGTGCAGGCGGCCGGCGAACATGTCCATGACCATCTGGCCTTCGTTCAGGCGCAGCAGGCCGTGGTCGACGAACACGCAGGTCAGCTGGTCGCCGATGGCGCGGTGGATCAGCGCAGCGGCCACGCTGGAGTCGACGCCGCCGGACAGTCCCAGGATGACTTCCTCGTCGCCGACCTGCTCGCGGATCTTCGCGACGGCCTCGTCGATGTAGCTGCCCATCTGCCAGTCGCCCTGGCAGCCGGCGATGTCACGCACGAAGCGCGTGATGATCGCGGCGCCCTGCAGCGTGTGCGTGACCTCGGGGTGGAACTGGAAGGCGTAGAGGCGGCGCTGTTCGTCGGCCATGCCGGCGATGGGGCAGCTGGGCGTGGAGGCCATCAGCTTGAAGCCCGGCGGCAGCGCCGTGACCTTGTCGCCGTGGCTCATCCAGGCCTTCAGCATGCCGTGCTTCTCGGGGGTCTCGAAGTCCTGGATGCCATCGAGCAGCCGGGTGTGGCCATGGGCTCGCACCTCGGCATAGCCGAACTCGCGGTGGTCGCTCCACTCCACGGTGCCGCCCAGCTGCACGGCCATGGTCTGCATGCCGTAGCAGATGCCCAGCACGGGCACGCCGGCATCCCACACGGCCTGCGGCGCGCGCAGCTCGTGGTCTTCATAGGTGGACGCGTGGCTGCCGCTCAGGATGATGGCCTTGGGCGCGAACGACTTGATGAAGTCGTCCGACACGTCGTTCGGGTGGATCTCGCAATACACAGCCGCCTCGCGCACTCGGCGCGCGATGAGCTGGGTGACCTGGGAGCCGAAGTCGAGGATGAGGACCTTGTCGTGTTGCATGGCGGAGGCTTTCAGGCCGGCTGCACGGGTTGCACCGGCGGGTGGCTGCGGAAGAAACGGAAGGTGATCAGCATCGCCGCGGCTTGCAGCGCGGCGCAGGTGAAGAAGGGCAGGCCGATGACGATGTCGCCGGCGGGGCGGTCCGACACCCAGCGCAGCAGCTCCAGCGCCAGGACGGGCGCACAGACGGCCATCAGGCTGTTCAGCGACGACACGGCGCCCATCGTGCGACCCTGGCTGGTGGCGTCGGCGGCGTTGGAGATGATGCTCTGCATGGCCGCGGCGGCCACGCCGCCGAACAGGTTCAGGCCGATGACGACGTACATCATCCAGCCCTCGGTCGCGAGGCCGAAGCCCAGGTAGGCCAGCGAGGCTGACGTCATGCCGATGACGGCGAGCCGCTGCGGCGCGAAGCGCTTCAGCATGGGCTTGAGCAGCACGCCCTGGCTCAGCACCGACACGACGCCCACCGCCAGCAGCGACCAGCCCACCTGCCCCGGGCCCCAGCCGAACTTGAACTTGGTGTACAGCACCCAGCTGGTGTGCAGCATGAACTGCGCGAGCGACGACAGCGCCAGCACGCCCACCAGCGGGCCGACACCCTTCAGCCCGGTCAGGCCTTGCAGGGATGCCACCGGGTTCATCTTGCGCCAGTCGAGCGCGCGGCGCTTCTCCAGCGGCAGCGACTCGGGCAGCACGAAGAAGCCGTAGCACCAGTTGACGACGGCCAGCGTGCCGGCCGCGTAGAACGGCAGGCGCACATTGATGTCGCCCAGCAGGCCGCCGATGACGGGGCCCAGCATGAAGCCCAGGCCGAACATCGCGCCCAACTGGCCGAAGCGCTTGGCGCGGTCCTCGCCGGCCGTGATGTCGGCCACGTAGGCATTGGCAATGGCGATGTTGGCTTGCATCGCGCCCGAGAACAGCCGCACGACGACCAGCACCCACAACGCCGGCGCGGTGGCCGTGACGAAAAAGCTCAGCGCCAGGCCGGCAAAGCCGATCAGCAACACGGGGCGGCGGCCGTAGCGGTCGGACAGCGCGCCCAGGATGGGCGAGCCGAAGAAGTTGGCGACGCCGAAGGCCAGCGTCAGCATCAGGAAGCCCAGCGTCTGCTCGTCGTTGCTGTGCGTGAACACGCCCACGATGTGCGGCAGCACCGGCACGATCAGGCCGATGGAGATCATGTCGATCAGCACCGCCGCCATGATGAAACCCATGGCCGGGGCACGTTGCGGGGATTGGCTCATCGTGTTCCTGAAAAGCGAAACGGGGCGATCTGAGGTCGCCCCGTCCTGCAGTGGCCGGACCTCAGCCCGCGCTGCGGTAGTTCGGTGCTTCCTTCGTGATCTGCACGTCGTGGACATGGCTCTCGCGCATGCCCGCCGTCGTGATCTCGACGAACTCGGCCTTGTCCTGCATGTCGGCAATCGACCCGCAGCCACAGTAGTGCATCGACGCCTTCAGCCCGCCGGCCATCTGGAAGATGACCTGCACGACCGAGCCCTTGTAAGGCACCTGGCCCTCGATGCCTTCCGGCACCAGCTTGGACGTGTTCGGATTGTTGGCCGACGTGTCCTGGAAGTAGCGGTCCGCGCTGCCCTTGGCCATCGCACCCATGGAGCCCATGCCGCGGTAGCTCTTGAAGGTGCGGCCCTGGTAGAGGACGACCTCGCCCGGTGCCTCCTCGGTGCCGGCGAAGGCGCCGCCCATCATGACGCAATCCGCGCCCGCGGCGATGGCCTTCGCCAGGTCGCCGGAGTAGCGCACGCCGCCGTCGGCGATGACCGGCACGCCGGTGCCCTTGAGCGCCGTGACGACGTTGTCGATGGCCGTGATCTGAGGCACGCCGACGCCCGCGACGATGCGGGTGGTGCAGATGGAGCCCGGGCCGATGCCGACCTTGACGCCGTCGGCGCCGGCTTCCACCAGCGCCAGCGCCGCAGCGCCGGTGGCGATGTTGCCGCCGATGACGTCCACGTTCGGATAGGCGCGCTTGACCCAGCGCACGCGCTCCAGCACGCCGGCGCTGTGGCCGTGGGCGGTGTCGACGATGATGGCATCGACCCCGGCGCGCACCAGCAACTCCACGCGTTGCTCGGTGTCGTCGCCAAAGCCAACCGCCGCGCCGACACGCAGCTTGCCCTGGGCATCACGCGCGGCGTTGGGGAAGCTGGTCTGCTTGGTGATGTCCTTGGTGGTCATCAGGCCGCGCAACTCGAAGGCGTCATTGACGACGACCACGCGCTCCAGCTTGTGCTTGTGCATCAGCGCCTTGGCCTCGTCGGTGGACGCGCCGTCCTTGACGGTGATGAGCTTCTCGGCCGGGGTCATGATCTCGCTGACCTTGGCGTCCATGCGCGTCTCGAAGCGCAGGTCGCGCCCGGTGACGATGCCGATGACGCGCTTGCCTTCGACGACCGGGAAGCCCGAGAAGCCATGCTGCTGGGTCAACTCCATCGCCTCGCGCACCGTGGCGTTCGGGCCGATGGTCAGCGGCTCGCGGACGACGCCGCTCTCGTAGCGCTTGACCCGGGCCACTTCGCGCGCCTGCGCTTCGGCGCTCAGGTTCTTGTGCACGATGCCGATGCCGCCTTCCTGCGCGATGGCGATCGCGAGGCGCGCCTCGGTCACGGTGTCCATCGCGGCGGACACCAGCGGCAGGTTCAGGGGGATATTGCGCGACAGGCGGGTCGCAAGGCTGGTGTCGCGGGGCAACACCTGGGAGAACGCTGGCACCAACAGAACATCGTCGAAGGTGAGCGCTTTGCCGAGAAGGCGCATGAGGAAAGCTCCAGACGCAAAGCGGCATTATACGGAGGCCCTCACGAGGGCCTGCCAACCCTAGGGCAATGTCCCGCGAAGGCCCTAAACTGACCGCATGCGTTTCAAGCCCCTGCTCATCGCCCTGGCCGGTCTGGTTCTGGCTGCGTCCGCCCACGCGCAATGGAAGTGGCGCGACGCCAAGGGCAATGTGCAGTACAGCGACATGCCGCCGCCGCCCGGCGTGCCGGACAAGGACATCCTGCAGCGCCCGGCCTCGGCCGCGCGGCCGACCATCATCGTGGCGCCCATAGGCTCGGCCGCCAGCGCGGCGGCGAGCGCTGCATCAGCGCCCAGGCCCGCAGCCAGCGCGCCCAGCAAGGCCGAGCTGGAAGCCGCGGCGCGCCAGAAGGCGGAGCAGGACCGCGACACCGCCAAGCAGAAGGAAGAAGAGCGCCGCCTGGCGGAACAGAGGCGCGAGAACTGCTCGCGCGCCCAGGCCAACCTGCGCGACCTGCAAAGCGGCACGCGGCTGACGCGCACCAACGACAAGGGCGAGCGCGTCTACATGGACCAGGCACAGATCGCCGTCGAAGTGGCGCGCGCCCGCGACCTCATCACCAGCGAGTGCAAGTAAGGCGCAGGCCCTAGCCCGCGTGCCTGGGCCGGTGCCGCGACACGATGCGCTGGCCGCGCTTGGCATAGCGCTGTCGCCGCGCCTCCATCGGGTCGACGGTCAGCGGTCGGTAGACCTCGATGCGGTCGCGCTCGCGCAGCCGGGTGTCCAGCGGCCGCACGCGGCCCCAGATGCCGATGCGCAAGGCGTCAAGCGGCTGCTGCTGCGCCGCCAGGAAGTCGGCGCAACCGCGCAGCGCGGACGCCAGCGTGGCGCCCCCCTCCACGTCCAGCCAGCGGTGCTGCACGTCACCGGCCTGCGGGCTCCAGACCAGTTCAACGCGCACCGTAAAGGCTTTCCGCGCGTTGCACGAAGCTGTCGACGAAGGTGTTGGCGATGCGGTCGAACACCGGGCTGACCACCGCCTCTAGCGCGCCGCTGCTGAATGCGTAGTTCAGCTCGAAGGCGATCTTGCAGGCCGTGGGCTCGCCGTCGGTGCCAGGCTTGTTCAGCGGCAGGAACTGCCACAGGCCGTCGAGATGCGAGAACGGTCCGTCGACCAGTGTCATGTGCACGGTGTGCGCCGCGTCGTCGTTGCGATTGCGCGTCGTGAACGCATGGCGCACGCCGGCGTAGGCGAGGTGCAGGCGCGCCGTGACGGCATCGGCGTCGCGGGCCAGCACGTCGACCTTGTTGCACCACGGCAGGAACTCGGGATAGCGCTCCACCGCGGTGACCAGCTCGTACATCTCGCGGGGCGTGTACCAGAGCAGAACTGACTTTTTGACCTGCTTCATAGAATCCACAAATTGTATTGAGGGGTTTCGCCCCCAACTTCGCTCCCATGTCCATCGCCGAGAACCGCCGTGCCCGCTACGACTACCACATCGAAGAACAGTTCGAGGCCGGTGTCGTGCTGTCTGGCTGGGAGATCAAGGCCATCCGCGCCGGGCAGGTGCAGCTGACCGACGGCTATGTGTTGATCAAGAACGGCGAGCTGTTCCTGATCGGCTGCCGCATCAATGCGCTGCGAAGCGCCTCAACCCATGTCACGCCCGAGGCCGACCGCACCAAGAAGCTGCTGATGCACAAGGCCGAGATCAAGCGGCTGGTGGGCAAGGTCGAGCAGCGCGGCTTCACGCTGGTGCCGCTGAACCTGCACTACAAGGGCGGCCGCGTGAAGGCCGACATCGCGCTGGCCAAGGGCAAGGCCGAGCATGACAAGCGCGACACCGAGAAGAAGCGCGACTGGGAACGTGAAAAGGGCCAGTTGATGCGGCACGCGACAACGGGCCGCAAGGCCTGAGACGCGTAGCGGCTCATTGGACCTTTCGCCAAAAGGGCCAGTTGATGCGGCATGCGACAACGGGCCGCAAGGCCTGAGACGCGCAGCGGCTGGGCTCAAACAAGCGCCGACAGCGCCTGCTCGATGTCGGCCTTGAGATCGGCGGCGTCCTCCAGCCCGATCGCGAAGCGCACCAGCGTGCCGCCGTCAAACGGCAGTGGCAGGTCGCGGCTGCGGCGCATGTCGTAGGGCACGGCCAGGCTCATCGGGCCGGCCCAGGAATAGCCGATGCCGAAGAGCTGCAGCGCATCGACGAAGGCGTCCACCTGCGCCGCGCTGTATTCCGGCTTGAACACCGCCGAGAACAGGCAGGCCGCACCCGCGCCGCCCACGGCGAGCCAATGCTCGTGGCCGGGTGATCCCGGCAGTGCCGGGTGGAAGACACGCGCCACCTCCGGCCGGCCGGCCATCCAGCTGGCCAGCTGGCGCGTGACACGGTCCTGCGCCTGGTAGCGCAGCGGCAGCGTCGGCAGGCCGCGCAGCACCAGCTCCACGTCGTTCTGGCCCAGGCCGTAGCCCAGGTGCTCGTGCGCATGGTTCAGCTTGTCGTGCAGGCGGCGGTCGCGCGTGCAGACCGAGCCCATCAGGATGTCGGCGCCGCCGCTGGCGTACTTGGTCAGTGCCTGCATGACGATGTCGGCGCCCAGGCCCGGGTGGGTCTTGGGGGCGGGCTCGAAGCCGTTGAAGGCCAGGCCCGCACCCCAGGTGTTGTCCAGCGCCGTGGTGATGCCCCGCGCGCGGCAGGCGGCAAGCAGGCCCAGCAGGTCGGGGAACTCCAGCGTGATGGAGCCCGCCGCCTCCAGCCAGACGAGTTTCGTGTTGTCGCGCAATTCAGGCACCGTCAGCGGGTCGTAGAAGCGGTGCGTGACGCCCCACTGCGGCAGCCAGGACTCGGTCAGGTAGCGGTTCTGGCCGTAGACGTTGTCGGGCACCAGCACCTCGTCGCCGGGGCGCAGCACGGCCAGGGACGGCAGCGTCACCGCGGCCAGGCCGCTGGGCACCAGCAGGCAATGCTCGGCATGCTCCAGCGTCGCGATGCGCGCGGCCAGCGTGTAGCTGGTGGGCGTGCCGTGCAGGCCGTAGCGGTAGCACAGGCCGTCACGCGCGCGCGGCTTGTGCAGGTCGGCCGTGTTCTTGAACAGCACGGTCGACGCCTTGGCCACCGGCACGGGCACCGCGTCCCAGCCTTCGGGGGCGCGGTAGGGGTGGTGGATCAGTTCGGTGCTGGCTGAGCGCTGCTTGCTCATCAGACCAAGCTCGCCACCAGGTCATGGCCATCGGCCGCGACGACGCGGGCGCGCACGAAGTCGCCGACCTTCATGGTCTTGCTGGCCTTTTCGGGCGGCAGGATCTTCACGGTGCCGTCGATCTCGGGCGCGTCGGCGTAGGAGCGCCCCACCCCACCCTTGCGGCCGAGCGCCGGTGCGGAATCGACCAGCACCTGCAGCGTCTGGCCGACACGGGCCTGCAACTTGGCGGCGGACACCTGTTCGGCGACAGCCATGAAGCGCGCGCGGCGTTCCTCACGCACTTCGGTCGGCAGGGCGCCGGGGATGTCGTTGGCGCTGGCACCCTCGACGGGCGAGTAGGCGAAGCAGCCGGCGCGGTCGATCCGGGCTTCCTGCATGAAGTCCAGCAGGTACTGGAACTCCTCCTCCGTCTCGCCAGGGAAGCCGGCGATGAAGGTCGAGCGGATGACCAGCTCCGGGCAGGCCTCGCGCCAGCGCAGGATGCGCTCCATGTTCTTTTCGCCGTTGGCCGGGCGCTTCATGCGCTTGAGCACATCCGGGTGGGCGTGCTGGAAGGGCACGTCGAGATACGGCAGCACCAACCCTTCCGCCATCATGGGCAGCACCGCGTCCACGCTCGGGTAGGGGTAGACGTAGTGCAGGCGCACCCAGGCGCCGAACGGCTTGGCGATCTCGCCGAGCTGGGCGACCAGGTCCAGCATGCGCGTCTTGACCGGCTTGCCGTCCCAGAAACCCATGCGGTACTTGACGTCCACGCCGTAGGCCGACGTGTCCTGGCTGATGACCAGCAGCTCCTTCACGCCGCTCTCGAACAGCGCGCGGGCCTCGTTCAGCACGTCGCCGATGGGGCGGGACACCAGGTCGCCGCGCATGCTGGGGATGATGCAGAACGAACAGCGGTGGTTGCAGCCCTCGCTGATCTTGAGATACGCGTAGTGCTTGGGCGTCAGCTTGACGCCGTAGCTGGGCACCAGGTCGACGAAGGGGTCGTGGGGCTTGGGCACGTGCAGGTGCACGGCGTCCATGACCTCTTGCGTCGCATGCGGGCCGGTGACGGCCAGCACGCTGGGGTGGATCTCGCGCACCAGGCTGCCGGCATCGCTGCTGGCGGCGCCGGCCTTGGCGCCCAGGCAGCCGGTCACGATGACCTTGCCGTTCTCGGCCAGGGCCTCGCCGATGGTGTCCAGGCTCTCCCGGACCGCGTCGTCGATGAAGCCGCAGGTGTTGACGATGACCAGGTCGGCCCCGGCAAAGGTCTTGGAGGTGTCGTAGCCCTCGGCGCGCAGTTGCGTGAGGATCAGTTCGCTATCGGTCAGGGCCTTGGGGCACCCGAGCGATACGAATCCTATACTCGGCGTTCGCTTCTTTTCCGGGGCGGTTTCGAGGGGGAAATTCATGGCGGGTCTGGTCTATAGCTACTTGCGGTTCTCGGACCCACGACAGGCGACTGGCCACAGCAGCGAACGCCAGGCGGCGTATGCGGTGCGGTGGGCGGCTGAGCATGGCTTGCAGCTCGACGAGTCGCTGTCGCTGCGGGACGAGGGCCTGTCAGCCTTCCATCAGACCCATGTGAAGCGCGGCGCCCTCGGGGCGTTTTTAAACGCCGTAGAGAGTGGCCGGGTGCCCGATGGGTCGGTGCTGGTCGTGGAGGGTTTGGACCGATTGTCGCGCGCCGAGCCGATTCAGGCACAGGCACAACTCGCGCAGATCGTGAACGCTGGCATTTCCGTCGTCACCGCGAGCGACGGCAAGGTCTATAGCCGCGCCCAGCTGAAGGCCCAGCCCATGGACCTGGTCTACAGCCTGCTGGTGATGATCCGGGCGCACGAGGAGAGCGACACCAAGAGCAAGCGCGTCACGGCCGCCATCGTGAAGCGCTGCCGCGACTGGCAGGCAGGCACCTGGCGCGGCAAGCTGCGCCAGGGCAAGGACCCCCACTGGCTGCGCGAGACGGCCGACGGCTGGGAGCTCGACCCCGACCGGGCCAAGGCCGTGCAGGAGATGGTGCGGCTCTACATGGCCGGCAACTCCGGCCGCCGCATGATGGACAAGCTGGCCGCGGCGGGAACGCTGGCGGCCGCCGGCGTGACGGCAGCCGAAAACTTCTACCGCATCCTCAAGAACAAGGCGCTCATCGGCGTCAAGGCCATCAAGGCCGGCGGCGAGGAGTTCGAGCTGGAGGGTTATTACCCGCCGGTGCTGACGCCCGAGGAGTGGTCCGAGCTGCGCGCCGTCGGTGGCCAGCGCGGCCGCCGTGGCGCGCGCACCGGCGCCGGCGACGTGCCCCATGTCATCACCGGGCTGGGCATCACCTTCTGCGGCTACTGCGGCTGCGCCATGTCGGGCCAGAACCTCTTCGGCAAGATCAAGAAGCGCGGCGACAAGCTGAGCCCTGGCTACAGGCGTCTGCTCTGCGCTGGCCAGCAGTACCCCAGCGGTCGCTGCGCCCATCCCAAAAGCCGCAGCGTAGCGCCCATCGAGGCCGCGCTGATGGACTTCTGTTCGGACATCATGAACCTGAGAGCGTTGTACGGCGGCGACCGTGCCCAGCCCCTGCGCGCCACGCTGGCCAAGCTGCGCGGCCGCGCGGCCGAGATCGAGCTGCAGCTGCAGCGGGTGACCGACGCGATGCTGTCGGCCGTCGACGGCGCGGCGCCGGCGACGTTCGTGCGGCGTGCTCGCGAGCTGGAGGCCGAGCAGGCCACGGTGGCGGCCGAGATCTCGGCGGCCGAGCACCAGATAACCGGCCTGGCCAGGAACGACGTCGACGGCGTCGACGCGAAATGGCGCGACCTGGCCGCCGGCGTGGCCGAGCTCGACGTCGACGCGCGGCTGCAGGCCAAGCAGCTGGTAGCCGACACCTTCGAGCGCATCGTTGTCTACGCGAGCGGACTGCGGCCTGGCCAGGACCCTGACGACGTCACCGACGTGCTTCTGGTGGCCAAGGGCGGCATCGCTCGAAGCCTGCGCATTGGCAGGGATGGCGCGTGGGTCGCTGCGGATGAGGTCGAAACCAATACTGTATAAATATGCAGTATGTTGGTCGACGTCGTGGAGCTGGATGCCGGGGAGCGCCCACGCGACCCGGCTGAGGTGCGCGCCGCCCTGCCAGTCCGCGGGCTCATCCAGGCGGATCGGCTGTGGACTGACCGAGATCTCGCCCGAGCTCCGGTGCACGTCGACATTCGGCCGATGGCGCTGGAGACGCTCTACAGCGTTCGCCTGCGCTACTGGAAGGGCGTGAACATCGTGCTGGAGGGATGGCAGCGCCAGGCGGCCAAGGGCTACCAGACGGGCGGCGCGAGGTTTCCGCAGCGCTGGTGGGTCGTCATCGTGCTGGACCCAGCCACGCCCCCGATGTCGTTCAACGACCGCCGGCGGCTGCGTCGCGAGCGCCAGGCGGCCTCCCGAGGGCGCCTACAGCAGGTCAGCCTCGGCCCGGCGCCGCGTCACCAGGCCGGGCAGCACGCGGCCGCCGCCACGCACCCACTTGGCCAGCTCGACGCGGACGCCGTCCCAGTCTCCCGCGAGTGCACGCTTGCGCAGCGTTGACGCCCGCAGTCGCGTGAGTCCAAGGTTGTAGGCAAAGTCAGCCAGGGCAGCCTGGCGGCCGGCGGTCTGCGCCGTCGGCACCGCAGCGCACGCGCCCGCGAGGAACACGGCCGCGTCGCCGGCCATGCGGTTCTCCGCCTCCTCGACCGTGCAGGCCTGCCCCAGCTTCACGTCGGGGCCGGTGCTGCCGTAGCCGATGGTGGGCACGCCGGCGGGACAGAGGTAGGCCCGCAGGCGCAGGCCTTCAAAGCGCCGGATCAGCGCGTGCAGCAGATCCTTCGCGCTCATATCACTTCCCAGCGGCGCGGAGCGCGCGGTCGACGAACCAGAAGCTCAGCACTGAGCCAATGACGGCGCGGTCGAACTCGGTGACGAGGATGGGCAGGTAGCCGGCCAGCGGCGTGCTGGTCTGCGCGGCGACGATGACCTGGATCACCTTGGCGCCACCGTACAGGGCCACCGTCCAGTAATACGTCAGCACGGGCCGCACGCTGGCCGACAACATGTCGATCCAGGTGCCGGTGCGCTGGCCCTCGGCCTTGATGGCCTCGCCCCACGCGGCGAGCTCGCCGGCGCTCGATGCGATGGCCGCCTGCGCATGCGCCAGGTCGATCTGCTGCGACGCGCGCGCCTTGTCGATCTCCAGCTGCAGCTGCGTCATGCGGAACTCGTGTTCCGCCTCCCGCTTCTGCTTGAAGAAGTCGACGACGAACGGCACCAGGCGCAGCACGCCGCCGCCCAAGAGGGAAATCAGCTCAAACATGGGTGAGGTCCTTTAGGTGTGGACGAGAAAAGGCCCGCTGGGTTGGCGTCCAGCGGGCGGGGAAAAGGCAGAGTCGGGCTAGGGCTTGCCTCGGCTCAAGGTGGCCAGCGCGTCGAGATCCCGGCGCAGGCTGCGGATTTGCTCGTCGTGCAGAGCATCGACCCCCCGCTGCGCCACCAGGTCGCGCTGACCCTGGGCGAGCTCAGAGCGGATCTGTTGGATCTGCCCGGTGAGCTCGGTCAGCTGCTTGTTGGCAGCCTCCTGTCGCTCCACCAAGCGACCACCCTGGACCAGGACGGTGCCGAGCGTCAGAGCCATGCCCACCGCCGTCACCCAGTCCTTCCACGTCATGGGGTTTTCTTTCACTTGTGCTTTGAGATTCATGGGCGCTCCGGCGCTCGATCAGGAGTTGGGTTCAGACGTCTGCACTACTGTGCGGCGTCACAAGGCTTGCAGGTCGGTAGTACCCGCGTCCCGCGCGACTGCGACGGCCGCGGCATCGACGGCCGCTTCGATGGCCAGCTTGGCCTTGATGCGGGCGGCCTCGATGGCCGGGCCCTTCTGGTCGGTCCACAGCGCCGCGGTGGCCAGGATCAGGTCGGCGACCTGGCCGGCCGTGATGCCGCGCGCCGCAGCCTCGGCGGCGATGTACGACGGCACCGAGCTGGAGTCGGCCACGTAGGCCTGGGCCTGCTGCAGCTTGGTGAGGTACACGGCCTGTTGGCCGGGCACGTCGGTGATGTAGCGCAGGCGGGCCTCGCCGGCCACCAAGTCGACGTCGGCCGCCGCCTGCCACTTAAGAAAGCTCAGGGAGCGCGGGCGCTGTTCCATCAGACCTCCACCTCGGCATCCAGGTTGAACGTGCCCGTGCACACCGTCACCTTGGTCGACGCGTCGCGGATGACGTAGGTGAACTTGCGGATGCGCACGGCGTTGGTGTTCTCGGTCGACGCCAGGGTCAGCCCTTGTGCGCTGGTCAAGGCCTGCCAGGCGCCTACAGTGCCGCCCGACAAGCCACCCGACAGCCCCGAGCTGGCGATCTGGTCGAAGCGGATCTCGTAGGCGTCGCCCACCGTCGACCCGTTGGGCAGATACCAGTCGCCCGCATGGGTGTTGGTGCTCGGGTTGTGGCCGGTGTAGACCGAGCCGTCGCGCCTGAACTCGACGTAGCAGCTGCAATCGCTCGGGGAGATGGTGACGTGGTAGCCCTCATAGAAACCGGCCGTGCTGACCGGGCCGCTGGCCGGGTTGGCCCCCTTGGCCTTGGCCAGCGTGAAGCGCGCCGTCTGGCTGGCAAAGCCGCTGCGAGTGGCCGTGATGTCCACATAGCCCGTGTCGCCGGTTATCGCCGTCACGCTGAGGGTCGCGCCGCTGAGCGAGCTGGTGACGCCTGAGCCGTTGGTGCGGCTCAGCGTCCAGTTGCTGGTGTCGTCGCTGGAGCCGCGCATAACCTTGGCTGCCGTCGTGGCCGGGCTGTAGTCGCTGACCAGGCCGGTGCTGTCGGCCTGCAGCGTGACGCTGGACGAGCTGAGCGTCATGGAGATGGCATCCAGGCCGTCAGTGCCTTTCACCAGCGCCCAGGTGTACGAGCTCACGCTGGTGCTATCGGCCAGCGTCGAGTCGGTGTAGGTGCCGATGTAGCGGCCCGGCGTCTCGCCGCCGCTCGCTGTAAAGGTGCTGCCACCGTCATCGCTCCACTTGATGTGCAGGTAGCTCGGCGTACCGTCGGAACCCGCCGTGCCCGGCGTGCCATTGGTGCCGTCGGCGCCCTTTATGAGCGCCCAGGTGTAGCTGCCAACGCTGCCGCTATCCGCTGCGGTGAAGTCGGTATAGGTGCCGATGTAGGCCCCGGGTGTCTCGCCGCTGCTGGCCGTGAAGGTACTGCCGCCATCGTTGCTCCACTTGATGTGGAGGTAGCTGGTCTGCCCATCGGCGCCGGCCGCTCCAGGCGTGCCGTTGGTGCCGTCAGCGCCTTTGATGAGCGCCCACGTGTACGCGCCMACGCTGGTACTGTCCGCYGCGGTGAAGTCGGTATAGGTGCCGATGTAGGCCCCGGGYGYCTCGCCGCTGCTGGCCGTGAACGTGCTGCCGCCGTCGTTGGAATACTTGATGTGCAGGTAGCTCGTCTGCCCGTCGGCGCCGGCCGCGCCGGGCGTGCCATCGGTGCCGGCCGCGCCGTTCTTCACGATGCTGGCCACCGTGTAGTAGGCCTGCTGGCTCACCACGCCGCTGGCATCGCTGGCCGCCGAGCTGGCGGCATAGGCCTGGCCGGGCAACAGGCCTCGCTGGCCGATGAAGACATGGGAAACCCGGTCGACGCTCCACACAGGATAAGTCGCGCTGCCACCGAACGCTTCCAGCGCCGTGCGAAGCGCCGCGTCATGGCTCGACGCATCGCCCGTGTACAGCGCCACCAGTTGCCCGATCCCCACGCCAGCCAGCGCGGTAATGAGACTGGCCGTGCTGATGTAGGTGTCGAACGTGGCGGGCGCAGCGGCCAGCGTGTCGGTGGCCAGGCTCCACAACACCAGCGTGTGACCGCGGCCGCCGGTGTTGTGAAGGTAGCCGGTGCTGAGGATCTCGACGCCCCGACCGGAGAACCCGTTGTCTACGGCGTTCTGGTTGTCACCCGTGACGCGGATCGACGGCGGCGTCGAGTTGACCACCTGCGCATCCAGTGTGGCGGCGTGGGCCCACATCGTGGCGGCAACCACCCCGGGCGGGGCGCCAGGGAAGCCGGAGTCGGGCGCCCCGGTTTCAACCGTGCCGATAAGGACGTGCGCGGCGGTAGGCGTGAATGCGGTCCAGGCGCTGTTGTTGTCGTACTGCCATTGCCCGCCGTACTTGCGACCAGCGACGTAGGGATAGCCCACCGACCCGCCCGCAATCGTGAAGGTGGAGGCCGATCGGTCGAGAACGATGTGAAACGCGCCCGGACCCTGGCTGCCATACAGCAGCCCGTTGGGCACGTTCACCGTCTGGCCATTCACCAGGATCTTTCCTGGGGCGTCGATGGCCGCACCACTGGCGTCGTGGCCGTGAATCCAGCACTCGTTGTAGTTCAACGTCTCCGCAAAGTCGGCCACATTCTTCTTGATTCCCAGCGTGGCACTCGGGCTGACGAAGTGCGCACCCGTGATGGTGTAGGTCGTTGCCGAGACATCAGCCAGGCTCTGCACCGCCGCGCCGAAGACGTTGAAGCTGCAGAGCTTCACGTAGACCGTTTTCCCGATCAGCGCCGGGTCGAGCGGTCCGCTGCGAGCAATGGCATCGTCAACGCGCACAAACGGCGCCGCAGTCGCGTGCGCGGCCTGGGTGGTGCCGTAGGCTGCCCGCACCAGGTCGGAGAGCGTGTAGACCCCGGCACTGACCAGCGCGGCCCCTTGGTGGGCGATGTACTCACCGGCCACGGCGCCGGCTGGCGCCAGATAGCACAGCGTGGCCAGCCGCGCGGCGTCGGTGGCGCTGCCGGAAAGCAGCTGCTGGCCAGCGTTGATGTTGACGCTGAGCGAGCTGCCGCTGTCGCTGTTCAGCGTACCGAAGCGGCTGGACTGCTGCAGCTCGGCCACCTGGCGGTACGTGGTGCCGTCAAAGCTCACCCACACTTGGCAGCCGCCCCAGTTGGGATCGGCGCTGCCCGAGGCAATGCCCAGCTCCAGGCCGGTGGTGGTCAGCGCGCCGGGCAGCTCGAAGATGACCGGCGCCAACGCGCTGCCGGGGCTGACGTTGGCGTTAAGCGCAAAGCCGGTCATGCCCTGCGAGGGGTACAGCGGCGCACTGGCCACGCCGCTGGGGAAGTCCTCGCAGGTGATGGCCAGCTCTTCGTCGCCCTCCTCGCTGATCTTGATGACGCGCGCCGGCACGTCGGCCAGCTGCAGCACGGTGTCGGTCAGCGTGACGAGGTCCATGACCTCCAGCAGCGCGTAGTGCCACGACAGGCGGAAAGTGAACTCTCCCTGGATGTGCAGCGCCCGCTGCAGCAGCAGCTGGGCCACCAGGCGGGCCACCGTGCCGTCGCAGATCCAGTCGGCGTCGATCTGGTCTTTCGGGCGCGGTCCGTTAGCACTGATGTCGGTCAGGTCCTGCGCCTGCACGATGGCCGGGTTGTAGCCGTTGCTACGGTCGAGGTACTTGAGCTTGATGATGTTGAAACGGTCGGCCGGCGTCTTGAGCTGGCGCTTCAGCGGCACGTCGTTGTCGGGCTTGATGTAGCAGTTGTCGTCGAGCTCGTAGACGGGCGTGATGTCGGGCGTGAAGGTGCGGCCGTTGCCGGTCACGGCCACGTCGCCGTAGGGCTTGACCTGCAGCTTGCCGCCGCTCCACACGATGCCGGCGTTGGTCAGGTCGGCCATGGTCTGCAGCGCCGCGCTGGCGGCAACCTGCGTGGTCAGCAGCGGCGAGACGAGCAGGCCATTGGCCACGCAGTAGTTGCTCCACTGCGTCCAGTCGCCCACCAGCGCGGTGGGGAAGTTGGCACCCTGGGTAGGGTGCGTCAGCAGGTCGTACACCGCCGCGGCGGGGTCGACGTCGGGCGTGGTGCCCACGACGGAATACGCCGAGCTGTGCTGCACCTCGAAGGTATGGTTCTCGACGCTGGCCGAGTCGCCGAGCTCGTAGTTGCGCGCGCCCACGAAGGCAAGGCCCGAGTAGTTCAGCGTCTGCAGCCCGCGGCCGTTCAGTACCGACCACTGCGCCTGGCCCACGGCGCCGGTGAGCGTGGAGAAGCCCAGAGCGGCCGCCGTGCTGGTGCCCTTGCCCCTCCACACGGTGTTGACGCTGGTGATGGTGCCGTGGCACAGGCCCATCGCCACGCTGGCGGTGTAGGTGAAGCTCGTTTGCGAGCTGCCACCACCGCCCTTGCCGCCCGTCTCCTGCGTGTGGGGCACGGCCTTGAAATCGCCGTACCAGATCAGGTTGGGCGCGACGCGCTGCATGCCCCGCAGCCACGGGATGACGGCGCCATAGCAGCTACTTTGGATGCTGAGTGCCTCCAGCTTGGTGTCGCTGGTGTTGATCGACTTGCCGCCCATTTAGAAAATGCTCCAGTGCTGCACCAGCCGGCTGGCCAGCGGCTCTTCGGTGAGGCCGGACTCGATGACGAGTTGCGTCGTGCCGGCGTAGGCGTGCACCACCAAGCCGTCGCCCGTGTGGATGGCACCGTGGCTGTAGGTACGGCCGAATTGATAGATGGCGATGTCACCAGGCTGCGGGTCATCGACCCGGTGCGCGCCGGCGAGGGTCAGCCAGGCCAGATACAGCTCTTCGCTGCGGTGCAGCTGCCACTGCACGCTGTACTCGCCGACATCGAGCGGCGGAACCAGCTGCAGCGCGTCGCAATAAACGGCCAGCAGGATCTGCGCGCAGTCGACGCCCACACCCTTAAGGCGCGCGTGATGGTGGTACGGCGTGCCCACCCACGTGCGCGCCTCGGCGACGATGGCAGTGCGGACGTCCGCACTCACAGCACGGTCTCCGGCTGCGGCACGAAAGGCTGGCCCTTGAAGTGGCTCAGGTTGTTGAACTTGCTGATGCAAGTGGTTTGCAGTCCATCGCAACCCGGCACGATGGTGAACGTGTCGCCGATGGCCACGACGGCCGGCAGTGGCGACAACAGCGTGACCAGGCCGCCGGGGTGACTCTTGACGGTGCGCTTCTCGCCGTTGTTGCCACCGCTGGTGAACGTGAGCGTGCCGAGGTCGAAATAGCCCGCGGCCTGAGCCAGGTTGGACTGAAACCGCGTGCGGCCGAACGTGCTGGCGCCGGTGGCGGCGCCGCCGACCTGGAACGTGGCCGGGTTCAGCGTGCACTCGCCGTCATAGACCGTGCGCGCGCACTGCGCCTGGTAGACCTCCCGCGGCACCTGGATGTTGAGCAGCTGCAGGTCGCTCTTGACGTTGGACTGCGTCTCGATGCGGCTGATGAGCGGGATATCGCCCACCGCACCGCTGAACCACAGCACCGCGCCGCGAGGGCCCGTGTCACCGAGGGTCCAGAAGGCACGGTCCAGCTGGATGCGTGCGCCGTTGAAGCCGCCCGCCGCGATGAAGGCCAGCAGCGGGACGCCGTTCACGGCGTTGGGGCGCGAGGCGTCGGTGCGCAGCGTGAGGCTCAGCGTGTCGACCTCAATGCCGATCTTCCACGAGCACTTGCTGCGCTCGATGCCGGGGCCCACCAGCCACGTGTGGCCGTTGCCGGTCACGGCGCCGTCGCGGTTCGTCCACCGCAGCACCTGGCCGTTGGCCAGCGTGACGGTGTAGAGGTCGCATTTCTCCAGCGGCACGCCGGAGTTGAGCAAGGCCACCAGCGCGCCCGCGCTGGTCTCCCACAGGGCAGTCCTCATAGCGGCTTCACCGTGATGAACTCGACCTTCTTCGCTTCGTAGAAGGTCTGGAACGAGCGCGTGAATTCGAGCGACTCGGCGGTGAAGCGGCAGCGCCAATAGAAGGGGCCGGTCCAACGCAGCTCAGCGCCACCGGCGGGCGGCGATGCGAACGTGACCTGGCCGAAGTTGCTGACGGCGGGCGCCGCGGCGCTGCCGGCCACAGTGAAGGTCAGGCCGGTGCCGGGCCCGAAGATGGGCTCGAAGAAGCTGCCCACCGTGCGCCCGAGCTGGAACACCGTGGTGGCGCCATCGCCCTGGCCGAACAGCTCGGCCGTGGCGGCCTTGTCGTCGAGATCCTGGAACAGCCAGTCATCGAACGTGCCGCCCACGCGGTTGTAGAAGCCCACCAGGGTCTGGTACTCGGCAAGGGCTTGCGACACGCGCAGGCACTCGAAGCCCAGGCTGTAGCGGTAGCGCGGCACCGACGAGTCGCGGGCGCGGAACTCGCGCAGGCTGGGTGTCGTCTTGATGATGACCGGCGGCGCAACGACCGTGCGCGCCGGAAACGTCCGGCCCGGGAAGGTGGGAAAGATGAGTTGGCTCACAGCTTCAGCGCCCCGTCACGCTTAGCCGAAGTCAGCGCCGCCACCAGGTGGTCGCGGTGGACCATGAAGAAGTTGCCGGGCAGCGGGTGCACCACCAGCTGCGGCGGCGCCCAACCGCCCTCCCCGCCTGGCCCGTTGGCCATGTCGCGAATCACGTCCGCGTACTTGGCCGGCAGGATCATTTCCTTGGCGTGGGCCTGCACCAGCGGGTTGACGGTGCCCGGGATGTCGTAGCCGCCCGCGGCCGAGGCCAGCACGCCGGGCAGGAACGACATGGCCGTGGCAAAGGCCGCAGCGCCTGCTGCGGGCGCGAGGATGGGGCCGACGATGGGGATGGCCGCAGTGGATGCCACCGCCGCGGCGCCGGCCACGGCCGCGTGGCCCTGCACCTCGCCCGTCTTCGTGGCCTTGCCGAGCACGCGCTGGGCCAGTTGGGTGATGAGCCATTTGGCGGCCATCTGGCTGACCATGTCGATGCCGGCCTGCGCGACTGAACGGGTGGCGCCCTTGATGAAGTTGGCGAAGGTCAGGCCGCCCTGCAGGAACTTGCTGATGAGCTGGCCCCAGCTCGATTCCAGCGAGCCGAACATGCTGCGGTAGTTGGCCGACTGCTCCAACACCGTCTGGTTGCGGATCTGCCCCAGGCGCAGCTGGTGCTGCTGCTCCAGGGCTTCGATTTCGTTGTGCACGCGCTGGACCTCCACCGGGTTGCGGTCGGGGTCGGCGGCAAAGATCTGCAGGCGGTCCTGCAGCGCCTGGCCGGCGATCTCGTAGCGGCGCTGTTCAAACGTGGTTTCCTGCTGCAGCAGCTCGGCGCGGGTGGTGAGGCCGAGCTCGACGTCGAGTTGCGCGGCCTGCTCTTCCATCGAGATCGCGGCCAGCGATGACAGGCGCTTGGCGTCGGCCACCTGCTGGGCGATCTGCTTTTGCTGCTCGGCCGCCTGGCGCTCGATGGCCACCATGCGCTTGCGCGACTCTTCGTATTGCGCCGTGCCCGACTGATACATGCCCTGGATCTGCTGCTCAAGGCGCATCCGCTCGCCGGTGTTGTTCTTGAAGCGCTCGGCCTCGGCCTCCAGCGACTTGACCTTGACGTCAAACGTCTGCTTGACCATGGCCATCTCCACCTCGGCGGCCTTGCGGCTGAGCGCGGCCTTCTCGGTGTCGGTGAGGTCCTTGCGCTTGAGCAAGTCCTGCCAGTAGGCGAGCTCGGCGCTCTTGCTCATCTCGCGGAACTGGTTCTCCAGCAGGCCCTCGCGCTCCAAGGCGGCCTTGTCCTGCGCCAGGCGCGCGTCCCACTCGGCAACGCGGCCCTTGGGGTCGGTGGTCTTCTCTTCTTTTTCCTTGAACTTGTATTGCGGGCCCTTGGTCAGGTCCGGCGCCGTGGGCATCGCCATGGTCAGCGGCTTGCCAAAGTCGGCCTTGAGCTTCTCGTAAGCTGCCTGGTTCTTGGCCGATTCCTGGTCGCGCATCTTGCCGATGGCCTGCGCGCCGGCCAGGTCGCCCGACAGCAGCGCCGCGGCCTGCGCGGCCATGGCGCCGATGCCGTCGCCCATGTCCTTGAGCGCCAGCCAGGTGGAGGCTGCAGCGAAGCCGATGCCCTCCAACACGCGGCCGAACACCTGGCCCATCACGGGACCTTCCTGGGCCATGAAGGAACCCAGGCGCGTGAATACGGGCAGCAGCTGGTTGCCGAACTGGATCTCCAGGCTCTTGCCCACGAGGCCCAGCTCACGCATCTGGATGCTGTACTGCCGACTCATCGCTGCGCCTTCCGGCCCCACGATCAGGCCCAGCTGGCGCCCGCGCACCTCGGCCTCGGCCATGGCCTGGGTCGTGAGCTTGAGCAGGCCGCGCATCTCCGACCAGCCCTTGCCGTAGATCTGCTGGCCAGCGATGTTCTGCTCGATGGGGTTCTTGATCTCGGCGAGCTTCTGGTTGACCTCGCCCATGACCTCGGTGATGGGGCGATAGGCACCCGTCGTCACGTCGCGCACCTTGACGCCGAGGACCTCGAAGGCCTGGGCGTTGGTCTGAACGCTCTTGCTGAGCTTCTGCGCGGCGTCTAGCGCCACGTCGCTGTCCAGGCCAAGGCGGTTCAGCGCCACGTTCATGGCGCTGGCCTTCTGGGTTGTGATGCCCAGCTGTGCCGCCATCTTGCCGGCGCTGCCGTTCCACTCGTTGGCGTCGCTGATGAACTTCTTCAGCGCGCCACCGCCGGCCAGCACGGCCACAAAGCCCAGCATGGCTTTGTTGACCGCCGCGACGCTGTCGCCGATCTTCTTGAACTGCGCGTCGATGGCCGAGGCGCCACCGGTGGCCGCGACCTTGGCCTGCTCGAAGCCCTTGACGAACTTCGACGGGTCGGCGGTGATCTCTTGCTCAAAGGCGCGGCCGTCAGAGGACATGTTTCACTTCTCCGAAAAACATGCGCTCGGCCGCAGCGAGCGCCGCCTCGGTGGAGGCAGCGGCTGCAAGCTCTGCGCTGGGTGGTAGGGGCTGGCCCCCGGGGGTCCAGGGCGGTGCGTCGCCCTGTTCGGACGTCCGCACTGCCGGCTGGTCTTCAGGGCGGTAGCTCATGAAGGCGGCGACCAGGCGATGCACTGGCGGATTGCGCCGCCATTCATCGCTCAGGGCGTCGACGGTGGGGAGGTCGACGTGCTCGCGGACGTAGGTCCAGGTCCATCCGGTGTTGGCGCAGACGAGGGCGATGAGACCGCGCCAACCTGTGCGCTCACCGCTTCCTGGTTTCCCTCGCCGAGCTCCTTGCGCCGCATGCCCGCAACGTCCATCAGGCACTCGTAAACGTCGCCGATGTTGCTGACGTCAATCAGCGCAGCCACGTCCTCGCGCGTGAACGCTGGGTAGTTGCGCTGGAGCGCCATGTGGGCCGCGTCAATGACGGTGGCCACCGCCTTGCGATCAGTGATCGCAAGCGTGGGCAGATCGTCGAGGCGGTCCTGCAGGATCTCCAGCGCGCCCAGGCTCAGCGGCGGCACCAGAAGCCGGCGACCCCCGAGGGTCGTCCAGATCCCCGGCACCATCAGGCCGCTCATGCCTGGCTCCAGTAGCCCGCCGAGCCGGTGCCATCGTCGAAGGCCTCGAAGCCGAAGTCGTTGACGACGAAGTCTTCGTTCTTGAACGGCAGGGAGAGCTTGTCGCTCTGGCAGTTGGTCAGGCTGATGACCAGCTTGCTGCCCTTGCTGTCGTTCAGCAGGATGACGCCAAAGCTCGGCGAGTACCCCATCAGCTGGTTGGTCAGCGGCATGATGAGGCCGCCGGTGGCGGAGCTGTACTCGTAGGACCGCAACAGGGCCTTGCTGGCGTCGGCGGCCGCGAACGTGTAGGTGCCACCGCTGACGCTGTATTGCCCCGCCGTGGGGCCGCTGGCCACCCGCGTGAAGTCGTTGCCGTTGGTGTCGCGTACGCCCAGGTCGCGGATGAACGTGCCGCTGCCGGGCGGCGTGGTGATGACCGTGTACGGGCCGCTGGGTGCGGGCACCGTGATGGGGTCATCGATGACCGGGCCCTTGAAGCCCACTTGCGGCGTGACGCCGAAGTGCAGCGCAGCCAGGTTGGCGGCGTTGATCTGCGCCGACTTGGCGCTGAACGCCAGCTTGCCCTTGCCGCGGCCGCGGTCCACGGGGAGCTGCGAGGAGCCATAGAGCGGCTTGCCCTCGAAGCTGAAGTCGCCGCTGACCTCCTGCAGGATGCCCAGGCGGATGGCTTGGGGGACGGCCAGCAGGTTGCCGAGGGCGTCGGTGCGCGTCGAGGCGATGAGCACGCCGACGCCGAATTTTTGGTTCATTGCCATGTCAGTTCCTCATTCGGTGGGGTGGTCGGCGGCGCCGCCGGTGGCCTCGTCGGCCTCCTGCAGCTTGAGCGCGTGGGGGTTGGCGGCGGCCACCTCGTCGGCGACCTCGACGGACTCGCCGGCCAGGGCGAGCGTGCCGTCGGGGCGCCGGATCTGGTGGCCGGGCTGGACGATGTAGATCGGTGTCATGAATGCCTCACAAAGATTTGGTGGGGGTGAGATAGAGCAGCCGGTAGCGAACCGACTTGATGAGCGAGGTGGTGTCGGCGGCCTGGTGAT
This sequence comes from Roseateles sp. P1_C6, assembly GCF_056406315.1. Taxonomy (NCBI): domain Bacteria; kingdom Pseudomonadati; phylum Pseudomonadota; class Betaproteobacteria; order Burkholderiales; family Sphaerotilaceae; genus Roseateles; species Roseateles sp. P1_C6. The sequence goes on from NZ_JBFUAK010000008.1 coordinate 24,515, forward strand.
CGAACGAGGTTTCGACGCGCCGGATGCTGTCGACCAGGCCGAGCAGCTGCGCATCGGCAAAGAGCGCGTTGTGAGCGAGCTGGTGCAACACCTCGACCTGCGGAGACGGCGGCTCGCCACGCGAGAAAAACCGCAGGTCAAGTTGCAGCTCGTCGACATCGAACTCGGCGCTTTGGGGCGTCGTGGCGATGTCGCGAGGCAATGCGTTGACGCCGGGCGCCTCTTCGATGCAATACGCATCGGACCGCTCGCGCCACACCGTGCCCTGGCCGGCCAGGGCCGCCTTGAGCACGAGGTCCACACGGTCGAGGATCTGAGCCAACGCGGTCACGGGCGCACCTTGGACAGGCCAGCGTCGGAGAACACACCATCTTCCTGGGACAGCGGTGCGGTGCGCAGGCGGTAGCTCGCGCCGCCGCCCTCGCCCGCAATCACGAGGACCTCGTCACGCTTGAGGCCCGGCCAGGCGGCCGTCTCGAACGTGACCTTGAACTCGCTGCTGATGACCTGGCCGCCGTCGATGACTTCGGCGGTCTGGTCAAAGATCATCAGCCCCGTGATGGCCGGGCCGCCGATCGACGGCGTCCAGCTCGTGGGGCTGCCGAAGTCAGCCAGGAAGGTGCGGGCGTCGACGCTGAACATGGCGTCAGGCCGCAGGCGCAGCAGGCTGTGCGGACGTCTGCATTGCCGCGACGATTTTGGTGGCCATGGCCGTCGCCATCGCCTCAACGAGCGCGACAGCCTCGCCGGACAGGCCCAGCGCCTGGCCGGGCGCGACCGGCATGACCTTGCTGTCGAGGTAGGCCTCGGCTTCCTTGCTCTTGGGCTCCAGCTTGTGAAAGTGGCGGTCGGCCTGCGCCTGGTCGAGGTCGCAGATCTGCTTGCCGTAGTAGGTGTTGGTCTGGGTCTGGGTCTTGCCGTCGCCGAGGTCGACCAGGGTGACGATCTCGACGACGAAGCCGTCGCGGACTTGGAATTTCATGATGGGTTTCCTTTGGGATGAAAAGGCCCGGGCCGCCAGGGTTTGAAGCTGGCGGCCCGGAAAGCGCTGGCAACAGCGCGGAGACAACCGAAGATCAGAAGCCCGGGGTCAGGGCGTCGGACATGGCCGAGAACGAGGCGGCGTGGCGCAGGCCCACGTCGCACGTCTGCATGGCGCGCACGAGTACGTCGCCGTTCGCGAAGCCGGTGCTGTCGAACGGGTTGAACGCCAGTTCGGTGACGCCCCACAGCGCGAGGAAGACCTCCTGCCAGTTGCCATACGCGACCTCGGAGCAGATGCCGGCGGCGCTGCCCTTGGTGAGGTTGCTGCGCATCTGCTGCGACTCGGCGTAGGGCGAGCCCTTGACGCGGTCGGGGCTGCCGGCGGTGAGGCCGCCCTGCGGGTCCCACAGGTATTGGCCGGTGGTCGACTTCAGCGTGGACAGGTAGCCGACGGCCTTGCTGTTCATCGCGAAGGCCGCGGCACCCTGCGGGGCGTTGGCGAACTTGGTGGCGTACTTCAGCTGGATCAGGTGATCGAACGAAAGGTTGGCGCCGTTGGTGCCGCCGACGATCGAGTTGATGCCGGCCGTGTTGACGATGCCGGTGGGCTGGTTGGCCGAGCCCGAGCCGGAGATCGCGGCGCGGTCCATCTCCAGCGCGATGACGGCCATGAGGTCCTGGCGGGCCAGCATCTCGATGGCGGGCGTACTTTGCAGCAGCATCAGGCGGCTCATCTTCGAGAACGCCGTCACCGTCTTGGGACGCAGGCTGACCTTGTCGAACGTGGCTTCCGCCTCGGTCATCGCGCCCGACTCACCCACCCAGGCAGTGGCCGTCTGGCTGTTCTGGCGCGGGATGTCGATGTTGCCCACCAGGCCAGTGAGATAACGTGCGCCCAGGATCGCGGTGACCAGCTGGTTGCGCAGGACCTCGATGAAGTTCTCGTACAGGAGCTGAGTCTGCACGAGGTTGCCGCCCTGCGCGGCCGTGCCTACCAGGTAGGGCGCGCGCTGCTGCACGATGCCCTGATGGCTGAGCATCTGCCAGGCGCGGGCGTGTTTCTCGTCCGGCGCGAACGGCAGGTCGTTGGGCAGGAAGAAGCCGGAGCCCTTGCCCATGCTCTTGCGGATGGCCTCCGAGACCTCGCGCTCGAAGCCGGCACCGCTCCAGTCGTTGTTGACCAGCGCATTCATCAGGCGCAGGAACGAGTACTGGCGCTTTTCCTTGCCGGTCAGGTCGGGCGTGTAGGTCTCGCCGAGGTTGGCGACGGGCGCCTGGCTGCGCGCCAGGATCTCTTCGAGCACCAGGCCACGAGCGCCTGCGATGTCCGTGCCGTCAGCAATCAGCTTGCTGACCTTCTCGGCGGAGAGGTCGTGCTTGCGACCCAACGCGACGATGGCCTCGCAGCGCTCGCGCTCGGCCTTGGCCGGGTCGACGGTGGTAGTGGCAGCGCCACCGGTGGAAGTGACCGCTTCCGCCGCATTGGCGACGGGGGTGCGACGGAACTTTTTCAACATGGTTTCCTCGTCTTCAGGTTGGGAATCAGTGCGAGTAGCCGCACCAGGCTGGGCTGCAGCTGCGCGCGTGGGGAGTTCCACGGCGACGCTGCGGGCTTGGGGGTCAACGTCAGCGCGTGCGGCGCTGCGGCCGATGCCGACGGTCTGGTCGGCCGGCACGCTGACGATGGAGATTTCGTAGGCCATCCACTCGGTGGCCGTGTAGACCGCGTCAGGGTCGTAATACGGGTCTTCGTCTTCGCTATCGATGCGGTACTTGGTGACCCGGTACATGAACGACACGTTGCGCAGCACGCCGTCCTGGACCATGCCGAACAACTCGTCGCCGCGCGGCGTGCGGGCGAAGCGCACGACGGCATGGCCACGGCCGTCGTCGCCGATCCACGCGCGCTCGACGACGCCAATGACGTCATCCATGTCGTGGTTGAACAGCAGCGGCGCGCCGTCGTTGAGACGCGAGAGATCGGCGCAGGCCTTGTCATGCGACAGGACCTCGCTGCCGAACCAGCGGTCGACGGGCTCCTCGCTGCTGAAGCTGAGCTGCAGCGTGCGCGCCTCGACGTCGAGGCCGGGGACGGCGCGGGCGGCGACGTCACCGACGCCGGCGGCCGCGACGGCCAGCGCCAGGGTGATGGAGCGGGCCAGCGGCGCGAGCTTGGCGCCGTTCTTCAGCGGCTGGCGTTCGGGGGTGAGGACAGCGGACATGGGTTTCTCCAGGCGTAAAAAAGCCCGCCTTGCAGGGCGGGCCGAGGGAGTCGAGGCGGCGTTAGATGGGCAGCGTGGGGCGCCACAGCCGGCCGATGAACTTGGCGCCGTCATCGTTGAGGTGGATGGAACTGACCGGGTCCGTCAAAGCCAAGCTGGTGACGAGGCCGCCATTGGGGCCAAGGAACACGCGGGAGTCCCCCTTGAGCGCCGCGTAGGCCTGGTCTCGCACGCTTGGGTAGAAGCCGCCGGCATCCCACTGCGGGTCCGTGACATCACCGACAAAGCGGTTGGTGATGCCCAAGCCGACACTGTCGGCACCTGCCGCAAGGGCGCGGCGCACCAGGTTGACCAGCGTCGAAGCGACGGTCGCCACAGGGCTGCCGTAGTCGCTTTGGTGGCCGGAGAGGAGAACCATCGTTTGGAACTCTTGCGCCTTGGACTCCGTGATGGCGCTCATGAGCGTCGCGATGTAGCCGCGCGGGTCATAACCGCTGTCGCCAGCCTGATAGACGTAGCCGGCCACGTCTTTGGCATCTGCGGCGTAGCAGGTCCAGGTGACGGCGCCGTCAACGACCTGTTGGCCGGCGACCGTTGGCCACGCCACCGGTCCGGCGCTTGTTTGCTGGCTGACGCCTGGCGTTCCCTCGGCCTTGTATTTATATCCATTCGCGACAGGGGGAAGGCACCAAGATCCTGGCTGGAAACCGGTTGTATTGGCTACCCAATTGCGGATGTATCCATTCCACGTAGCAAGAATGCCCGCGCCACCAACCGCAGTGTTTCGTACCCGAACACAGTAGCCCTCATCGCCCAGCAGCTGCGCGAGCACGTGGAAGGGGCCCGTCTTGCCGGCCGCCTCGAAAGGGAAGCCGCGCATCGCGCTGATGTGCACGGCGGTCCCAGCGGCAGACACGGCGCTACCCAATTCGTTGGACTGAAGGCCAGTGAGGATCGCGAGCTTAGGGCCCGTCTGGATATCGTCGTCCGTCACGATGCGATTGGGGTTGCGGTTGAAATCCCAATCAAGCTGCGGCGCGTTCTGGAGCGTGAACCCTGCGGGGAAGATGGCGACGCGCAGGGCCGCGAACCGGACGGCGTTGCTGACTCGCGCATTGGGGAACGTGGTGTCCCCCGAGTTGCCCAGCACGAAACTCACAGGCGTCGCGGCGTCGACAGTGGTGTACCCAGTGCCATCGGCGGAGAACAGTTTGTTGGTCCAGTTGGGCTGGAGCTTCCCGTCCAGCCAGGCGTTCATGAGATGCGTGGCGCCGTCAAACCAGACGGTCACGTTGAACCACGTGTCGGCAGCGACTGTGTCGCTGGACGCCGCCAGCTGCACGCCACTGGCGCCGCACCGAATGCCAAGGCTGACGAGGTTGCCCGCACCGTGCTGGACGATTAGGCCGTTGCGCGTGCCGTTCGCACAGTTGCCGACCAGGTGAGCGCCAGTAATGATCGTCGGCGTCTTGACCCGCATCTGCATGAAGAACGAGGCGCCAGTCGCAAAGTTCCACTGGAGCTCCGATGGCGGGTAGCACAGCGCCTTGGCCGTGCCCGCGCCGGCGGCGCCGCCAAGCACGCTAAGAGCACCGCGCTCGGTGTTGTTGACATCGGCATCGGTCGTGTTGCCGGCATAGACCAAGTCTGGGCCCGCCTGCGCGAGGTTCTTCACCGAGCCCGCCTGCTGCTGGTTGATGCCGAGCACCAGCAGTTTGGTGTACCTGTTTTCCTTCCTCGTGGGCACGAACACCGCGCCCCGCGCATCGACCACCACCATCGTCGCCAAGCCGCGGTTGACCAGGTCGTTGGCCAGGTCGTCGCTGACAGCCCACGGGTTGCCGGCGCTGGTGAGCGGGCCAACGCCCACGCCACCGAAAGCCGAGGCGCCGGGGCGCATGTTGATTTGCTTGGTCATTCCTGGTTCTCCTGGGCACCATCGGCGCCGGGTTGTTTGCCATCGTTGGATTCGCCGGCATCGGCGCCTGGCTCGGCGCCGGGCTCCGTGCCCTCGGCTTGGGCGCCCTGTGCAGGCGTCTGCACACCTTGTGCGGCGCCCTTGCCTGCCACCTTTGCGGGGTCGGTGTCGAACACCAGGCCGCACTCCGCAGCCATGGCCAGCTCGCGCTCGCGCTGCTTGAACACGTCTTCCCAGTCGCCACCCTTCGCCGCGATGACCTCCGCCACCGAGGCGAAGCCGGCGCGCACAGAGGCCTGCGCTGCCAAGACTTCGCGCTGCGGGTCGACCCAGTCCCAGCCGCGGGGCAGCCAGCGCACGGCCTGGTAAATCTCGGGGTCGGACTCGAAGGCGGGCAGGTTGAGCTCGCCCGACAGGACCGCCAGCTCTAGCCAGGCCTCGAAGACGGGTTGATGCAGGGTTTCGATGAGCCAGGCCTGCAGGACGCGCCAGTGGTCGCGGTCATCCAGCAGCGCCAGGCGGCTGGAGCTGTAGTTGCTTTGGCTGTAGTCGCGGCTGAGGCTTTCGTAGCTGAGGCCGATGCCGGCAGCAACTCCACGCAGCATGAAGCGCATGAACGGGTCGAGGGCCGCGTTGGCGCTGCTGGGGTTGAAGCCGGTGAAGGTCTCGCCGGGGGCTAGCTCGTGGATGGTGCCGGCGCTCATGTCCCAGACGCGCTCGCCGTCGACGACGTCGTCGGTGCCGCTGTCGACCTCGTCGGTGGGCAGGTCGCTGTCCTGCGTGGTGACGAAGCCCATGACGGACGCGCTGGCTCGGGCGCGCACGATCTCGGCCTCGGCCGCGCCGCCGATGTGGCGCAGCTGGGTCATGGCCGCATGGAACCAGCTGACGCCGCGCGTCTGGTTGGGGCGGTCCCACACCGCGACGTGGATGATCTCCTCGGCCGGCACCCGCTTGTAGTCGTTGGTCTGCGGGACCGTCTGCACCATGTTGTCGCCGGGGTGGCGGGGGTGCATCCAGTACGCGACCGGGCGCAGCCACTCGTCGACCTCGACGCCCATGCGGACTTCGTTGTTGGTGCCAGGCGCGCGGCCGGTCCAGTTGTCGACGAGCTGGTCGGCCTCGATGACTTCGAGCGCCAGAGGGATGCGGCTGTCGGCGAACTTGCGGCGCACCAGGCGGATGAGCACCTCGCCGTCGGCCGCGACGGCCGCGATGACCTGGCGCTGAATGGCGGCCCAAGACAGCTTGCCGGCGGTGTGGCAGCGCTTGCCAACGCCCCAGCGCGCCCACGCGGCCTCGATCTTGTCGTTGACACGTTTGTTGAGCTTGCCGCCGCCGGTGAGTACCTCGCTTTGGAAGCCGATGCCGCGGCCAACGATGTTGTTCGAGATGAGACGCAGCGCCTGCTTGGCGTGCTCGTTGTCACGGCACAGCTGGCGAACGCGGTTGCGCAGCGGCCGCAGCGAGGTGTAGAGCTCGGCGTCAGCGCTGGTCGACATGGCGACCCAGTCGGACGTCGTGCGGCCGTGGGCGGCGCCGGCGTAGCTCCGACGACCGCCAGCACGAGCAGCGCCCCAAGCGCTCGCGCCAGCCATGGACAGGCCCCTCTGCCGTGAGGCGCGCAGGGCCTCGGGGCCGTGTTGCTGGCGCCAGGCTTCGAGCACGCTGGGCTGCAGCTGCAGGCCGCGCGAGGACTCCACGCGACGCAAGGGCATGGGCTTGGTTTCGGTCATGGTCAGTTGGGGCGGAAGCGCACGCCGATGTGGGTGGGGTTGCCGAGGCCGTTCTTGATGGACTGGGCCTTGCGCTCGCGCGAGACGATGGTTCGGTACCGGCTGCGCAGCTCCAGCAGCTCGGTCATCGGCGCCTTCTTCAGGGACCGGCTGCCAATCGTGTATTCGGTGACGAAGTCCCCGGTGGCGCGCGACTCGATGGCGGTCTCGATGGTGGCGAGGATCTTCTCGGCCTGGCTGCGGCCGTCGAATACCGCGTTGCTGAGCGCCTGCAGGTTGGGCTTGACCGTCAGCACGCCGTCGCCGACGGTGAGGCGAGCGCCGGTCTTGAGCGCGTAGGCCTGCCAGTACCAGCGCACCGCGGCGGCGCCCGTGTTCAGGGCAGCGCTTTGCGCGGTCGTCAGGTCGAGCTGCCAGCCGCTGCCGCTCGCCGTGCCGTCGAGGTTGAGCTCGGCGCCAGGCGTGGGGCCTCGGAAGCTATAGCGCAGCGTGTAGTGGGCGGAGTCCACCGAGGCGCCAACGCCATCGGTGAAGGGGTTTTCCAGCCAGCTCGCGCTGTCGCCCGCGACGATGAATGCAGGGATTCGCATGGGCTTACCAGTTGTTGGCAAAGCCACCGCCGGCGCGACCCCGCCGCGCCTTCTTGCGCGGCGGCGCGGCGGGGGGCAACGTGGCCACGGTGGCCGGCTGCGGTGGGTTGTTGGTGGGCTGTGCAGGCGTCTGCACGGCGGGCTGTGTGTCGGCCTGGTCGTCGGCCTGGTCGGCAGCGACGTCGGGCGCGGGTGTCTCGCTTACCACGGTGGCGTCCTCGACGACGGGGTCGAGCAGGCCGCGCTGGCGCAGGCGCTGCTCCAGGGCATCCCAATGGCCCTCGCGGAGGAGGTTGATCTTCTGGCTACGCGCGGCGTGCAGGGCGTAGACCTCGGCGTCGAGCCCTTCGTTGCGCACGCCGCCCTTCTTCGTCCAGGTCAAGCGGCGCTTGGGGCCGGTCGGGATCTTGACCTCGCTGGTCAGCTGTTCCCAGTAGTCGGCGCGCACTGATTCGTAGGCGTGCATGCGGCCCGGGCCGGTGCCGGTCAGGCGCGAGCGGGTCTCCAGGATCAGGTCCTTGGCGCGCGCGGTGCCGACGATGTGCTGCTGCAGGCCGTGCTTGGCGGGCTTGAGGTTCTTGCCGGCGTCGACCACGCGGGGCGTGGGGGCGAAGATCTCGCGGCGGTCGTTGGACTGCTCGGACGCGCCCTTGACGCTCATGAAGTTGCGATGGCGACGCTTGCGGCAGAAGGCGTTGACCACTTCCGTGCGGCTGCCGTCCGATCCGTCGATGCTGGCAGCGACAACGCCGAGGGTGGCGCCGCCCCACTCGTGCTCGAAGCGGCGCGACAGGAGCGCGTCGAGGTCCGTCCACGCGCCGGCCTCGGCGCTGCCGGTCTCGCCGAAGATCTCGCCCCAGTACACGAGCCAGCTCTCCTCGCCTCGGCCCCATGCGCGGATAACGATGGCCAGGCGGTCATGCTGGACGTCGACGCCGGCGGTCAGCAGCAGCCCGCCGGCGGGGACGGTGAACTCGGCATAGCCGAGAGCGCGGTCCTTCAGGTCGGAGGCCTCGGGGAGGTTGCTCTTGTAGGTGAAGCTGCGCGCCATGCGCGTGTTCTGGAACGCGCGCTTGGGGTCGACGTTGCCGAGCTTCTCCGCTTCGTCGGCACGGGCCATCTGGCGGCCCAGGCCCAGCCAGGTGATGGAGCCGGCCGGCGCGTAGAACGCGTTGATCTCCAGGCTGACCGTCTCGCCGTCGCCCGACGCCGTGACCACCCAGCAGGCGGTGCCGCCCAGCGCGGCGTCGCGCAGCATGTCGGGTTTGTGCTGCTCGTCGATCTCGCTGCCGCAGGCCGGGCAGACGAACCATGCGCGGTCGACGATGCCTTCGTCGTTGCGATGAATGCGGAAGTTCTCCTGCACCAGCTGGTGCAGCTCACCGCAATGCGGGCACGGCACTTGGTAGTGCTCTTGCGTGCCGCGGTCGAACTGGTCGTCGATCTCCGAATGGCCCTGCACGGTGGGCGTGGAGACGATGTAGATCTTTTGCTCACCCTCGTGCGTCGTCGTGCGGGCCTCGGCCAGCTCGGCCGGGCTGCCCTCGCCGTCGAGGTTGCGCTCCATGCGGTCGACCTCGTCGAGGAAGACATAGCGTGCCGGGATCTCGGCGAGATTGCTGGAGCTGCCGGCCGTGGTGATATAGAGCGTGCCGCCGTCGAAGTCCTTCGAGTCGACGGTGTTGCGGCTGTCGCGGCTGCGCGGCTTGGCGACCTTGGCCTTGACCTGGTCGCACGCATTGATCGAGTCCCCGACGCGCTTGCTCAGCCGCTTGGCGAGCTTGTCCGTCGGCTCCAGCGCGAGGATGTTGGCGTTGCCCTGGTCGATCCAGCCGAGGCACGAGCAGATGAAGGTCTGCGTCTTCAGCATCTGCGACGCCGCACGAACGATCACGCGCTTGCACGGGTCGCGTGGTGACAACGCCTGCAGGACACGCCGCGCGTAGGGCGTGTGGGCCAGGTTGTAGGGGCCAGGCACGGCCGAGGGGGGCGGCACTACGACGTGCAGCTCGGCCCACTCGTCGAGGTGCAGCAGTGGGTCGGGCGCCATGGCGCGCGCGACAGCTTCCTGCACTGCGGCGTAGCCGTCGGCGACGTTCACTCGCCGGGCCCTTCGTCGGGCGGCAGCTGGCTGCCCATGTTGGTCGCCATGCTGGCCAGCGTGCGCTGCTGGAACTGCAGCAGGGTCGCGCGGATCTCGTCTTCGAGCAGCTGCTGGATCTCGCGCGGCGAGGTCTTGTTGACCAGGCGGCCGCTCAGCTTGCGCGGCAGGAAGTTCAGCGAGTTGCGCAGCTGGCGGAACGACGTGAAGGCGGACTGGATGGCGGCCTCGCGGTCGATGAGCGCGCCCTGCATCTGCGCCAGCTTCAGCGCAGCCATGCCCGCTTCGCTGGCCTCGCGCGAGGCCTTGGCCACGTAGTACGCCGCAGCGTTGTCCGTCTTGGCTTGCGCAGCCGCAGGAGGCGTTGCAGGCGTCTGCACGGACGCGGCGACGGCAGCGGCCGTCTTGCCGGTCGGGCGCACGCGCTCCAGCACGATGACCCGGGCCTCGTCGAGGTCGAGCTTGCGGTCGCCGCCGAGCACAAGCACGCCACGGCCGACCAGGTCGTTGACAGCCTGACGGCTCACGCCCAGCTCGCGGGCGAGCTCGGCCTGCGACACACGGCGAGCGGTCGTTGGGGCGGTCATGGTTGTCAAGCGGAGGGGTGCAATGTCAAGGTGTCAAGCAATCGCCGACGCCTGCCACTAGCGAGAAACCGGGGTCATGGCGCCCGCGTCATTCAGGCGCCAGGAGGGACCCAAAAATTCAACGGCTGAGCCTCTTCAGTTCGTGCTCAAGCCGCGCCTCGAAGGTGGAGGCGATGACTGTGGCCATGACCTGCTGCAGGCGGTTGGTCGAATACACCCCGCCCACGCTTGGCCCATACAGCTTGCGCACGGGGTAGGCGTGCCAGCCGCCCTCACTACCGCGCTTGTGCTGAGACTGTCGGCGGATGACCACCTTGCCGGCCTTCTTGTCCTCGACGTACACAGCCGAGGTGCCATTGAGCCGTTGGGCGATGAAGGCGCCTTTGATGAGCTTGCGAGCACCGAAGATCTTCACCGTCACGCCGGCCTTGGTCTCACGCGCGCTGAAGTCCATCAGGCTCTTCGTGGCGCGGCGCACCAGCAACTTAACGCGGCGCTGGCCGCTGCTGGCCTTGATGATGGTGATCGCGTCTTTGATCTCGGACGCCTTGAACGCATACCCCATCGCACGCATCTCCCTGGATGCAGCGGTGCGCGTCATCTCGGCGCACCGGTTCAGCGCCAATGGCACGGCCTTGCTCACCGTGTCCCGCTTGTAGTTCTCCATGCGGGACAGCACAGCGTCGAGGTTGTTGCGGGTTGAGACTTCCACAAAGAGAACGCCCGGCCAGTCTTTCGACCGCCGGGCGCAATTTGGATAAGTTGCCTGAACTCTAGCGATTTCCCATATTCCCTAAAACTCATTTCACAGGAGGTGGGCCAGCACGGCATGGGCACGCCAGATGCGTTGGTCGACCGTCGCGGCCGACGAGACCATGGCGGCCGCAATGCTGGCGACCGACTCATTGGCGCAATAGTGCCGGACCAACGTCTCCTGCAGCGTGCGGCTCAGCGAGCTGATGTGAAAGTGGGTCATGCCGCCCCTGCCCGGCAACTCGACCTTGAAGTCAGGCCGCATGCCTTGACCGGGCCGGCCCCAATCGGGATCGAGGCAGTTGCGCGAGGGGTAGCCAGCCCCCTTGTCGCACTCGCCGGCCGAGCGCACCCATTCCCCCCATTCCCACAGCCTGGCCTCGACCCGTTCATTACGCGCCATACACGCCCTCCTCCACTTCCTTGCGTCGCTGCGCTTCCTTCAGCCCCCGCGCACCGACGATGTCCCATGCCTGCTTCTCGCCCGTGTTCAGGCGTCTGCACACCGTGCCATCGGGTAGCGGCGCCAGCATCAGCACCAGGCCATGACGTCGCCAATCCGCCTCGGCCCATTCGCACAAGATGGGCGAGGCCTTGCGGTCGAACGGCGTGCCCAGGCAGACCGGCCCCTCGCGGGCAAAGAACCACCCCGCCTGGCCGCCGAGCACGCCGCGCTTCCAGCACTCATCGAGGTGCAGCCCCTCGCCGAACTCGCGGTACTCGCCCAGCAGCGCCGTCACACCCGGCATGAACTGCTTGAACCAGCTCCAATCCTTCTTGTCCACCTTGTCCACCTTCTTTTAGTGAGAACGGAACACCTGAAATGCCCTCGCACGCGCGCCCCCGAACCCACGAGCGCATCCGCACATCCGTGATTCCGATGTGGGACCGAGTCCGGGCAGAGCTCCGCCAAAACCCCTGAGACCGGACAACCCGGGAAGGCTCAGAAATCAGTGCAGAGGCATGGACAGCCCGGACAGGGGCTGCGCTGAGGCTCCAGGTGCGCCTGGTCGCGTCGGGCTACATAGGCAACGCCACGCCGCCCCCGACCTTTTCCGGCGCGCGCACCGATCTCTGGTCAGACAGGGCAGCCATTGGTGGCCTCCTGGGGTTGATCGCCCTGCGCAGGGCTATTCGGTCCAGAGCTGGCGCTGGCAGGCGTCACCACCCACGTCGCCGGCTCATCCTTCGGCCGCACATACATGCGCGGTCTGTGGCCGTTTTCATCGGTCGGCCGCGTCGTGGTCCAGCCCAGCCGCGTCATCGTCTGACCTGCCTTGCTCACGACCACGTCGGTCTGCTTGTCGTTGCTGTAGCCGATGCGGTTCAGCAGCTGCGGCAGCGTGATGGTGTTCACCAGCGCGCCGTTCTCGCCCATATGCGGGACCTTCTGCTCCGGGTCATAGAGGTAGGCCCGAATCAGCGAGTCAATCGAGTTCTCGCGCATGCGCGCCGACTGCTGCGGGTCGAACCACTTCCGTTGCTCCGCGATGGTCGGATGGAAGCGCACGCCGTTGTCGAGGTGGACCAGCGCCTCGGCCAGCAGCTGGTCGCGGTTGTCACGCAGCCAGTCGAGATCCGCAGGCCCGTAGAGCTTGGCTGGCCAGAAGCGCCGGTTGCCCGTCGCGTCGGTCATGTAGTGCTCTTCGTTCGTCGTGCCGACGAAGACGACTTGGCGCGGGTAGTCGCGCGGCCGCCGGTCGAACGTCGCCCGGAACCGATCCTTGGCTGACGCAATGAAGAGCTTCACCAGCTTCACGTCGGCCTTGCTCATCGAGTCCAGCTCGCCCCACTCATAGACGTGGATGCCCTGGATGTTCTGGTAGCTGTCCTTCTCGCCCAGGATCAGGCCCGTGTCGGCATAGAAGTCGCCCCCGAGGATCTTGGCGATGGTCGACTTGCCCCACCCCTGCGGCCCCTCGAAGATCAGCATGTAGTCGAACTTGCAGCCAGGGCCGATGACGACCTCGCTGCCGCGACGCTGCGGCGTCATCACGCGCGCACACATCGCCATCAGGAACCACGGGCCTGCACGCTCAAGGTACTGCTTCAGGGCCGGGTCGGGCTCCTGCTTGCCCATGCACACCCGCTGCAGCCAGGTCGCGAGGCGCCGCTCACCATCCCAAGTGCCCCGCAGCCGCTCGACGGCCTGGCGCACTGGGTGCACCTTGTGCCGCTTGGCCACCATCAGCGTGGCCTCCTCCAGCGTGCCGCGCGGCATCGGTGGCAGATACAGCGTCCGTGCGAGCCAAGAGCCCATCTCCAGCTCGTCCTCCTCCTGCCACGCGCCCGCCTCGGTGCCCCAAGGGGTCGGCTTGAGCTTGATGACGTTGTTGGAGAACTCGTCGAACGCGATGACGCCATCGGCCTCGGGCGCGCCGGGCACGCCCTTGTCAGGCAGCCCATCGAGCGCAAGCACCGCGTTCTCCCGCACCGCCTTGATGGCGCCCGTCGACGAGGTCAACAGCTTGTCGCGCCAGGCGAGCGACTCGCCATCCTCCACGCCCGCGCCAGCCACGGACGGGGTGGCCTTGGCCATCGCGCGCGCCTCGTCGTTGTGCGACGTGAACTCAGGCGACGACCGGATGAAGTCGCGCAGCTTGTCGACGTCCCAACCCTCCTCGATGGCGTCGGCCACGTCCCAGCCGTCCTTCGTCTTCAGCAGGCCCAGCACCGGGCACAGGTACACCTGGCAGGCCTGCCGCGCCTGCAGCTCGGTGCCGATGTTCATCATGGCCACCATGCCCGGCTGCTTGAACGGGTGCAGCAACGGCTTCGAGCTGGGCAGCGTGCCCGCCTCGCGTTCGGCCTTCGTCAGCCGCTCATGCTGCAGATCGACGTCGGGCCACAGGTAGACCGTCAGGCCCTTCAGCCAGGTCCAGTCCGCCATCGCCCACGTCTTGCACCCGCCTGGCCACGCCACGACGGTGAACTCGGTCCCGATGAGCTTGTGAGCCTCCTCGGCGCACTTCTCGCCCTCGACCACCAACACCGGCAACTGCGGCACGATGCCCTCGGCCGGCACATACAGCGGCCGCGGCACGGGCCACTGCATGCTGTGCCACTTCTGCCCGCCGCGCGCGTCCTCGATGTTCTCGCACCAGGTCCACGGCACGGCGTCCTTTACCAGCTCGCCGCGGCTGTCGATGCGCTCGTACCGGGCGACATAGCCCAGCAGCGCACCGCCCATGCGATAGGCCCACGTCCGCACCGCCTCAAACTCGTCCCACTTGTCCGTCTTCTTGTTCTTGAACCCGAAAATGAACTTCGGTTTGGGCGCGTGCTTTGGCACTGGCAAGATGGGCCGCCACTTCGGCTCGCCCCGCTTCCGCGGCTGGCGCGGCTCCGCCGCCTCGGCATCAGGTGGGCCGTCAAGTGGCGAGCCCGGCCCCGGCCCAGCAGGCCCGGCCGGTGCAGGCGTCTGCACAGCCTGGCGCGCATCGTCATCGCGCGCTGAGATCCAGCCCAGCCGCTCCATGAGCTGGATGGCGGCCTCGTGGTTGCTCAGGTTGTGGATGCGCGCATACAGGCTGATGAGGTCGCCGCCCTTGTCGTCGCCCCCGCCGCCGTTGTCGATCCACTGGCCGGTGGCCATGTTGACGTTGGCGCTTTCGCCGGGCGAGCCGTCGAAATCGCCGACATACCAGCGTCCATTGCGCTCCGCGCCGGCCGGCAACCACTCGGGCAGCAGCGAGTCAACGCGCTGAAGCAGCGCGTCCGCCAGACGCACATAGTCGATGGGGTTACGGACCATGTCAGCGCCAGGTCGTCACAACCTGCGCCAACGCCATGCCGCCATGAGATGACCCACCACCCCACTCGGTTGCCCAGTTCCCCCGCGTGTAGCCGGTCATGGGGCGTCGCGACCCCGGCATGCGCTTCGGCGCGCCCTTGTGCAGCTCACCGGCCTGGACCATGTTCTCCACGGTCTTGCGCACAAGCCGACGCTCACTAGGCGCGGCCGGGTTCACGAGCTGCCGCTGCCCAAGCGCCTGCAGCGCGTCGTGCCAGGTGGCCACGCCCTGCCCTTCGAGCGGGAAGCATTCCCGCAGCGCCTGTCGAATCTCACCCGCCGGACGCATCACGCACCCCCTGCACGCAGCCGCTCCAACGCGCCCAGCGCCGCCGCCAGCGTCTTACTCGACTGCTCGACGACGGACGCCAGCCGGTCGACCTCCTCGCCACGCTGCGTGGGTCGAGCGTCATAACCCACCTCGCCCGCCACCCACAGGAAAGGCGCGTGATACCCCTGGTCCCGCGCCCGGCGAAGAATGAACATGCTCTCGCTGAGATCCAGGCGCTCGGCGCGCGCCGGGTTCAGGCAGTCCAGCAGGCGCGTGCGCGCCGAGTCCGGGCTCTTGTCGGGCCACAGCGCGCCACCCACCACCTTGGCGCCGCCCAGGTGCTGCACCGCGGCGGTCAGCGCCTGCTCGGCACTCTCATAAAACGGCATGTCGGCTTGCATCCGAACCTCTCCGAGAATTTCGGAAGCCTTCGGATGGCTCCCGTTTGGCAAAAAAAAGAGACTGGCGCCATGCACCAATCTCAACAAAGCGACTCAAGGCGCCGCAGCCGCGCCCGCGTCGCCCACCGCCTCACCACACTGCTCGCCGTCAGGCTCGCCCGCAGCCGGCGGAACACCTCGGATGCGCCCCCAGCGCACATCGGGGCGCAAGCGCTCGCAAGGCACCACCGAGCCCAGCGCCCGCGTTTCCGCCTCCACGTCCGGGCAGTACTCCGCCGGCACTCGTGACCGCATCCATGACTGGACCGTCTGATGCCGCGCCTTCGGCACACCCAACAACCGAGCCGCCTTACTGGGCCCACCCAGCACGCGAACAGCTTCGCGCGCCGCTTCAGATTCCGGTTTGGTGCAGTTCATGGCGCGCAGTCTAATGCAAGCAAAACTAGCAATGCTAGAAATACTTGTGTTGTCCAATCCAACTACGCAAGGAAAACTTGCAGGCGTGGACATACATGCCCGAATCAAGACGCGCCGCATCCAGCTCAAGCTGAGCCACGAGCAGCTGGCCAACCGCATCAGCGAACTGGAGGGCCTGGCCAAGCCACTGGCCTGGCAGACAGTCCAGCAGTGGGAAAACCGCACCACCGTGCCCCGCCACCGCCGCCTGCAACACATTGCCGCCGCGCTGGAGATGCCGCTGGACGAACTGATGGGCTCACCCGCCCTCACCGCCAAGGAACAGCGCGCTGCCTACACGGCTGCCGCCTGGCCCTTCCAGGTCATCACTCGCGACCAGATCGCCGAGTTATCGGTGTCGCAGCTGGCCGGCCTGGAGAAGGCCATGGTCAAGCACCTACTCCAACCTGCTGCCACCGAGTTCCGAGCCGTGGCGCTGAACATCGCGGCCCAGATCGACCACAAGAACAAGAACGACGAATTCACCCGGTTCATCCGCGCGGTCGACCTGAAGCTGCGCGACATGGCCACCACTCAGCAGCCGGAGCCCGCGGCGTCATGACCCAACGCGTCGAGGTCAACCAGCCCGTCGAGTGCGAGATCTACATCGGCGCCGCCGAGCGGCCCACCCCCGACGCCGATCACGCGCGCAAGTGCCCCCAATGCCATCGCGACACTTGGGCCCACACAGCCACGTGCATGTGGTGCGGCCACGACCGCTTGTCCAGCCCCTTGCGATGGCTGCTCGCCGCAGCAGCCCTGCTCATCCTGGTGGTGAATTTTCCCCTTCACTTCTAACAACTCTAGGGATGGCATCCGGCTAAATTCAGCTGCGTAACAAGGAGTAATCAGATGCCGGGCGGCCGCGACACAGAAGAGTTCCAGCAGTTTTTCCAGAGCCTGATCCACCCCAAGGCGCCCGTAGACGCGCCCTCCCTTCCGTTCGGCATTCGCGACGTCATCGTCAACGGCCCCCTGCGCTGCAAAATCTATATCGGCATCCCGCCAGCCACGGGCGCATCAGCCTCCAAGCCGCCCACCGAGACATAACAGCCACCACAGGGAGAACCACATGGAAGAAACCGAATACTTGCGCGGCGGCGACGTCCTCGTCACCAGCAACCGCATCGAACTCGGGGGCCAGACCTTCGCCGTCCGCAACGTCGGCTCGGTCAAGGTCACCAAGCCAGGCATCCCCTGGCTGGCAGGCCTGATCCTTGCCGTCAGCCTAGTCGCAGCCATCAACGCACCCGCCATGCTGGTCATCTCACTCGCCTGCGCCTTCTACATCTACAGCCAGGTCATGCTGCGCCGCCTGGTCCTCGTCAGCGGCGGCGGCGAGACCATCGCCTTGAAGTCCACCAACGGCGACCACATTGAAAGCATTCGCGCCGCCATCGCCCAGGCCATCAGCGCCCGGTAACCGCTCAGTCGCGCAGCAACCAAGGCCCCTAGGGGCCATTTTTGTTGCTCGCTTTGCTAGTTTCACTTGCATTGCTAGTTTTGCTTGCATTAGAGTCGCCCCCGTCAACACGACGGAGGCCACATGCAAGTCATCCATTCCGACGCGATCGAACTCAGCCCCTGGGCTGACGATCACGCCCCACTGATCAGCGACGACCGCGGCCAGCTGCCGGCGTTCGACCAGCTCGCCAACGGTCAGACCGTTCGCGCCAACCGCACGCCGCGCGGGCCCGGCCTGTGCAGACGTCTGTACCGCCGCACCAAGGCGCGTTACCTGGCCTGGCAGCTCAAGTCCATGCGCGCCCGCATGGACGTGCTGGAAGCCGACATGGGCGAAGCCCTGCAGCGCGCCATCGACATGGCCAAGCGCCACCAGCACTCCCCCTGCCTCCAGGAACGCCGGCGCGCCATGCGCCGTGAGCACCAGGCGCTGGCGCAGGAATGGCTGGCCGTGCGGCGGGAGATCGACAACCTGCAGGCGGCACTGTGAGCGCCGATAAGGTCTACCTCGACGAAGTCACCGGCGGCGTCCGGTCCAAGAAGATCGACGGCAAATGGGTGTTCTACCCAGGCCGCCACTACACCGGTCGCCGTCAGCCCGTCGACGAGCAGGTGCGCATCGTGGCCTGCGCCGACTTCACCGCGGACTACAAGGTCTTCTTTGACCACCGCGGCGCGCTCGACGCGCCCGAGCTCATCCCCGCCGGGGGCGTCAGCGCGATGTCGATCAGCGATGCCGACGCGCTGTTCATGTCGGCATGCGTGCTGCGCGACGGGTGGCAGTCATGAGCACGCCCCTCGCACAGCTCCCCAACGTCACGCTGGTGCAGGTCGAAAAGTTCAAGCGCCAGGCCAAGGACCTGAAGAAGGAACTCGGCATCAAGCACACGGCCGCGCTGGACGCCATCGCCCAGCG
Source organism: Roseateles sp. P1_C6 (assembly GCF_056406315.1). Taxonomy (NCBI): domain Bacteria; kingdom Pseudomonadati; phylum Pseudomonadota; class Betaproteobacteria; order Burkholderiales; family Sphaerotilaceae; genus Roseateles; species Roseateles sp. P1_C6. The sequence goes on from NZ_JBFUAK010000008.1 coordinate 42,707, forward strand.
CGAGGGATTCACCAGCTGGCCGCGGCTGCTGGCCAAAGCCGGCGGCCAGGAGGCCGTGCTCGCCCACAAGCGCCGCCAGCACGACGAAGGGAGAGCGTCGTGATCCTCCCCTTCCCCCTCCTCATTGAGCACGACCACGGCGCACGCCTGACGCCGGCCGAGGTCGCCAGCCTCAAGGCCTTCATCCATGGCCAGCCCGACCGCTTCCGTGCGCCCTTCCGTCTGAGCTCTGCAGAGCTGTGTGTCCGCGATGGCCACCGCCCCGTCGCTCGTTGGCGCGGCGTTGCACTGCGTTGCTTCCGCTGCCAGCGTTGCGGCCAGGAGAAGCAGCCATGACCCCGCCCGTCGAGGTCACGAACGAGCACCTGCAGCGCGCCTATGCGCAGATGCGCAAGGCCGGCACGCCGTCGCTCGATGAGCTGCGCTCCTACTGGACGCTCTACAGCTGCATCCGCAACCGCGCCATCGGCATCGCCAACGGCCAGGTCCTCCCGCCCGAGCCCGTCGTCGAGCCGCCGCCGTCGCCACCCGTGCGCGCCGGCCCGCCTCGCACCGAGCGGCGCCGCACCGACCCCCACCCCTTCGATCCTCGCGCGGCCGCTGCCGGCGAGTACGTCCACCCCGACGAGTGAGCAACCCCATGACACACGATTCCCTGCTGGCCATGGCCAGCGTCATCCAGCTGTGCCCCGAGCACCACGCCGAGGTCCTCAGCGTTCGCCAGGAGGTCATCTGGCCCGACGGCACCAAGGTCGACCTGCACCCGGTCAAGCAGCACGGCGAACGCGCCACGCTGCTCCGCGCCGTCCATCACGCCGGCCAGTGGTCGCTGTTCGACATGACCCACATCACGCCGCGCGACGTCATCGACATCAAGCAGGCGCACTACCGCGACCAGGTCGGCCTGGTCATGTACGCGCTGCGCCGCACGCTGCACAACGCCGCCGCCTTCCACGCCAAGGTCGACCGCCACGCGCTGGCCAAGTGGCCCGGCGAGGGCCGCGCGCCCACCAAGCGGCCCAGCGACCGCAAGGTGACGTTCATCCAGGTCACCGGCCATGCCGACTTCCTGCCCGACCCGACGGGCGACCGCCGCTTCTTTCCGGTGGGGGTCTGACCCATGTCCAACAACTACACCCCCCGCCCCGGCAGCCTGGCCGCCCACGCCTGCGCCTGGTTCAAGGTCAACACCGGCCGCAAGCTCACCCTGCAGGAGATCTGCGGCCGCTGGGGCGGCACATCGCAGACAGCCACCGCCCAGCTCGGCGCGGCCGAGGACGCCGACTTCCTGCTGTCCGAGCGCATTGGCCGTTCGGACGTCTACAGCGCCGGCCCTGGCCTGGCCAACTGGACGCCGCTGAACGACTCGCTGGCCGAGGCCAAGAGTTTCAACCCAACCGCAGACACACCCGCCGCCGGCGGCGTGTTCGCGCCCACGCCGACGCTCATGGCCAGGCCAGCGCCTGCTCCTCGCGTCTCCCGCAAGCGCCTGCCGATGCTGGACGTGAGCCGCATTGCTGTGCAGACCGGCACCCTGGTCGAGCCGATCCTCGGCGGTCGCGGCGCGAAGGGGCAGTCGCAATACAACCCGCTGCTGGACAAGCTCGCTAAGCCCAACACCTGGGTCGAGGTGCCCAGCGCCTACGTCGCCTCGATCAACAAGGCCGTCATCAAGTACCGCAAGACGCGCCCCGAGCGCGTGTTTCGCTGCGTGAAGGTCTCTCCGACCACCTACCACCTGCAGCGCCTGGCAGACAAGCAGGCGGAGGCCACCTGACATGGCCACGTCCGTCCTCCTCCACGGGCCGCAGGGCACCCGCAAGCCCCTCATCGCGCAGCACTTGGCCAAGCACCTCCACCTCCGCCAGGTCATCGACGCCGGCGAGCCCCGCAACGACCGGCGCGCCGACTGGCCCGCTCACGGCGCTGTCGTCATAACCGACGACCCCCGCGACGTGCGCGGGTTCAACGGCCGTCACATCCACATCAACGAAGCGCTCGGCCTCCTCGGCGTCAAGAGCGCGGACGACCTCCTGAAAGGGCAGCCATGAGCACCGTGCAATACCTCGACATCCCCCTGGACCAGCTGCACGACAGCCCCACGCAGCCGCGCCTGGTCTATGACGACGCCTACATCGCCGAGCTCGGCGCCGACATCAAGAGCCACGGCCGCAACCTGTCGCCCCTGCTCGTGCGGCCGCGCGTGCCCGAGCTGTTCAAGGGCACCGACGACCCCAATGCCGTCACCGGCTACGAGATCGTGTTTGGCCACTGCCGCAAGCGCGGCGTCGCATGGGCCCAGCTGCCCACCGCCCGCTGCGAAGTCCGCGTCATGACCGACGAGGAGGTTGAGCGTGCGCAGATCTCCGAGAACCTGCAGCGTAAGAACGTGCACCCCTTCGAGGAGGCTGCAGGCTTCCAGGCACTCATCGAGCGTCACAAGGACACGGCCGACGCCATCGCCGAGCGCACTGGCAAAAGCCGCACGTATGTCTACAGCCGACTCAAGTTGCTGCAGGCCTGCGATGAAGTCCGCAAGGCCTGCGTGGCCGGCGAGATCGGCGCCGAGGTGGCGCTGCTCGTCGCCAGGCTGCGCAGCGACAAGCTGCAGGGCAAGGCCCTCGCCCGTATCAAGGCCAAGTACTGGAAGCTGGACGACGGCGGCAAGAGCAGCTATCGCAACATCCGCGACCTGCTGAACGAGGAGTTCACGCTCGACCTCAAGGCCGCTCCCTTCCCCATCGACGCGACCGACCTGGCCGGCGCCGGCGCGTGCCCGACATGCCCTAAGCGCAGCGCCAACGCGCCCGAATACCAGGACGTGGCCGAGGACCGCAAGACCCACCACTACAGCCGCCAGAACCTCGGTCCAAACGTCTGCACTGACCCCGAGTGCTTCGCTGCCAAGAAGGTTGCCCACTTCAAGAACCAGGCCGAGGACCTGCGCAAGAAGGGCCGCGCCGTCATCGATGGCAACAAGGCGCGCGTTATCGTCAGCGCTACGGGCGAGATCAAGGGCGGCTACCTTCCGCTGGCGAAGGTCAAGGATGAGCTCAAACGCGCAACGGCGAAGCTCGGGGGCGTCTTCGCGCCCACGCAGGTAGTGATCCAGTGCCCACGCACCGGCAAGACGTTCGAGGCGGTCAAGGAAAGTGAACTGATTGCGGCTGGCACGCGCCAAGGGACGCAGGCCAAGGGCAACAGCTCGTCCTCCGACCGCCGCCAAGAAGACTACGAAGCCCAACGCCTGAAGGACGACGCCGAGGCGACCAGGCTGAGCGAGCAGCGCCTCCGCTGGATGCACCTGGTGCGGGACGCAGCGCGGGCAGCACCTCGCAGCACGTTCGACATGCGCCTGGTCATTGGCCGCCTACTGGGCCTGCTGGACGAATACCCGGAGCGCAGCACGCTCAAGCAGGTCTACGGCGTCGAGCAGTTCGACCATCTGACCGCTCGCGTCGAAACCATGACGGCCGACGAGCTGGGCCTGCTGCTGCTGGATTGCGCGCTGGCGCGCTGGGTCGAGGTCGACCGCTGGGAGCTCGACGAGGAACCCACCGCGCTGCTGGCGGCCGCCAAACACTACGGCGTCGAGCTGCCCGACGAGCCCGCCCCTACCCCCTCCAAGGCTGCGCGGGCGCAGGAGGAAGGGGCCGACGAGGTCGAGGATGACGACGGCTCTGCGGCCGCCGATACCGCGTCCAAGGCTGCGCTGGCGCCGAGCACGTCGACGGGCAAGCCTGCGGCCGCGCTGACGCCGGTGAAGGCCTGGCCGTTCCCGAATCACCCGCCTGCGGCGAAGACCAAGAGCCAGGCCGGCTCCGCCGGCAAGGTGGCCAAGGGCGCCGGCTCCGCCGGCGTATCCAGTTCGACAACGCCGGCGGCCGCCGGCGGGGTTGCCGCCTCCCGTGGCCTGCTCGACGAGGTGATGGGTTGATCGGCGTCCATCCCTCGCCGCGCCACGCCATCGAGCCGCCGCTGCCCATGCACGTCGAGGTCATCGCCTGGTTCTCTCCGGAGATCCCGCCGGCGACCGAGCGCACGGTCATCGTCCGCGTCGCTGGCCAGCCTGGCACTTGGCTGGCCTTCCATGACCGCGAGCACGGGTGGCTCAGCGCCACGGACGGCACGCGGATCGACGAGCCCGTCGAGGCCTGGGCCGACCGCCCCACGGGCGAACCGCCCGTGCAGCCGCAGCACGGAGCAGTCGCGGCCACTGTCGTCGCCAAGCTGGCCAAGTCCACCGCGCACGGCTACGGCCTGCGCCTCACCCCCACCGGCCAGGCCTTGCCGGCCGGCCTCTACGAGCTGCAGCTCGTGGCCACGTCCACCACCAGGAGCCCCACATGATCGGCACCCAACCCACCGGCGCCATTGAAGGCGTCGTTATCAGCGCTGTCGCCCACGAGGGCCTGCGCGTCACCGTCGACGGCAAGCCCGCCCGCCTGGCCATCGTCGACGACGACGGCCACGTCATCACCGCCAGCCCCCTCGTCGCCCGCGAGGTCGAGGCCGTCGCCCACAACTGCCAGCGCAACTTCTGGCAAGGCCAGGGCCATCTGCGCGTCATGAGCAACCCACTGGAGGTAGTCCGTGGCTGATCCGACCATCACCGTGCACGAGGCCGAGCTGCACGCCGGCGCCAGGACCTTGATGACCGACGACCAGCTCGCCGCGCTCCGGCTCAACCTGCAGGCCAAGGTCGACGGCCGCGTCGAGACGCTCAACGACCTGCTGTTGCTGCAGCTGATTGACCAGGTGCTTTCCAAGCGTCGCGCCGACATTGCACCCGGTGTGATGCGCTGCGCGAAGTGCGAGTTCCAGCTCATCCGCCAGAGCCTCAACGTCAACGTCGGCACCGTCACCGCCGGCGGCAGCCACAGCGAACCGTGCCCCAATGGCTGCGGGCCGCTGTGGCCCGTCACCTGGCGCGAGCAGGCGCTGGAGGCCAGCAAAGCAGCCGAAGCCATGTTCGAGCGCGCGAAGGCCGCAGAGGACCGCCTGGCGCAAAACTGGGCCGTCGGCGAGCTGACGCCCGACGTCATCGAGATCCTCGGCCGGCCGAACTTCGCCTGCAGGTCGTTCGCCGACATGCTGCGCCTCGGTGGCCAAGACATCCCGTTCAAGTCCGAACGCGAGCAAGCCGCGACGCTGCACTACCTGCTGGGCTTCTACGCCAAGGACGGCGCCGAGTGGCGCCAGGCCGTGCTGCGCGACGTCGACGAGCGCCAGGCCAAGGCCGCGGAGGTGGCCCATGGCTGAGCAGATCGACATCCATCTGGACAACATCCTGCGCGCCTCGGGTTCCGGCCTGAAGTACTACAGCATGCAGAAGACGCTCGATGACATGCGAGCCGCGCTGACGGCCGCTGTCGCAGCTCTGGCACGCCCCAGCTGGCTCTCCATCGACGTCGACCGCGACGAGCTCGTGATCCACGGCAAGCGCTACGCGGCCGCGATGTTCGCCGCCGACGGCCTGGCTGGCATTCCGGGCGCGCTGCTGCAGCTCGTCGACGGCAACGCCGAGGCCGTGACGCTGAAGCGTTGGACCATCCGCAATCTCGACAAGATCTTGGCCGAAGTCGACCGCGCAACGGTCAAGTTCCCGACCTGGCCGAACGACGCGCTGCATGCCATCGCCATCCTCGGCGAAGAATTCGGCGAGCTCACCAAGGCCAACCTGCAGATGACCTACGAGCCGCACAAGGTCACGGCCGACGACGTCGCCTCCGAGTCCATCCAGACGGCCGCCATGGCGCTGCGCTTCGCCATGTCACTGGGTCGCTACAGCTACACGCCGAGCGAGCAGCACAGCCAAGGGAGCGACGCATGATCTCGAAGCCGCCGACCATTCCGGCCCCAACCAAGCGCGCCTACTCGCTCGACGCGCCCGACCAGGCGCGGCTCAAGATCGCACGCGCCGAGATCGAGGCCGTACTCAAGCGGCACGATCTCGGCGGCGCCGTCGTGCTGCACACGCCCGGCATGGCCGAGTTCTTCTATGACGTGCAGCCGAGCTACTCGTGCGCATGGATCGACCAGGCCGCCGGCATCGTCCGCATGAAGTCCAAGGCCGCCGACTACGCCGGCGATGTCGACGCCCAGCTGCGCGACCAGGCGGCCACCGCCCAGCTGTTCAACGCGCTGGGCATGGACTGCAGCAAGGCCGGCTTGATGTTCCTGGACGTCAGCGACGTCGTCGACAAGGCCTTCAACGTCGAGGCGCACACCGCCGGCGGCCTGGTGCCCGACCCCATGGAGGGCAAGCCGCAATGACGCTCCGCTCCCCTCATGTCCACAAACTGCCGTACCAGCAGCCCGACCACGTCGGCACCCACGGCCGCGCCTGGCGCTTCAACCTGAAGTCGATCCTCGATGCTCAGCGGGCCAAGCACGGCACCGCGCCACCCATGGAGCTGAACACGTGCGCGTGGGCTGTCTACGCGCCGTTCTCGCACCCCATGTGGCCCTGCGTTGCCGTCGCCTGCATCAGCCTGCGCGACGTGCCTGGCTGGCCCTCCGCCACGATCAATCTGCCAGGCGCAACGCACGAGGTCATGGTCATGGCACTGGACCCCGACAAGCCCGTTTGCGTCGACCAACAGCCCAGCTATTTGCGCCCGACCAACTTCGCCGGCCAGTTCATCGCAAGCAGCGACGACGAAGCCCGGGAGCGCATCGAGCAGGCGGTGCGCGACATCTGCGCCGGCACCTTGAACCCCGACTCTGACGGCCGCCACCAATGGGCCGAGCGCTTCAGTCGCTCCAACTTCAAGCCGCTGGCCGATATGCCCGATGTCCTGTTGCCCACCGCCGGCGGAGGCGTCGTCGCGGTCGGTATGGGCTCGGCCAACGTCAAGGCGCTGGTAGACGTCGTCGAGAAGCAGGCCGCAATGTCCGCGGATGAAAGCAAACCGCACTAGGTACAGACGTCTGCACCAACGACAAGGCCCGCTGATGCGGGCCTTTTTCATGGTCATTCAGCGGGTTTAAATGCCGTGCCCTACGGGCAGCCAAGGCTGACGAAGCCGATCTTGGGCGCGGCGGCCGGAGCGGCGAGGGTGGCGGAGTCGTTCATCGCCGTATTTTCGGCGATGAACGCGCATCACGGCTTTTTGCTGCCCGGCGGCACCGTGAATGGGAACAGCGCACCGGCATTTTTCAACTGTTCCTGCCACTGGTTCATCAGCGACTTGGACTGCTCGGCGTAGCCGCCCATCAGGCCGGTCCAAGCGTCCGGCGTGAAGGGGATGCCGCCCGGCGTCTGCTCGGTGAAGCGCGACTGCAGGTCCGTGAAGGCCTGCATCTGGCGCTCCAGCAGCCCGCCCATGACGCCCTGCATCGCGTGGCCGTAGAAGCGGATGATCTGCGCCAGGGAATTGGTCGAGAACATCGGCACGCCACCGGTTTCCTCCTCCAGGATGATCTGCAGCAGGATGGCCCGCGTCAGATCCTCGTGCGTCTTGGCGTCGTGCACCTCGAAGTCGATGCCCTCCAGCACCATGCGCTTCACGTCGGCCAGCGTGATGTAGCTGCTGGTGATGGTGTCGTAGAGACGACGGTTGGGGTACTTCTTGAGAATGCGCATGCCGGGCTTGGCCTTTTCGGCGCCGGTTTGCTCAGTCGTGGATGCCGGCTTCTTGCGGGCAGTCGCCATGCGGGAATCTCCTGGTGCGGTGCAGCAAATTCTAGGCAGTCCCTGGCCGTCACTCTGAACGGGTTTACCTGGGGCACGCCACACCCTCAACTGCCCCAGACCTGGGCGCTGCTGTAGAGGCGCCCCACCGCATAGCGGACCGCGGGCGTTGGGTCGTACGCGAGGAACAGCGGCCCGTCCAGGTCGACCACATCGCAGAGCTGGCCCAGCACGAAGGCAGGTGCCATGGCCAGGCTGGTGCCGCACATGTTGCCCACCATGACCCGCAGGCCCAGTTCCCGGGCCCGCCTGGCCATCATCAGCCCCTCGGTGAGGCCGCCGCACTTGTCGAGCTTGATGTTGACCATGTCGAAGAGGCCGGGCAGCTGTTCCAGTTCGGCCAGGTCCAGGCAGCTTTCGTCGGCGGCCGTGGCAATGGGGAGGTCCAGCGCGCGCATGTCGGCCTCGCGGCCGCGGGCGAAGGGCTGCTCCAGCAACTGCACGCGGCAGTCCACCAGCACGGGCAGCAGGGCCGCGATGCTGGCCGGCGTGTAGCCCTGGTTGGCATCCACGCCCAGCCAGACGTCCGGCCGCGCCCGGTACACGGCATGCACGCGAGCCATGTCCAGGTCGGCGTCGCCGGTGAGCTTGAGCTTCAACGCCAGCGCATCGACAAACGCGCACGCGCCGGCGGCCATCACACCAGGGTCCGCCGCGCCCAGCGTGAAGGTGGTGCGCAGCGGCCGCGGCGTGGGCACGCCGGCCAGTTGCCAGGCCGCACAGCCCTGGCGCCGGGCGTCCAGCTCCCACAAGGCACAGTCCAGCGCATTGCGCGCGCCGCCTGGCGGCAGCAGCCGGCGCAGCGCCTGCCGGTCCAGCCCGGCTTCGATCTCGCTGCGCACCGCCTCCAACCGGTCAGGCATGTCCGCGGGACGGTCCTGCAGGTAGTACACGCCGGCCGCCTCGCCGCGGCCTTCGTGCCCCTCGTCGCGCAGGCTGACCTGCAGCACCGACACGTCGACGAAGCGGTGCGCGGCGATTTCGACGGGCTCGTGCAGCGGCAGCGCCCGCACGCGATAGGCCAGGTCCACGGCGGTCAAGCGCGCGCCCCGCGGCCGAACCGCTCGGGGGCCAACTGCCGCGCCTCGACGCCCAGCGCGATCAGGTCGTCGGGCAGCGGCCGGCCCAGCGCCAGCGCCGCAGCGGCGCGGCCCAGCGCCGGCGACGTCTGGATGCCATAGCCGCCCTGCCCTGCACACCAGAAGAAGCCCGGCGCCGACGGCTCGAAGCCAACCACGGGCGTGCGGTCCGGGCTGAACACGCGCAGCCCCGCCCAGCGGTGGCGCACGCGCCGCACGGGCCGGCCCGTCAGCGTCTCGAAGCGGTCCACCGCGATGGCCACGTCCAGCTCCTCGGGCTGGGCGTCGCAGGGCGGGCTGGGCGTTTCGTCGGCGGCGGAGATCAGCAGCAGCCCGGCGTCGGGCTTGAAGTACTGGCTCTCGTCGATGGCCACGACCGCGGGCCAGTGGGTCGCGTCCACGCCGTCGGGCAAATCGATCAGCACGGCGGTGCGGCGCAGCGGTTGCAGCGGCACCGGCTGCACGCCGGCCAGCGCGGCCACGCTGTCGGCCCAGGCGCCGGCCGCGTTGATGACGATGGCGGCGCGAAAACTGCCGCCGGCCGTGTGCGCCAGCCAGTTGGCCCCGTCGCGCTCCAGCGCCAGCAGGCCGGTGCCCAGATGCAGCTGCGCGCCTTGCTCGCGGGCACGGCGCAGAAAGCCCTGGTGCAGCAGGTCCACGTCGATGTCCGCCGAGCCGGTGTCGAGCAGCGCGCCCGCCACCTGGCCGCGCTGCAGGATGGGCACGCGGGCCAGCACGGCGTCGGCGGTCATCGTCGTGGTGCGCTCGCGGATGTCGGCAGCGGCCACAAAGCCTTCGGCCAGCGGCTCCTGCCCTGTGCCGACGAGAAACAAGGTGTCGCGCTGGCGCAGCAGCGCCTGCTTGCCCATGCCGTGTGGCGGGGCGACGAAGTCGCCATGGCTGGCCCGCGTCAGGGCGCGGATGGTCGCGTTGCCGTAGATGGTCGAGTAGAGCGCCGCGGAGCGGCCGGTGGAGTGGTAACCCGCGTTCGCCTCGGCCTCCAGCACGGCCACACTCGCGCAGCCCGCCAGCGATGCGGCCACGGAGGCGCCCGCAATGCCGGCGCCGATGACGATGCAGTCCACATTCTTCGTTGTCGCTTCGCTCACGGCTTGGTGCATGTTGTTTCCAAAATGGAAAATCAATGTACCATTTCGAAAAACACAGAGCAATACTTGTTCAGGCGCATCGGCGCCGCTTTTGAGGAGAGCTTGTGGACGCTTCCCAGCAACCCCGCGCGCAGGCGCAGTGGTTCGGCCAGCCGCGCGGCCTGGTGGTGCTGTTCCTGACCGAGATGTGGGAGAAGTTCTCCTTCTACGGCATGAAGGCGCTGCTGATCTATTACATGATCCGGCACCTGCAGTTCCCGCAGGCCGACGCGTCGCTGATCTACGGCGCCTACACCGGCGGCGTCTACCTGACGCCCATCTTCGGCGGCTACATCGCCGACCGCTGGCTGGGCCGACGGCGCGCCATCCTCATCGGCGGCTCGCTGATGGCCATGGGGCATTTCACGCTGGCGTTCGAGTCACTGTTCTTTCCCGCGCTGCTGCTGATCGCCCTGGGCAACGGCCTGTTCCTGCCCAACCTGCCCAGCCAGGTGGGTGACCTCTACGACGAGAAGGACCCGCGCCGCGGCGGCTCGTACAACATCTACTACGTCGGCGTGAACCTGGGCGCGCTGCTGGCACCGCTGGTATGCGGCACGCTGGGCGAGCTGTACGGCTGGCACATCGGCTTCGGCGCGGCGGGCGTGGGCATGTGCCTGGGCCTGGTCATCTACGTGATGGGCGGGCGCTACCTGCCGGCGGACCGACCGATGGCCTCACGGCAGGCCGGGCAGAACGACCCGGCCGCCGTGCGCAAGGGCGTCAACCTGCTGCCGCTGCTGTGGGTGGCGCTGGCGGTGGTGGTGTTCCGCAGTGCCTACGAGCACAGCGGCAACACCCTGGCCGTGTGGGCGGACACCAGCGTGGACCGCGTGCTGTGGGGCTTCACGGTGCCGGTCACGTGGATGCAGTCGCTGAACCCGCTGTTCGTCTTCATGTTCACGCCGCTGGTGGTGGCGGGCTGGCGCCGCGCCGCGGGCCGCGGGCGCGAGCCGGCATCGCTGCAGAAGATGGCGATGGGGGCGGCCGGCGTGGCGCTGTCCTACCTGATGCTGGCGCTGCTGGCGGCCACCAGCGGCGGCCAGCCGGTCAACGCGCTGTGGGTGCTGCTGTTCTTCGTGCTCTACACGCTGGGTGAGCTGTACATCCTGCCCGTGGGGCTGGGCCTGTTCGCGCGCATGGCGCCGCCGGGCATGGGGGCGACGGTCATCGCGGCCTGGTTCCTGGCGTCGTTCGGCGGCAACCTGATGTCGGGCGTGGTGGGCCGGGGCTGGGAGGCGCTGGGGCCGGCAGGCTTCTTCACGGCGCTGGCCGCGATCGCCGGCACGGCCGCGGCGGCGTTGCTGGCACTGGTGCCGCTGCTGCGCCGCATGGAGCGCGCGCAGGCCGACGCGGTTTGACGGGACTCAGCGGCGCGCGGCGCGCGCCTTGGGCTTGGCCGGCGTGGCCGCTTTCTCAGCCGGCGCCGCCAGGCGCTGCGAAGCCTCGACGAAGTGCTGCGCCATGCTGTCGTCATGGCCGTTGCGCGGCGCGCAGGCGGCCACCAGGCGGCACGGGCCTTCCGCCGCCTTCAGGTAGGCATGGCCCATCTCGCTGTCGAAGAAGATGGAGTCGCCCACCTTCAACGTGACCGGCGCATACAGCTCGGAATGGAAGGTCACCTCGCCCTCCACCACGTAGGCGAACTCTTCGCCGGGGTGGCGGATCAGGTCGCCGAACTCGACCTTGAACTCCTCCAGCGTGCGCGCCCGCACCTCGACGATCAGCGGCGTGAAGCGCTTGTTCAGCAGCTCCGACGCCAGGTAGGTCTGCTGGTAGCTCTGCGTGTCGACGACCTGGCCGTCGCCGGCGCGGTGCACCACACGCCGGCCGCCACCGCTGGGCGCCGGGCGGGCGCTGGGGGCGTCGTGCAGCAGCTCGGCCATGTCCACGCCCAGGCCCTTGCTGAGCAGCATCAGCTTGTCGTAGGACAGCGAGACGTTGCCTTTTTCCAATTTGGACAACGTGGACACCGCCAGGCCGGTGCGCTCGCCGACCTGGCTCAATGTCAGGCCAAGCCGCTTGCGCACGCTGCGGATGTGGTCGCCGGGATTGACGGTGGGTGTGGCCATGTCGCGCTGGGAAGAGTCGCTCCATCTTAGGGCAGCCCCTGGGCGGGCCGTCTCCCCATATGCCCTTAGGCCGCACGCCGGTTCATATAAGGTTTACACCGATGGGAAAGAATTTTCCAAACTGGAAACTTCATGGATCGGAACAAATCTTCTGACCAAGGAGTGCCCCATGAGCCGGTCCACCCGCTTCGCTCGCCCCACCACGCCGCCCAGACGCCACAAGCTCGCGGCGCTGCTCGTGCCCTGCCTCGGGGCTCTCTGCGCGCCCAATTTGTGGGCGCAAGCCGCCCCCGCCGCGGAGGGCGGCGCGGCTGAGGCCAAGGCCGCGCGCGAGACCGAGAAGCTCGACGTCGTGACCGTGACGGCCACGCGCCGCCGCGAGCCGGTGCGCGACGTGCCGCTGCGCGTCGAGACGCTGGGCGCGGAAGGCATGGAGCGCGGCGGCGCCGCGTCGCTGAGCGACTACGTCGGCACGCTGCCCGGCGTGGACGTGAAGACCTCCGGCGGCCCAGGCCGCGGCGCAGTGACGATGCGCGGCGTCAGCGTCGGCGAGCAGCAGATCGCCACGGTGGGCGTCTACATCGACGACGTGGCCTTCGGCTCCAGCAGCGCCTTCGTGGGCGGCGCCAACACGGCGCTGGACCTGTCGCTGCTGGACCTGCACCACATCGAGGTGCTGCGCGGCCCGCAGGGCACGCTGTACGGCGCCGGCGCCATGGGCGGCCTGCTGAAGTACGTGACCAACGAGCCCGACAGCACACAGTTCTCCGGCAAGGTGGCCCTGGGCGCGCGCAGCAGCCGCGGCGGCGCGCTGGGCCACACCGAGCATGCGGTGCTGAACGTGCCGCTGAGCCAGGACGTCGCCGCCCTGCGCGTGGCGGCCTTCAATGACCACGAGGGCGGCTACATCAAGGCCGTGGGCAAGGCCGCGGGAGAGCACATCAACGATGGCAACACGCGCGGCGCGCGGCTGTCGCTGTTGCTGGAGCCCATGTCCAAGATGAAGGTGCGCCTGACGGCGACGCAGCAGGAGATCCAGCGCAACGGGCTGAACGTCGTCGAGTACGACATCGCCACCGGCCAGCCGCTGTACGGCGACCTGACCCGCCACCTGGACACCAGCGAACCCTACAAGATCAAGACCCGGCTCACGTCGGCCGACTTCGAGTACGACTTCGGCTGGGCGCGGTTCAACGCCATCGCGTCGACGGCGCGCACGGACAGCAGCACCGGCCAGGACGCGACGGCGCTGCTGGGCAACAACCCGGCCTTCGACTTCGTCGCGCTCGACAACAGGTTCTCGCTGCGCAAGCAGACCCAGGAGCTGCGCCTGACCTCGCCACGCGGCACCTTGGAGTGGCTGCTGGGCTACTACCGCGACAAGGAAACCGGCCACGTCGGCCAGCGCCTGTGGGCGCAAGCCGCGGGCGGCGGCGGCGACATGACGCTGACCACCACCGGCCAGCCCTCCAGCTACCGGGAGCATGCCTTCTACGGCGACCTGACCTGGAACATCGACCCGATCTGGTCGCTGACGCTGGGCGCACGCGTGGCCAAGAACGATCAGGTCTACACCGTCTTCGTCAACGACGTGCTCAGCTCCTCGGCGCCCAGCGACGACACCGCCAAGACCTACCTCGCCACGCTGCGCTACGCGCTGGACAAGACCAGCAACGTCTACTTCCGCGCGGCCAGCGGCTACCGCCCGGGCGGCCCCAACTCGCCGGCCATCGACGCCAACGGCCAGGTCATCCCGGACACGCCCAAGACCTTCGGCCACGACACGCTGTGGAGCTACGAGCTGGGCTACAAGGCCGACCTGCTGGACAAGGCGCTGAACATCGAGGCCGCCCTGTTCGACATCCGCTGGAAGGACTTGCAGCAGCCCAAGGCCATTGGTGCCAGCACCATCGTCGTCAACGCCGGCAAGGCGCGCGTGCGCGGCTTCGAACTGGCCGCGCACTACAAGCTGGACGCGCACTGGAACCTGGACGGCAGCCTGGCGTACACCGATCCCAAGCTGACCGAGGACGCCCCCGCCCTGGGCCCGGCCGGCTCGCGCATGCCCAACACCGCCAAGCTGGCCTACACGCTGGGCCTGCGCTACGCCTTCGACATCGCCAACCACCCGTCCTACGCCGGCCTGAACGTGCGCCGCGTGGGCCAGCGCAACGCCGGCTTCGACCAGGCGGGCAGCTCGGTGCCCAACTTCAGCCAGCCGGCCTACACGTTGGTGGACGCGCAGTGGGGCGTGGCGTTCGGCGCCTGGCAGCTGTCGGCCTTTGTGCGCAACCTCACCGACAAGCGCGCCGTCCTGGGCGCCGACACGGCATTGACCGCCTTCGGCCTGCCGCTCAACGTGACGACGGCGCAGCCGCGTACCGTCGGCGCGAACCTGAGCTTCAACTTCTAAACCTGGAACCCGCATGAAGACCTTGTTCAAGAGCCTGCGCCTGCTCGCGCTGGCCGCCGTGGTCGGGGCGCTCCCGGCCGCCATTGCCCAGCCCAAGCCGGCCACCGCGCTCACGGCTGTCGATGCCGAAGCCTGGCTGGACGGCCTGATGCCCAGCGCGCTGCGAGGCGCGCGCGTGCCCGGCGCCGTCGTCGTCCTCGTCAAGGACGGTCAGCCGCTACTGCAAAAGGGCTATGGCCTGGCCGACTGGGAGAAGAACATCCCTGTGGACGCGAACAAGACGCTGTTCCGCCCGGGTTCGGTGTCCAAGCTCTTCACGTGGACGGCCGTCATGCAGCTGGTCGAGCAAGGCAAGCTCAACCTCGACGTGGACCTGAACCAGTACCTGGACTTCAAGATCCCGGCGCGCAACGGCAAGGCACTGACGCTGCGCCACGTGATGACACACACGACCGGCCTGGAGGAGACCGCGCGCGACCTGCTGACCTACGCGCCCGTCACGCCCGACCTCGGCAAGGTGCTGAAGGGCTACATCCCGCCCTACATCTACGACCCCGGCACCACGCCCGGCTACTCCAACTACGCGACCGCGCTGGCCGGCTACATCGTCCAGCGCACCAGCGGCAAGAGCTTCGACGACTACATCGACCAGCATGTCCTCGGCCCACTGGGCATGAAGAACTCGACCTTCCGCCAGCCGCTGCCGGACGCGCTGAAGGCGCAGATGTCGCAGGGCTACATGAGCCAGGACGACAAGGCCAAGGGCTTCGAGATCATCAGCATGCCGCCCGCGGGCAGCATGTCGTCCACCGGCGCCGACATGGGTCGCTTCATGCTCGCCTTCCTGCAGCAGGGCAAGCTGGGCGACACGCAGCTGCTCAAGCCCGAGACCGTCAAGCTCATGCACAGCCAGCTCACGCGGCCACTGCCGGGTCTGGCGGGCATCGGCCTGGGCTTCTATGAGCAGAACATCAACGGTCACCGCGTGCTCGCGCACGGCGGCGACACGGTGCTGTTCCACAGCGACCTGTTGCTGTTCGTCGACGACGGCATCGGCATCTACGTGTCGGTCAACGCCGCCGGGCACGAGCGCCAGGGCGCGTGGTTGCGCGACAAGCTGTTCGAGTCGTTCGCGGACCGCTACCTGCCCGACGGCCGGCCGGCCACCAAGCCGGAAGTCGACGAAGCCACGGCCAAGCAGCATGCGCAGCAGATGGCCGGCGCCTACCGCAGCACGCGTCGCGGCGACTCCAGCTGGCTGTCCGTGCTGCAGCTGCTGAGCCCGCTGAAGGTGCAGGCGCTGGAGGACGGGCGCCTGTCCATCGACCTGGCCGGCTCGCGCAGCACCTACCGCGAGGTGAAGCCCTATTTCTGGGAGGAGGAGCATGGCAAGCGCCGGCTGCAGGCCGCGGTGGAGAACGGCAAGGTGAAGCACTGGGGGCTGGAGCCTTTCGCCTTCGCCTTCGTCTTCGAGCCCGTGCCATTCCTGGCCAGCCCGCCGGTGCTGCTGGTGCTGTGCGCGGCGCTGGCCGTGCTGCTGGTGACCGCACTGCTGTGGCCCGTGGCCGCCGTGCTGCGCCGCCGGCATGGCGTGACGGCCGTTCCGCCGAAGCCGATCACCGGGCTGCGCAGCGCGAGCGTGCTGGCGCTGGTCAGCATCGCGCTGTGGGGCTGGGCCGTGGTGCTGCTGGAAGACCTGGCCGACATCAGCCTGCTGCTGCCGCTGGCCCAGCTCGCCACGGCCGTCGCTGCCATTGGCGGGCTGATCGCAGCCGGCTGGCAGGTGCGCAACGCCTTCCGTCAAACTGGCATGGCCAGCCGCGTGATGGCGGTGGTGTGGCTGCTGGCCTTCGCCGTGCTGCTGGTCGTCGGCTGGTACCACCACCTGATTGGTTTCAACCAGAACTATTGAGCGAGGTCGAACATGAGCAAGCCCCTGCGGCTGTTCCTGGCAGGGATGGTGCACGAGTCCAGCAGCTTCTCGCCGCTGCCCACGAGCGTGAAGTCCTTCCGCGAGGGCGTGCTGATCCAGCGCAGCGACCCGCAGGCCTTGCAGAAGATCGTCGCGCAGCCGACGCTGATGGGCGTGCTGGCGGCAGCCGCCCGCCAGGGCGACACGCTGTTGCCGGGGCTGTATGCCGAGGCGCAGCCGTCCGGCCCGCTGTCACGCGGTGACTACGAGCAGCTGCGCGACGAGCTGCTGGCCGACCTGCGCGCCGCGCTGCCGGTGGACGCCGTGCTGCTGGTGCTGCACGGTGCCATGCTGGCTCAGGGCTACCCGGACTGCGAGGGCGACCTTCTGCAGCGGGCGCGCGACATCGTCGGCCCGGCCGTGCCCATCGGCGCGCTGCTGGACCTGCACTGCAACCTGAGTCCGGCGATGGTCGAGTCCGGCGCCGCGCTGGTGGCCTGCAAGGAGTACCCGCACATCGACTACGCCGCGCGCGGCGAGGAACTGCACGCGATGCTGGGCGCGATGTCGCGCGGGGAGCTGGCGCTGAAGGCCCACTGGCGGCGCGTGCCCATGCTGGGCATCTTCGGCACGACGGAGGGGCCCATGCGCGGCTTCGTGCAGACGCTGCAGGCGCGCGAGGCCTTGCCCGGCATCGTGTCGGCATCGGCGCTGCACGGCTTCCCGTGGGCGGACACGCCGCACACCAGCGCGGCGCTGCTGGTGCTGGCCCGGGACACGGCTGCAGGCACGGCGGCGGCCGACGCGCTGCTGGCGGAACTGGCCGAATCCTTCTACGCGCTGCGGGAGCGCGCCAGCGCCAAACGCCTGCCGCTGCGCGCCGCGCTGGACGCGGCCATCGCAGCCATGGACGGTGCGCCCGGCCCTGTCGTGCTGGCCGACACCGCCGACAACGCCGGTGGCGGTGCAGCGGGCGACGCCACCTTCGTGCTGCACGAGCTGCTGCAGCGCGGCATCCGCGACGTCGCGCTGGGCATGATCTGGGACCCTCAGGCCGTGGCCATCGCGACGGCTGCGGGCGTCGGCGCCCGCCTGCAGATGCGCATCGGCGGCAAGGTGGGCCCGATGTCGGGCGACCCGCTGGACCTGGATGTGGAGGTGCTGGCCTGCCGCGGCGATGCGCGCCAGCGCAGCCTGACGCCGGGTGGCTTCGATGCGCTGGGCGCCGCCGCCGCCGTGCGCGTGCAAGGCATTGACATCGTGCTGAACAGCATCCGCCAGCAGGTGTTCTCGCAACAGTGCTTCACCGAGCTGGGCATCGACCCCAAGGCCAGGCGCCTGGTCGTCGTCAAGTCCACGCAGCATTTCCGTTCCGGCTTCGACGACATCGCCAAGGCCACGGTCTATGCCGATTCGCCGGGCAGCCTGCAGTCCGATCTCGGCCACCTGCCCTACCGGCACCTGCCCCGGCCGATCTGGCCGCTGGACTAGCGGCGGCCTGCCGGCTGCGCGGGCAGGTCAGAGCACCATGCGCCGCACGTCGATCTCGGTGTCTTCCCAGGCGACCACATCGGGTTTGGGCGATTCGACGACGCGCCAGATGTTGCCGATCGCGCTGCTCTGAGCCGCGGGATCATGCAGGGCGCGCAGGCGCCGCAGCGTGTTGCGGATCTGCAGGACGGCGTCTTCGGTGATGGCGGCGGGCTGGGTTTGCATGGTGGCTCCGGTGTCGATGAAGCCAGTTTCGGCGGCGCCCCGTGACGAATCCATCGCCCATGAGGGGGAACGAAGGGGGATGCCGCCGCGGCGATGGGGGATATCTCCCCCTTTTGGGGGAGACGCGTCGCGGGCCGGATCAGGTGGTTGTCTGACAAGCCAGGGGCCCCATTCGCCTTAATCTTGTGCGATTAAGCACATCCATATGGTGCCGGATGCGTGCTCCACGGCAGCTCGACTCCCGCGAGGTCCGGTGGCACCCCTCGCATTCAACCGCCGACATGCCGCAAGAACAGTCGCCAGCAATCCGCAGATCTGTCGCCGGGGTTCCCGAAGACGACCGCTATCGCCTGCTTGTCAATGCCGTCACCGACTACGCCATCTACATGCTCGATGCCGATGGCACCGTGACGAGCTGGAACGCGGGCGCCCAGCGGTTCAAGGGCTACGGCGCGCAGGAGATCATCGGCAGGCATTTTTCCGACTTCTACACGCCCGAGGACAGAGCGGCGGGTGTTCCTGCACGAGCCCTTGCCGAGGCCGCGCGCGGGCAGTTCGAGGGCGAAGGCTGGCGCGTGCGCAAGGACGGCACGCAGTTCTGGGCCCACGTCGTGATCGACCCCATCCTCGCCGTCGACGGCACGGTCATGGGCTACGCCAAGGTGACGCGCGATCTGACCGAGCGCCGGGCGGCGGAGACCGCGCTGCGCCGCAGCCAGGAGCAGTTTCGCCTGCTGGTGCAGGGCGTTGTCGACTACGCGATCTACCTGATCGATCTGGATGGCTTCGTGGCCAGCTGGAACACCGGCGCCCAGCGCATCAAGGGCTATCAACCTGCCGAGATCATCGGCCGGCATTTCGAGACCTTCTATCGAGAAGAAGACCGCCTGCGCGGTGACCCCGCCCGGGCACTGCGCATGGCGCTGGAGCACGGCCGCTTCGAAAGCGAGGGCTGGCGGGTGCGCAAGGACGGCACGGCGTTCTGGGCCAGCGTGGTGCTGGATGCCGTGCGCGACGACGACGGACTGGTGATCGGCTTCGCGAAGATCACCCGCGACGTCACGGAGAAGGTCGAGGCGCAGCGCAAGCTGGAAGCCACCCGTGAGTCGCTGTTCCAGTCCCAGAAGCTGGAAGCCATAGGCCAGCTCACCGGTGGCGTCGCGCACGACTTCAACAACGTGCTGGCGGTCATCCTATCCAGCCTGCAGGTGCTGGAGCGGCGACTGGGCGATGGCGATCCGCTCATGGCCAAGCTGGTGCAAAACGCACTCAACGCCACGCGGCGGGGTGCCTCGCTGACGCAGCGGATGCTGGCCTTCGCCCGGCGCCAGGACCTGAAGCCCGAGGAAGTCGACCTGGCCCGGCTCGTGCTGGGCATGGCAGATCTGCTGCGGCGCTCGCTGGGCCCCACCATCGCCATCGCCTTCGACGCACCTGCCGGGCTGCCCGCGGCCTTGGTCGACCCCAATCAGCTGGAACTGGCGCTGCTGAATCTCACCGTCAACGCCAGGGATGCGATGCCCGACGGCGGCCTTATCACGATCGCGTTGAGCGAAGAACGGGCCGAAGGGAGCGCGGGCGAGTCCGGAGCGCCGCCATCGGCGACCTTCCTGAAGCTGTCAGTGACGGACTCCGGCGCCGGCATGGATGCCGAGACGCTGGCGCGCGCCACCGAGCCCTTCTTCACGACCAAGGGCGTCGGCAAGGGCACCGGGCTGGGGCTGTCCATGGTCGAGGGCATGGCCTCGCAATCCGGCGGCAAGTTCGTGCTGCGCAGCCGCGTCGGCGAGGGCACCGAGGCCCAGCTGTGGCTGCCCGTCGCGCTGGCAGCGCCTGATCAAGTGCCCATTCCCGCAGCACCGCAGCCGCCCAGGTCGGGCCCCAGGCCGCTGCACATCCTGCTGGTGGACGACGATCGGCTCGTGCTGGACAGCACGGCCGCCTTGCTGACGGACCTGGGGCACCAGGTCACCAGCGCCGGCGCCGCCCTGGACGCGCTGCATCTGCTGCGCAAGGAGAACGGCTTCGACCTTGTCATCACCGACCAGGTCATGCCCGCGATGACGGGCAGCGAGTTGCTGGCGGTCGTGCGCAGCACGCGGCCCACGCTGGCCACCATCATCGCGACGGGCTTTGCGGAGATGGAACCCAACGCGCCCATCCCGTCGTCCGCCGTCAGGCTCTCCAAGCCCTTTGGCCAGCGCGAACTGGCCGAGGCCATTGATGTCGCGCTCGATCTTGCGCAGGTGAGCTGACCGGCTGGGAGCCCGCGACAGCCGAACTAGGCGGTGACCCACACCTTGCGGACCGTTTCCAGCGTTCGCCAGGTGCCGGTGTATCCAGGCTTCATGATGAAGCAGTCGCCGGCCTTGTAGGTCACGGGCGGTTGCCCGTCTTCCGTGATCTCTGCCAGGCCCGACAGGATCAGACAGAACTCCCAGGTCTCGCCCTTGATGGAGCGATTGACGCCCGGCGTCGACTCGAACACGCCGGCCCGCACCTTGCCATCCTTGGCGCTGTCGACATCCCAGTTGCGGCAGACGATGTCGCCCTCGATGACGCGGTCAACGGGCGGCCTGAATTCGCGCGGTTCACCGAGCTGGTCGAGCTTGAAGGTGACAAGAAGGTTTGGCATGGCGGGCTCTCTCCGGGAGGTCAGATGAAGCGACATGCTAGGCAGACGTGCGTCCACGCAGGTGCTGAAGCCTGCCCTCATGGCGGTGGCAATTGCGCGATTTCCCCGCCCCTGCAGCGCAATCTGCCGCACCTGCGCGCAAGCCTTCTCAATCAGCCCTTCGACGTCGGCGCCAACGCCAGTTCGACGATCTGGACGAACCATTTCAGGCCGAGCGGCAGCAGCCGATCATTGAAGTCATAGCAGGGATGGTGGAGCGGTCGATAGTCGCCATCGCCCACCGACTTCGGCCCTTGTCCCAGCCACAGATAGGCGCCGGGGCGCTCAAGCAGCATGAAGGCGAAATCCTCGGATGTGAACGCAGGCCGGGGCGCCTCGCGGGCATCCAGCCCCGCCGCCGCGGCGGCCTGCAGCGCAAACCGCGCCTGGTCCGGACTGTTGATCGTGGCCGGGTAATAGCGCACGTAGTCGACCTCGACGTCGCAGCCGCTGGCCAATGCCGCGCCGGCTGCGCAGTCCTTCAAGGCCGACTCGATGAGGTCCTGGCTCGCGGCGTCGAAGCTGCGCACGGTGCCGGTGATCTGCACCTCGGCAGGCATCACGTTGTGCGAATTGCCGCCCTGGATGCGCGTCACCGAAAGCACGGCGGATTCGGTCGGGTCGATGCGCCGCGCGATCAGGGTGTTGAGCTGACAGACCAGCTGGCTGGCCGCCAGCAACGCGTCGGGCGTGCGGTGCGGCTGCGCCGCGTGGCCACCACGACCGCGCACGGTGATGTCGAAACGATCGGCCGCCGCCATGATCGGTCCTGGCCGGGTCTGCGCCTGGCCCAGCGGCAGGTCGGGCCAGTTGTGCAGCGCGAAGACGGTGTCGCAGGGAAAGCGCTCGAAGAGCCCGTCCTGGATCATGGCGCGCGCGCCACCGCGGCCCTCCTCGGCGGGTTGGAAGATGAAGTTCACGGTGCCAGCGAACCGCCTTGTTCGCACCAGATGCTGCGCTGCGCCCAGCAGCATCGTCGTGTGCCCATCGTGCCCGCAGCCATGATGGGCGCCGCTGAAAAGGCTCTGGTGCACCAGCCCGCTTTGCTCGGTCGTCGGCAGCGCGTCCATGTCGGCACGCAGACCGACGCTGCGCCCTTCGCCGTTGCGCAGCACGCCGACGACGCCGGTGCCACCGATGCACTCGTGCACTTCGAGGCCCAGCGTCCGCAACGCGTCGGCCACGACACCGGCCGTGCGGTGCTCAGCGAAGGCAAGCTCGGGATGGGCGTGCAGGTCACGGCGCAGCGCGACCAAGTCGGGCAGCAGGTCGGCGATGTCGGCATCGGACGTCAGCATGAAGTCCCCGCGCGAAGTTGGAACTCACGCGGCGTCATGCCGCACTGGCGCTTGAAGCGGCGGTTCAGGTGGCTCTGGTCGTAGAAGCCGACCTCGCTGGCCGCACGCGCCGCCGGCACCCCCTGGCTGAGCAGCGTCTGCGCATGCTGGATGCGCAATGCGTTGACATAGCGGTAGGGCGACATGCCGACATGCTCGCGGAACACGGTCGCGAAGCGCCACAGGCTCAGGCCGCACAGGGCCGCCAGCCCCTCCAGGCGCAGGGGCTCACCCAGGTGGGCACGGATGTGCTGCAGCGCCGGCTCCAGCGAGCGACGGCGGGGGCTCGCCGCGGAGCCTGCGGTTCGGTTGTGCATGACCGCCAGCTTAGGGCCGGGCCCGCCGTCAATTCGATCATTCCGGCCCGCCGGGACGGCAGCGAATTGCGTAATGCGGCGCCGCGGAAACCAAAGCTGTGGCATCGGTCGATTGCCGCGCTCAGGGCGCTGCGCCGGGCACACGGCGCACGGCGACGGCGTCCAGCTCCACCAGGTAGCCGTAATGCAGCTCGGGGACCGGCACCACGGTGCGTGCGGGCCGGGCCTCGCCCATCACCGACGCATAGACCGCGTTGAAGCGCGGCCAGTGGGCCACGTCGACGATGTACGCCGTCAGCTTCACGACGCTGTCCAGGTCCGCGCCCGCCGAGGCGAGTGCGGCGCGCAGGTTGGCCAGCGCCTGGCACACCTGATCCTCGAACGGCAGGTCTGCCGTGTGCGTGCCGTCTGGCCGCGCGCCGAGCTGGCCGGAGACGAAGACCAGGTCGCCGTGGCAGACGACATGGCGGTAGTGGCCGCCGGGCGGAGCCAGCGTGGGAATGGTGGTGTCCATGGCAGTCCTCAGAACTCCGCGACCTGGCCCCAGGCGGAGGTCTGGAAGCGGTCCGGGTGGTAGGGGCGCGGGTCGACGATGGGTGTCGCGCCGCTGACGATGTCGGCGATCAGGTGGCCGGCACCGGGGCCGATGCCAAAGCCGTGGCCGCTGAAGCCCGCCGCCAGCACCAGGCCCGGCAGCGTGGCCGTCTCCCCGATGCCCGGCACGCCATCGGGCGTGCTGTCGATGTAGCCGGCCCAGGCCGCGGTGACCGCACGCGCTTTCAGTGCGGGGACCAGTTCCAGCGCGCGACGGTGGGTCAGGCGCACGGTCGCCGCATCCACCTTCGGGTCCAGGATGCGCATGCGCTCCATCGGCGTCGGCCGATCAAGGCGCCAGCGCGCCAGGCTCTCGTGGCCCGAGCGCAGTCCTTCCGGGCCACCGGGCGACAGGCTGCGCCAGCGACGCAGGAACATCGGCAGGAACTGGGGTGAATAGCGCAGGAACTGCGGCGTCGGGTCAACACGGGCGCGGCCGCTGATCGCCAGCAGATAGCCGCCATCGCCACGCCGCGTCAGCGAGATGCCGGCCGTGTGCAGCGTGGCCGGCAGCTCGGCGGTGCCCGGGGCCACCGCCATCACCGTCTGGCGGATGGTGGCCTGCGGAAAACGGATGCCTTGCTGGCGGCAGAAGGACGAGGCCCAGGCACCGCCGGCCAGCACGGCGGCCCGGGTGCGTATCGTTCCTCGCTCGGTGACGACGGCCGACAGCCGGCCGCCCTCGGTCTCGATGCCGCGCGCCGCGCAGCCCTGGTGCACGCTGCCGCCCAGCCGCATCAACGCGCGTGCGACGGCCGGGGCGGCGCGCGACGGGTCCGCCGTGCCGTCGGTCGGCGAGAAGACGCCGCCCTTCCAGGGCCGGCCGGTCACGCGCCCATGTTCGGCGGCTGCGGCCGAATTGAGCATCTGCGTCTTCACGCCAGCGCCGCGTGCGAACTCACCCCAGCGTGCCCAGCCGGCCAGTTCCGCATCGTCGTTGCTCAGGTAGAGCAGGCCGCAGCGCGAGAACCCCGTGTCTTCGCCGGTCTCGGCGGCGAAGCGCTCCCACAGATCCAGCGCCAGCGTCGCCATCGGCAACTCGCGGGCATCGCGGTTCTGCTGGCGGCACCAGCCCCAGTTGCGGCTGGATTGCTCGGCGCCGACACGCCCCTTCTCGATCAGCGCCACCTTCAGTCCGCGCCGCGCCAGATAGTAGGCCGTGAAGACACCGACGATGCCGGCGCCGATGACCACCACATCGGCCCGGTCAGACAGCTCGGGCGTGGATTCCACGGGCGTCAAAGGTGCGGGCATCACCAGCCTCCAAAGCGCGGCCATTCGGCCTCGACCTCGGCCCCGGAGCCGCGCACCACGTGATAACTGCGGTGCTGAGCGCCGGTGGCGCAGGCATGGTTGGGCAGCACGCGAACGCGGTCGCCGATGGCCAGGTCGGGCAGCACGCCCGCGGCGCCGGGGCGCACGGTGACGATGCCGTGCTCCTGGTTGGCATCGGCAACGATGAGGTCCGGGTAGGCGCGGCCGGCGAGGTCGCAGACGACGCCATAGCCCTGGTTGACGGCCTGCTTGGCGGTGCCACGGTCCTGCGACATCGCCATCCAGCCCGCGTCGATCAGGATCCAGCCCTTGTCACGCTGATGACCGATCACCGTCGCCAGCACCGACAGCGCGATGTCCTCCACCCGGCAGACGCCGATGCCGGCCATCACGAGGTCGAAGAAGACGAACACGCCGGCCCTGACCTCGGTGACCCCGGTCAGGTCGGTCGCGCTGTGGGCGGTCGGCGTCGAGCCCAGGCTCACCACCGGGCAGGGCAGGCCCGCCGCACGCAGCGCCGTGGCCGCCTGGACCACGCCGCGCCGCTCGTCCTCGGCGCATTGCCGCAGCGCCTGCTCGCCGCGCGCGGCATAGCTGCCGCCGGCGTGGGTCAGCACGCCCCGCAGTTCGGCGCCTTGCACGAGCGCCCGGCCGATGGCCAGCAGAAGGTCGTTGTCGCCGGGCCGCACGCCCGAGCGGTGGCCGTCGCAGTCGATCTCGATCAGCGCGGGGATGGGCCGGCCCGCCTCGCGCGACGCGGCCGCCACGGCCTCGGCCTGCGCCACGGTGTCCAGCAGCACCACGAGGTCGACTCCTGAAGCCCGCAGGGCCAGCACCTGCGCCAGCTTGGCCGGCGCGATGCCCACCGCGTAGATCATGTCGTGCACGCCGGCGGCCGCGAAATGCGCGGCTTCCTTCAGCGTCGAGACGGTCGCCGGGCCGCGCGGCGAATCCATGACGCGGCGCGCCACCTCCACGGACTTGCAGGTCTTCAGATGCGGCCGCAGCCCGACACCCAGATCGGCCAGCCTGGCGCGCAGTCGCGTGACATTGCGCTCCATGCGTTCGGCGTCGAGCACGAGGCAGGGGGTTTCCAGGTCCTGCAGCGTCGTCGTAGCAGCCGGCTCCAGGGTTTCGCGTTCTTCGGTCAGGGCCTCGGTCACGGCATTCCTTGCGTCAGGGGGACGAAGCCATTCTGGGCGCCGGCATATAAGGACGCAATTTACGATTCGTACATCCACAGATAAGTCAGCTATTAATGATCAGCTCCGACGACCTGGCTTTCTTTGCCGTGCTGGCGGACTCGGCGTCGCTGGCCGAAGCCGCGCGCAAACTCAACGTCACGCCGCCCGCCGTCTCGCAGCGGCTGCAAGCCCTGGAAGCGCGCGCCGGCGTGCGCCTGATCGACCGGACTGGGCGCCGCACCAGTCTGACCGACGAGGGCGCCCTGGTGGCGTCGCACGGGCGTCAGGTGGCGCAGACCATGGAGGCGCTGGCGGAAGCGCTGGCAGACCGGACCCGCGTGGTCAGCGGTCATCTGCGCGTGACGGCGCCGCATGGCTTCGGCCGGCTGCACGTGGCGCCGGTCGCAGAAGCCTTTGCGCGCGCGCACGACGGCGTGACGATCTCGCTCGACCTCTCCGATCACCCCGGCGCGCGTCTGATCGACAGCTGCGACGTGGTGATCCACATCGGGCCGCCGGGGCCGCTGAACCAGGTCGTCACGACGCTGGCGCCCAACCGGCGCATCCTGTGCGCGAGCCCCGCCTATCTGGCGCAGAACGAGGCCATCACCCGGCCCGACGACCTGCTCAGGCAGCGCTGCCTGGTGGTGCGGGAGAACGACGAGGACGTCACGCTGTGGCGCTTCAAGCGGCTGCAGGGTCGCGAGTCTGAAACGGTGCGCGTCGACCCCGCGATGTCGAGCAACGACGGCGCCGTCGTGCGCGACTGGGCCCTGGCCGGCATGGGGGTCGCGATCCGCTCGGAGTGGCACGTCGCCGAGGACCTGGCGCAGGGTCGCCTGGCCGTCGTACTGCCGGGCTGGGAAGCCCCGGCGGCCGACGTGGTGGCCCTGCTGGGCTCACGGCACGGCCGCAGCGCACGGACCACGGCCTTCCTTGCCATGTTGCGGCAGGCGCTCAACCCGGCGCCGTGGCGCGCCTAGGCGTAGCCGATGATGGCCTTGGTCTCGAGGTATTCCTCCAGACCGTGGACGCCGTACTCGCGGCCGTTGCCCGAACGCTTGTAGCCGCCGAAGGGGGCGTGCGCGTTCCAGGCGGGGTAGTTGATCAGCACCTGGCCCGCGCGGATGCGACCCGCCACGCGCCGGGCACGCTCGATGTCGCCCGACTGCACATGGGCGCCGAGGCCGTAGACGGTGTCGTTGGCGATGGCGATGGCCTCCTCCTCGTCGCGGTAAGGCAGGATCACGAGCACCGGGCCGAAGATCTCCTCACGGGCCACGCGCATGTCGGTCGTCACGTTCGAGAAGATCGTCGGCCGCACGAAGAAGCCAGCGTCGAGCCCCTGCGGGCGGCCGGGCCCGCCGCAGATCAGCGTGGCGCCCTCGGCTATGCCGACGGCGATCATCTCTTGCACACGCTTGAACTGCGCTTCGTTGGCAATCGGTCCCATCGTGGTCTGTTCGTCGCGAGGGTCGCCGACCCGGATGCCGGCCACGGCCTGGACCGCCAGCGCCTCCGCCTCGGCCAGGCGCGACGCCGGCACCAGCATGCGCGTCGGCGCGCTGCAGGACTGACCGACATTGCGCATGCCGGCCAGCACGCCGCGGGCGATGCCCTGCTCGAAATCGGCATCGTCGAGAAAGACATTGGGCGACTTGCCACCGAGTTCTTGCACCACGCGCTTGACGGTCACGGCGGCGGCCTGCGCGACCAGCACGCCGGCGCGCGTGGAGCCGGTGATCGAGATCATGTCCACCTCCGGATGCGCCGACAGCGCCGCACCGACCACCTCGCCGGTGCCGCCGACGAGGTTGAACACGCCGGCCGGCACGCCGGCGTCGTGCATGACCTGCGCGAACAGCTGCGCGCTGAACGGCGACAGCTCGCTGGGCTTCAGCACGACCGTGCAGCCGGCCGCGATGGCCGGCGCGACCTTGGCCGTGACCTGGTAGAGCGGCCAGTTCCACGGCGTGATCAGCGCGCAGACGCCGATCGCCTCCTTGGCCGTGGCCGTGCCGCCTGCGTTCCGCAGGAAGGCATAGCCCTGCAGCACCTCGATCTGCGCGCGCACATGAGCGATGCCGAAGGGCACGTGCGAGGCACGCGCGAAGCCGATCGCCGAGCCCATCTCGGCGACGATGGCCTGCGCGAACAGCTCGGCGCGCTCCTCCAGCAGCGCCAGGATGCGCTGCAGCAAGGCCAGCCTGTCCTCGACCGTGCTGCGCGAGAAGCTGTCGAAGGCCCGGCGGGCGGCCCGCACGGCCAGGTCGACATCGACCGCCGAGCCGGCGGCAACGTGGCCGATGACGCGCTCGGAGACGGGATCGACCACGGCGAGTCGGGGGGCATCGGGGCGCTCGACCCATTGGCCATCGATGTAGAAGCGGGTGTCGTTCATCACTGCCATTTCAAGTCTTGTCCTGCTCGAGCCTGAGGCTCAGAAATACTTCACCCAGCCGATGCTCGTGCGCCGCTTGAACTCGCCGTAAGCCTTCACGGGGTAGTACAGCAAGGCCGTCACGGCCAGCCAGACGACCCAGACGATCCAGTACGAATCGGCATCCACACCGAAGCGCGTGCCCTGGTTGGGGCCGACGATGGCGAAGGCAATGCGATAGCTGACCATCAGCACATAGAGGTGGACGATGTAATAGAACATCGGCGCCCCGCCGAAGGTCGTGCAGACCTTGGTGAAGCCGTTGTCGGCGAACTCCAGCGCCGCCAGCATCAGCAGGCCGCCGCCCAGCGTCATCAGCAGGAAGTCCAGCGACGGCGGGTACTTGGTGAAGTTCAGCCAGACCTTGACCGTCTCCAGCGTCGTCGCCTGCGGCGTCCACGGCGCGTTCTCGCCGTAGATGTTGAAGCCACGCAGCACCAGCAGCACGGCCCAGCAGGCCAGGCCGGTGACGATGAGGGTGCGGCGGCGCTTCAGCGCGTCGACGACGGACGAGAACAGCGGCGCAAAGGTGTAGCCCAGTAGGATGACGCCGACCCATGGCAGCGCCGGATAGCTGAGCTTGACCTTCACCGCCCCCTCGGCCACCAGCCAGCCACGGTGCAGCATCAGCGTCCACAGCGGATACCAGGGGCTGTCGTTCGGCACGGTGTAGCCGGCCACCGCGTTGTGGCCGCACACGATGACCAAGCCCAGCGTCGCCAGCAGCCCCCTTGGCAGCCCGGACAGGAAGGCCAGCGCCACCATGCTGAAGCCGATCGCCCACATCACCTGCAGGTAGAGCACCTCGTACTTGCCTTGCCAGGCGAAGTTCACGACGGTCAGCTCCAGCGCGATCAGCAGCAGGCCGCGCTTGAGCAGGAACTCGCGCACGTTGCGCGGCGCGCCGCTCGGCGGGTTGGCATAGAGCCAGGCCGACAGGCCCGTCAGGAACACGAACACCGGCGCGCAGAAGTGCGCCGCCAGGCGTGAGAAATACAGGTCGCTGGGCGTACCGGGCACGGTCATCGGGTCGGTGACGTTCAGGTGCAGGTACAGGTGCTCGCGCACGTGGTCGAGCATCATCACGATCATCACGAAGCCGCGCAGCGCGTCGATGGACGTGATGCGCTTCTTGTGCGCGGCGACGGCGCCCTGCGCCGATGCGGCTGGCCACGGCACCGCCGCGGCACGGGACAGTCTGGACGAAGTGGACATGTGGGACTCGCTGAGAAGAGAGAAGTTACGCCTCAAACAGGCCGCTTGCGTTGGCGCCAGGGCAGACCGGTCAGCAGCAGGGCCGCGAGGGCCAGTGCCAGTGCCGTCCACGCCAGGCGCATCAGCACGGCGATCGCCAGGCTGCCCCCCGGCGGCACGGCGCCGGCGTGCAAGGAAAAGATCACATTGACGTAGCGCTCGGCCAGCGGGAGCTGCCGCCCGTCGCGCACCGCCAGCACCGCCCCGCCCTGCTCGGCCACGAAGACCTGGCTGAGCCCGTAGGGGTGCCATTCCTCGCCGCGCAGGCGCAGGCGCAAGAGCCCCGGCGCCTGGTGGTACAGGCGCTGCGGCCGGGCCTCGGGCAGCGCGGCCGCGGCGCTCAGCAGGGCCTGGCCGGCCGACACCAGCGGCAGATCCGCACGCACAGGCACCACCGGGGGCTCCGCGGCCGCCTTGCCACCCAGCGCGACGATCAGCGTACGCACGGCGCCCGGCCAGCTCAGCATCGCGGCCGTGCCGAACAGCAGCGCGAGCGGCAGCACCGCCACGATGCCGATGCGTCGGTGCCAGCGCCGCCGCAACTGCGGAGCCCGCGTGCGCCGCAGCCGCCACCACAGGCGCAGGCCGACGGCCACCGAGCTCAGCGCCAGCAAAGCCGCCAGCCCCGTCACCCATGAGCCCGCCGGCCCCAGCCATTGCCACCGATGCAGCCGCAGCAGCCAGGGCGCCAGCAGTTCATCCTCGCCGTGCAGTGCCAGCAGGCGGCCATCCGGCACCGCCAGCTCGGCCCGCCAGCGCTTGCCCAGGGCATCGTCGAGTTCGACCTGCAGCGCCGGCTCGCCCAATTGCACCAGGCGCCACTGCAGGCCGGGCTGGGTGGCCTGCAGCGTTGCCAGGCCGCCGTCGAGGGCACGGGCTTGCGCCTCGAGGGACGGCGCCGCAGCCGTTCCCGAGTCAGGCAGCGGCTGCAGCCATTGCAGGCCGGCACCCGTCAGCGCGGCGACCAGCAGCAGCGCGGCCAGCCCACGGCCGACCCAGCGATGAAAGCGCAGCATGGACTTCATGGCCGGGTTCGCTCTGGCAGTTCAGTCAGCTCAGAACTTGAACTGCCCCGCCAGCGTGACCTTGCGGCCGTTGCCGGGGAAGACCCACATCTGGCTGTAGGAGCTGCTGTAGAAGGTCTTGTCGAACACGTTATCGATGTCGAGCGACAGCTTCCAGCTCTTGCCGATGGCATAGCTGCCCAGCAGCTTGACCGTCGTGTAGGCCGGCAGCTTGAAGTCGTCGGCCACCACCACCGGCGCCACAGCGCCTTCGCGTTCGCCGATGTAGTTCAGACCCAGGCCCGCCGTCGCGGAGTTGCCGCCCAGCTTGAAAGCCTGCACCAGCATCAGGTTGGCGCTGTGGCGCGGCACGTTGGCGAGCTGGCGACCGACCAGGAAGGCGTTGTTGTCCTCGGTCACCTTGGCATCGGTGAAGGCGTAGGCCGCCGACAGTCGCAGGCCCGCCGCGACCTCGCCACCCAGGTCGAATTCGACGCCCTTGCTCTGCACCTCGCCGGCGGCGATGGAGAAGTTGTTCGGGTCCACAGGGTCGGGCGTCAGCACGTTGTTCTTGGAGATCTTGTAGATCGCCAGCGTGCTGGTGATCTTGCCGTCGGCCGAGTCGAACTTGGCCCCCACCTCGGCCGACTTGCCCTTCTCGGGCGCGAAGGACTCGAAGGCCCGGCTGACCCCGCTGTTCGGGCGGAAGCTCTTGGACGCCGTGGCATAGATCGACACCGTCTTGCTGGGCTGGTAGACCAGGCCGGCGCGCGGCGAGGTGGCGCTCAACGACTGTTCCACCGTCTTGCTGCTGTTGCGGTTCAGCACCGACTGGTCATAGCTGTCGTAGCGCACGCCCAGCAGCAGCTTCCACTGCGCGGACAGGTCGATCTGGTCCTGGCCGTAGACCGACTTGGAGCGCTGCTCCTCGTGCGTCCAGGTCAGCGGCGTGGCCGGGAAGGCCGGCGGCGTGTTGCCGTAGACGGGGTTGTAGATGTCGAGCTCCAGCGCCGGCACATTGCGGACGCGGAACTGCAGGCGGTTGTCGGTGAACTTGTAGGCATCGACGCCGAACAGCACGTTGTGCTGCATGCCGGCGGCACGCACCTTGCCCAGCACCTCGAAGCGGCCCGACACGTCCAGCGCCTGGTTGTCTCGTGTGCGACGCTGGCGGTTCACGACACTGGTACTGCCGCTCTTGAAGGCCGTCACCTCGGTCGAGATGCCCTTGATGGAGCTCTCGCGGTAGCTGACGCCGGTCTGGATGGACCAGTCGTCGTTGAAGTAGTGCTGCACGAAGATCTGGTTGCCGGTGGTCTTGATGACGTGCGGGCCGTCGTTCGCCTCGCCGAAATAACGCGAGCGCGGCACCACGTCCAGCTTGCCGTTGACGGCGACCACGCCGCGGTCGAAGCTGGCCTCCTGCTTGGAGTACTCCAGCTCGTAGGAGATCGTCGTGTCCTCGCCCAGCATCCACAGGAAGGACGGCGACACCAGCGTGCGCTCGGACTCCACCTGGTCACGGTAGCTGTCGCTCTTCTCATGGGCCGCATTGAGGCGGTAGGCGATCTCCGAGCTGATCGGTCCGCTCAGGTCGGCCGTCTGGCGAAAGGCGCCGTAGCTGCCGCCGGACAGGCCCAGCGTGTACTCGGGCACGAACAGCGGCTTCTTGGTCGTGATGTTGACCGTGCCGCCGGGCTCGCCGCGGCCGTAGAGGGCCGAGGCCGGGCCCTTGAGCACCTCGACCGAGGCCGTGTTGGCCGAGTCGCGCACGCCGTTGTAGCCGCGGCTGTAGTTGAAGCCGTTGACCATGTAGTCCGAGCCGAAGTTGGGGTCACCGGTGAAGCCGCGCATCGCGTAGCTGTCCCACAGGCCGCCCAGGTTGCTCTGCTTGGAGATGCCACTGCCCAGGTCCAGCGCGTCGGCCAGCTTGGTGATGCCGGCGTCCTCCAGGATGTCGGCCGACAGCACGCGCACGCTCTGCGCCATGTCGCGCACCGGTGTGTCGGTTTTCATCGCGCCGGTGGCAGACAACGTGCGGTAGGGCTGCTTGACGCCCTGCACCTTGACGATGTCGAGCTTGTTGGCGGCGTCCGTCGCCGACGCCGCATCGCCATCTGCCGCCCACAGGGCCGGGCTGCAGACCATGAGTACAGCCGCGGGAATCGCGGCGCGAGAGGGGCACTTGTTTGACATCGCGAAAACTCCTGGGAAAGAACGGGCTTGAATAGCGGGAAGGGAACGGGGTCGTCAGCGCAACGTGAAGCGCACGGCGAGGGACTGGTTCTGGGGTGTGGTGATCACGGCGACGACCTTGGCGCCGGGTGCGAACTTGAGGCCGCTGGCGACCAGGGCGTTGGGCGCGGCGGGCTTCAGCGGTGCGTCTGCCTTGACGCCCGCCAGCAGCACGCCGAGCTTGCCGCCGAAGCCCGCAGTGGCCAGCGGCTTGTCGTGGTCCTCGACGTAGATCGTGGCGCCTTCACTCTCGACCACCAGCTCGAAGCTGAGGTCGTTGGCCGACTGCACGAGGCCGCCGTGCCGGGGCTTGCCGCCGCCATGCGCGATCGCCATCGGCACCGGCAGCAAAGTAGCCAGCGCCAGGGCCCACAGGGTCAAACGTCGTGCGAAAGCGTTCATCAGAAGGCCTCGCGGGTGGGCAGTTGCTGGGCTTCGACCTCGGCGTCCTGCTGCTCGTCGATGAGGCGCCGCGTCGGGCCCTCGCCGACCAGCCAGAACACCACCGGCGTCAGCAGTGAATCCAGCAGCGTCGAGCTGATCAGGCCGCCGAAGATGACGACGGCGACCGGGTGCAGGATCTCCTTGCCCGGCGTGTCGCCGGCCAGCAGCAGCGGCGTCAGCGCGAAGGCGGCGACCAGGGCCGTCATCAGCACGGGGGTCAGCCGCTCCAGCGAGCCGCGCACGATCATGTCCTGGCCGAAGCGCTCGTTCTCGAAGCGGCACAGGTTGATGTAGTGGCTGACCTTCAGGATGCCGTTGCGCGTCGCGATGCCGGCCAGCGTGATGAAGCCGACCATCGAGGCCACCGACAGCGTCACGCCCGCCAGCCACATCGCCACCACGCTGCCGATCAGCGCCAGCGGGATGTTGGCCATGATGACCCCCGCCAGCACCGCCGAGCGGTAGCGCGAATACAGCACCAGGAAGACCATCGTCAGCGACAACAGCGAGAGCACGACGATCAGCCGCGTGGCCTGCTCCTGGGCCTGGAACTGGCCCTCCAGGCTGATGAAGTTGCCCTCCGGCAGCCGCGTCTCGGCGATGGCCTTGCGGATGTCGGCGATGACCTTGCTCATGTCGCGCCCGTCGGTGTTGGCATAGACGACGATGCGGCGGCGGCTGTTCTCGCGGCCGATCTGGTTGGGTCCGTCGCTCTCCTCCACCGTCGCGATGGCCGACAACGGCAGCCGGCCGGCCGGCGTGTCGATCAGCGTGCGCGCCAGGTCCTGGGGGCTGCGCTGGCCGTCGGGCAGGCGCAGCACCAGGTCGTAGCGGCGCTGGCCGTCGACGATCTCGGCGCCGTGGGCGCCATCGGTCAGCGCCTGCAGCGTGCGCATGGCCTCGCCGGGCGAGAGGCCCGCCTGGGCCGCCTTGCGCTGGTCCAGCCGCACGGTGATCTGCGGGATCAACACCTGCTTCTCGACGGTCAGGTCGACCAGGCCAGGCACCGCGCTGAGCTTGCCGCGCATCTGCTCGGCCAGGCCGCGCAGCGTATCGATGTCGTCGCCGAAGATCTTCAGCGCGATCTGCGCGCGCACGCCGGACAGCAGGTGGTCCAGCCGGTGCGAGATTGGCTGGCCGATGGCGACCTGCGCGGGCAGCACCGACAGCTTCTCGCGGATGGCCGCCATGATGGTCTCGCGGTCACGCTCGCTCTTCTTCAGGTCGACGTCGATCTCGGACGAGTGCACGCCCTCGGCATGCTCGTCCAGCTCGGCGCGGCCGGTGCGGCGGCCGACCTGCGTCACCTCGGGCACCTCGCGGATCAGCCCCTCGGCCAGGCGGCCCAGGCGGTTGGCCTCGTCCAGCGAGGTGCCCGGGTTGAACATCATGCCCAGCACCAGCGAGCCCTCGTTGAAGGCCGGCAGGAAGGCGCGCGGCATGAAGGGCACGCTGGCCGCGGCCACCAGCACGGCGATGGCGGCCAGGCCCACCAGCCCGCGGGCACGCGGGAAGGACCAGGCCAGCAGCCGGGCGTCGTGGCGCTTGAGCCAGCGCACCAGCGGGCTGTCCTCATGGTCCAGCCGCTTCATGCGCGGCAGCAGCCAGGCGCACAGCACCGGCGTCAGCGTCATCGACACGGCCATCGAGGCCAGCACCGAGGCGATGTAGGCGATGCCCAGCGGCGAGAACAGCCGCCCCTCGATGCCCGGCAGCGCGAACAGCGGCACGAACACCAGCACGACGATGGTCGTCGCATAGACGATGCCCGAGCGCACTTCCACGCTGGCCTGGCGCACAACCTCGCGCACCGGCAGCGGGTTGCCGGCCGCGCGGTTCTGCTTCAGGCGGCGCAGGATGTTCTCGACGTCGACGACCGCGTCGTCCACCAGCTCGCCGATGGCGATCGCGATGCCGCCCAGCGTCATCACGTTGATGGACTGACCCAGCAGCTCGAACACCAGTGCCGTTACCGCCAGCGACAGCGGGATGGCCGTCAGCGAGATCAGCGTCGTGCGTGCCGACAGCAGGAAGGCGAACAGCACGATGGCCACCATGACGGCGCCGTCGCGCAGCGCCTCGGTGACGTTGCCGACCGAGGCCTCGATGAAGTCGGCCTGGCGGAACAGCACCTTGGGCGCGGCCACGCCGGCCGGCAGGCCGGCCTGCAGCTCCTTCAGCGCGGTCTCGATCTGGCCGGTCAGGCGCACCGTGTCGGCGCCGGGCTGCTTCTGCACGCTGACGATGACGGCGGGCACGCCGTTGTAGCCGGCGTCGCCGCGCTTCATGGCCGGCGCCACACGCACCGTGGCGACCTGGTCCAGCAGCACGGCCCGGCCGTCTTTCCAGGCCACGGCCAGACCTTGCAGGTCCTCGACGCGGTTGGTGCGCGCCATGTGGCGGATCAGGTACTCGCGGCTGTTCAGGTCGATGAAGCCGCCACCGGCGTTGCTCGCAAAGCCGGACAGCGCCGTCTGGATCTGCGTCAGCGACACGCCGGCCTGGGCCATGCGCACCGTGTCGGGCTCGACGCGCAGCGTGCGCACCTCGCCGCCGATCGGGATGACCTGCGACACGCCGACGATGGACAGCAGGCGCGGCCGCAGCACGAAGTCGGCGTACTCGCGCACCTGCATGGGCGTGGCTGCTTTTGGATCACCTGCCTTCAGCGGCAGCGCGATCAGCATGACCTCGCCCATGATGGAAGACACCGGCCCCATGACCGGCGCGATGCCGGCGGGCAGCTGCTCGCGCACCAGCGCCAGGCGCTCGCCGACGATCTGCCGGTTGCGGTAGATGTCGGTGCCCCAGTCGAACTCGGCGTAGTGGATGGCCAGGCCCACGCCCGAGGTCGAGCGCACGCGCGTCACGCCGGGCATGCCGTTCAGCGCGGTCTCGATGGGCACGGTGACCAGCTGCTCGACCTCTTCCGGCGCCATGCCGCCGGCCTCGGTGAGCACCGTGATCAGCGGCTTGTTGAGGTCGGGGAAGACGTCGACCGGCGTGCGCCAGGCGGTGATGGCGCCGTAGACCATCAGCATGGCCGCAAAGGCCAGCACGAAGAGCCGGTTGTGGAGGCTGTAGCGGACGATCCAGTTGAACATGATGTCGTCCGTCCGTTCAGCGGATCTGCGCGATCAGCGACGCGCCCTGCACGACGACGCGGTTCGCCTCGCCCAGGCCCTGTGTCACGACGACCGAGTTGCTGTCCAGCGGCCGGTACTGCACCGGCTGCGGGATGTAGCGCTCGGCGCCGGACTTGATCCAGACGATGGCCTCGTTGGCCGGGTTGCGCACGACGGCCTGGGCCGGCAGCACGAAGCCCTTGAGCTGCATGTCCAGCGTGACGATGACGCCCAGCGTCTGGCCGATGGCCAGCGGCAGCGCGCGCCCCTTCTCGGCCTGGGCGCGGAAGGTCAGCGGCAGCAAGCCGTCGCGCAGCACGCGACCGGCGCCGGCCAGACTCAGCTTCACGCCGACCTGTTCCTGCAGCCTGGCGCCAGTGATGCGCCGGGCCACATCCGGGTCGGCCGTGCTGGCCTCGACCAGCACGCGCGCCGGGTCCACCACCTCGAACAACACGTCGCGCGGCTCGACGACCTGGCCGGCCAGCGCGGCCGTGCTGGCGATGACGCCGTCGACCGGCGCCACCAGCGCCTCGCGTGCCTGCAGGCTCGCACCGACGTCACGCTCGCGCGCCGTCAGGCTGGCCAGCTCAGCCTCGGCCGCCTCGATCTCCTTGCGCGGCACGCTGCCCTCCAGCGAGCGCAGGCGCTGCACGCGTTGCGCCGCGGTGGCGCGGCTGGCGTGCAGTTCGCTCAAAGAGGACTGCTGGTTGGCCCTGGCAAAGGGCTCGGCGTGGAAGCGCACATAGGCCAGCACCTCGCCGCGGCGCACCGGCTGGCCCGCCACCGGCAGGCCCTTGGGGCCGGCCTCGATGCGGCCGCCCTGCACGGTCTGCACGCGGCCGCTGGCGTTCGGGTCGATGACGACGCGGGCCGGCAGCTGCAGCGCGGCGGGCGCGTCGGTCAGCGGCACCATGCGGGTCAGCAGGCCCATGCGGCGCTGGGCGGGCACGGGGACCTGCACGCTGCCGTCGGGCAGGCGGGCCAGCCCGTCGACCTTGGCGACCGCGGGGCCGTCGAGATGTTCGCCGTTGGGGCCATGGGCGCCCGGCGAGGCCTGGGCCGTGACTATCAGCAGGGCCAGCGTCAGCGGGGTCAGCAAGCTCAGCGTCGTCTTCATCGTGCAGCTCCGTAGGCGTTGCGGCGGCGGCGCAGCAGCACCGCGGCCAGGGCGGCCAGCAGGCCAGCGCCTGCGGCGACGGCGGCGCCACGGCGCAGCCCGATGCCGGTGCCCTCGGCACGGTCGTGGTCGTCATGCGCGGCGACGGCCAGCGTGCCGTCCAGCAGGTCGCTGTCGGCACCCGCGGTCACGGTGAAGACCAGGGCATGGTTGCCGGCCTGGTGCAGCGCGTCGATGAGCTTCTTGTCGCTCAGGCGGTAGCTGCCGGGCTCGGCCTCGAAGGCGGCCCGCGCCTTCAGGTTGCCAAGCTCGACATCGAGCTGGGCACCCAGCACGGCCTCATTGGTTTCGTAGCGGCTGACGTAGAGCACGAGGCCGGAGGCGGCCAGGCGACCGACGATCTCGAACTGCTCTGAATGCGCTTCGATGCGCGGCAGGCCGGAGCTGGCGGAGGCGGCGGCCGGGCCGTCGAGATGCTCGCCGTTGGGGCCGTGGGCGCCCGGCGATGCGAGGGCCAGGCTGAGCGGCAGCAGGCACAGGCCGGCGGCCAGCGCCAGGCGGCTCTGGAAGGAGAAGGGGTTCATGGCAGGACACCTGAAGCTTGGAGGAAGCGCGCGCGGGCATTGCCCTGCGCGGCCTGTTGGCGGGCGAGTGCGGCATCGGCCTGAGCGGCGGCCTGGACGGCCAGCAACAGCTCGGGCAGCGCGGTCTCGCCGGCACGGAATGACTTGTCGAGCAGCGCCGCGCGCTGGCGCAGCAGGGCCGCACGATCGCGTTGCAGCGCGGCCTGGCGGTCGGCGGCCTGCTGGGCATCGCGGGCGATGGCCAGCTCGGCGGCGAGCTCCAGGCGCGTGCGGGTCTGCTCGGCCAGGGCCTGGTCGAGCGCGCCCTGCGCCGCGGCGCGCAGCGGCTCGTTGCGCACCGCCGTGCCGAAGGGCACACGCAGCCCCAGCACCATGCTGCCCTGGCTGGGCTGGCCGCGGGCATCGCGCTCGCTGCGGTAGATGACGCTCAGCTCGGGGGCCTCGGCGACGTCGCGCCGCGAGACCTCCAGCTGGCGCCGCGCGGCGTCCACGGCCAGCGACTGCTGGGCCAGCAGCGGGTGGCGGTCCTGGTCGAGCGGGTCGGCCTCGGGGGCCGTGGGCTCGGTGGCCTCGATGTCGGCCTCCAGGCCGGTCAGCGCCGTCCAGCGCTGGCGCTCGGCGCCCAGGCGCTGCTCGGCGGCATCGAGCTCGGCGCCCGCCGCCAGGCTTTCGCCCTGCGCGGCAAGGGCGTCGCTGCGTGCCAGGTCGCCGGCCTTGACGCGCCGCTCAACGTCGGCGGCCAGGGCCTGCAGATAGGCCTGCTGGACGCGGGCATTGGCCGCTTCGGCCTTCAGCCCCGCGAGGCTCCAGGCCAGGTCGCGCAGCTGGCCAGCCAGGCGCAGCAGGGCCACCTGGGCACCCTGGGTGGCCAGGCTGGATTCGCTGTCGGCAGCCGCCAGGCGCGCACCGCGCTGGCCGGGCAGCCACAGCGGCAGGGCGACGCCGACTTCGTTTTCCTGCACGCCGCGGTTGTTCTGCCAGCGGTCGCTGCGCTGCGACAGCGACAGCGCCGGCGGCGCGGCCAGATAGCTGGCCGCGGCCTTGCGCTCCGCGTCGGCGCGCAGCTGCTGGGCCTGTGACGCCACGCCGGCCTGGGTGCGCTGCCAGGCCGCCTCGACAGCCTGCGCCAGCGTCACCGGCGCCGCGGTTGCCGGCACCGGGCCCAGCAACGCTGCGCAACAGGCCATCGCTGCGGCGACGGCGCGTGAGCTGATCCTGTGGATGGGTTTCAAGTTCTTCCTGCCGATCTCGAGCCGCCACGATCCAGCCGCGCGCCGCTGGCGCGCAGGTCATGGATCTGGCTGCTGCATGGACAACGCTCACCGCGACGCGCGTGCCTGTCGGCACCGGTGCGGGAGCCCGCTCGGAATCAGGCGCGGTGTTTGGGCGGTCGCCGCGGGCCGGCGAGGCAGGGGTCGACGGGCTCGGCCTCGGACAGCGCCGGGGGCCGCGGGCTGCTCACCGCCAAGAACGTGCCGCCGAGGCCGGCAGGCAGAGGTCCCATGGCGCTGACGCAAGCGTCCTGGCCCATGTGATGGTTGGAATCCACCGAGTGGTCCTGGTGGTAGCTCTGGTGAGGCTTCAGCGTGACCGATGCCAGCTCGGCGGCAAAGGCCTCAAAGCCTGCGTCGTCGTCGGCCACGGCCTCGGTGACGGCATGGTCGTGGTGGTGCGACAGCCCGGACCAATGCATCACCGCATGCAGGGCTTCTGCAGGGTTCGCCACGCCGACCCAATGCCCGCCCAGCGAGACTGCTTGCAGCAGCATCGACATCAGCAGGGCGGCAATGACGACCGGGCGGTTCATGAAGCAATTATGTAAGTTGCCCCCCAAGCCACCTGTCGTTTAGGCCCCTGTGCACGCAATCTCGTGTCGATTTGGCAGGCCGGCTACAGCACAGTCTGCTGCATGCCGAGTGCTGGTGCGCCCAGCTCGTGCCTTGGTGCGCGTTTGCACCAATGGGGACGGGCAGCCAGCGGCACATCCTGCGGGCGGCCCCCGTCTGCGGAGTCGGGAATGTCGTCCACGGCGCGCGATGCGCAGCCCTATGCCGCGGGCTTGCTCCTAGACTGAATCGGCACTGCGGCGGCTCGAACGGTTGCAGGCGCATGGCCCCAAACCCGACATCCAATGCCCGCACCCCTGAAGTCCATCGTCACATCCGACACCCTGCCCGCCCATGCCGACTGCGTCGTCATCGGCGCCGGCATCGTCGGCGTCAGCGCCGCGTACTGGCTGGCGCGCGCGGGCCAGCGCGTCGTGCTGATCGAGAAGGGCCGCGTCGGCGCGGAGCAGTCCAGCCGCAACTGGGGCTGGTGCCGCCAGCAGAACCGCGACGCGCGCGAGCTGCCGCTGTCCACCAAGAGCCTCGCGTTGTGGGAAGACATGGCCGCCGACATCGGCGACGACATGGGCTTCTCGCGCTGCGGCCTGCTCTACCTGTCCAACGACGACAAGGAACTGGACACCTGGGCGGCCTGGGGCAAGTTCGCCCGTGGCGTCGGCGTCGACACGCGCATGCTGGACGCCGCCGAGGCGGCCGAGCGCGGCGCGGCGACGGGTCAGGCCTGGAAGGGCGGCGTCTGGTCGCCCACGGACGGCATCGCCGACCCCGCGCGCGCGGCACCCGCCATCGCCCAGGGTGTGCTCAAGCATGGCGGCTTCGTCGTGCAGGGCTGCGCAGCGCGCAGCATCGAACGCGAAGGCGGCGCCGTCAGCGGCGTCATCACCGAGCGCGGCGTCATCCGCACGCGCCAGGTCGTGCTGGCCGGCGGCGCCTGGGCAGGCAGCTTCCTGCATCAGCTGGGCATCGCCTTCCCGCAGGCCGCCATCCGCAGCTCCATCCTGTCCGTCGCGCCCGGCGCCCAGGGCCTGCCCGCGGCACTGCACACAGCCGGCGCCTCGGTCACGCGCCGGGGCGACGGCGGCTACACGCTGGCCATCTCGGGCTTCGGCAAGGTCGACCCCACGCCCGGCATGCTGCATGGCGCCAAGCACTTCGTGCCGATGTTCGCCAAGCGCTGGCGCATGCTGTCGCCGGGCGGCCTGCAGGCCTGGCAGGCAGGCTTCGAGACCCGCAGCCGCTGGGCCATGGACCAGCCCACGCCGATGGAGGCCGTGCGCGTGCTCGACCCCAAGCCCGCGCGCGCGACGCTGGACCTGACGCTGCGGCGCGCCCGCGCGCTGCTGCCCGCGCTGCAGCAGGTGCAGGTGCAGGCGGAGTGGGCGGGCTACATCGACTCGACGCCGGACGGCGTGCCCGTCATCGACGGCGACATCGGCTTACCGGGCCTGCTGCTGGCCGCGGGCTTCTCGGGCCACGGCTTCGGCATCGGCCCCGGCGCCGGCCATCTGGTGGCCGACATCCTGCTCGGCCGCCCGCCGATCGCGGAGATCGCGCAGTACCGGCTGGCCCGCTTCGACAAGTCGCAGTGGGGCAAGGTGTCGGACTTCTAGGGCGGACCGCCCCTGGCCGCACCCGGCCGCTGGCGTTCAGCCGGGCTCTCCAATCCGATGCTCGACTGCCGTCTCGACATGACGCCTGTTTCCGAACGGCGTGTCGAAGCCGTCCGTGACATCCGGCAAGCAAGGTACTCCCGGCAGACCACGCGTGGCCCCCGCAGTCATGCCTTGGTACGGGGCTTGAAGATGTGAATGGTCTCGCCGCGGCCCAGCATCTCCACCAGCTGGGCAATCCGCTTTGCGCGTGTCTCGGCCTTCACGGCCGTTTGAATGCGCCACAGCACCGCGTAGCGATTGGCGGCGTTGATCGTCGCGAAGAAGGCCTTGGCCCTCGGTTCGGCTTCCAGCGCCGCCAACAAGTCCTCGGGCGCGGCCGACGTGCGCGCTCCGTCGTAGGCCCGTGCCCAGCGTCCGTCGGCCTTGGCCGCCTCGATCTGAGCGTAGCCCGGCGCCTGCATGCGGCCGGCCTCGATGAGCGCCGCGACCTTGTCGACGTTGATCTTCGACCAGATGCTGCGCGCGCGCCGCGGCGTGAAGCGCTGCAGAAAGTGCTGATCGTCGAGGCCCTTCTTCTGGCCGTCGATCCAGCCCCAGCAGAGCGCGATCTCCACCGCCTCGGGGTAGGTGACGCTGGGTTCAGCGGCGCCCCGCTTGGCGATCTGGAGCCAGAGGCCGTCGGACGTGGCGTGATGCTTCTTCAGCCAGGTCTCAAAGGCCTTGGCGGTCTTGAACAACCTCGGCGAAGCGTCGGGTGGGGCGGTGGATTTGGCGGCGGGCATCGCTCAGAGTGTGCGGCAACAGAGCCCGCCGCGGCCGCCGCAAGTTGGCGACGGTCGCCCGTTCACGTCACTTGATGACGAAGCGCGCGCTGTTGTTCTGCTTGTCTTCCGTGGTCACGATGGCGATCACCTTGTCGCCCTTGACGAGCTTCACGCCCTTGGCGACGAGCTTGTCGCCCGCCGGCTCGAGCTTGGCCTCGGACTTGTTGCCGCCGCTCAGCACGGTGAGCTTGCCGGTGAGCTTGGCCGCCGGCACGGTCTCGCCGTGATCATCGACGTAGAGCTCGACCGCATCGCCTTTGGCGACGAGTTCGCACTTCAGCTCGCCGGCCATCTGCACGATGCCACCGTGGCGAGCAACACCGTCGCCATGGGCCCAGGCGGTGCCGGCCGTCAGCGCGGCAGCCAGCAGAAGGAGGGTGGACAGCTTTTTCATGGGAAGACCTTTCGACAGAGACGGGACCACATCATTCGGGTTCATGGGGGAGGACGAAGGACAGCGACGCGAGGTTCTCGACCGCGTTGGTCTTGGCGGCGTCCTCGGGCGCCGACTTGAAGACGGCGACGATGACGTTCAGGCCCTGATTGCGCACCTTGATCGTG
Organism: Roseateles sp. P1_C6; assembly: GCF_056406315.1. Classification (NCBI taxonomy): domain Bacteria; kingdom Pseudomonadati; phylum Pseudomonadota; class Betaproteobacteria; order Burkholderiales; family Sphaerotilaceae; genus Roseateles; species Roseateles sp. P1_C6. The sequence continues at coordinate 85,175 of NZ_JBFUAK010000008.1, forward strand.
ACGCTGCCGTCCTTGCCGGAGGTCGCGCCCTTCTCGTCCGGATCGTTCACCCAGTCGGACAGCACGCGCGCGCCGGCCACCGGCTTGCCCTGGTAGAGCACGCGCAGCTTCAGCGGCTGGCCCGCCTTGACGGGCAGCGGCGTCTTCACCGGCACGATCTGCAACGTCTGGCTGGGCAGCAGCGGCACCGGGCCGTTCAGCTCGCGGCGCAGGTGCACACCGTACTTGTAGTTCTTCTCGCTGATGATGGCGCCGGGCACCTCGTCCTTGCCCTTGTTGTGCCATTTGCCGTCGGCCGTCTTGCTCCACATGCCGTAGTCCATGACGGCGGCGACGAAGGCGGGCTGGTTGTCGACGTCGACGGTGACGAGAGCGCCATTGGTGACGAGCTTGCTGGCCACTTCCTTGCCGTCATCGTCGTAGGCGCCGAAACTGGTGATCTTGGGCAGGCGCTTCACCACGTCGAGGTCGTCGGCGCCGACGCCGAAGACCATTGCGAGGGCGTTGGCACGCTGCGCGAACCAGAAGCCGTGGGCCTGGGCGCCACTGGCGGCCAGAAGACCGGCTGCAAGCGCCGCCGATGCCAAAACGTTGCCGAATGCCTTCATCAATGCTCCTTGAAAACGGGGGGCGAAAAGTCCAACGAACGACGACAAGTGTTGGCCAGAACGCGGAGCTGAATCTGCCGTTTGCGGCAGGCCCCGAAGGAGGAAGCTGCGAAAGCCGAGCGAGGATCAGCGCGTTGAACCGCGGCTCAGGGCTCCTGCGGGAACAGGCGCTCGATCGGGTAGTGCGTCTTGATGAAGGGCGACTTGATGACGATGAAGCTGAAGTACTTCTCGATGCCGATGTTGCGCTCGAGCAGGCCTTCGATGATGGACTGGTAGTGGTTGACGCCACGTGTCATGAAGCGCAGCAGGTAGTCGTAGCCGCCGCTGACCAGATGGCATTCGAGGATCTCGTCGACCTCGCGGATGGCGGCTTCAAAGCGCGCGAAGTCCTCGCGGTGGTGGTCGGACAGCGTGACCTCGGTGAAGACGGTCAGCGTGTCGCCCAGCTTCTCCAGCCGCAGCTGCGCGCCGTAGCCCGAGATGTAGCCGGCCTGCTCCAGGCGCTTGACGCGGATCAGGCAGGGGCTGGGCGACAGGCCGACCGCATCGGCCAGGTCGACATTGGTGATGCGCCCGTTCTTCTGCAGCTGGCTGAGGATGCGCAGGTCGAGGCGGTCGAGCTTGAGAGGAGCTACCACGGTGCTTGGAATGTTGAACGCTGGAGCGCCGATTCTCCGCGCAGCGGGAGAAACGGGCGTATTTCGGGCCGAGCGCCGGGCCGCTCCCAAGCCGGCCCGTCTGGCGATGTGCGAGCGGGGCACGCCCCGCGAGCATCGCCGTCCCCTCGGGGGACCGACTGGGCACGCCCGCGTTCAGCAGGGCGAGACTGGGCGAGGGGCAGTTTCATCTCATTGCGGCGCGCACGTCGGGTGCCGCCAACACATCGTCCAGCGTTTTCTTAAGACGCTGGCCCATCTGCGCGAATTCGTCGGCGCTGAAGCACAGCGCCGGCGCGAAGCCCAGGATGTGGTCGCCGAAGGAGCGGAACACCAGGCCGTTGCGGTAGCCGGTGTCGAAGAGCCGGTCGGCCAGACCCAGGCTGGCGTCGAAGCCGCGCTTGCTGGCCTTGTCGCTGACCAGCTCCAGCGCACCCAGCAGGCCGCGGTAGCGCACGTCGCCCACCAGCGGGTGGTCGGCCAGGCCGTCCAGCACGGCCGCGAAATGCGGCGCCACCTGCTGGCCGTTGGCCAGGATGCCGCCCTCCTCGTACAGCCGCAGCACCTCCAGCGCCACCGCGGCGCTGACCGGGTGCGCCGAATAGGTGGCGCCGTGGCCGATGGGCGCGCCGACGGGCGCGCCGTCGGCGATGCCGGCATAGACCTGCTCGGACATCAGCGTCGCGCCCATCGGCGCATAGCCTGCCGTCAGGCCCTTGGCCAGCGTCATCAGGTCAGGCTCCACGCCTTCCGCCTCGCAGGCGAACATCGGCCCGGTGCGGCCGAAGCCGGTGATGACCTCGTCGACGACGAACAGGATGTCGAGCTCGCGCGCTGCATCGCGCATCGCCTTCAGCCAGCCCTTGGGTGGCACGATGACGCCGCCGGAGCCCTGGATGGGTTCGCAGAAGAAGGCCGCCACGCGTTCGGCGCCCAGCTCGGCCACCTTGGCACGCAGCGCCGCGACCGAAGCCGCGATGACAGCCTGGTCGTCGCCGCCCTCCGCGTTGCGGTAGGGATAGGGCGAGGGAATGTAGTGCTGGTTGGGCAGCGGCATGTCGAAGCCACGGTGGAACACCGGCAGCGCGGTCAGGCCCGAGCCCATCGACGAAGAGCCGTGATAGCCGCGCTGCAGCGCGATGAAGTGCTTCTTCGCCGGCCGGCCAGTGTTGTTGTAGTACTGCGTGATCAGGCGGATGGCCGCGTCCACAGCCTCGGAACCGCCCAACGTCAGATAGACACGCGTCAGCGAGGCCGGCGTGATGTCGACCAGCTTGGCCGCCAGGCGGATGGCCGGTTCGCTGCCGAAGTGGAAGTAGCCGGTTGCATACGGCAGCTTGCGCATCTGCTCGGCGGCTGCCGCGACGACGCTCTCGTGGCCATAGCCGATGTTGACGCACCACAGGCCCGCGAAGGCATCGAGCAGCTCGTGGCCGTTGGCATCGCGCAGCCAGGCGCCCTGCCCCGACTCGAGCACCGTGGCGCCGCGCTGCTCATGCTTGCGCCAGGGCGCCACAGGGTGGATCAGATGGCCGCGGTCCAGCGCAAGGAGTTGGTCAAGATGGGGGTTGGCGGGGTGCTGCATGGCGTGCGAAACAGGGTTCGTGGACACGCGGTCAGCTTAGGTGCGGCGTCATGGCGGGTGGTGCTGAAAGCCCCACCGGTGACAGCGGCCAAGCCTCGTTATTCGGGCTTTCGCGGCAGAACCTGCGGCAGTCAACGCCGGGCAGGTTCGGCGCGCTCAGTAGCCGCGCTCGCGCGCGACGAGGCCGGGGATGGGCAGGCCTTCACGCACCGCGCGGATCACGGCCAGGGCGTGCAATGCCCCCTCGCGGGCGTCCGTCTGCGCGGCGACGTGCGGCGTGACGATCACGCGCGGATCGCTCCAGAGCGGGTGCTCCGCAGGCAGCGGCTCCGGGTCTGTCACGTCGAGGATGGCCGATGCGAGTTGGCCCGCGTCGAGCGCACGCGACAGCGCCGCCATGTCGAGATGCGCTCCCCGACCGGCGTGCACCAGGCGCGCGCCAGGCGGCAGCTTTGCGAACAGCGCGTCGCCGAGGATGCCGCGCGTGGCCCCGGTGAGCGGCAGCAGGCAGACGAGGATGTCGGTGCCGCCGAGAAAGCCGTCCAGTTCGGCGGCTGCAAACATGTCGACACCATCGACCGGCGTTCCTGACAGGCTCCAGCCGCGCACGCGAAAGCCCAGGCTGCCGAGGCTGGCGGCGGCCAGCCGCCCGATGCGCCCCATGCCCAGGATGCCGACCGTACGAGCACTGGCCGCCATGACCTTGCCCGGCTTCCACAAGCGATCGCGGGCCTGCGCCATGTAGATGGGCATGTCCCGGTGGGCCATCAGCGCCGCCATCACGACCCAGTCGCGCACCATGGCCTCGATGCCCGGCGCGATCGTGCGCGACAGCGCGATGCCGGCGGGCAGCGGCGGCAGGTGATCGACGCCGGCGCCGACCGAAATGACGGTCTTGAGTCCGGTGTAGAGCGACAAATCCTGCGGCGGCACCCAGCAGGCGATGTGGGCGATGGCGGCGGGGTCGGCCACCGACGCCTCGCCGACGACGACGGCCTCTCCCGCTTCGGCGAACACGCGCGGCCAGACCTCGCCGCGCTCTGCCGTGGAGAGAAGCAGCAGCGCCATCAGCCAGCCGCCTGCGAGATCACAGCCCCACCAGGCCGGCCAGGCCGCCGATGTCGGAGATCTCGGCGTACTCGTAGCCCGGCGCGCCCGGCTCATGACGGCGGTTGACGAACGCCTTGTCCCGGATGCCCATGTCACGGGCCGACATCAGGTCGTAGCGCATGCTCGACGAGACGTGCAGGAAGTCCTCGGGCTTGGCGTCGAGCTGCTGCACCATGTACTCGAAGGCACGCAGCCGCGGCTTGTAGGCCTTGGCCTGCTGGGCGGAGTAGACGCGGTGGAAGGGCACTTCCAGCTTGGCGACGTTGTGCACCAGCTGGTGGTCCATCGCGTTGGACAGGATCACGAGCGGGATCTTGCCGGCGATCTTCTGCAAGCCGGCGACGGTGTCGGGGTGCGGGCCCCAGGTCGGCACGGCGGCATAGATCTCGGCCACGTCGGCCTCACGAAAGGGCACGCGCCACTTGTTGGCCGTGCGCAGCAGCGCGTTGTAGACGACGTCGTAATAGGGCTTCCAGTCGCCCAGCACCTCGTCGAGCCGGAAGGCCGAGAAGTCGGCGCAGAACGCGTCCATCTGCTCCGGCGCGATGCGGTCGGCAAACAGCCGCCGCGCCCAGGGCGCCATCTGGAAATAGATCAAGGTGCCGTAGCAGTCGAAGCTGATGTACTTGGGTCGGAAGACGATGGACACGGTGGGCCTTTCCTGTGCTTTCGTGAAGCCTTGAGCCTGCGAAAAGTGTATGGAGCAGTGCGCAGAATGATGTGTGCTTGTCACCCCGCGCGACGGGATGAAATCGTGAATTGGCGCGCAGGGCCGCACGGCCCTGCGCCCGTGCCGGTCAGCCCAGCGCCTGCGTCACCAGCGCGAAGCGACGCACGCCTGGCACGCTGGCCGGCACCGGCCCCCGCACCATTTCGGTCGGGCCGTCGACACGCATCAGCCCGAGGCTTTCCAGCCACTCGGTCAGGCCGCTGTCGAAGTCGACATCGATGCGCACGAACTTGCCCGCGCTGACGCCGACCAGATGCGCGATGAGCGCCTTGGCACCGAGTTCATCCGGCGCCACGACGGGGCCGATGATGAGGCCACGGCCGAAGCGGCGCAGCATCGCGAAGCCTCGGCACACGCCCTCCTGGTCCAGCACGACGGTGTCCGACGCGGCCAGCAGCTCGCGCATCAAGGCCTCGCGCGGCATGCCGCGCGCCGCGGCATCCAGTTCGATCAGCACCGCCGCGTCGGCATGGTCCGACGGGCGCAGCCGCCAGCCAGCGTCCAGCGCCACCAGCGGCGCGGACTGCGCCAGCCCCTGGTGCTGCCTGACCTCGCCGGTGCGCACGAAGCCCAGGCGCTCATACAGGCCCCTGCCCTCGGCGGTCGCGTGCAGCAGCACGCTGCGCTCGCCGAGCTCGGCCAACAGGGCCTGCAGGAGGCGGTAGCCGACGCGCCGGCCCTGGCACTTCGGGTCGACGATGACCAGGCCCAGCGTCGCATGCGCAGGTCCCCAGGGCCAGTTCAGCGCGCAGCCCACGATGTCGCCGTCGCGCTCGGCGATGACGCCGTGGCCAAAGCGCAACGCGAACTGCCAGTCCGCCAGCCGGTGCGGCCAGTGCACGGCCTGCGACAGGCCCAGGGCGGCATCGAGGTCGGCTTCCTGCAGGGCGCGCAGAACAATGCCGTCGGTCGACGGCGTCGGGGCGGGATTCACGGTCTTCAAGGCGGGCTCCGGAGCGGCATTCTCGACGCCATCCTGGCCATCCAGGACGCGCAACGCTAGGACGATCTTGCTGTTTGCAAAGAACCGCAGCATGCACTGCACGCACCGTTCAAGTCGCAATGATCTGCGCCCCGCGGCCGGCCAACGGCGCCAAATTTCGGGGTGCCGTCCCTAGCATCGATACCGGTGTTACGACCGCAGCCGAAAGACCCGCCCGTGCAAGCCCTCGATACCGATCAATGCCAGGTGCCCAACGGGCATGTCATCCACCGCGGCCCGCTGGGCGGCAGTCAGGCGGCTGCGTTCGACGTGCAGCAACCCTTCGACGGCTCAACCCGAACGGCGCGTCAAAAGCGTGCCGATCGGTCTGGCCAGGTCGGCTCGAGGTGCATGGTTGCCTCGCCACGGTGCGGGCCGCAGCCTATGCCGAAGCGGGGGGTCAAAAAGACAGTTTCATGTGCTGCCGGCGGCCACAAGCCCGCATTTGCATTGGCCTCACATGCTTCAATGAAATCCTTCTGACACGCCCCGTGACCCAGGACAACCCGCCGTGAAACTCGATTCCTATTGGACCGACTCTGCCCAGGCCTTCCAGCCCCAGGCAGCCGACTTGCCGGCGCAGGCCGACGTGGTCATCGTCGGTGCCGGCTTCACCGGCCTGTCCGCGGCGCGCACGCTGGCGCAGCGGGGCCGGCATGTCGTCGTGCTGGAAGCCTGCGACCGCGTGGCCAAGGAAGCCTCGGGGCGCAACGGCGGCCATGTCAACAACGGCCTGGCGGTGGACTACATCGCGGCGGCCGAGCAGTACGGCATCGAGCAGGCCCGCGCCTGGTACCACGAGTTCGACGCCGCCGTCGACTCGGTCGAGGCCCTGGTGCGCGAAGAGCGCATCGACTGCGACTTCCAGCGCAATGGCAAGCTCAAGCTGGCCACCCGCCCCGCCCACTACGAGGCGCTGGCGCGCAGCCACGCGCGCATGCGGCGCGAGGTGGACCGCGACGTCGAGTTGCTGGACGCCCGCGCCGTGCGCGACGAGGTCGGCAGCGACCGCTTCGTCGGTGGCCTGCTGCAACGCAAGAGCGCGCAGATGCACATGGGCCGCTTCGCCAGCGGCCTGGCAGCCGCCGCCGAGAAGCGCGGCGCGCAGATCCACCTGAACACGCCCGTGCAGCGCCTGCAGCGCCTGGGCACCGGCCATGAGCACATGGTGCACACGCCGCGCGGTGCCATCCGTGCCGCCCAAGTGCTGCTGGCCACCGGCGCCAGCCTGCACGGCGGCTACGGCAGCTTCGGCTGGCTGCGCCGGCGCATCGTCGGCATCGGCAGCTTCATCATCGTCACCGAGCCCCTCGGCGCCGAGCGTGCCCAGGCCCTGCTGGCGGGCCGGCGCACCTACGTCACCATCGCCAACATCCACCACTACTTCCGCCTGACGCCGGACCATCGGCTCGTCTGGGGCGGGCGGGCGCGCTTCGCGATCTCCAGCCCGACGTCGGACCAGAAGAGTGGCGACATCCTGCGCGAAGGCCTGGAGCAGACCTTCCCGCAGCTCAAGGGCATCGGCATCGACTACTGCTGGGGCGGCCTCGTCGACATGAGCCGCGACCGCCTGCCGCACGCCGGCGAGCGCGACGGCGTCTTCTATTCACTGGGCTACAGCGGCCACGGCACGCAGATGTCGGTGCACATGGGCCAGCGCATGGCCGAAACCCTGCTGGGCAATGCCGCCGCCAACCCCTGGCGCGACCGGCCCTGGCCTGCCATCCCGGGCCATGTCGGCCCACCCTGGTTCCTACCGGCCGTCGGCCTCTACTACCGCCTCAAGGACAGGATGTCCTGAGATAGACCTTGCGTCAGGAGACTCACATGAACGGACACAGCAAGCTGCAAGACATGGTCGGCCCGCAGGAGAGCCTGGAGCTGCTCGGCGCGCTCAAGCGCGGTGCGACACGGCGCGACCTGCTGGCCATGCTCGCCGGCGGCGGCATGCAGCTGGCGTTGGCCACGGGCGTGGCCGGCACGGCACTGTCGGCCCACGCGCAGACGCCGCGACGCGGCGGCCGCATCCGCGTGGCCGGCGCCACCGCCGCCATCAGCGACACGCTGGACCCTGCCAAGATGGCCAACCAGACCGACTACTCGCGCGGCACCATGCTCTACAACGGGCTGACCGCGCTGGACGGCAGCCTGACGCCGCAACCGGCGCTGGCCGAGTCGTTCACGACCAAGGACGCCAAGACCTGGGTCTTCAAGCTGCGCAAGGGCGTCGTCTTCCACGACGGCAAGGCGCTGCAGCCCGCCGACGTGTTGTTCTCGCTGCTGCGCCACAAGGACGCCGCGACTGCCTCCAAGGCCAAGGCGCTGGCCGACCAGATCGACAGCGTCAAGGCCAGCGGCGCCAACGAGGTCACGGTCACGCTGGTGCAGCCCAATGCCGACCTGCCCGTCATCCTCGGCACCTTCAACTTCCTGATCGTCAAGGACGGCACGACCGACTTCGCGACCGGCATCGGCACCGGCCCCTTCAAGCTGAAGGAGTTCAAGCCCGGCGTGCGCTCCATCGTCGTGCGCAACGACGCCTACTGGAAGCCCGGCCAGCCCTACCTCGACGAGATCGAGTTCGTCGGCATCGGCGACGAGGGCGCGCGCGTCAATGCACTGCTGTCCGGTGACCTGGACCTGGTGGCCGCCGTCAATCCGCGCTCCGTGGAACGTGTGCGCGGCACGCCGGGCTACGCGATCTTCGGCACGCAGTCGGGCCAGTACTCCGACCTGATCATGCGCAAGGACATGGGCCCGGGCGCCAACCCGGACTTCGTGCTGGCCATGAAGTACCTGTTCGACCGCGAGCAGATGCGCAAGTCCATCGCGCTGGGCCATGCCGTCGTCGCCAACGACCAGCCCATCGACCCGAGCAACCGCTTCTACTTCGCCGGCCTGCCCAAGCGGCCCTACGACCCCGAGAAGGCCAAGTTCCACCTGGCCAAGGCCAACATCGGCAGCGCACGCATCCCGGTCGTGACCTCGCCGGTGGCGCTGTATTCGGTCGAGATGGCGTTGGTGCTGCAGCAGTCGGCGCAGCGCATCGGCCTGAACCTGGACGTCAAGCGCATGCCCGCCGACGGCTACTGGTCCAACCACTGGCTCAACAGCCCGGTGGGCTTCGGCAACGTCAACCCGCGCCCCAGCGCCGACACGCTGCTGACGCAGTTCTTCAAGTCCGACGCCGCCTGGAACGGCTCGCGCTGGAAGAACGACAAGTTCGACCAGCTGCTGCTCGCCGCCCGCGCCGAGACCGACCAGGCCAAGCGCAAGCAGATGTACGCCGACATGCAGGTGCTGATCCACGAAGAGGCCGGCGTCGGCATCCCGATGTTCCTGGAGAGCATCGACGGCCACACCGCCAAGCTCAAGGGCCTGCGCCAGATCCCGCTGGGCGGCCTGATGGGCTACTCCTTCGCCGAGAACGTCTGGCTGGAAGCCTGAGCGATGAACCTGCTGATCCTGCGCCTGCTGGCCGGCCGCGTCGCGATGGCGGGGGTCTCGCTGCTGGTGGTGTCGGCCGTCGTGTTCGCGATCACGGCCGTGCTGCCCGGAGACGCCGCCGAGGCCCAGCTGGGCCAGGAGGCGACGGCCGAGTCGCTCGCCGCGCTGCGCCATCAGATGGGCCTGGACGTGGCGGCGCCCGTGCGCTACTGGCAGTGGCTGCGCGGCTTGCTGACGGGGCAGCCGGGCATGTCCATCGTCAGCGGCGCGCCCGTGGCCGACATGATTGCCAGCCGCCTGCCCAACTCGCTGCTGCTGGCCGGCATCACGGCCGCGATCTCGGTGCCGGTCGCGCTGATGCTGGGCATCGCGTCGGCGATGTGGCGCGGCAGCTGGTTCGACCGCATGGCCAGCTCGGGCGCCGTGGCCGTCGTGTCGGTGCCGGAGTTCCTGGTCGCGACGCTGGCCGTGCTGATCTTCGCCGTGCAGCTGCGCTGGCTGCCGGCACTGTCGTCGGCCAGCAGCGTCGAGTCGGTCGGGCAGATGCTGCGTCAGTTCGCGATGCCGGTGCTGACGCTGTGCTGCGTGACCGTCGCGCAGATGATGCGCATGACGCGCGCCGCCGTCGTCGACCAGCTGAAGGCGCCCTACATCGAGATGGTCCAGCTCAAGGGCGCCTCGCCCACGCGCATGGTGCTGGCCCACGCGCTGCCCAACGCCATCGGCCCGATCGCCAACGCGGTGGCGCTGTCGCTGTCCTATCTGCTGGGCGGCGTCATCATCGTCGAGTCCATCTTCAACTACCCCGGCATCGCCAGCCTGATGGTCGACGGCGTGTCGCAGCGCGACATGCCGCTGGTGCAGACCTGCGCCATGCTGTTCTGCGCCGTCTACCTGCTGCTGGTCACGCTGGCCGACCTGTGCAGCATCGTCGCCAACCCGCGGCTGCGCCATCGCTGATCGAGAAGACGCCCATGACCAGCTCTGCTTCCTTCGCTCCCTCACCGCGCCGTCGCCGGCTTGCCATGCCCTGGCCCGGCCTGCTGGGCCTGGCCATTTTGGTTGCCTGGCTGCTGGTGGCCGCGTTCGGCCCGGCCCTGCTGGGCCAGGACGGCGGCGACATGGGCAATGGCGACGTGTTCGCGCCGATGGGCGCCCACCACTGGCTGGGCACCGACTACCTGGGCCGCGACATGCTGGCCCGTGTCGTCGAGGGCGCGCGCTACACGGTCGGCATCGCGCTGCTGGCCACGCTGCTGGCCAGCAGCATCGGCACGCTGCTGGCGCTTTTGGCCGCCGCCAGCGCGCCCTGGGTGGACGCCGTGCTGAGCCGCGGCATCGACACGCTGACCTCCATCCCCTCCAAGATGCTGGCGCTGATCATGGTGGCCGCCTTTGGCTCCACGCTGCCCATGCTGATCCCGACCGCGGCCATGATCTACGTGCCCGGCGCCTTTCGCATCGCGCGCTCGCTGGCCGTCAACATCAACGCGATGGACTACGTGACAGTCGCCCGCACCCGCGGCGAGGGGCGGCTCTACATCATGCTGCACGAGATCCTGCCCAACATCGTCAACCCGATGCTGGCCGACCTGGGCCTGCGCTTCGTCTACGTCGTGCTGCTGCTGGCCTCGCTGAGCTTCCTGGGCCTGGGCGTGCAGCCACCGGACGCCGACTGGGGCTCGCTGGTGCGCGAGAACATCGGCGCGCTGGCCAACGGCAGCGCGGCCATCATCGCGCCGGCGCTGGCCATCGCCAGCCTGACCATCGCGGTCAACCTGCTGATCGACAACCTGCCGGGCCGCGCCGCCCGCGGAGACCACTGATGGGCGCCCAGGTCCAAGTCCAAGGCCTGCGCATCGTCGCCGGCGCGCGCGATGCCGAGCAGACCATCGTCCACGACCTCAGTTTCACCATCGCCCCTGGCGAGGTGCTGGCGCTGATCGGCGAGTCCGGCTCCGGCAAGACCACCACCGCGCTGGCCATGATGGGCTATGCGCGCACGGGCTGCCGCATCGCGGCGGGCAGCGTGCGCATCGGCGACACCGAGGTGCTGGAACTCGACGCGGCCGGCCAGCGTGCGCTGCGCGGTCGACGCGTGGCCTACATCGCGCAGAGCGCGGCGGCCTCGTTCAACCCGTCGCGGACCATCATGGACCAGGTCGTCGAGCCGGCGCTGATCCACGCCACCTCGACCCGCCCCGAGGCCGAAGCCAAGGCCGTGGCGCTGTTCCGCGAGCTGGCCCTGCCCAGCCCCGACACCATCGGTTCCCGCTACCCGCACCAGGTCTCGGGCGGCCAGCTGCAGCGGCTGATGGCCGCGATGGCGCTGATCACCGACCCCGAGCTGGTCATCCTCGACGAGCCGACGACGGCGCTGGACGTGACGACGCAGATCGAGGTGCTGCGCGCCTTCCGCCGTGTCGTGCGCGAGCGCCGCACGACGGCCGTCTACGTCAGCCACGACCTGGCCGTCGTCGCCCAGATGGCCGACCACATCCTCGTGCTGCGCGACGGCCAGATGCGCGAGCTGGGCGGTACCGCGCAGATCCTGGCCGCGCCCTCGCACGAGTACACGCAGTGCCTGCTGGCCGCCGCGCGGCCCAAGGAGCGCGAGGCCGGTTCGACCGGCGCCGTGGCCGCGGAGACGCCGCTGCTGGAGGTGCGCCAGCTGTCGGCCGGCTATGGCCCGCGCGACAAGCAGGGCCAGCCCAAGGCGCTGATCCTGGAGGACATCAACCTCAAGCTCTACCGCGGCCAGGCCATCGGCGTCATCGGCGAGTCCGGCTCGGGCAAGACGACGCTGGCACGCGCCATCGCCGGCCTGATCGCGCCCTGCCGCGGCGAGATGCTGTTCGACGGCCAGCCCATGCCGCCGACGCTGGAGCAACGCGGCAAGGAAGAGCTGCGCCGCGTGCAGATCGTCTTCCAGATGGCCGACACGGCGCTCAACCCGTCCCAGACCATCGAGCGCATCCTGGCGCGGCCGCTGCAGTTCTACCGCGGCCTGTCGGGCGAGCCGCTGCAGCGCCGCATCCGCGAGCTGCTGGACCTCGTCAAGCTGCCCGCCACGGTGGCCGGGCGGCTGCCGGGCGGCCTGTCGGGTGGGCAGAAGCAGCGTGTCAACCTGGCGCGGGCGCTCGCCGCCGAACCCGAGCTCATCCTCTGTGACGAGGTCACGTCGGCGCTGGACACCGTCGTCGGCGCCGCCGTGCTGGACCTGATCGCCGAGCTGCGCCGCGAGCTGGGCCTGTCCTACCTCTTCATCAGCCACGACCTGCACACGGTGCGCTCGGTCTGCGACGAGATCGTCGTCATGCAGCACGGCCGCAAGCTGGCGCAGGTGGCGCGCGCCGACTACGAGCGCGGCCCCCATCATCCCTACTACGAGCTGCTGGCCCGCTCGGTGCCCGAACTGCGCCAGGGCTGGCTCGACGAACAGGCCGCCGCGGCCTGACCTGAACGAGAAATCATCATGAGCAAGAAGACTTTCAAGATCGCCGTCATCCCCGGCGACGGCATCGGCAAGGAAGTGATGCCCGAGGGCCTGCGCGTGCTGGGCGCCGCCGCGGCGCGCTTCGGCATCGAGCTGCAGCTGACCCACATCGACTGGGCCAGCTGCGACTACTACCAGGCCCACGGCCAGATGATGCCGGACGACTGGAAGGCCCAGCTGCAGGGCCATGACGCGCTGCTGTTCGGCGCCGTCGGCTGGCCGGCCATCGTGCCCGACCACATCTCGCTGTGGGGATCGCTGCTGAAGTTCCGCCGCGAGTTCGACCAGTACATCAACCTGCGCCCGGTGCGCCTGTTCGAGGGCGTGCCCTGCCCGCTGGCCGGCCGCAAGCCGGGCGACATCGACTACCTGGTCGTGCGCGAGAACACCGAGGGCGAGTACACCAACCTCGGCGGCATCATGTACGCGGGCACCGAGCGCGAGATCGTCATCCAGGAATCGGTCTTCTCGCGCTTCGGCGCCGACCGCGTGCTGCGCTACGCCTTCGAGCTGGCCCAGGCCCGCGAGCGCAAGCACCTGACCGTGGCGACCAAGAGCAACGGCATCGCGATCAGCATGCCCTGGTGGGACGGCCGCGCCGACGCGGTCGGCGCCGACTACCCGGCCATCACGGTCGACAAGCAGCACATCGACATCCTCAGCGCCCGCTTCGTGCTGCAGCCGGGCCGCTTCGACGTGGTCGTCGCGTCCAACCTGTTCGGCGACATCCTGTCCGACCTCGGCCCCGCGACCACCGGCACCATCGGCCTGGCACCGTCCGCCAACCTGAACCCCGAGCGCAGCTTCCCGTCGCTGTTCGAGCCCGTGCACGGCTCGGCGCCCGACATCTACGGCCAGAACATCGCCAACCCGGTCGCCATGATCTGGTCGGCCGCGCTGATGCTGCAATTCCTCGGCGCCGCGGACGCCCACGACGCCATGCTGGCCGCCATCGAGACCGTGCTGCGCGAAGGCCCGCGCACCCGCGACCTCGGCGGCAGCGCGTCGACGACCGAGATGGGCGAGGCCATCGCCCGCCTGGTGGCCCAGGCCTGAGCTTTCAACAGATTTCCGAGTTAGCGCCATGCCCCTGAGCCTCAGCCGCCCCGACCTGCTGCGCACGCAGAACTTCATCAACGCCCGCTGGTGCGAAGGCCAGGACGGCCGCACGCTGCCGGTCAGCGACCCGGCGCTGGACGTCGCCATCGCCAGCGTGCCCGACAGCGGCGCCGCCGACGCGCGCGCCGCCGTGGACGCGGCCTACGCCGCCGGCCCGGCCTGGCGGGCCCTGCCGGCCAAGCAGCGCGCCCAGATCCTGAAGCGCTGGAACGCGCTGATCCTGGCCCACCAGGAGGACCTCGGACGCCTGATCTCGCGCGAGCAGGGCAAGCCGCTGGCCGAGGGCCGTGGCGAGGTGGCCTATGCCGCCAGCTATGTCGAATGGTTCGCGGAAGAAGCCGTGCGCGCCTATGGCGACATCATCCCGGCGCCGGTCAGCGGTCGCCGCATGATGGTGCTGAAGGAGCCGGTCGGCGTCGTCGCGGCGATCACGCCGTGGAACTTCCCCGCAGCGATGATCGCCCGCAAGATCGCGCCGGCCCTGGCCGCCGGCTGCACCGTCGTCGCCAAGCCGGCCGAGGACACGCCGCTGACCTCGCTGGCCCTGGCCCGGCTCGCCGAGGAGGCCGGCGTGCCGGCCGGCGTGCTGAACATCGTCGTCGCTTCGCGCGAGCGGGCGGCCGAGGTCGTGGACGTCTGGCTCGCCGACGGCCGCGTGCGCAAGATCACCTTCACCGGCTCGACGCCGGTCGGCAAGCACCTGGCCCGCGAGTCGGCCGGCACGCTGAAGAAGCTGTCGCTGGAGCTGGGCGGCAACGCGCCCTTCATCGTCTTCGACGATGCCGACCTGGATGCCGCCGTCGACGGCCTGATGGCCGCCAAGTTCCGCAACGGCGGCCAGACCTGCGTCTGCCCCAACCGCGTCTTCGTGCACCAGCGCGTGCACGACGCCTTCGTCGACAAGCTGGCCGCCCGCGTCGGCGCGCTGAAGGTCGGCCCGGCCAGCGAGCCCGGCTCGCAGATCGGCCCCATGATCAACCGGCGCGCCGTCGACAAGATCGAGCGCCATGTGCAGGACGCCGTCGCAGGCGGTGCGCGTGTCGTCGTCGGCGGGACGCGTCTGGACCTGGGACCCAACTACTTCGCGCCGACGGTGCTGATCGACGTCGGGTCCGGCATGGAATGCAGCCGCGAGGAGACGTTCGGCCCCGTCGTGCCCATCACGCGATTCAGCGACGAGGCGGAGGTCATCGCCGCAGCGAACGACACGCCCTTCGGCCTGGCCGCCTACTTCTTCTCGCGCGACGTGCAGCGCATCTGGCGCGTCGCCGAGGCGCTGGAGACCGGCATCGTCGGCATCAACGAAGGCGCGCTGGCGGCCGAGGCCGCGCCCTTCGGGGGCATCAAGGAATCAGGCTATGGCCGCGAGGGCTCGCGCTACGGACTGGACGACTACATGCACACGAAGTATCTGTGCCAGACGCTTTGGTAGCGGGAAGCGCGGATGAGCGCCTTCCGGCGCACGGCGGCCCTTTGGTATCGGTGATAGTTGCGCCATAAAGTGCCGTCACCGGCGACAAGGCCCTCTTTGCGCCATGTCTACCCACCACCTCGGACACATCTTTTGGGCGCTTTGGGCGATTCAGGCGCCGCAGTTTTCGTACAGAACAAGAAAAAAGCACCTGGCGTCGCCGCCGGGTGCTTTTTCTTTCCTACCGTATTTGGTAGGCGCGATTGGATTCGAACCAACGACCCCCACCATGTCAAGGTGGTGCTCTAACCAACTGAGCTACGCGCCTGAAGAGCTGCGCACTATAGCAGGTTTTTGCAGGCCCGGTCCAGACTCACTTGCGCCGAGCGGAGCGCACGCCGGAGATGGCGCACAGCTCGCGCAGCACCTTGGTCAGCCTGGACGCGTCCGACAGCTCCAGCGTGAAGCTCATCCACGCCGTGTCACCGCCACCGGCCTTGGGCTTGGCCGCACCCGGCTTCAAGGACTGCGTGTTGACGGCCACGACGTTCATCTTCTCCTTGGCGAACACCTCCAGCACGTCGCGCAGCAGGCCTTGGCGGTCGCCGGCCTCGACAAGGACATCGACCGGGTAGACCGGTGCGCCCTTGCCCGAGCCCGACGCGGCTTCACCACCGCCCCACTCCACCGCAATGACGCGCTCGGGCGAGCGCCGCTTCATCTCGGCCAGGTTGCTGCAATCGCTGCGATGGATGGCCACGCCCTTGCCACGCGTGACAAAGCCTGAGATGGCGTCCGGCGGCGCGGGCCGGCAGCAGCGCGACAGCGTCGTCAGCAGCGAGTCAATGCCCACCACCAGCACACCGCCGCGCGTGCCGGTGCTGGCGCTGCGCGTGTGGCGCTGGGCCAGCAGTTCGTTCTCGTCCGCGACCGGCTCCGGCGGGCGCAGCAGCAGCTCGATGTTGCGCAGCGAGTACTCGTCCTTGCCGACGACCTCGAACAGCGCATCCGCGCCCTTGAAGCCCAGCCGCGCAGCCAGCTCGTCGAGCTTGACCGCCGTCTTGCCTTCACGCTGCAGCAGGCGTTCGACCAGCTCGCGGCCCTTGGCGATGGTCTGCGTCTGCTGCAAGGCGTTGAACCAGGCACGCACCTTGGCGCGCGACCGCGGGCTCTGCAGGTAGCCCAGTTCGGGGTTGAGCCAGTCCAGCGACGGCCCACCCTCCTTGGCGGCCGTGATCTCCACCGTCTGGCCGCTTTGCAGCGGCGTGCTCAACGGCAGCATCTGCCCGTCAATGCGCGCGCCGCGGCAGCGGTGGCCGAGGTCCGTGTGCACCGCGTAGGCAAAGTCGATGGGCGTCGCGCCGGCCGTCAGCTCGACGATGGTGGCCTGCGGCGTAAAGACGTAGATGCGGTCGTCGAAGCTCGGCGCACCGCCGGCCTGCGCCTTCTGCACCGTGTCGCGCTCCCAGGCCAGCAGCTGGTTGAGCACGGCCTTGCGTGCGCGCGCCACCTGCTCCTCGAACTCGCCGGCCGCGCTGACCCCGGCATAGCCGCGCGCACCGGCCTCCTTGTAGGCCCAGTGCGCGGCCACGCCATGCTCGGCATGGTCGTGCATCTCACGCGTGCGGATCTGCACTTCCATCGCGCGGCCGTCCGGGCCCAGCACCACGGTGTGCAGCGACTGGTAGCCATTGGGCTTGGGCTTGGCGATGTAGTCGTCGAACTCGCCAGGCACCGGCGTGAAGATCTCATGCAGCCGCGCCAGCGCCGTGTAGCAGTCAGCCACGCTGGCGACGATGACGCGCAGCGCGCGCAGGTCGAAGACGCGGTCCAGCGCCAGGTCCTTGCCCTGCATCTTCTTGTGGATGCTGTACAGGTGCTTGGGGCGGCCCTGTACCTCCGCGGCCAGGCCTTGCGCATAGAGGTCGGCCTGCAAAGCGGCGCGTGCGGCCTCCACGCGCTGCTCGCGCTCCACGCGGGTCTCGTGCAAGGCCTTGGCCAGCGCCTTGTAGGTCTCGGGCTCGCGAAAACGAAAAGCCAGGTCCTCCAGCTCCCACTTGATCTGCCAGATACCCAGCCGGTTGGCCAGCGGCGCGAACACCGACTGCGACTCCGCCGCCAGCTCGCCCGGGCAGGCCTGCTTGCTGGCCGCGTACCAGCGCAGCGTCTGCAGCCGCGACGCCAGGCGCAGCAGCACCACGCGCAGGTCTCGCGAGAAGGCCAGCAGCATCTTGCGCACGCGCTCGGTCTGCTCGGCGCGGACATCGGCGCGCTGGTCGGTGTGCACCTTGGCGTCGCGCGCGGCGCGCTGCAACTGCACGAGGCGGCGCGTGTGCATGACCAGGCTGGCATAGCTGTCGCCGAAGGCCTTGGCGACGACCTCCTCGGGCTTGGTCAGGAAGTCGCCCGCATAGACCAGGTAGGCGGCGGCCTGCAGCTCCTGCGCGGCACCGACGGCCTGCAGGATGGCCGCCACGCCGTCGGCATGGGTGAGCGCGTTTTCGCCGGTGTCCAGCGCTTCGCCCGCCAGCAGCGGCTCGGCAAAGGCGCGCGCACGGACGACCTCGGCATTGGAGTGCGCGGCGCCCGCATCCAGCAGCGCAACGATGGGCGCCGTGGCCGCGCCCTCGGGCATCAAGCCGGTCTTCATGTACTGAGGAAGTCCCTCACGATGGCAATCTGGTCGTCGTGGATCAGTGTCGGCGCATGGCCCACGCCGGGCAGCTCGACGAGGCGGGCGCCCGGGCCGCGCTGCGTCATCGCACGCGCGGTTTCGGCGCTGAGCAGGTCGGACTCGGCGCCGCGGATCAACAACGTCGGGCAGCGCAGCGCGTCATAGGCGCCCCACAGCATGGCCTCGCCGGCGGCGGCGATCTCGGGCGTCACGGCCGCGAAGGGCAGCGCGATGGCGGGGTCGTAGCGCAGCTTCCAGCCCCCGTCTTCCTCGCGGAACAGCGGCTCGGACAGGGCCAGCCATTCGGCCTCGGAATGCGGGCCGAAGCCCTCGGAGATGCTGCGCAGGTAGCCCGCGCCCTCGTCCAGAGACGTGAAGCGCTGCACCTTGCCGAGATAGCCACCGATGCGCTGCAGCGCCTCGTAGCGGATCGCCGGGCCGACATCGTTCAGCACCAGGCGACGGATGGGGCTGAGCGCACCCTCTGGCCGCGGCAACGAAGCCAGGCCCAGGCCGATGAGGCCGCCCATCGAGGTGCCGACCCAGTCCACCTGCTCAACGTCCAGTCGTGCCAGCAGCGCCACCATGTCGGACACATAGGACGGGATCTGGTAGCCGCCGGGCTGGCGCAGCCAGTCCGAGCGCCCGCGACCGACCACGTCCGGACAGACGACCCGGTAGCGACCGCTCAGCACGCGCGCCAACGCGTCGAAGTCCCGCCCCTGGCGCGACAGGCCGTGCACGCACACCAGCACGGGTGCATCCGCGCTCGGGCCAGCCCACTCCCAGTAGGCCATGCGGTGCAGGCCCGTGGCGTCCAGGCAGGTCACGAATTTCAAGCGCGGTTCGGTCATGATGGCGTCCTTCTCGAAAATCATCGTAGCAACCACCAAGGAACCCCAGCATGTTGAAAGGCAAAACCGCCCTCGTCACCGGCTCCACCAGCGGCATCGGCCTGGGCGTCGCGCTCGCGCTCGCGCGCCAGGGCGCCAACCTGATCCTGAACGGCTTCGGCGACGCCGAAGGCCCCAAGGCCGAAGTGGCCGCGCTGGGCGTCAAGGTGGGTTACCACGGCGCCGACATGAGCAAGCCGGACGAGATCGCGGCCATGCAGGCCTACGCGGACGCCGAGTTCGGCGGCATCGATATCCTGGTCAACAACGCCGGCATCCAACATGTCGCGCCGGTGCAGGACTTCCCGGTCGAGAAGTGGGACGCCATCATCGCCATCAACCTCAGCTCGGCCTTCCACACCACTCGCCTGGCGCTGCCCGGCATGCTCAAGAAAGGCTGGGGCCGCATCATCAACATCGCGTCCACGCACGGCCTGGTCGCCTCGGCGCAAAAGTCGGCCTATGTGGCGGCCAAGCACGGCCTGGTCGGTTTCACGAAGAGCATCGCGCTGGAGACGGCGACGACGGCGGTCACCGTCAACGCCATCTGCCCCGGCTGGGTGCTGACGCCGCTGGTGCAGAAGCAGGTCGACGCGCTGGCCGCCAAGGACGGTGTCGACAACGACGAAGCCAAGCGCCGCCTGCTGGCCGAGAAGCAGCCCTCGCTGCAGTTCACGACGCCGGACGAACTGGGCCAGCTGGCCGTGTTCCTGTGCTCGGATGCCGCGATCAACGTGCGCGGCCAGGCCTGGGCGATGGACGGCGGCTGGACCGCCGTCTAGGCAGGCTACCGGGTCAGTTGAACGGTCCCGTTGACGTTCACCGTGACCACCGCCTTGCCGGCTTCCGTCGGCAAGGCCTCGTCGGCCCCCGCGGCGGCCTTCATGCGCATCATCGCCATCGCGGGGCGCGGGCCGGGCTCGTCGCTGGACACGTTCACCTCGCCGACGACATAGCCGCCGTAGCCGAACTGCTTGGCGTAGTCCGCCGCCTTGGCGCGGTAGCGGGCAATGGCCTGGGCCGAAATGTCGGCCTCGGCCTTTTCGCGCGCCTCGCGCGACAGGCTGTAGCCCACGCGGGCGATGGTCAGCGTGTTGATGCGGCCCGCCAGCTGGGCGATGGCTCCCGTGTCACGCCCTTCGACCTGCAGCTCGGCGCTGCCCTGCCAGCCGTTGACCTTGCCGCTCTTGGGGTCGTAGCGAGGGCTCAGCGAGAAGCCGCCCGTCTGCACATCGACCTGGCCGGGCTTGGCGACCTTGCGTGCCTCGGCCAGCGCGGCGTCCAACGCCTGCTTCAGCGCCGTCTGCACGCCGGCGGCGTCGGTGCCTTCACGGGTCGTCGAGAAGGCGATGCCCAGCACGTCACGCGCGACGTCGGCGCTGGCGCTGGCCGACAGGCTCAGGCGCTCACGCGGCGGCGCATCCGCGGCCGCATGTGCGGCCACGCTCAGGGCAAGGGTTGAAAGGGCGACGACTGCGCGCATGGAGATCTGCCTTTACAAGGAGGGGAAGCCCAGCTTAGCCCGACCAGTTGGCAACGAGCTGTAACGTCTTCCTGCTGTCCTACAAGGCCCGGTTTCCAAACCTGCACACAATGGCGCTGTTACAAATTCAGGAACCGCGATGAACAGCAGCGCGACGCCCCGCCAGAACCGAATTCTTGTCGTCGACGACGACGCCCGTATCCGTGACCTGTTGCGCCGCTATCTGACGCAGGAAGGCTTTGACGTCCTGCTGGCCGAAGACAGCCGCGCACTGAACAAACAGCTGACGCGCGAGACCGTCGACCTGATCGTGCTGGACCTGATGCTCCCCGGCGAAGACGGCCTGACCATCTGCCGCCGCCTGCGCGCCGCCAACGACAGCACGCCCATCATCATGCTGACGGCCAAGGTCGAGGACGTGGACCGCATCGTCGGCCTGGAGGTGGGCGCGGACGACTACCTCGCCAAGCCCTTCAATCCACGCGAACTGCTGGCCCGCATCAACGCCGTGCTGCGCCGCCGCCCGCCGCCGGAAGCCCCGGGCGCGCCCAGCAAGGAGCCGATGACGGTCACCTTCGGCCCCTTCGAGTTCGACCTGGCGCTGCGCCGCCTGATGAAGAACGGCGAGCAGCTGCCGCTGACAACCGGCGAGTTCTCGATGCTGAAGACACTGGTGCGCCACCCGCGCCAGCCGCTGTCGCGCGACAAGCTGGCCCAACTGGCCCGCGGCCGTGAGTTCGAGCCGTTCGACCGCAGCCTGGACGTGCAGATCTCGCGCCTGCGCAAGATGCTGGAAGCCGACCCGGCCCAGCCGCGCTATATCCAGACCGTGTGGGGCGTAGGCTACGTGTTCGTGCCGGATGAGAACAGCTAACCCATAAGCTCCAGGGCATGGCACGCCCTCACCTCGCCCTCAACCTCTTCTGGCGCACCTTCGCCTGGCTGGCATTGCTGCTGGCCGGCGCGGTGTTTGCATGGCAACAGACCTTCAAGGCGCTGGAGGCAGAGCCCCGCGCGCTCGAATCCGCCGAGCAGCTGGCCGGCCTCGTCAAGCTCAGCCGCATCGCGCTGGAGCACACCGACCCCATCAACCGCGTCGCCGTCATCACGTCGATGGCACGCGGCGACACGGTGCAGGTCAGCGTGGCCGAGACCAGCGACCGCTGGCTGCCCTATGACACCAGCCCGTTCGCCAAGCAGCTGGCCGCCGAGTTGCGCCAGACGCTGGGGCCGGACACGGTGGTGGCGCGCAGCGTCAACGACGCGCCGGGCCTGTGGGTGCGCTACATCGTCGGCGAGGACGCCTTCTGGCTGAAGACCAGTGCCACGCCGCTGACCATCTCGCTGGCCGGCAACTGGTGGTGGGTGCTGATCGCGCTGCTGGCCACCGTCGTCGGCTCGGCGCTGATCGCCCGGCTCATCAACCAGCCGTTGCGCGAGCTGGCCGATGCGGCCGGCCGCATCCGTGACGGCGAATACGACTCGCGGCTGGACGAGACGACGATGACCAGCGAGATCCGCGAGGTCAACATGGGCTTCAACCGCATGGCGCGCGAGCTGGCCAAGCTGGAGGAGGACCGCGCCGTCATGCTCGCCGGCATCTCGCACGACCTGCGCACACCGCTCGCCCGGCTGCGGCTGGAGACCGAGATGAGCGTGGCCGACGAGCAGGCGCGCCACTTCATGGCCCAGGACATCGACCAGCTGGACGCCATCATCAGCAAGTTCATGGACTACGCGCGGCCCAACGAAACGCAGTTGCGCGAGACCCGCCTGACCGACATCGTCGAGCGCGAGGTGCAGGGATTCCGCGACCCCGACCAGATCCGCTTCCGCGTGCAGGTCAGCGAGGCGCTGAAGGTCTTCGTCGACGACACCGAGCTGGGCCGCGTGCTGCTCAACCTGTTTGAGAACGCGCGCCGCTACGGCCACCAGCCCGACGAGCCGGCGCGCGTGGATGTCAGCGCCACGCGCCAGGGTACCTGGGTGGAGCTGCGCGTGCGCGACCACGGCCCCGGTGTGCCGCCCGACCGCCTGGCGCGGCTGACGACGCCGTTCTACCGCGGCGACGCGGCGCGCACCGCCGCCAGCGGCGCGGGCCTGGGCCTGGCCATCGTCGAGAAGTCGGTGCAGCGCCTGGGTGGGCAACTGTCCATCAGCAACGCCCAGGGTGGCGGGCTGCAGACGGTGTTGAAGCTGCAGGCGGCCTGACGGGCTGCGCTACTCTGGCGCCCATGCTCCGGGCCTTGCTGCTGCTCTCACTGCTGCTGACCACGGCCGCCCGGGCCGAAGAAGTGAACATGCTGGTGTTCACCAGCCCGGGTCTGTTCGACGTGTCCGCGCAAGGCCAGGTCAGCGGGCCGGGCGCCCATCTCGTCAAGCGCATCGGCGAGGCCAGCGGTGTCGAACTGCGCATCACGGTCATGCCCGTCGCCCGGCTGATGCAGACACTGACGCAGCAGCCCGGCCATTGCGCCGTGGGCGTGCCGCGCCTGCCGGCGCGCGAACCGCTGCTGGCCTGGGCCGGCGTGGTGTCCAGCAGTTCCCTGATGCTGTACGGCCGCCTTGACGAAACCCGCGCGGTGGCCGGCGTGGCCGACCTGCGCGGCGCCGTCATCGCCGCCCAGCGCGAGTCGCTGCCCGCGGCCTGGGTGCGCGAGCATGGGCTGACGCTGCAGGAGGTGCGCGACTCCACCACAGGCCTGCGCATGCTGCAGGCGCGGCGCGTGGACTACTGGCTGGTCAACGAGCTGCTGGCCCGCACCACCTTCCAGGGCATGGGCAGCGAGCCGGCGCGGGCACTGCAGAACTTCGGCCGCATCGACGCCGAGATGGCCTGCCACCGTGACACGGCGCCGGCCCTGCTGAGCAAACTGCGCGCCGCCGTGGAGCGCCTGCGCCGCGACGGCGAGCTGGTGCCCTTCGGCGTGCGTTAGCCAGCCGCCAGCAGGCAGACCGCCCGCGCCTCGATGGCGCGGCCCTCGCCCACCGGGCCCATCTTCTCGGCCGTCTTGGCCTTGACGTTGACCTGGCCCATGTCCACGCCCAGCACCTCGGCCAGGCGCGCACGCATCGCGCCGATGTGCGGCGCCATCTTGGGCGCCTGGGCGACGATGGTCGTGTCCAGGTTGACGAGCTGCCAGCCGGCCGCGCGCACGCGGCGGTAGGCCTCGGCCAGCAGCACCATGGAATCGGCACCCTTGAACTCGGCGGCCGTGTCGGGGAAGAGCTTGCCGATATCGCCCAAAGCGGCGGCGCCCAGCAGCGCGTCGGTGATCGCGTGTGCGAGCGCGTCGGCGTCGGAGTGGCCCAGCAGGCCGTGGGTGTGCGGGACGGTGATGCCGCCGAGGATCAGCGGGCGGCCGGTGACGAGCTGGTGGGTGTCCCAGCCCTCGCCGATGCGAAGAGACGGCAGCGGATTCATGCCGCCATTGTCGCCGCCTGATATGGTGCGGCCCGCCATGAAACGCCTGCTCCTCCTGTGCCTGCTGCTTGCGGGCTCGGCCATCGCTGCCGAACCGCCCCGCCCCAAGATCGGCCTCGTCCTCTCCGGCGGCGGCGCGCGGGGCCTGGCCCACATCGGCGTGCTGCGCGTGCTGGAGGAGATGCAGATACCGGTGGACCTGATCGTCGGCACCAGCATGGGCGCCGTCGTCGGCGGGGCCTATGCGTCGGGGCGCAGCGTCGACGAGCTGGAGGCGCTGGTGAAGAGCGCCAACTGGGGCGCCATCCTGGCCGACCGGCCGGCGCGCGACCGCCTGGCCATCCGCCGCCGCGAGGACGACGAGCGCCTGCCGTCGCGCATCGAGTTCGGCTTCAACCTGGAGCGCGGCGCCATGCTGCCCGGGGGCGCCGCCGCCAACGGTCAGCTGGAAGCGACGCTGTCGTCGCTGCTGCCCGCCACGCGCGCCGATGACCCGCTGCGCAGGCTGCCCATCCCTTTTCGCGCCGTCGCGACCGACCTGCTGTCCGGCGCGATGCTGGACCAGGCCGACACACCACTGTTCGAGGCGCTGCGCGCGTCCATGGCCGTGCCCGGCGTGTTCGCGCCGCTGCGCGTCAACGGCCGCCCACGGGTGGACGGCGGGCTGGTGCGCAACCTGCCCATCGACCTGGCGCGCGCGCTGGGTGCGGACATCGTCATCGCCGTCAACGTCGGCACGCCGCTGCTGGAGGAGCGCGAGATCACCAGCGCCGTCATGGTGGCCAACCAGATGCTGCAGATCCTGACCGAGCAGAACGTGCAGCGCTCGCTGCGCGAGCTGCAGCCGCAGGACATCGTCGTCGACCCCGACCTGCCCGGCATGGGCTTCATGGACTTCTACCGCGCCGACGAGGCCATCGCCACCGGTCGGCGCGCAGCGCTGGCCGCCGGCGAGCGCCTGGCCACCCTCGCCTCGCCCGCCGCCGCCGTGGCGCTGCAGGCACGCCGACTGGGGCCACCCGAGTCCGCGATGACGGCGCTGCCGCTGGCCGAGCTGAAGATCAGCGGCACGCGCCGCCTCAACCACGAGGCGCTGCGCGCCGAGCTGGCGCTGCAGCCGGGCGACCCGGTCGGCCGCGCGGAGCTGACCCGTGCCGTCGAGCGGCTGGACGGCACCGGCGACTTCGAGCGCATCGAGACCGAGATCGACGACCGCGACGGCAAGCGCAGCGTCGAGTTCAAGCTGACCGAAGCCGACTGGGCCGCCAGCCGCGTGCGCCTGGGCCTCGAGCTGTACAGCAACTTCGCCGACGCCAACAGCTATTCGCTCGTGGCGATGCACGTGGCCAACTGGCTCAACCCCTGGGGTGCGGAGCTGCGCAGCGTCGCGCGCATCGGCTCCACGCGTGGCCTGAACACCGAGTTCTACCAGCCGCTGGGCCCCGGCTCGCAGTGGTTCGCCAGTGCCAAGCTCGCCTACACGGCCGGCAGCAACGATGTCTTCGACCAGGGCCAGCGCGCGCTGCGCCTGTCCAGCAGCCTGACCAGCGCCCAGCTCGAACTGGGCCACCGGGTGGCCGGCCTGGGTGACCTGCGCTTGGGCATCGGCCGCCTGCGTGCCGACGACGAAGTGGTGCTGCCCGTCACCACGCCCAGCATCCGGCGCTCGCAGTCCTATGGCCAGCAATACCTGGAACTGCACACCGACACGCTGGACTCGCTGGCCTTCCCCAGCCGCGGCCAGTGGACGACGGCACGCATCGAATGGCTGCACCCGCGCGGCGAATCCAGCGTCATCAACGCGTCGCTGCTGGGTCTCACGGCCTTCCGTCTCGGCGAATGGGCCGGCCAGCTCTACGGCGAGTTCGCGCATGCCGAGCGCGGTCAGGCACGCTCGCTGGGCGGCTACCTGCGCCTGTCCGGCACGCCCGACGGCTCGCTGGTGGGCGAGAACATGCTGCTGGCCCGCGTCGTCATGGCGCGACGCATCGGCGAGATGCCGGTGGGCCTGGGCGGCGCGGTGCGCATCGGCTTCTCGCTGGAGGCTGGCGCGGTCGGCGACGGCGCCGGGCTCAAGCTCGGCAACCTGCCGCGCAGCGGCTGGAAGCAGGCAGTCAGCGGCTTCCTGAGCGTGGACACGCGCTTCGGCCCGTTCTTCCTGGCGCTGGGCACCACACGCGGCGGCGAGACCTCGGCCTATCTGCTGCTGGGCCCCACCTGGTGATGCAGCCGGCCGGGATTTGCGGGTCAAGCCCCGGCTTCATCGGCCGATAAGACTGATGGGCGGGCTCGCAACATCGGCGGGTCGGTCCCATTCAGGAGCCGAGGAGCATCCCATGACAACATCCCTCCACCGACCGACCCGCCTGCAAGCCCTGCTGGCCTTGAGCGCCCTCGTGCTGCTCGGCGCCGCGGGCGTGCGCGTCGTCCAGGCCGCCGACAACGCGACCGCCAGCGCGACGGCGGTCGTGCTGCAACCCATCGCCGTGGCCAAGGCGGCCGACCTCGTGTTCGGCAACGTCGTGGCCGGCAACGGTGACGTGACGGTCGCCACCGACGGCACCCGCACCAAGAGCGGCACCACCGTGCTGCCCACCGGCGGCAGCGCCGCCGCCGCTGCGCGCTTCGACGTGACCGGCACGGGCAACAACACCTTCGCCATCGACTACACCGGCAGCGACACGACGCTGGGCGACGGCGCCGCGCACACCATGGCCATCGACTGGATCACCGAGGCGGTGACGACGGCCACGCCCACCGGCAAGACCGACCCCAGCAGCGATGCGGCCACGGGCACGCTGGCCTCCGGCGCGGCCTACATCTATGTGGGCGGCGTGCTCACCGTCGGCGCCGGCCAGGTGGCCGGCACCTACACGGGCAACGTCAAGGTGACGGTGGCCTACAACTGAGGCCCGCGATGACTTCGAGCCGACGCCTGCTGCCGGTCGTGCTGTGGGTGCTGGTGTCCACGCCGCCGGCCGGCGCAGCCAGTGCCACGGCGCAGGCCGGCGCCAACGTCGTCGAGGCCGTGCCCGTCATCGCCTGGCTGGGCGTGCCCATCAGCGTGCAAGACCTGTTGCTGGCCTTGAACGCGCCGGCCGGCCCGGGCACGGGTGCCCGCGTCGCACGCGTACCCGGCGCGGCCGCGCCGACGTCGCCGCGGACCCTGCCGATCTGGTTCACCGGTGCGCTGGAGGCGCGCCAGGCCTTCGGCATCGACATGGCCGCCACGGGCGGCGCGGCCCTGCTGCCGCGCGGCCCGGCCGCCGCGGTGTCGGCCGCAGCCACCGGCGGCGACGGCGAAGGTCCGCTGATCGTCACGGTGGCCTTCAACTGACATGCTGCGCTGCCTTTTGGCGCTGCTGACGCTGGCCACCGGCGCGGCGGCAGCGCAGACCCTCAACAACACGACGGCGCTGTCCTTCGGCGCCTTCACGGCCGGGGCTGGCGGCACCATCACGGTCAACGCCGCGGGCGCGCGCATGAAGACCGGCAGCGTCATCCTCGTCAACCAGGGCGGCACGGCCGCAGCCGCGCAGTTCACGATCAGCGGCACGCCCAGCGCCGTGTTCACGATCTCGCTGCCCGGCGACGGCAGCGTCTTCCTCAGCGACGGCGCCGCAGGCACCATGGCCTTGAACGGCTTCGTCAGCAGCCCCGCCGTCACGGGCGTGCTGTCCGGCGGCGGCACGCAGCAGATCAGCGTCGGCGCCACGCTCAACGTGGGCGGCGCACAGCCCTCGGGCAGCTACTCGGGGTCGTTCAACGTCACCGTGAACTACCAGTAAAGCACCGCAACTCCGCCGCTTTTGCGCGCTTTCAGGCGCTCAAGTCCTGGCGACCATGCGGCATGCGTGCATCAACCCTCTCCCGGCTTGCGGCCATCGGCCTGCTGATGCTGCCCTGCGCCGCCTTCGCGGACCTGATGCTGTTCCCGACGCGCATCGTCTTTGACAAGCAGCGCGCCGCCCAGGTCGAGCTGATGAACCAGGGCAAGACGCCCGAGACCTACCGCATCAACCTGGTCAACCGCCGCATGGGCCCCAACGGTGAATTCATCGCCGTGGAGCAGGCCGGCCCCGGCGAACAGTTCGCCGACGCGATGCTGCGCTACTCGCCGCGCCAGGTGACCATCCCGCCCGGCAGCTCGCAGATCGTGCGCATCCTGCTGCGCAAGCCCGACGGCCTGGCCGACGGCGAGTACCGCTCGCACCTGCAGTTCGACCGCGTGGCCGACGTCACCGGCGCCAGCAGCGTCGAGGACGTCGCCAGGCGCGGCGGCGCCGACGTGGGCGTGGTCATCCAGGCGCTGGTGGGCGCATCCATCCCGGTCATCGTGCGCCAGGGCGACACCCACGCCACGCTGGCGCTGGCGGACCTCGCCGTGCAGCCGCCGTCGGCGAACGGCCCCGGCACGCTGTCCTTCCAGATGAAGCGCGAGGGCAACCGCTCCGTCTACGGCGACCTGCTCGCCACCTTCACGACGACGGCCGGCGTGACGCTGGAGGTCGCGCGCGCCGGCGGCGTGGCCGTCTACGTGCCCAACGCCGCGCGGCGCGTGCAGCTGCCGCTGCAACTGCCCGCCGGCCAGGCCCTGCCTGCCGGCACGCTGAAGCTGGCCTTCCGCGAGCGTCCCGAGTCCGGCGGCAAGCTGCTGGCCGAGGCCGCCCTCAACCTCCCCTGAGGGCCGGCGCCCCGCGCGCGACAAGCGCCATGGCCCTGCCCTGCGCCCTCTGCCGCTTGGTCTTGGCGATCCTGCTGGCCGCGCCGCTGCTGCTCGCCCACGCCGGTCCCGACGACGCACCCACGCCGCTGCGCCGCCTGGAGGTGCTGGTTGACGGTCGCCCGCTGGCCGAGCCGCTGGACGTCTTCCAGACCGACTACCAGGTGCTGCTGCCGCTGGCCGCGGTGTCGCGGCTGCTGGGGCTGGACGTGCGCGTGCAGACCGCATCAGGTCGCGCCGCCGGCACGCTGCCCGTCTCGGGCGAGCCGTTCTGCCTGGACCTGACCGAGTC
Source organism: Roseateles sp. P1_C6 (assembly GCF_056406315.1). NCBI lineage: Bacteria > Pseudomonadati > Pseudomonadota > Betaproteobacteria > Burkholderiales > Sphaerotilaceae > Roseateles > Roseateles sp. P1_C6. The sequence continues at coordinate 113,811 of NZ_JBFUAK010000008.1, forward strand.
GACCATGCGCATCGGCGAGCGCCGCCTGGCCTTCGAACCGCGACTGGCCCAGGCCATCGGCAGCGACATCTATGTCTCCACGCAGCTGCTGGCGCGCTGGCTGGACCTGGAGCTGGCCGTGGACCTGCCGCATTGGCAGCTGCGCCTGCGGGCGCGCGACGCCATCGCCGCGCTGACACCCGTGCCGCCGCCACCGGCCGCGCCGCGCCGCATCGACGAGACCAACCTGCTGGTGCTGGAGGTGGTGCTGGACGGCCAGGTGCTGTCCGACAGCTTCAGCGCCTATCAGGACGGCCCGCTGACGCTGCTGCCGTTGGGCGAGCTCTCAAGGCTGCTGACGCTGGCGATCCAGGTCAAGCCCGACCGTGGCAGCGCCGAGGGCCTGCTGCCGCGCGAGCGCGGCTTCGCGCTGAACCTGGCCGAGTCGCTGGCCAGCGTGGGCGGGCGCGAGCAGCATTTCGAGCCGCGCCTGGCCGGCGTCGTCGGCGACGACATCTACGTCTCGCGCCAGCTGCTGACGCGCTGGCTGCCGCTGGACCTGCAGGTCGACCTGGCGACGCTCAAGCTCAAGGTCCAGCCGCGCGAGAAGCTGCCGCTGCAGGAGAAGCTGGAGCGCGAGCGCCTGGCCGCCGCGCTGGCCGGCCTGCCGCCCACCGAGCGGCCCAACTACCCCTACACGCCGTCCACGCCGGGCCTGATCGGCGTGCCGTCCATCGACCAGTCCTTCGGCGCCGACGCGCGCTACGGCCGAGGCGCGCGCCAGTACAAGAGCGCGTACACGGCTTATCTCACCAGCGACCTGCTGGGCATGGAGGGCTCGGCCTATGTGCTCAAGACCCAGGACAAGGCCACGCCCGACCTGCGCGTGACCCTTGCCCGCAACGACCCCGACGCCGGCCTGCTGGGCCCGCTGCGTGCGCGCTCGGTGGCCCTGGGCAACCTGGCGCTGCCAAGCGTGCGCAACGTCATGCAGGGCAGCGCCCGCGGCAATGGCGTGGCCGTCAGCAACCGGCCGCTGGACCAGCCCAACAGCTTCGACCGCCACAGCCTGCGCGGCGACCTGCCGCCGGGTTGGGACGTGACGCTGTACTACAACGACCAGCTGCTGGCCTACCAGTCCTCGCGCGCCGACGGCCAGTACGCCTTCGACGACCTGCCGCTGTCCTTCGGCGCCAACGAGTTCCGCCTCGTCTTCCACGGCCCGCTGGGCCAGCTGCGCGTCGAGAAGCAGAGCTTCCTGCTCGACCAGGCCAGCGTGAAGCCGGGCGAGGTCTTCTACACGCTGGCCTCCCAGGTGGCCGACGACGGCTCGGTGCGCAGCGTGGCCCAGGCGGACATCGGCATCGGCAACAAGCTGACCGGCAAGGTCGGCCTGGTGCGCCGGCCGCGTCTGGTCGGCGGCGTGGCCCGCGATCCGCTGGACTATGGCCAGGTCGGCCTGCTGGCCTATCTGGACAGCATGATCCTCAGCTCGCAGCTGATCGCCATGCGCGGCGGTGGCGCGCTGGGCGAGTTGGGCCTGAAGACCCGCCTGGGCGGCTTTGCGCTGGACGTGCTGCACACGCAGCGCCAGGGCAGCTTCATCAACGACCAGTTCGCCGACGTGGCCGGTGGCGTGCGCCAGCGCGATGAGCTGCACCTGCAGGGCAGCGTGCGCCTCGGGCCGCTGCCGCGCCTGGTGCTGGACGTCAACGCGCTGCGCAATGCGCTGGACCAGGGGCCCAGCAACGTGCAGCTGGGCCTGCGCACGTCGCTGATGCTGGGCGGCACCGCCTTGTCCAACAGCCTGCGCTGGCAGCGCACCGGCGATTTCTCGTCCACCGACGGCGCGCTGCAGGTCAGCCGGCGGGTGGCCGACATCGGCCTGAACGCACAGCTCAACTACCGCGTCCAGCCTGGCGCCAGCCTGCAGGCCGTGGCCATCAGCGCCGACCGCAACCTGGCCGACGGCTACCAGCTCAACGCCGGCCTGCTGCGCAGCATGGACTCAGGGCTGACGCTGGTGTCCGGCGGCTTCAGCAAGAACCTTGGCGCATTCGGCCTCGCGCTCAGCGCCAGCTACTCCAGCCAGCGCGAGCTGGCCGTGGGTCTGCAGCTCTTCGTCGCGCTGGACCGCGACCCGCGCAGCGGCAAATGGCTGATGGAAGGGCAGCCGCTGGCCGGTACCGGCGCCGTGTCGGCACGCGCTTTCGTGGACCGCAACATGAACGGTGTGCGCGACCCCGGCGAGGAGTTCGTGGCCAACGCCGGCTTCATCCTGAACGGCGGCGGCCGCCACCCGCGCCTGACCGACGCAGGCGGCACGGCGCTGCTGAACCGGCTCACGCCCGGCCGCTACGCCGACATCGCGCTGGACCCCGCCACGCTGGAAGACCCGCAGTGGAAGGCGCTGACACCGGGCGTGCGCGTGTTGCCACGGCCCGGGCGCGTGGAGCCGCTGGAGTTCCCGGTCATCGTCACCTCCGAGGTCGAGGGCACCATCTACCTCGTCGACGCCGGCGGCAAACGCCGCGGCATCGGCGACGCGCAGGTGGAGCTGGTCAACGGCGACGGCGACGTCATCGCGACGGCGACCAGCTCGGCCGATGGCTACTACCTGTTCCACCAGGTGGCGCCGGCATCGCTGCGGCTGCGCATCGCCCCAGAGCAGGCGGCCAAGCTGAAGCTGCGCGGTGCGTTGGAGCGCGCGGTGGACGTGCCGGCCAGCGGTGACTTCTTGAGCGGCCAGGACCTGGAGTTCAGGCTCTGAGGCAGCGCTCGGCCAACTCGAAATCCTCCGGCCACGTCACCTTGAAGTTGGCCATGGACGCGCGCACCAGACGCGGCGCCAGGCCCAGGGCCTCGACCGCGCTGGCCTCGTCGGTGGCCGCGGCGCCCATCGCCAGCAGCGCTTTCTCGACCAGGCCCAGGCGGAACATCTGCGGCGTCTGCGCGGCCCATTTGTCGCGGCGGTCGACCGTGGCGGTGACGCGGCCGGCGGCATCGCCAGCCTTCAGCGTGTCGGCAATGGGCTGGGCCAGCAGGCCGCCGACGGCATCGTGCGCGCAGGCATCGATCAGCGCATCGACCCACTCGGGCCGCAGCAGGCAGCGCGCGGCGTCGTGCACCAGCACCCAGTCATCGTCGGTCGCGCCGCGCAATCGCAGCTCGGCCAGGCCGCCCAGCACGCTGTCGGCCCGGCTGGCGCCGCCCACGCGGGCCACCCAGCCGGCATAGGCCGGCAACGCCGCTTCGAAACGGTCATCGCCCGGCGACAGCACGACCAGCGTCTGCGCGACACGCGGCACCGCGGCGAGCGCGGCCAGCGTGTGGGCCAGCATGGGCCGGCCGGCGATGTCCACGTATTGCTTGGGCATGCCGGCGCCGGAGCGTTCGCCGATGCCGGCAGCAGGGACGAGGGCGAAGAAGCGGGGAGAAGTCATCCCCGCCATTCTCAGGCGTCGTGACCTGGGTTTTGCCTGGCCAGCCGCCGCAGCAGCCCCGGCCAGGCCAGTTCGGCGCCCGAGCCACGCATGACCTTGTCGCTCTGCGCGCGGATGCCGGCCAGGATCTGCGCCGGGATGCGGATCAGCTCGCCGCCACCCGCCTGGGCCGCGATCTGGATCTCGCAGGCACGCTGCAGCATGAACATCTTCAGGAAGGTGTCCGCCGCCGTGTGCCCCAGCGTCAGCAGGCCATGGTTGCGCAGCAGCATCAGCGAGGTCTTGCCAAGGTCGGCCACCAGGCGGGCCTTCTCGTCCGGGTTCAGCGCCACGCCTTCGTAGTCGTGATAGCTGAGGGACGCCAGCGGGAACAGGCTGTGCTGCGAGATCGGCAGCAGGCCCTCGCGCTGCGCACTGACGGCGATGCCGGCCACCGTGTGCAGGTGCATGACGAACTTCGCGTCCTCGCGCGCCTCGTGCACGGCGCTGTGGATGATGAAGCCGGCCGGGTTGACGTTGTAGTCGCTGGGCTCGACCTTCTCGCCGGCGGGGTCGACCTTCACGAGGCTGCTGGCCGTGATCTCCTCGAACATCATCCCGTAGGGGTTGATCAGGAAGTGATGCTCCGGCCCCGGTACGCGCGCGGAGATGTGCGTGAAGATCAGGTCGTCCCAGCCGTGCAGCGCGGCCAGCCGGTACAGCGCCGCGAGATCGCAGCGGACGCTCCACTCCTCGGGATTGATGTGCGCAGGCCGGGCCATGGGGGTCTCCTGGGATGTTGTGAGCCCAGCATAGTCCGCGGCCCAGGTGCGCGCTGTCGCCTCGGCGCAGCTTTTCTGACGCGTCGGGGACAATCGCCGCTCCCATGTTGATCTCCGACCTCCGCCAGCGCCTGCGCGCGCTGGGCGCCAACCCCGACCACGAATCCCGCGTGCTGCGCCACTGGGTGCGCGCGCTGCCGTTGGAGGGTGGCAAGCGGCCGCTGCAGGGCTTTCTGCCCAAGGCCGTCGTGCTGGCGCTGCCCGGGCTGATGGCCGAGCTGGACGGGCTGCTCGCGCCGCGCAGCGAACACGCAGGCGGCGACGGCCAGTCGGCGCGTCTGCTGCTGGGCCTCACCGACGGCCAGACGGTGGAGACCGTGCTGCTGCCGCGCGACGGCGTCTGTGTGTCCAGCCAGGTGGGGTGCGCGGTGGGCTGCCAGTTCTGCATGACCGGCGTGGACGGCCTGATACGCCAGGTCGGCAGCGCCGAGATCGTCGCCCAGGTGGTGCTGGCGCGGCGCAAGAACGCGAAGCTGAAGAAGGTCGTCTTCATGGGCATGGGCGAGCCCGCGCACAACCTGGCCAACGTGCTGGACGCGATCACGCTGCTGGGCCGCGAGGGCGGCTTTGCGCACAAGCAGCTGGTGTTCTCGACGGTGGGCGACGAGCGCGCCTTCACGGCACTGCAGGCGGCCGACGTGAAGCCGGCGCTGGCGCTGTCGCTGCACACGACCGATGCCGCCAAGCGCGAGCGCCTGCTGCCGCGTGCGCCGCGGCTGTCGCCCGAGGCACTGGTCGAGGCGGCGGATGCCTATTCGCGCGCCAGCGGCTACCCCACGCAGTACCAGTGGACGCTGCTGGAAGGCGTCAACGACGGCCCGGAGGAGCTGGACGGCATCGCCCGCCTGCTCAAGGGCCGCTACGGCCTGCTGAACATGATCCCGTTCAACAGCGCGCCGGGCCTGCCCTTCACGCGGCCGAGCTGGGAGCGCGCCCGCGCCATCGCCGCCGAGCTGTGCCGCCGCGGCGTGCTGACGAAGCTGCGCGACTCCGCCGGCCAGGACGTGGACGGTGGGTGTGGCCAGCTGCGCGCCCGCGAGGCCGTGGGCCGACCCGTGCGCGTGGTGAGGATTCACGCCTGAAACACGAAGGCTGAGGCTTCGAACGGTGACAACGGTGTCGCCGCTTGCACGCAGAATGCCAGCGCCGCAGCGGCCCCAGGTCGATGCGAGAAGACATCCCAATCGGAGGAGACATGACTCAGCTTCAGACGCTGGCGGCGCAGGCCCGCCTGGCGATCCTGGTGGCCGGCACGGCGCTGTGCCTGCAGGCCGCCGCCGCGCCCACGGTGCACAAGTTCGACACCACGGCGCAACTGGGCGGCAGCACGCTGCACCTCAACGGCAAGGGCACGCGCGTGCGGCTGGTGTTCAAGGCCTATGACATGGGTCTGTACACCACCAAGCGCGTCAGCACGGCGCCCGAGCTGTTCGCGCTGCCCGGCCCCAAGCGCCTGCAGTTCACCGCGCTGCGCGAACTGCCGGGCACCGAACTGGGCCGGCTGTTCCTGCGCGGCATGGGCGACAACACGCCCAGCGCGCAGATGACGCGCCACACGCTGGCGACGACGCGGCTGATCGAGATCTTCTCGGGCAAGCCCAAGCTGCTGCCCGGCGACACCTTCGCGATGGATTTCGTGCCGGGCAAGGGCACGCAGTTCTACATCCAGGGTCAGGCGCAGGGCGAGCCGGTGGGCGACGACGAGTTCTTCACGCTGGTGCTGCGCATCTGGTTCGGCGATTCGCCGGCCGACACGCAGCTGCGCGACGCGCTGCTGGAAGGCCCTACGACCTGAGGCCGGACGGGCGGGGCTTCTAGAATCCGCCACCATGCGCCGCTGGTTCATCGCCCTGCTGACCTTGCTCGTCGCCGCCCAGTTGTCCTGGGCGGGCGCGGCGCTGTGCTGCGTGGATGAGCTGTCGGGCGAACCGGCGCGGACCGTCTCGCTGTTCAACGGCGAGCCCGCGCACGCGGTGCAGGCCGGCGAGGCGCACCCCGTCTGCGAGACCGGCCACTGCCATTGCCACCATGCCGGTTGCGCCACACCGATGGCGCAAAGCCTGGCACCCAGTGCGCCGCAGGCTCTGGCCCCCGAACCCGCCGCCGCGGCTCCGCTGAAGTCCCACATCCCGGCTGGGCTCGAACGCCCCAATTGGCTGCGCGCCTGATTCGGCGCGCCGCTTCCCCACCCTGTTGATCTGAAGCGCGGCACCTGCGGGTGCCGGCCGCGCCGAACCGTCCGCCGTTGTCCCCACAACCCTGGAGAGTTCGATGCGAAGCCTTGCTGGCTTTCTTTGGATGGCGCTGTTCGCCAGCGCGTCCCATGCCCTGACCTTGGCCGAGGCGCAACGCCTGGCCCTCAACCACAACCCCGACCTGGCCGGTGCCCGGCTGGAGCTGCAGGCGCAGCAAGGCGCCGAAGCGCAGGCCGGCGCGCGGCCCAACCCCGAGCTGGGCGTGCTGCTGGAGGACACCCGCCGCGCCACGCGGACCAGCACCGTGCAGCTGTCCCAGGCCATCGAGCTGGGCGGCAAGCGCGCGGCGCGTCAGTCGGCGGCAGCGCAGGCGCGCGAGCAGGCCGCCGTGGCGCTGGCCGCCAAGCAGGCTGACGTGCGCGCCAGCGTGGCCGCGGCCTTCTTCGACCTGCTCGGCACGCAGCAGCAGCTGCTGCTGGCCGAGTCGTCACTGACGCTGGCCCGCGGCGCCGTGACGGCTGCCGACAAGCGGCTGCAGGCCGGCAAGGTGCCGCCGCTGGAGCTGGCCAAGGCGCGCGTCGCCGAGGCAGGCGCCCGCGCCGATTTGGCCCAGGCGCAAAGCGACCGACTGCTGGCCCGCGGCCGCCTCGCGGCGCTGTGCGGCCAGCCGCTGGCGGCGGCGGCGCAGGCCGATGGCGACGCGACCGCCCTGCCCTCGCTGCCCGACGACCGGCGCCTGGCCGAATGGATGCGGGAGGCCCCCGCGCTGCGGCTGGCACGGCTGGACATCGCCCGTCGCCAGGCGCTGCTGGAGGTCGAACGCGCGCGCCGCGCGCCCGACGTGACCGTGACGCTGGGCGCCAAGCGCGACGCCGAACTGGGCCGCACGCAGGCGATCGTCGGCTTCTCGCTGCCGTTGCCCGTCAACGACCGCAACCAGGGCGGCTTGCTGGAGGCGCTGCGCCGTGAAGACCAGGCGCGCGAGGCGTTGACCGGCGCGACGCTGAAGCTGCAGACCGACGTGGCCGACGCCGCGGCGCGGCTGCGCCAGGGCCGCGAGCAGGTTCAGCTGCTGCGCGACGACGCCTTGCCCACCGCGCAGACCGCCTATGAGGCCGCGCTGAAAGGCTACGAGCTGGGCAAGTTCGCCTTTCTGGACGTGCTGGACGCACAGCGCACGCTGTTCCAGCTGCGCCGTCAGCTGCTGCAGGGCAGTGCCGACGCGCACCGCGCCGCCGCCGACCTGGACCGCCTGCTGGGCCGGTCCACCCAGAACGATCAAGAGGATTGAAGATGAACAGGAAGAACGCAACAGCCATCGCGGCGGTGCTGGCCGTGGGCCTCGTGTTGGGTGTGGCCATCCTGCGCAGCGAAAAGCACGGCGCGGGTGAGCATGACCACGATCACGCCGAAGCACCACCCGCGGCGGAGAAGCCCGCATCGGCGCCGCCTCCCGCACCACAGGCCCGCTTCAGCGACGAGCAGCTGCGCCACAACGGCATCGCGCTGGCCGACGCCGGCCCGGCGCGCATCGCCATCAGCCTGCAGCTGCTGGGCGAGGTGAAGCTGAACCAGGACCGCGCCGTCATCGTCACGCCGCGGCTGGCCGGCCTCGTCGAGGCCGTGCGCGCCAACGCCGGCGACCGCGTGAAGCGCGGCCAGGTGCTGGCCGTCATCTCCAGCCCCGCGCTGGCCGAGCAGCGCAGCGAACTGCTGACCGCGCGCAAGCGCCTGAACCTCGCGCGCACCACGCACGACCGCGAGAAGAAGCTGTGGGAGGACAAGATTTCCGCCGAGCAGGACTATCTGGCTGCGCGCCAGGCCATGCAGGAAGCCGAGATCGCCGTCGAGACCGCGCGGCAACGGCTGGCGGCGCTCGGTGCGTCGGCGGGCGACTCGCAAGCGCTCACGCGCCACGAGATCCGCTCGCCCATCGATGGCGTCGTCGTCGACAAGAAGCTCAGCGTCGGCGAAGCACTGAAGGAAGATGCCGCCGTGTTCCAGGTGGCCGACCTGTCCAGCGTCTGGGTCGAGCTGACGGTGCCGGCCAAGGACCTGGAGCGGCTGAGCGAAGGCATGGCGGCCCAGGTCAAGGCCACCGCCTTCGACGCGCAGGGCGAAGCCCGGCTGAGCTACGTCGGCGCAGTGGTCGGCGAGCAAAGCCGCAGCGCGACCGCACGGCTGGTGCTGGCCAACCCGAAGGGGCTGTGGCGACCCGGCCTGCCGGTGACGGTGGCACTGACGTCCACCGAAGCCGAGGTGCCGGTGGCGGTGACGGCGGACGCCGTGCAGCTGCTGGATGAAGCCCGCGTGGTGTTCGTGCGCCGCGGGCAGCAGTTCGACGCGCGGCGCGTGGAAACGGGCCGCAGCGATGGCCGGCATGTCGAGGTGCTGAAGGGCCTGAACGCCGGCGAGCGCTACGCGGCGAAGAACAGCTTCCTGGTCAAGGCGGACATCGGCAAGGCCGCCGCGGAACACGAGCACTGACCATGTTTGAAAAACTCATCCGGTTCGCCATCACCCAGCGATGGTTCGTCATGCTCGCGGCGCTTGGCATGGCCGCCTTGGGCGTGTTCAGCTACCAGCGCCTGCCCATCGACGCCGTGCCCGACATCACCAACGTGCAGGTGCAGATCAACACCGAGGCGCCGGGCTACTCGCCGCTGGAGGCCGAGCAGCGTGTCAGCTTCGCCATCGAGACGGCGATGGCCGGCCTGCCGCGGCTGGAGCAGACGCGTTCGCTGTCGCGCTACGGCCTGTCGCAGGTGACCGTCGTGTTCAAGGAGGGCACCGACATCTACTTCGCGCGCCAGCTCGTCAGCGAGCGCATCCAGGAGGCCAAGGGCAAGCTGCCTGCAGGCCTGGCGCCCGTGCTCGGCCCCATCGCGACGGGCCTGGGCGAGATCTACATGTGGACCGTCGAGGCCAAGCCGGGCGCACTGAAGGCCGACGGCACGCCCTACACACCCACCGATCTGCGCGAGATCCAAGACTGGATCGTCAAGCCGCAACTGCGCACGGTGCCCGGCGTGACGGAGATCAACACCATCGGCGGCCAGGCCAAGGCGTTCCAGGTGGCCCCGTGGCCGGACAAGCTGGTGGCCTACGGCATCACGCTGCCGGAGGTGGTGCAGGCGCTGGAGCGCAACAACGCCAACGTCGGCGCGGGCTACATCGAGCGGCGCGGCGAGCAGGTGCTGATCCGCGTGCCGGGCCAGGTCGCCAGCCTCGCCGACATCGCCGACGTCGTCATCGCGCAGGCGCAGGGCGCGCCGGTGCGGGTGCGCGACGTGGCCGACGTGGGCCTGGGCCAGGAGCTGCGCAGCGGTGCCGCGACGGAGAACGGCCGCGAGGTTGTGCTGGGCACCGTTTTCATGCTGATGGGCGAGAACAGCCGGCAGGTGTCGCTGGCGGTGGACCAGCGGCTGGAGGAGATCAACCGCAGCCTGCCCCCCGGCGTCATCGCGCAGACGGTCTACGACCGCACGCTGCTGATCGACAAGGCCATCGCGACGGTGAAGACCAATCTGCTGGAAGGCGCGCTGCTGGTCATCGCCATCCTGTTCGCCTTCCTCGGCAACCTGCGTGCGGCCGTCATCACGGCGGCGGTGATCCCGCTGGCAATGCTGTTCACCTTCACCGGCATGGTGGCCAACAAGGTCAGCGCCAACCTGATGAGCCTTGGGGCGCTGGACTTCGGCATCATCATCGACGGCGCCGTCGTCATCGTCGAGAACTGCGTGCGCCGGCTGTCCCACGCGCAGGCCGCCGCAGGCCGCGTGCTGACGCGCCAGCAGCGCTTCGACGAAGTCTTCGCCGCCGCCCGCGAGGCGCGCCGGCCGCTGCTGTTCGGCCAGCTCATCATCATGGTGGTGTACCTGCCGATCTTTGCGCTCAGCGGTGTGGAGGGAAAGATGTTCCACCCGATGGCGTTCACCGTCGTCGCGGCGCTGCTGGGTGCGATGGTCTTGTCGGTGACCTTCGTGCCCGCGGCGGTGGCGCTCTTCATCGGCCATCGGGTCGACGAGACAGAGAACCGCCTGATGGGCTGGGCCAGGCGCGGCTACGCGCCCTTGCTGGGCTGGGCGCTGGCCCACCCCCCGCTGGTGATGGCCATGGCCGGCGTGGCCGTGGCCCTGAGCGCGCTGCTGGCCACGCGCATGGGCAGCGAGTTCGTCCCCAGCCTGGACGAAGGCGACATCGCGCTGCACGCGATGCGCATCCCCGGCACCAGCCTGACGCAGGCGGTGGAGATGCAGCGCGAGCTGGAGCGCACGCTGCAGCAGCAGCCCGAGGTGGCGCGCGTGTTCTCCAAGCTGGGCACGGCCGAGATCGCGACCGACCCCATGCCACCCAATGTGGCGGACACCTTCATCATGTTGAAACCCCGCAGCGAGTGGCCGGACCCCAAGCGCAGCACCGCGTCGCTGGTGGAAGACCTGCAGGCCCTTGCGGCCCGGCTACCAGGCAACAACTACGAGTTCACGCAGCCGATACAGATGCGCTTCAATGAGCTGATCTCCGGCGTGCGCAGCGACGTGGCGGTGAAGGTGTTCGGCGATGACATGACGGTCATGGAAGGCGCCGCCGAGCAGATCGCGGACGTGCTGCGCGACGTGCCCGGCGGACAGGACGTGAAGGTCGAGCAGACGACCGGCCTGCCCATGCTGACCTTGCAGATCGACCGCGCCAAGCTCGCCCGCCTGGGCCTCAGCGTCGCCGATTTGCAGCAGAGCGCAGCCGCGGCCATCGGCGGCCAGGAGGCCGGCGTGCTGTTCCAGGGCGATCGGCGCTTCGACATCCAGGTGCGGCTGCCCGACGCGGTGCGCAGCGATGTCGACGCGCTGAAGCGCCTGCCGCTGCGCCTGGCCAGCGGCACCCATGTGCAGCTCGGCGAGGTGGCCAGCTTCGACGAGGCGCCAGGCCCCAACCAGGTCAGCCGCGAGAACGGCAAGCGGCGTGTCGTCGTGACGGCCAATGTGCGCGGCCGTGACATCGGTTCCTTCGTGGCCGAGGCGCAGGCGCGGCTGGCCGAACGGGTCAAGGTGCCCAGCGGCTACTGGACGAGCTGGGGCGGCAGCTTCGAGCAGCTGCAGTCGGCCACGGCGCGACTCAAGGTGGTGGTGCCGGTGGCGCTGGGCCTGGTGGCCGCGCTGTTGTTCGCGATGTTCGGCAATGTGCGCGACGGGCTGCTGGTGTTCACCGGCGTGCCGTTCGCGCTGACCGGCGGCATCGCGGCGCTGTGGCTGCGCGACATCCCGCTGTCCATCTCGGCGGGCGTCGGCTTCATCGCGCTGTCGGGCGTGGCGGTGCTGAACGGGCTGGTGATGATCGCCTTCATCCGCTCGCTGCGGGACGACGGCCTGCCGCTGGACCGCGCCGTGCGCGAGGGCGCGCTGAGCCGGCTGCGGCCGGTGCTGATGACGGCGCTGGTCGCGTCGCTGGGCTTCGTGCCGATGGCGCTGGCGACGGGAACCGGTGCCGAAGTGCAACGGCCGTTGGCGACGGTGGTCATCGGCGGCATCCTGTCGTCCACCGCGCTGACGCTGCTGGTGCTGCCGCTGCTGTACTGCTGGGCGCATCGGCGCGATACATCTGCGGCCCAGCCGGCGCTTGACTCTGGACCCACTCCAGGGTTTGAAATGCACCGATGAACGCACCCACCCCCTCCCCCACCGGCGCTGACGGCACGGCGACCTGCTGCGGCGCTGGCCAAGCACACGCCCCGACGCCACCCGTCGCCGCGCCCGCCGGCGGCCATGTGCTGCGCATCGCGAACATGGACTGCATGTCCGAGGAGGCGGAGATCCGGCATGCGCTGGAGACCGTCGCCGGTGTGGCGCAGCTGCGCTTCGACCTGCCGCGCCGCACGCTGGCGCTGGTGGCCGAGCCCGCCGTGCTGCAGGCCGCGATGGAGGCCGTGCGCCGCATCGGCTACCAGCCGGAGCTGCTGAAGGCCGCCGAACCCGGCGGTCCCTCGGACGAACCCGGCGACCAACACGACCACGACGACCATGGCGCCGAAGGCACCAGCCGGGTCCGGCTGGCCGCCGCGCTGGGCATCGCGATCGCCGCGGAGGCCGCGTCCTTCTTCGCGCCCGACCAGCCCGTCTTCAAGGCCGCGCAGATGCTGCTCGCCGCGCTGGCCATCTACCTGGCGGGCTTCGGCACCTACCAGAAGGGCTGGCACGCGCTGAAGATCGGCCGGCTGAACATCAACGCGCTGATGACGGTGGCCGTGACGGGCGCCTTCCTGATCGGGCAATGGCCGGAAGCGGCGATGGTCATGGCGCTGTATGCCATCGCCGAGATGATCGAGGCCGGCGCCGTGGAGCGGGCGCGCGGCGCCATCAAAGGCTTGCTGGACATGGCGCCGCAGGACGCGGAAGTGCAGCAGCCCGACGGCGGCTGGCGCCGCGTGGCGACGGCCGCCGTGACGCCTGGCGCCGTCGTCCGGTTGCGCCCGGGCGAGCGCGTGGCGCTGGACGGCGTCGTGACCCTGGGCGCCAGCGCCATCGACCAGGCCCCGGTGACGGGCGAGAGCATTCCGGTCGACAAGGGCGTGGGCGACCCGCTCTACGCGGGCACGATCAACCAGAACGCCGAGCTGCAGTACCGCGTGACGGCGCTGGCCGCGGACAGCACGCTGGCCCGCATCATCCACGCGGTCGAGGCGGCGCAGGCCACGCGCGCGCCCACCCAGCGCTTCGTGGACCGCTTCGCGGCCGTCTACACCCCCGCCGTCTTCGTGCTGGCCCTGGCCGTGGCGCTGGCGTCGCCCTGGCTGCTGGGCTGGACGCTGATGCAGTCGGTCTACAAGGCGCTGGTGCTGCTGGTCATCGCCTGTCCGTGCGCGCTGGTGATCTCCACGCCGGTCACCATCGTCAGCGCGCTGGCGGCTGCGGCGCGGCGCGGCATCCTCATCAAGGGCGGCATCTACCTGGAACAGGCGCGGCTGCTGAAGGCCGTGGCGCTGGACAAGACCGGCACGATCACCGAGGGCAAGCCACGGCTGGTCGCGCACGAGGTGCTGCCCGGGACCGTGCAGGCGGCGTCGGCCCTCGAGGTGGCGCTGAGCCTGGCCGCACGCTCCGATCATCCGGTCTCCCAGGCCATCGCGGCGGGCCTGGCGGCGCAGGCCACGGCCCGGGATGTGACGCAGTTCGAGGCCGTCGCCGGCCGCGGCGTGCAGGCCACGCTGGGCGCCACGCGCTACGTGCTGGGCAACCACCGCTGGATCGAGGAACGCCAGCAGTGCTCGCCGGGCCTGGAGGCGATGCTGCAAGCCCATGAGAAGGCCGGGCGGACGGTGACGCTGCTGGCCGACGAACGGGCGGTGCTGGCGTTGTTTGCGGTGGCCGACACGATCAAGCCGTCGTCGGCCACCGCCGTGGCGGAGCTTCGGGCGCTGGACGTCCAGCCCGTGATGCTGACCGGCGACAACGCCACCGCCGCGCAGGCCGTGGGCGCCGAGGCCGGCTTGACCGAGGTGCGCGGCAACCTGCTGCCGCAGGACAAGCTCGACGCCATCGTCGACCTGCAGGCGCGCGTCGGCCCGACGGGCATGGTGGGCGACGGCATCAACGATGCGCCGGCGCTGGCCAGGGCGGACATCGGCTTCGCGATGGGCGGCGCCGGCACCCACACGGCCATGGAGGCCGCGGACGTGGTCGTCATGAACGACGACCTGCGTCGCCTGCCCGAGACCATCCGGCTGTCGCGGCGCGCCCACGCGGTGCTGTGGCAGAACATCTCGCTGGCGCTGGGCATCAAGGCGCTGTTCCTGGTCGCCGCCGTGTTCGGCGACGCCAGCATGTGGATGGCCGTGTTTGCCGACATGGGGGCCAGCCTGCTGGTCGTCTTCAACGGGCTGCGGCTGCTGCGCGCCGCGCGCTGACCGCGGGCGGCGCGCCGGCCGGCTCAGCGCCGGCTGGCGACCCAGGCCGTCACCAGCTCACGCAGCACCGGCAGCGGCACCTGGCCGGCCGTCAGCACGACGCGGTGGAAGCCCTTGATGTCGAACTTGCCGCCGAGGGCCGCTTCCGCCTCGGCGCGCAGCTTGGTGATCTCCAGCTGGCCGATCTTGTAGCCCAGCGCCTGGCCCGGCCAGACGATGTAGCGCTCGACCTCGGAGGTGACATCGCTCTCGGCCATGGACGAGTTGTCCAGCATGTACCGGATGGCCTGCTCGCGCGACCAGCCCTTGTGGTGCAGGCCGGTGTCCACCACCAGCCGCATCGCGCGCAGCTGCTCGTCCGACAGGCGGCCGTACCACTGGTAGGGGTCCGTGAACATGCCCAGCTCCTTGCCGATGCTCTCCGCATACAGCGCCCAGCCCTCGACATAGGCCGTGTAATGGCTGCCGAAGCGGCGGAAGGCCGGCAGCGTGGTGTCTTCCTGCGCGATGGAGATCTGGAAGTGATGGCCCGGTGAGGCCTCGTGCAGCGACAGCGTCTCCATGCCGAAGATGGGCTGGGCCTTCAGGTTGAAGGTGTTGACGTAGAACACGCCGGGCCGCGAACCGTCGGCCGACGGTTGCTCGTAGGACGCACCGGCCGCGCTCTCGGCGCGGAAGGCCTCCACCTCGCGCACCTCGTAATCGGCCTTCGGCGCGATGTCGAAGAGCTTGGGCGTGAGGCCGTTGATCTTCTTCTGCAGCTCGCGGTAGCCGGCGAGCAAGTCCTCCGGCTTGGTGTAGTAGTACTTCGGGTCGTCCTGCAAGTGCTTGAAGAAGGCCTTCAGGTCGCCGGGGAAGCCCACCTGCTTGCGCACGGCCTCCATCTCACCCAGGATGCGCGCGACCTCCTTCAGGCCGATCTCGTGGATCTCGTCCGGCGTCAGGTCCACCGTGGTGGACTGCTGCACGCGGTAGGCGTACCAGGCCTTGCCGTCGGGCAGCGCCGACCAGGCCGTGCTGGTGCGCGCCTTGGGCGTGTACTCGTCACGCACGAAAGCCAGCAGCCGCGCGTAGGCGGGCAGCACCTGGGTCGACAGCAGCTTGCGCATGCGGGCCGTGATGCGCTCGCGGTCCGCGGCCGGCACGGCATCGGGGAACTTCTTGATCGGCCCCCAGAACAGGCTCTGTTCGGGGTCGGTCACGGCCAGCGCGGTCAGTTGCGGCAGCACCTTCTCCATGACGGCCTTGGGCTGGGTCACGCCCGCCTTCAAGCCGGCGCGCATGTTGGCGATGCTGCCGTCCATCACCGGCACGGCCAGCGCTAGGCGCTTGAGCCAGTCGTCGTAGTCCTTGGTCGAGCGGAACGGCTGGATGGACTGGCCGGTTCCCAGCTGCGCGAGCGAGCTGGGCAGGCCGCCGATCTGGCTGATGGGCTGCATCCAGCCCGGGAAGCGCTCGCCGGCCAGGTCGCGCTCCAGGTCCAGCTTCAGGATGGCGTAGGACACGCGATCCTTGGGCTCCAGCTTGTCCTTGTTGAAGCCGGCCAGCGCCTTGATCTGGGCGCGCAGCTCGCGCTTGGCCTGCGCGCGGTAGGCGGCGGTCGTCTGGTCGACGAGGCGGTCGTTGTAGCGCGGGTCGCCCAGCGACGTGGCCAGGATGGGTTCGCGCTTGAGCGTCAGCTCCCATTCGGCGTCCAGCCAGCGGTGGAAGCGTTCGCTCTCGGTGGGTGCGGCCCAGGCAGGAAGGCTCAGGGCGAGGGAAGTCGCAAGCAGGCTGAGGGCGTGACGACGGCGCATGGCATCTCCGGTTTGAAGGCCGCGATGCTAGCCATAGCCCCAGCTGACAGCCGAAGGACATGGCATCCCTACAATTTGGGCGAGCCCCGCCTTTGCGGGGCTGTTGTCGTTTCTAGATCCCATGACGCTGCCCTCGCTGCCGGCCGTTCAACCCGGCAAGAAGTTCACCCATGCCCGCCCGTTCGGCTCGGCCGACGCCCTGCTGCTCGCGCGCTTCGTGCAGCAGCAACGCGACGCCGGGCGGCTGGCCGCCATCTTCACCGCCGAGCCGGGCGACACGCAGCGGCTGGAAGACGAGCTGAAGTTCTTCGCGCCGGAGCTGAAGGTCGCCGTGTTCCCGGACTGGGAAACGCTGCCCTACGACAGCTTCAGCCCGCACCAAGACCTGATCTCCGAGCGGCTGGCGACGCTGTGGGAGCTGCTGCAGTCGCAAAAGACCAAGAGCATCGACGTGGTGCTGATGCCGGCGTCGACCGCGCTGACGCGACTGGCGCCACCCAGCTTCCTGGCCGGCACCACCTTCAACTTCAAGCAGAAGCAGCGGCTTGACGAGGCCTCGCTGCGCGCCCAGCTGACGCTGGCCGGCTACACCAACGTCAGCCAGGTCGTGCAGCCCGGCGAGTACGCCGTGCGCGGCGGCCTCATCGACCTCTTCCCGATGGGCTCGGCCGTGCCCTACCGCGTGGACTTGTTCGGCGACGAGGTGGACTCCATCCGCACCTTCGACCCCGACAGCCAGCGCAGCCTCTACCCGGTGCCCGACGTGCGCCTGCTGCCCGGCCGCGAGTTCCCCATGGACGAGGCGGCGCGCAAGAAGTTCCGCGAGCGCTGGCGCGAGAAGATGGACGGCGACCCGACCAAGTCGCGCATCTATCGCGACATCGGCGACGGCATTGCCTCGGGCGGCATCGAGTACTACCTGCCCATCTTCTTCGAGCAGACGGCCACCGTCTTCGACTACCTGGGCGAGACGGCCGGCCTGGCGCTGCACGGCGAGGTGGACGAAGCCATCCAGCGCTTCTGGACCGACACCAAGGAGCGCCACCGCTTCCTGCAGCACGACCCCGAGCGGCCGCTGCTGCCGCCGGCCGAACTCTTCCTGACGACCGAGGACTTCTTCGGCCTGACCAAGCCGCATGCGGTGCTGTCCGTGCGCGGCAACGAGCCGGTGGACTTCGCGCGGCCGCTGCCCGACATCAGCGTCGAGCGCGGCGTGCAGGAGCCGTTGGCGCGGCTGTACCAGCACCTGCAGGCCACGCCGCACCGCGTGCTGCTGCTGGCCGAGAGCGAAGGCCGGCGCGAAAGCCTGCTGGAGCAGCTGCGCGACCACAAGATCGACCCGCCGTCGGTCAAGGACCTGGCCGAGTTCCAGGCCAGCGACGAAAAGTTCGCGATCACCGCGGCGCCTCTGGCCTCGGGCTTCTTCTGGAACGACCCGGCCAGGCCGCTGCAACTCATCACCGAGACCGAGCTGTTCGCGACCACGCCCACGACGCGCCGGCGCCGCAAGCAGGAGCAGGTCAGCGACGTCAACGCGCTGATCAAGGACTTGTCCGAGCTGAAGGTGGGCGACCCGGTCGTGCACATCAACCACGGCATCGGCCGCTACCAGGGCCTGGTCAACATCGACATCGGCGACGGCGCCAGCGAGTTCCTGCACCTGGAGTACGCCGACAAGGCGACGCTCTACGTGCCCGTCGCGCAGCTGCACCTGATCGGTCGCTACACCGGCGTGTCGCCGGAAGAAGCGCCGCTGCACAAGCTGGGCTCCGGGCAGTGGGAAAAGGCCAAGCGCAAGGCCGCCGAGCAGGTGCGCGACACGGCCGCGGAGCTGCTGAACCTGTATGCCCGCAGGGCTGCAAGGGAAGGACACGCGTTCAGGTATTCCGGCCAGGACTACGAGGCCTTCGCCGCGTCCTTCGGCTTCGAGGAAACGCCCGACCAGCGCGCCGCCATCCACGCGGTCATCCAGGACATGATTTCACCCAAGCCCATGGACCGCCTGGTCTGCGGCGACGTGGGCTTCGGCAAGACCGAGGTGGCGCTGCGCGCGGCCTTCGTCGCGGTCATGGGCGGCAAGCAGGTCGCCATCCTGGCGCCCACGACGCTGCTGGCCGAGCAGCACTACCAGAACATCTCCGACCGCTTTGGCGCCTGGCCCGTCAGGGTCGCGGAGATGAGCCGCTTCCGCTCGGCCAAGGAGATCAAGGCGGCGATGGAAGGCATCGCCGACGGCAGCCTCGACATCGTCGTCGGCACGCACAAGCTGCTGTCGGCCGACGTCAAGTTCAACCGCCTGGGTCTCCTGGTCATCGACGAGGAGCACCGCTTCGGCGTGCGCCACAAGGAGGCGATGAAGGCCATGCGCGCCGAGGTCGACGTGCTGACGCTGACCGCCACGCCCATCCCGCGCACGCTCGGCATGGCGCTGGAAGGCCTGCGCGACCTGTCGGTCATCGCCACCGCGCCGCAGCGCCGCCTGGCCATCAAGACGTTTGTGCGCGCCGAGAGCAGCGGCACCATCCGCGAGGCCGTGCTGCGTGAGTTGAAGCGCGGCGGCCAGGTCTACTTCCTGCACAACGAGGTCGAGACCATCGAGAACCGGCGCCAGAAGCTGGAGGAACTGCTGCCCGAGGCCCGCATCGTCGTGGCCCACGGCCAGATGCCCGAGCGCGAACTGGAGCGCGTCATGCGCGAGTTCGTCGCCGGCAAGCACAACCTGCTGCTGTGCTCGACCATCATCGAGACCGGCATCGACGTGCCGTCGGCCAACACCATCGTCATCAGCCGCGCCGACAAGTTCGGCCTGGCACAGCTGCACCAGCTGCGCGGCCGCGTGGGCCGCAGCCACCACCAGGCCTACGCCTACTTGATGGTGCCGGACATGCAGGGCCTGACCAAGCAGGCGCTGCAGCGGCTGGATGCGATCCAGGCCATGGAGGAACTGGGCTCGGGCTTCTACCTGGCCATGCACGACCTGGAGATCCGCGGCGCGGGCGAGATGCTGGGCGAGAACCAGAGCGGCAACATGATGGAGGTGGGCTTCCAGCTCTACAACGACATGCTGAGCGAAGCCGTGCGCTCGCTGAAGGCCGGCCGCGAGCCCGACCTGCTGTCGCCGTTCGCGGCCACGACCGAGATCAACCTGCACGCGCCGGCGCTGCTGCCCGACGCCTACTGCGGCGACGTGCAGGTGCGCCTGTCGCTGTACAAGCGCCTGGCCACGGCCGAGAAGAACGAACAGATCGACGCGATGCTCGAAGAGATCACCGACCGCTTCGGCAAGCTGCCCACGCAGGGCCAGACGCTGTTCGACACCCACCGCCTGCGCGTGCTGGCCAAGCCCTACGGCGTCAGCAAGATCGACGCATCGCCCGCGCTGATCAACATCAACTTCCGCAAGGACCCGCCCATCGACCCGATGCGTGTCATCGAGCTGGTGCAGAAGAACCGCAACATCAAGCTCGTGGGCAACGAGAAACTGCGCATCGAGAAGGCCTTGAGCAGCCCGCAGGACCGCGCCCAGGCCGTGCGCGAGGTGTTGCGGCTGCTGGGCCAGCCGATCAAGGCGGGCTAGAGCGCCGGCGTCTCGCCCTGAGCCGGCAGCGCCAGCGCGCGCAGCGCCGCATCGGCACGGCCCAGCAGCTCCGCGAACCCCTGGCGCTGCGCCAGCTCCACCGCCTCCAGCAGCAGCGGTCGGGCATCGCTGGCCGGCAGCCTGGCGGCCTGCAACAACAAGCCCTCGGCCAGCGGCTCCAGCAGGCCGGCGTCGCGGGCGATGGCCACCTGGCGCGCGGCCGCCGTCGCATCGCCGGCCAGCCCGTCCAGCCGGGCGAGGCGGATGTGCAGCAGCGGATGCTGGCTGCGCTGCGACATCTCGCGCACGCGCGCAGCCAGCGCTGGGTCGGGCGCCAGGCCGCGCGCGTCGCGCAGCAGGCCGCGCAGCCAGGCCAGGTGCGACACGCGCAGCGGATCGCGGCTGCCCGCCAGCAGCGGCTCGGCGACGGCGAGGTCGGCCTCGGCCAGCTCGACCTGGCCGCTGTGCCAGTACAGCCGCGCGCGCCGCGTCAGCGCCTCGGCCTCGAACAGCGCCGAGCCTTGCGAGCGGCCCAGCGCCAGCGCGCGATCCAGCGCGCCGCGCGCCTCGCCGTAGCGGCCGGCGCTGGTCAGCGTCAGGCCCAGCATCAAGAGCGACAGCGTCTCCGTGTGCGCCACGCCCTGCCAGCTCAGCAGGCTGCGCCGCGCCATTGCCTCAGCGCGCGCCAGGTCGCCCAGCGCCTGCAGCATGACGCCCAGGTCGCTCTCTATCGTCAGGCCGCGGCAGAAGTCGGGGTGGCGCTCCAGCAGCAGCTCGAAGGCGTCACGCGCGGCGCGCACCTGGCCGCCGAACCAGTGGATCTGGCCCTCGTAGCTCAGCAGCGACGGCCGCATGGGCGCCAGCTGGCGCAGCTGGCCCAGCAGCGCCCAGGCGCCCGGGATGTCGGGCTCGCGCATGGCCAGCTCGATGAGCACCTCGCAGGCATTGCAGCGCTCGGCCAGCGGCAGGCGTGGCAGCAGCGGCCGCAGCCGCTCGGCCAGCGCGGCGGCCTGCGCCAGGTCGCCCGAGAACACGGCGTTGTCGACCAGCCCGGCCAGCGCCTGGCCCTCGATGTGCTCGCGCTGCGCCGGGTCGGCCACGGCGCCGGCCAGCTCCAGCACCTGCTGCAGCGCCTGGCGACCGGCCGGCAGGTCGTGCAGCAGCGCGCACTCCGCCAGGCTCAGCCGCGCCTGCAGCGCCAGCGCCGGCTCACGCGACTCGGCCGCGACGCGTTGCCACAGCGCCTGTGCCTCGTCGTAGCGGCCGCGCAGCTTCTGCTGGGCGGCACCACGGTGCAGCCAGGCCAGCGCCGTCTGCGCCTCGCCGGCCGCCTGCCACAGCGCGGCCACGGCCAGCGGCTCGGTCGATCCTTCCGCGCGCGCGGCCAGCGCGAGCGCGGCGCGCTGGCGCAGCGACTGTGCCTCGAACGCCGGCAGCACGGCGAGCACCGCCTCGCGCACCAGGTCGTGGCGGCATTGCAAGGCGCCGTCCGGCTCCTCGCGCAGCAGCGCGGCCTCCAGCGCCTGCCGGGCCGCGGGCAGCAGCTCCGCGTCGGGCACGGCAGCCACGTGGCCCAGCACCGCCAGTGGCAGCGGCCGGGTCAGCACCGCGGCCGCGCCGATGAGGCCGCGCGCCGCCGGGCTCAGCGCCTGCCAGCGGCGCAGCAGCAGCTCGCGCACGCGCGGCGACACAGCCACGCCGTCGGCCCGCGCGCGCAGCAGCTCGCCCAGCACGAAGGCGTTGCCGTGGCTGGCCGCCAGCAACTCGGGTGCGTCGGCGGCGCTCTGGCCGGCACGGCTCAGCAGCAGCTGCACGGCCTCCAGCGCCAGCCCGGGCAGCACCAGGCAGCGCAGGCGCTGGCCGTCCTGCTGACGGGTCAGCCACTGACGATGTTCGGGCGGCAACTCCTCGCCGCGCGCGGCGCCGCGCCAGCGCAGCCTGCCGCGGTGGCCCAGCAAGGCCAGCAGTTCCAGGCTGGCCGCGTCCACCCATTGCAGGTCGTCGACCAACAGCAGCGGCCCCAGCGCCTCCAGCACGCGCGCCAGCCCTTCCAGCAGGCGGGCACGGGCGCTCAGGGCGTCCAGCGGCGGCAAGGCCTCGTCCACGGCCAGTTCGGGCAGCAGCCGCGCCAGGTCCAGCCGGTAGGCCGCCAGGCCGCGCTCCGGTTGGCGCAGCAGCGCGCGCAACGCATCCAGGCGCGGCAGCAACAACTCGACGACGGGGCGGTAAGGCATCTGCGCCAGCCCTTCGCGGCCTTGCAGCACGGGCGCGCCGGGGAAGGCTGCCTTCAGCAGGCTGGTCTTGCCCACGCCGGCCTCGCCCAGCAGCACCAGCGCCGGCGCGCTCTCGCGGCGCACCTGGCCCAGCCAGTCGCCGCGGCCGCACAGCGTGTCGTCGGCCGCCGCCGGGGGGGTCGGGTCGTCATCCAGCAGCGCGCGCAGCGGCGCCTGCCAGGCCGCAGCCCCGCTGCGCTGCAGCGCACGCTTGGCGGCGTCGTCCCAGCGGCGTTGCAGCAGCGCGCCGTGGTCGTCGGCCCAGCGCCAGAACTCGTCGAAGCCGGCAAACCTGAAACCCTGCAGCCAGGCCGCGGCCGGGCGGGCCAGCAGCGCGGCGCCGTCGGCCTCGCGGCAGGCCACGTCCAGCAGCGCCAGCTCGTGCGGCAGCCGCAGGCACACGCGCTGACGCTCGGCCACCAGCGCGTCGCCCTGGCCCAGGCCGTCCAGCAACTGGCGCAGCCGGTGCAGATTGATGCGCAGGTGGTGGCGCGCCTGTTCGCGCTCGGCATCGGGCCAGAACAACGCGGCGAGCTGGCCCCGCTCCACCCAGTGGCCCAGGCAGGCCAGGTGGATCAGCAGGCAACCCGGCAGCGTGGCGGGCAGCGGCAGGCCGGCGTCGTCATCGGCCTGCCAGGCCGGCACTCCCAGCAGTTTCAGCATGGCGCGCAGTGTGCCGGCTCGTTCGCCGCGGTCAAGCGCGGCGGCGCAGCGCCAGCAGGCCCAGGCCGGCGCCCAGCAGCAGCCAGGCGGACGGCTCGGGCACCGCGGCGGCCACCGGCGTCAGCGTGGCGGAGAAATTGTCCAGGCTCAGGAAGGCGCTGCCGCCGGTGCAGCCGTTCGTGCTGTTGCAGCTGGTACCCAGCGTGTAGCGAAAGCCCACGTGGATGGGCGCGCCGCCAGCGCTGAAGTCCGGCCGCTGCGCGGACCCGGCCACCGGCGGCACCCAGTCGGCCGCGGTGGCTTCGAAAGACCACTGCTTTGACAGGTAGTCGGTGCTGATCATGGCCTTGCCGGTGACGAGGTCGCTGCCGATGACGGTGTAGGTCACGCCATCCTGCAACAGTGCCGGACGGATGCTGCCCAGTGTGTCGAAGGCAAAGCTGCTGGACAGCCCGCGGACGTCGGCGCTGAACGCCAGCTTCTGCAGCGCGCCGGACAGCGCCGGGTCATACGCCGCCGCCGTGTAGAAGGCGCCGAGCCGGTTGGTGGAACTGGACAGGCCGCTGCTTTGCGGCGTGAAGTAGCTGATGACCCAGTGCGATCCGGGGTTGCCCAGGTTGGGGTCGATGACCATGTTGGCTTCGGCAGGCCCGTCGTCGGTGATGGCCAGCAGCGTCCAGTCGGCAGCGTTGAAGTCACCGACCTGCAGGCCCAGGCCGTCGGCGGCGGCATGCGTGGCGAGCGCGGCCGCGAGCACGGCGACAGGAAGCGAGGCGAGACGGGAAGATGACATGGGGCGACTCCGGCTTGGGCCTGGCGGTGCCAGGCGGTCGCCGGACTGTGCGCGGCCATCGTCTCCGTACCGTCTCAGCGGCGCTGGCTCCTAGGGGGTGTGCCCGGCGGGGCGCCTGCCTAGACTGCCGCATTCCCCTGCCCCCGGAGACACCATGCCCGCCTGGACCAAGCCCTTCCTGATGTCCGCAGCGCTGCTGCCCGCCCTGGCCAGCGCCGCCGGCCTGCTGGGCACGACGGTGGACCTGCGCTACGACTACGAAGGCGGCCAGACCTTTCACACGCTGGATGCGGTGCTGGTGGGCGCCGGCGCCGAACTGAGCTGCCCCGGCAGCGCCCAGGCCTGCCAGGTGCTGCAGGCACCCACGCAGACGCTGGATGTCGGTGACAACGGCATCCGCTACGACTACGTCGGCCTGGGCGGCGCGACCGCGGGCTTCGACAACGTGCCGGTCAACCGTTTCAACTTCCAGTCGCTGTACGGCAGCGGCACTGCCATCACGGGCGTGCAGCTGACGACCAACATCGCCGGCCTGGACATGTCGCGCCTGAGCTTCGCCGCGCACAGCGTGCAGCTGGACGTGCATGGCCTGGCGCTGGGCAGCCAGGCCTTCTTCCAGCTCGACCTGCAGACCGCGCCGGTGCCCGAGCCGGCCGGCGCCGCGCTGCTGCTGGGCGGCCTGGCGCTGCTGGCGGCGCGACGGCGCCGTTGAGCCCACCGGGATAATGCCGGGCATCGACCGCCCGCCTCATCCCGCCCCGTGACCTCTTCCGCTCCTGCCGGCCTCATCGTCAACGCCGGCCCGGCCCTGCCGCCGCTGTCCCATTTCAAGCTCGCCGCGTTCGACATGGACTCGACGCTGATCAGCATCGAGTGCATCGACGAGATCGCGGCGCTGGCCGGCAAGGGCGAACAGGTGGCGGCCATCACCGAGGCCGCGATGCGCGGCGAGATCACCGACTTCAAGGACAGCCTGCGCCGCCGCCTGGCGCTGCTCGCCGGCGTGTCGGCGTCAGTGCTGGACCGCGTGCTGGCCGAGCGGCTGACCTTCAACCCCGGCGCGCGCGAGCTGTGCGCGGCGCTGAAGGCGGCCGGGCTGAAGCTGGTGCTGGTGTCCGGCGGCTTCACGTTCTTCACGCGCTTTGTCGCCGCCGAGCTGGGCATGGACTTCGTGCGCAGCAACGAGCTGGAGATCGCCGATGGCGCCCTCACCGGCCGCGTCGTCATGCAGGACTGGGGCGACATCTGCGACGGCGAGGAGAAGCGCCGCATGCTGCTGCAATGCTGTGAGCGCGTGGGCTGCACGCCCGACCAGGCCATGGCCGTCGGCGACGGTGCAAACGACCTGCCGATGATGGGCGCGGCCGGCCTGTCGGTGGCCTATCACGCCAAGCCCCGGGTGCGCGAACAGGCGCGCATCGCCATCAACGAGGGCGGGCTGCAGCGGCTGCTGGAGCTCGTCAGGCCGTGAAGCGGCTGGCGGGCCTGCTGGCGGCGGCCCTGCTCTCGGGCAGGGCGGCAGCGCAAGCCCCCGCGCCACCGCTGCGCTTCGTCGCGGCGACGAGCAACGCGCTGCCGATTGCCGAGTTCGACGCCAGCGAGCATCTCGTCGGCGGCATCGCCAAGGAGCTGGCCGAGCTGATCGCCGCGGGCCTGGGCCGCAAGGCCAGCTTCGTGCCGCTGCCGGCCAGGCGCGTCAGCACGGCGCTGGTGAACGGCGAGGCCGATGCGGTCTGTTTCGTTCTGCCCGAATGGCTGCAGGGCGACTTCCGCTGGACGCGCGCGCTGATCCCCGACGCCAGCCTGGTGGCTGCCCACGCCGATGCGCCGGCGCTGCAGAGCCTGGACGAGCTGGCCGGGCAGCCGGTCGGCACGGTGCAGGGCTACAACTACCCGCGCGCCGAGAAGGCGCTGGGCAAGAAGTTCAAGCGCATGGACGCGGTCAGCATGGCCGTCAACCTGCGCAACCTGGCTGCAGGACGCACCCGCTACGCGCTGGTCGAGAAGACGGCGCTCGACTACTTCCGGCGCGAACAACCGGGCGCGCCGGTGCGCGTCGCCTGGGTCATCGAGCGCTTCGATGCGCGCTGCGCGTTCTCGCCGCGCTCCGGCGTGCCGTTTGCCGAGGTGGCCCAGGTGCTGGACCGCCTCGTCAGAGACGGCAGCGTCGAGCGCGTGCTGGCGCGCTACCGCTGACGCGTCAGCCGCGCAGGCGCCGGCGCGCGACGCCGGCCACCACGCTCAGGCCGGCCAGCATCAGCGCATAGCTCTCGGGCTCCGGCACGGCGGCAACGGCCAGCACGTCGGCCACGATGGGCGTCGTGTTGGAGGCGGTGACCGTCGTCCAGTTGGCACCCGCGGCCAGCGCCGTCTTCAGCTCGGCCATGGAGGCATAGGGCGTGTCGCCGGTCGTCACCTGGGCCGTGAACTGCGTGTAGCGCGTCGCATCGGCGCCGACCTTGTACTCGCGCAGCTGGATGCCGCCCAGGCCGGTCGCGGCCGTGGGGTTGTCCGACGAGGTGTACGTGCCGCGGTTGGAGATGGCGCCCAGGAAGGTGATGGCCGACGGCTGGTAGTTGGTCGCGTACGACGCGGCCTGGAAGGCGTAGAGGATGTCGCCGCCGCTGGAGATGTTGGACGCCCCGCCGTTCAGGTTGCTGACCGTGCCGTTGGCCGCGCCGCCCGCGGCGCCCGACTTGGCGGCGTATTGGCCGCTGACGCCGGTGCCGCGCAAGGCCACGGACGTGCCGGCTGCCACGCCGGTGCCGGCCGTCCACGACCAGAAGGTCTCGGCCATCGTCGAGAACACGCCGGCCGAGGGCGTCGACTGCAACACGTTGGTGTCGGTGAAGTAGATGGTCGTGCCGGCGGCGATGTCGACGAAGGTCACGAAGGACCAGCCGCCGACGGTGGTGTTGCCGTTCACGCCGGTGAAGGCGAAGTCAGTCTTGGTGAGCGCCGTGCCGGCGGCGTGAGCGGCACCGATGGACGCGGCGGCCAGCGTGGCCAGGCCGAGGAACTTGTTGATGGGGTTCATGAAGAGTCTCCGTTGAATGCGTGGGGGATCAGCAAGCGCGCTTGCGGGCGACGGCGGCCAGCATCAGCAGGCCGGGGACCAGCAGCAGCGCCGAGGCCGGCTCCGGCACGGGGGCGGCGGCAAGCACCAGGTTGTCGATGGACACGCCGTAGTAGCTGTCGCGGTTGGTCAGCGAGAAGCCGGCGATGTCGGCCGCGCCGCCGCTGCGCGCGAAGGCATAGCGGCCGTCGCTGCGGCCGCTCAGGCTCACGGCCTCGATGAGGCTGCCGTCGGTGCGATAGAGGCTGAGCGTGATGACGCCGCCGTCGCTGTCGCGCAGTTGCAGGCCCAGCGCCGACACGGGCGATGCGAAGCGAGCCGAGATGGCGCCGAAGCCGCTCGGGTCGCCCAGGTCCGGGTTCTGCGGCCCGATGCCGAACAGCGCCGCGCCGTCGGCGTCGCCGTAGTGGTAGGCCCCGAGGTTGGCACCGGCCGCGCCGGCCAGCAGCGTCAGGCCCGCGGTGGGCGTGCCGAAGCTGAGGTCGTCGAACCAGTCCTGCGCGACGGCGCCCGGCCGCGGCGCCTTGGCCACGGCCAGCTCCTGGCCGGCAAAGCGCTCGCCGAACTGCACGCCGCCGCTGCTCAGCAAGCCGTCGATGGGGGCGCTGTCGAAGGGGCTGGCGACCAGCTCGTTGAAGCTGACGGTGACGGCGCCCAGCGAGGCGTAGCTCACCTCCTGGGTGCCGGCCGCCTGGGCCTGGGCGGTGAACAGGCCGAACAGCAGCGCGGCCAGGGCTCGGTGTTTGAACTTCATGGGATCTCCTTGTTCACTGGCCGCCGACGACGGTGACGTTGTCGAAGTCGGCCGTGACGACTGCGCTGTTGTTGCCGGACGAGAGCGCCAGGCCCACGTAGAGCGTGGGCACGCTGACCGTCAGGTTGGTGGTTTCGGACCAGGTGACGCCGTCGCTCGACGCGGCCGAATACACCGCGTTGCCGCGGCGCTCCACCCTCACCCAGACCGGCAGGGCCGACGTGGAGAAGCTGCCGATGTTGGATTTGTTGTTGCCGTTGATCGCCGCCCTGATGGCCCCGGTGGACGAGTAGCGCGCCGTCCAGGCGTAGGCCGGTGTCCCGGTCAGGCCGTTCATCGCCACCACGCCGGCGCGGCCGGAGTCCGCATTGCCACCCTGGGTGACGACGCGCGCGGTGAAGCTGAAGTTGCCCGTCAGCGCCCGGTACTTGAAGTTGAAGGCATAGGGGCTGCTGGTGTTGATGACGCCGGCGCCCGACATCGTGTAGGTGCCGGTGGCCTGCACATAGCTTGCGGCCGGTGCAGGTGCGGTCACCAGCGGGCTCAACACCAGCTCGTTGCCGCCGTTCGCGTCGCAAGGCAGCGTGGGCGTGCAGGCCGTGCCCGGAATCAGCGGGGGCGGATTCGGCACCGGTGCGGGCGCGGGGCTGGGCGAAGGCGATGGCGATGGCGATGGCGATGGCGATGGCGACGGGGTGGGCGAAGGCGCGGGGCTTGGCGTCGGTGCCGGGCTCGGTGCGGGCGCGCCGGGCAGCGGCGCGGGGAGCGAGCCTTGCACGGCGAACATGCCCACGCGGCCGGCGCCGGCACCGGCCTGCACGGCGCCACGCGCGGCGTCGGCCGTGCGCAGCGTGTAGGCATACGGCGGCACCCCGTTCTGCTTGACGGGCACGCCCTCGCAGCCCTGCAGCTCGATGTCGATGACACCGGTCATGGGCTTGCCCAGGTCGTCCTTGTCGCTGATGAAGCGATGGCCGCTGCTGCGCATGGAGATCGCGTCCTTGCCGCCGGCCAGCTTGCCGCAGACTTCCTTGGGCTTGAGGCCCGTGAACTCGTAGAAGTTGTTCTCGTTGATGACGTCGGACTGGTAGCGCGCGTCCAGGCCAGAAGCGAACTTCCTGTCGACGTCGTCGGTGGTGGTGCTGCCGCTGACGAGGTTGTTGTACAGGTGCAGCTGGCCGAAGCGCACCAGCGGCAGGCGGCTGTAGGGGTGGTCCCACCAGTTGCCCGTCATCGTCACGTGCAGGCGCCCGGCGTCGCTCCAGGCACGGCCCGAGTCGCCGTTGCCGACCAGCGTCGTCTTGTGATGCTTGGTGAAGATGCTGTTTGACACCGTCACGTAGTCGCTGCCGCGGATGATGTCCAGGGCGCCGTCGTGGCGGGTGTCGCTGGCCAGCGAATCGGGCGTGTCGCCGTCGCTGATGCTCACGTGGTCGACCCAGATCTGCTGGCCGCGCGTGATGGCGATGCCGTCCATGTAGGCGTTGCCGCTGTCCTCGGGGTTCACGTCCCAGGGCGTGTCGAGCTGCAGGTTGCGCAGGATGATGTTGCGCGTCCAGGTCGGGTACAGCTCCGGGTCCTTGCCCGCGGCGACCCACTTCTTGAAGTCGTCCTCGGGGCTGCCACCCATGCTCTGCGCAGCCTCGATGCCGATCAGGATCTGCGTGCCGGTGATGCGTGCCGGGCGGCCGTTGCTGTCGTTGATGCCCACCAGCGTCGTGTTGGACGGGATGGAGAACGAGCCGCCGTTCTTCTGGTCCAGGAAGCCCGTGTACTCCTCGAACACCGTGTTGCCGTCGCGCCAGCGGAAGTCGATGTGGCCGACGACGCGGATGATCTTGGGCTCGTTCTTCGCCTCGCGCAGTGCGGCCAGCAGCTGCTCCTTGTTGAACACCGTGTAGACACGGTTCGCCGCGGCCGACGAGCCACCCGTGACCAGCACCTTGCCCTTGCGCGACTGGCCGTGCCAGCCGATGTCGGGCGCCGTCTCGCGCTCGAAGGTCAGCACGCCGTTGGTCGGGTCCACGGTGGCGAACTGCCAGGCCGGCAGCTTCGGCGCGGCGCGGTAGTTGGCCGGGTTGTGCAGGCCGCTGATGGTGGTCGGCGCGGCATAGGTGCGCGTGCCGACGTCGAACAGCAGCGGCGCGCTCGGGTCGGTCAGGCTGAGGGCGTCGATGACCGGCGCGGGCGGTGGCGTCACCGGGCGGGGGTCGCGGGCGGCCAGGGCCTTGGCCGTCGCGGTCTGCGTGGTAGGCACGGCCGCATCGAGCCGGCCGGCCGTGGCCTGCTCGCTGGCCTGCAGGGCGGTGAAGTTCGCAGGGTTCTCCTGGCCGCCACCGCAGGCCAGAAGGCCGAGCGAGATGGACGAAGCCAGCAGGCCCAGCTTGGGCTTGCGTGAAGTCATGGCATGGCTCCTGGGGCGCGCTCGTGCCGAGCGCGCATGTCGTTGTGCTTGACGCCCTGCTGTCTTGCTTGGCGGCTGGCAGGCGCAGGCCCACCCGGCACCCGACCCGTCAGGGGTCGGGCGCGCAGCGCTGTGGCAGTCAGAAGGTGGGAATCGGCAGCAGGCCGAGGAGGCTTGTCGCCCTCGCGGCACCGGCTCGCTTGGGCGTCAGGAAGGTGAGCGGGCGCAGCAGGCGCACCGCACCGCATCGGCTGTCGACACCCCGGCCACCCGGCGGTGTCCGGTCGGCGGTATCGGCTCAGCTAGCAGTTGGAACAGTGTTTCGTTTTTGCCCTAACGGGTCAACGCCGGGCTATCCCTGAGAGCATTGATTTCAGGGGGCGGGCGAACCCGAGGGCGGCACGACGCGGCCGGCCTTCATGACGAAGTCGACCTTCTCCATCAGCCCGATGTCGGCCAGCGGGTCGCCGCTGACGGCCACGATGTCGGCCCAACGGCCGGCCGTGATGGCACCCAGCTGGCCCTCCTGGCGCAGCAGCCTGGCGGCGTTGATGGTCGCGCTCTGCAGAGTGGCCATCGCCGGCATGCCGGCCTCCACCATGTAGCCGAATTCCTTGGCGTTGCTGCCGTGCGGGCCCACGCCGGCATCCGTGCCGAAGGCGATCTTCACGCCGCCCTTCCAGGCCTTGGCCAGCGCCTGCTGCACCATGATGCCGACCGCCTTGGCCTTCACGCGCACGACCTCCGGGAAGTAGCCCAGCTCCTCGGCCTTGGCGCTGGCGAAGCGGCCCGCCGACAGTGTCGGTACCAGCCAGGTGCCATGCTGCTTCATTGCCGCCACCACCTCGTCGTCCAGGTAAGAGCCGTGCTCGATGGAGTCCACGCCGGCGCGGATGGCGCGCAGCATGCCTTCCTTGCCATGCGCGTGCACGGCGACGACGAAGCCGTAGTCCCGCGCCGTCTCGACGACGGCCTTCAACTCGGCGTCGGTGAACTGCGGGTTCACGCCATTCGTCGCCATGCTCAGCACGCCGCCGGTGCCGGTCAGTTTGATGAGGTCGGCGCCTTCCTTGTAGCGCTGGCGCACCGCCTTGCGCGCGTCGTCGGCACCGTTGATGACCCCCTCGGCCGGGCCGGGGTCGCCTCGCAGCTGGTTGTTGAAGCCGTTGGTGGGGTCGCCATGGCCGCCGGTCGTGCCGATGGACTTGCCGGCCGCGACGATGCGCGGGCCGGTGATCCAGCCCTTGGCCACCGCGTCGCGCAGGCTGATGGCGATGCCGTCGGGCGCGGCAAGGTCGCGCACCGTCGTGAAGCCAGCATCCAGCGTGCGGCGCAGGTAGACCGTCGCGTGCAACGCGCGGTCGGTCGGGTTCAGGAAAAAGCGTTCGCTGTACGCCCCGGCGCTGCTCTCGCTGGTCACATGCACGTGCATGTCGATCAGACCGGGCATGACGGTGCGGTCCTTCAGGTCGATGACCTTGTCGTAGCCCGCGGGGTCCACGTAGCCGGCCTTCACCGCGCTGATCTTGTCGCCGAAGACGACGATGGACTGGCGCTCCAGCACGCGGCCGGCCTCGGTGTCGACCAGACGGCCGGCGTGGATCAGCGTCTCGCCGGGGGCGGCGACGGCGTGGCAGGCGGCGAACAGCAGGGCGAAGGCAAGGCGGCGCATGACGATCCAAGTGAGCGGCAAAGAAAGCCGCCCGCGAGTGTCATACGGCTCAGCCGCCGGCCGGCCCCGGGACGACCCTGACCTGCTGGCCGCCGAAGTCCACCACTTGGCCGGCGCGCATCTTGGCGGTCTTGCGCAGCTCGACCTGGCCGTCCACCTTCACCTCGCCAGCGGCGATCAACATGCGGGCGCGCCCGCCGCTCTCCACCAGGCCCACGGCCTTGAGCAGCTTGTCCAGCTCGATGAACTCGCCACGCAACGTCAGCTCAAGCATGGTGGGCTTTCTGCGCGGCTTCGCGGATGGCGGTCAGCGTCGAGCGCGATGTGGATACGTCGGACGACAGGCGCAGATGGATCAGCGCCGGCTTGCCCGCCGCGATGGCGGCGTCCAGCGCAGGGCCGACCTGCTCGGTCGACTCGGCCCGGCAGGCCGCGAAGCCGAAGGCTTCGGCGAGCTTGGCGAAGTCGGGGTTGAACAGGTCACTGCCCGACACGCGACCCGGGTACTCGCGCTCCTGGTGCATGCGGATGGTGCCGTAGGTGCCGTTGTCGACGACGACGACCAGCAGCTTCTTGGCGCCGTAGCCGGTGGCCGTCGCCAGCTCCTGGCCGGTCATCAGGAAGTCACCATCGCCGGCGATGTTGACGACCCAGCGGTCCTGCAACAGCGCCGCGGCGACGGCGGCCGGCACGCCGTAGCCCATCGCGCCCGACGTCGGCGCCAGCTGCGTCTTGCCGAAGCGGTGCAGGCCCGTGTAGCGGTGGAAGCGGTGCAGCCAGCCGCTGTAGTTGCCGGCGCCGTTCGTGAAGATGGTGCCCTCGGGCAGCTTGGCGTCGATGAGGCGGATGACCTCGGCCATGTCCAGCGGCGCGACCGGCGTGGGCACGAGGTTGGCCTGGTAGTCGGCATTCGCGGCGGCCGTCCAGTCGCGCCAGGCGATGTCGGCCGGCGGCGTGAGTGCGGCCAGCGCCGGCGCGGCCTGGCTCATGCTCGCGTTGATGAGCAGCTCGGCCGTGTAGACGCGGCCCAGTTCCTCGGCGCCGGCGTGGATGTGGATGAGTTGCTGCGCGGGGCGCGGCGCCTGCAGCAGCGTGTAGCCACCGGTCGTCATCTCGCCCAGGCGCGGGCCGATGGCGAGGATGAGGTCGGCCTCCTTCACACGCGCGGCGAGGCGGGCATTGATGCCGATGCCGACGTCGCCGGCGTAGTTGGGGTGCGCGTTGTCGAACAGGTCCTGGAAGCGGAAGGCGCAGCCGACCGGCAAGCCCCAGGCCTCGGCAAAGGCCTGTAGCGCGGTGGTCGCCTCGGGCGTCCAGCCACCGCCGCCGGCGATGACCAGCGGCTTCTTCGCCGCGGCCAGGCGCTCGCGCAGCTCGGCCAGCGCCGCCGGCGTCGGTGCGCTTTCAGCCGGGCGCGCGGGCGCCACGACGGGCGCCGTGATCGGCTGGGTCAGCATGTCCTCGGGCAGCACCAGCACGACCGGGCCTGGCCGGCCCTGCATCGCGGTGTGGAAGGCACGCGCCACGTACTCGGGCAGGCGCTCGGCGTCATGCACCTCGCCCACCCACTTGGCCATGCCCAGCGTGCCGGGGCCGAACATCTGGCGGTAGTCCACCTCCTGGAAGGCCTCGCGGTCGCGCTGGTCGCTGGCAACCTGGCCGATGAACAAAATCATCGGCGTCGAGTCCTGGAAGGCCGTGTGCAGGCCGATGCTGGCGTTCGTCGCCCCCGGGCCGCGCGTCACGAAGCAGATGCCGGGGCGGCCCGTCAGCTTGCCCTGCGCCTCGGCCATGAAGGCCGCGCCGCCTTCCTGGCGGCAGGCGATGAAGCGGATCTGGTCCGCGTACTCGTGGAAGCCGTCGAGCACGGCGAGGAAGGATTCGCCGGGCACGCCAAACGCGGTGTCGACGCCCTGGGCAATCAGCGCCTCGACCAGCTTGTGGCCGGCCAGACGAGGGGTGGTGGGTTGTCTAGTCATGTTGGCACTTTAGCCGGCAGACGCGAGAACGACGGCCCCCTCAATCGTCGACCGCCTCGACGCCCTGCTGCTTCAGGCGCTCCAGGTGGTCCTTCATCGCCTGCAGCACCTCGGCCGGATGCCCCTGCCAATCCTTGACCTCGCCCACCACCCGCAAGGGCTCGAGGGAGCGATAGGACTGGGTCGGATTGCCTGGGAACTTCTTGTCCGTCAGATTGGGGTCGTCCATCAACGGCCCAGTCGGCTCGACGACGTAGATCCGACCCGGTCCCTCGCCCTGCGCCAGCTCAGCGCCCCAGGTGGCGGCGTCCAGCGTGGCGCTGAAATAAACGTGGTTGGCCTTCCGGCGCTGACCGTAGTTGGACGAGTAGCCGGGCTCGATGAGATCGCCCGGCTTCAGGTCGGCCCGTGTGCCGTGATAGAGCGGCTGGGCGCCGAGTTCACGGGCGGCGCCTGCGGGCGCGTTGGCCAGCGACTCGATGACGCCGGTGCAGGAATTGACGACAGGTTCATGGGTCATGCGGACTCCGACAGTGAGGACAGGCTGAGCTGGCGCCCAGCGGCCGCGACTGTTGCATGGACCGGTCGATGATTTTTCTAAGCCGTTGATGTGTCGGGGAAATTCGGCCGCGGGCCCCGTTGCGCAATTAAACTTGAGTCCAGCGCAGCACCGGCTTCCTGCCGATCGCGAGTGCCTCACTGGGAAGGCCGGGCGCCTGGCGTGAATGACGCCCGGCGCCAGCCCGGCAAAGTCAGCCCAACGGCTCCGCTGTCGCAGCGGTTTGATCGCTTGCCCACCTTGGCCGGCGCAGCGCGGCAATTGCTGCCAGCCCGCAGGTCAACGCAAGCCAATTGCTGGGTTCAGGCACAGGTGACAGCGTGGCCCAGTTGTAGAAGCCAGATCCGGTGTCCATCAGCTCACCGGTGGCGTTCTTGATGTTGGTCAATTCGATCCTGACGATGAAGGGCACGTTCAAGGCCGAGCTGGTCTCGAAGCTGAACACCGCCTTCACCGGATTGCTGTAATCCGTGGAAATCAAGCTGCCGGAGCCGCCGAGCGGATCTGCCGTCCATTGCCCCTTGATGACTTGCGCCCCGCTGAAGTCCAGGCTCACGCTGCCCTTGGCGCTCAATACCTCCGCCCAGGCTGCTACCGAGCCCGGGCCGCTCGCGGGCGAAGTCACCAGCGTGTTGTCCCAGGAAAGCTGGAACTCGAACGCACTCAGATCGACACCTGGCTTGGCCCCGAATGTGAACGTCGTGCTGACGCGGTCGCCGGGGTCGTAGCTGCCGGAAGTCAGATAGAACGTGATCTCATCGAAGAAGGCCAAAGCCTGAGCGGGTTGGCTGCCGGCCATCGCCAGCGCCGCGATGGCAGCAAGGCAGGCGGGGTGGCGCTTCCTGGGCGATGAGGGATGCGTGGACGAAGGCTTGCGCATGTCGAGTCCTTTGTGCCTCCCGACGACATTCGGAGGCTGGAGGCGCAGCATGGCCCCGCGCATGATGGCGTCCATCCCTAGGCTACCGTGACCTGGGCGTTCTGATTGCGCGGGTAGAGACGCCCCAGGTCACGAGCTCCAGCGTTTTCCCGTCGCGCGAAAAACGCAATTCGAACGGCCGCTCCAGCGCGAAGTAGTGGCTCGCCGAAGCGGGCTCGAACACGAAGCGCGTCGACTGCCCCACCAACGTGGCGACCAGCTGGCCGCGCTCGGCGGTCAGTTCCATGTCCATCGGCGTGGGCAGGGCCAGCGTCCAGCGGCCTTGATGCGCACGCATGGACGCCATGGGTTGCGGCACCCGTGTGAACGGCAGGCCGCCATCGCTGGTCACCGGCGTCGCCGTCTCGGCCACCAGCCGCCACTGGCCGTCTTCCTCGCGAACCCACAGCGCGCTCCAGCGGCTGCTGCCCTGCCTGGGCAGCCCGCCGAAGTAGGTGAAGGAGGCACGCTCCAGCCCGCGCAGCAGCACCACGTTGTCGGCCAGGCGGACGGCCTCATCCTCGGAGGATTCGGAGGCCACCTGGCGGAGCTGGTCATTCGCTCGCCGGCTGGCCAGCGTCATCGCCGTGACGCGGCGGCCGCCGACATCGATGTAGACGTAGCGCTGCGACAAGCCCTGCAGATAGGTGGCCATGTCACCACGCCCGTGGGCCGCGGACAGCTCCGCGTCACGCGCCTGCACCTCGGCGATGGCCGCGTCAGGCGACTCCGCCGCCAGCGCCCAACTGGACAACAGGGCGGCAAACCACGCGGTCGCAATGCGGAGCATCACCGCTCACTTCACGTAGTCGTACAGCGGCTTGTCCTTGTCGACGATGTGCACCGTCAGCAGCTTCAGCGAGGTGTCGCCGATCACCTTGAAGGAACCGTGCTTGACGTCCCTGAGATTCATGGACGTCAGCCCCGTGGCCAGCACCGTCGGTTCCTGCCCCGGCGATTGCACCGAGGCGCCCTGAAGCACGTGGAAGGCCTCGACGCCGTGGTGCGTGTGCAGCAGGCTGCTCTCGCCGGGCTTGATCTCCACGATGGAGGCGATGACCTCCATGTTGGGCGCGCCGGTCAGGTCGGTGCGCTTTTGTTCCTTGCGGTTGGGCGAATCCGTCAGGGTCTGCGCGACCAGTCCCGTCGCCAGCCCGAGGCTGAACAGCGTGGCGCCAGAGAACGCGAGAACGGCAGTAGCTCTCTTCATCATGGATCTCCTGTGCGCGAACCTGCGCGGGCGGACTCTGCATGCCGCCGCCACGCGGGTCAACCTCAAGACGATGGAGGATCTGCCGGTCCCGCGGCGGTGGCTTCGCGCTCGGCGGCGAACAGGTCCCACACCGCCATGAACATCGCCGCGATGACCGGGCCGATGACGAAGCCGTTGATGCCGAATACGGCCATGCCGCCGATGGTCGAGATCAACACCAGGTAGTCGGGCATCTGCGTGTCCTTGCCGACGAGGATGGGGCGCAGCACGTTGTCCACGAGCCCGATCACGAACACCCCGTAGGCGATCAGCGTCACGCCCTGCCAGAGGGCGCCGGTGACCAGAAAATAGATCGCCACGGGCAGCCAGATCAGCGCCGCGCCGATGGCCGGCAACAGCGACAGGAAGCCCATCAGCACCGCCCACAGCAGCGCACCCTTGATGCCGAAGAACCAGAACGCCAGGCCGCCCAAGGCGCCCTGCACGGCGGCCACCAGGATGTTGCCCTTCACGGTGGCACGGATCACGGTGACGAACTTCGTCGCCAGGTTGCGCCTGTGCTCAGGCGCCAGGGGCACGGCGGCGCGGATGCGCCGGCTCAAGGCGGCGCCGTCGCGCAGCAGGAAGAACGCCAGGTACAGCATCACGAAGAAGCCGACGACGAAGTCCAGTGCGTTCTGGCCGGCGCTGTAGACCTGGGTGGCGATCACCTGGCTGCCGCGTGCGACGGCATCGGTGATGCGGGCTTGCAGTTCGCCCAGATCCGTCAGCCCGAAGTGCTCCAGCAGGTCATGCAGCCAGGTGGGCAGCACCGCGACGACCTGCTCAAAATAGCGAGCGAAATTCGTCTCACCCGATTGGATGCGCTGGTAAAGCGCGGCGCCTTCCTTCACCAGCATGCCGGTCAACAGCGTCAGTGGCAGCACGACGATCAGCACGATCAGGGCCAGCGTCCCCAGCGCGGCCAGTGTGCGCCGCTGCTTCCACTTGCGCAGCAGCCAGACATGAACCGGCATGAAGATGATCGCGATGACCGCACCCCAGAACACCGCGCCGAAGAACGGCTGCAGGATCCATGCGAAAGCCACGCTGACTGCCACCATCAGCGCCAGGAAGACCCTGTGCTCAAGGGCTTGCGAGTTGACGAAGTTCTTGAAATTCATGCGGCGCGACGGGTGACCCAAGGCCAGGCGATGTCACGCATGGTACGAGGGGCAGCAACTCGGCTTCGCCCGATCAAGCAAATCGAGCGTGCGCTTCATGCATCGCTTCTGGCGCGCTGGCCAAGGCCTTCAGTGCCAGCCCCATCGCGACAAGGACGTTCGACTACGCAGCCTTCAGCGTCACCTGCCTGCGCGCCAGACCCAACCCGACCAGTCCCGCCGACGCGATGCCCATCATCAGCGCCGCGGCCGACCCGGCGAACACGCCGCGCGGCATGCCGTGGTCCAGGATGGCACCGAACACCGGCGCCGCGATGGCAAAGCCGATGTCCAGGCCCGAGTAGACGGTGCCGTAGACGCGGCCGGTCGCGCCCGGCGGCGAGGCGCGCTTGATCAGCATGTCGCGCGACGGGCCGGCGACGCCCGTGCCGAAGCCGGCCAGTGCCGCCACGACGGCCGCCAGCCAGCCCGGCAGCCAGCCGGTCGCCGTCAGCAGCAGCAGCGCCGCGGCAAAGGCCATGGCGAAGGCGATGGTGCGCTCCAGCCGTTCGGCCCTGGCCACCAGGAAGCCGCCGCAGACCATGCCCGCCGCGCCGGCCAGCATGTAGCCGGTGACGACATAGGCCGTCAGCGCCAGCGGCAGGCCGTAGATGTCGTGCAGCGCCGGGCTTGCAAAGCTCTGGATGGCCGACAGCGCCGCCGTGCTCCAGAAGAAGAAGGAGAAGCACAGCCACACCGAGGGCAGCTTCAGGAAGGCCATCGGGTGCTCGACCTTGGCGCCCGCCGCCGGCTTGGCGTGGCCCCAGGAGCCCTGGCGGTCGTCGATGGCCGAGCGCTGCCAGAACAGCAGCGCCATGACCGTCAGCGCGACCAGCGCCGTGCCGGCATAGGCGAAGCGCCAGTTGCCGGTCGCCTGAGCGATGCCGATGGAGAACACCGGCGCCAGCGCCCAGCCCAGATTGCCGCTGATGCCATGCACCGAGAACGCATGGCCCAGGCGCGGCTGCGACACGCGCTTGTTCAGGATGGTGAAGTCGGCCGGGTGGAAGGGCGCGTTGCCGACACCGGCCAGCGCTGCCGCCAGCATCAGACCGCCAAAGCCCTGAGCCAGCCCGGCCGCGATGGACGCGAGGAAGAAGCTGGCCATGGCCGCGAACAGCACCGGCCGTGCGCCGATGCGGTCGACGATGAAGCCCGACAGCGCCTGGCCGGTGCCCGAGATGACGAAAAAGGTCGTCACCAGCAGGCCCAGCTCCGAGTAGCTGAGGCCGAAGTCGTGGATGAAGGCCGGGAACAGCGGCGGCAGCAGCATGTGGAAGAAGTGCGACGTGCCGTGGGCGACGCCGATGGTCGAGATCGTCGTGACGTCGCGCCGGCGCTGCAGGCCGGCGTCGAGGGTGGAAGCGAGGGCCGAGTTCATGCCCACACTCTAGGCAGCGCCGAGCCGGCGTGGTTACGATGGTTCGTCAAGTTCTGTCGAAATCCGGCCATGACTGTCCGCGCCAGTGTTCCCGCCTTCTCGCCCGAGCGCTTTGCGCCGACGCCGCAGCGCCCGCTGCGCGCCAAGTCGCGCCTGCTGGAGCACCTGACCGACATCCAGCCGCACCGCCATGACTGGGCACAGCTGGTGTTCTCGATGACCGGCGCCGTGCGCGTGAACACCGAGGCCTCGACCTACATCGTGCCGCCTTCGCGCGCCGTCTGGATCCCGCCCGGCGTCGTCCACGCGGTCACGGCCATCGAGCGGGCCGACCTGCGCACGCTCTACCTCGCCGACGGCCAGCTCGATGGCGCGGCCTGGCAGCTGGGCCGCGTGCTGGAGGTGTCGCCACTGCTGCGCGAGCTGATGCATGCGCTGCCCGCCGACCCCGACCCGACCCCGCCGGAAGCGCCCGACGACGCCGAGCGCCGCCGCGGCATCGAGCAGCTGATCCTGGCCGAGCTGCGCCGCGCCCGCCCGCTGGCGCTGGGCGTCGCCTTGCCGCAGGACGCCCGGCTGCGCAAGCTGTGCGAGGCGATGCTGCGCGAACCGGGCCGGCACGCCGGGCTGGACGAATGGGCTGCCGAAGCCGGGGCCAGCCCGCGCACGCTGAGCCGGCTGTTCCGCGAGCAGCTGGGCACCAGCTTTGCGCAATGGCGCTCGCAGCTGTTGCTGGCCCATGCGCTGACGCTGGCCGCGCGCGGGCGGCCCATGAGCCTGATCGCCAGCGAGCTGGGCTATGCCAGCGCCAGTGCCTTCACGGCCATGGTGACGCGCACGGTGGGCATGCCGCCCAGCCGCTTCTTTGCCGAGGCTTGAAGATTTTCTTGCTCGCCGCGAATCCGATCCTGCGACCGGCGCCTCTTAGTTCCCGAGGGTTGTCCTCGAACACTGGGAGTCGAACCATGGTCTATGTGAAGAATGTGCCGAACGCGGAACGCGTGCTGCGGGTGGTGGCTGGCGTCGTCGTGGCCGCGGGCGGGTTGATGCTGCTGGGCGGCATGACCGGCTGGCTGGTGGCCGCCAGCGCGGCCGGGCTGGTCGCGTCGGGCCTGTTCGGCTTCTGTCCGGCCTGCGCGATGGTCGGCCGCAAGCTCAAGTAGCCGTGGCGCTGGCGACGGAACACCAGCCGCTGCTCGCCGCCGCCCACGGCGGCGACCCGCTCGCGCTGGACCAGCTGCTGCGCATCTCGCGGCCCGACATCCGCCGCTACGCGCAGCAGCACTGCCTGCTCAGCGACGTGGACGACGCCGTGCAGGAGGCACTGCTGATCGTGTCGCGCAGGCTGCCCCAGCTGCGCGTGCTGGCGGCGTTCTCGGGCTGGCTGATCCGCCTCGTGCAGCGTGAATGCCGGCGCCTGGGCCGCGTCGCGCTGCGCTACGACCCCTACGACGAAGAGCAGCTGGCGCAATGGCTGGTGGTGCACACCGAGGCCGGCCTGCGGCTGGAGCTGGTGGCCGCGCTGGAATCGCTGCCGGCGCACTACCGCGAGGTCATGCTGCTGCGCGACGTGGAGGAGTTGACCATCGCGGAGATCGCCGGCCGCACGGGCCTGACGGCGCCCAATGTGAAGAGCCGGCTGCACCGCGCGCGAGCGCTGGCTCGGGAGTACCTGCTGGGCGGCAAGCAGCGGGTCATCTGACGGCGCGCAATGGGGTTTCGGCCCGCGGCCGAACCTCTCTTTATCCGACATGGCGCGTGGCGCGCGGGTGCCAGCATGCCCCGCACCAACACTCAGGAGACAGCCATGCAAAGACGCCACTATGTCTTGGGCGCGGGCCTCGGCCTCGCGACAACGCTGATGGCCGGGATGGCCGCGCCGGCATGGGCGCAGCGCGGTGACGATGACGGCGAATTCATCATCCTGCAGGCCCGCTACGGCACCGACCGCAACCACGCCGACGTGACCGACCGCCTGCGCGAGATCGCGCGCCGTGACCGCCGCGTGCGCCTGACCAACGACCTCTTCGGCGTCGACCCCGACCCGGGTCGCGACAAGATGCTGCGCATCTACGCGCGCGATCGCCAGGGCCGCGAACGCCGCTTCGAGTACCCCGAGCGCGCCTGGATCGA
Source organism: Roseateles sp. P1_C6 (assembly GCF_056406315.1). NCBI lineage: Bacteria > Pseudomonadati > Pseudomonadota > Betaproteobacteria > Burkholderiales > Sphaerotilaceae > Roseateles > Roseateles sp. P1_C6. The sequence goes on from NZ_JBFUAK010000008.1 coordinate 154,540, forward strand.
CGGCATGCAGTTCGTCGGCTGGAGCGAGGGCCGCTGGGGCGAGCAGGGCTGGAGCGGCGGCTGGAACGGCAACCCGCATCGAGACCGCAATGAGGACGGCCAGTTCACCATCCTGTCCGCCAGCTACGGCAACCCCGGGCGCGAGGTGGACGTGACCGGCCGGCTGCGCGAGCTGGCTCGCCGTGACCAGCGCTTCCGCATGGGCAACGACACCTTCGGCGTGGACCCCGACCCGGGCCGCGGCAAGCGGCTGCGCATCATCACGCGCGACGCACGCGGCCAGGAGCGTGCCTTCGAGTACGCCGAAGGCAGCTGGGTCGACGGCGCGCAGTTCGTCGGCTGGGGCCGTGGCGACTGGGGGCGTTGAGCCCGCGTTACCAACCCTTACGGCGGCGTTGACGGAGGTTGGTCCGCGCGCAGCGGCACTCGCGCGTTGGGGTGCTGCGTGCGACCATCTGCCGCATCAACAACAAGGAGACCGTCATGAGACGACGTCAATGGACCCTGAGCGCGGGCAGCGCCCTGCTCACCGGCCTGCTGGCTGGCCTGGCCCTGCCGGCCGTGGCCCAGGACAGCGGCGAGTACACCATCCTGAATGCCCGCTATGGCACCGAGAACAGCCACGTGGACGTGACCGCCCGGCTGCGCGAGCTGGCCCGCCAGGACCGGCGCTTCCGGCTGACCAACGACTTGTTTGGCGGCGTCGACCCCGACCCCGGCCGCCAGAAGACGCTGCGCATCTTTGCGCGCGACCGCCAGGGCCAGGAGCGCCAGTTCGACTTCCGCGAACGCGACTGGATCGAGGGCGCGCAGTTCATCGGCTGGGGCAGCGGCAACTGGGGTGACGGCAATGCGTCGCGCGGCTGGAATGGCAATGACCGCGGAGACCGCCGCGACGAGCGCCGCGGTGGCGGCCGTGACGACGGCGAGTTCACCATCCTCAACGCCACCTATGGCACGGGGCGCCGCGAGGTCGATGTGACCGACCGGCTGCGCGAGCTGGCGCGGCGCGACCAGGTCTTCCGCCTGACCAACGACACCTTCGGCGGCATCGACCCGGACCCGGGCCAGACCAAGGTCTTGCGCATCTTCGCGCGCGACCGCAGCGGCCAGCAGCGCAGCTTCGAGTACCGCGAGTACGCCACCGTGGATGGCAACCAGTTCATCGGCTGGGGCCGTGGCGACTGGGGCGGCCCGACTCGGCCGGTGGCCACCGGCCGGCTCGTCATCGAGAGTGCCAGCTACGGCGGCGAAGGCCGCTGGGTGGACGTGACGCAGGCACTGCGCGCGCAGGTGCGCGGCGAGCGCTTCGAGGCCCAGGTCAGCAACGAGCTGTTCGGCATGGACCCGGCGCCGGGCCAGCGCAAGACGCTCAGCGTCACCTACCGCTGGGGCAACGACCCGAGCAACACCGTGCGCGTCAGCGAGCGCGACACGATCCGCCTGCCCTGAGCACCGGCTCGGCCGGCTCAGCGGTAACGCGCCACCAGCCTGGCCAGGTCGCCACGTTCGACCACGGCGCGCAACGCCCGGCGCAGCTGGCTGGCCGGCAGCCGCGTCGTGGCGCCCAGCAGGCAGTGCGTCACCGTCTGGCTCACCACCTGCAGCGGCTGCAGCGCTTCGGCGGCCGGCCGGCCGCGGTTGTACTGGGCCAGCACCAGGCGGTCGACCACCGCCGCGTCGGTGCGGCCACGAGCCAGCTTGTCCAGCACGCCTTGCTGGGTGGCCGCGTCCTCGCGTACCAGCTGGCCGGCGTCGAACAACGGCCCCAGCTCGGGATAGCGATAGCCCAGCACCGTGCCCACGCGCAACCCGCGCTGGGCCGGCAGGTTCAGCGGCTGGCCATGGCCGGCGCCGGGTGCGACCGCCAGCACGTCCTCCAGCACGACCATCGCGGGGCCGATGCGCCCGGCACCCAGCGGCTCGGCCAGCCACTTGGGATTCATCATGCACATCAGGTCGGCCTCGCCTGCCTGCAACGCGGCCTGGGTGCGCTTGGGCGGCAGCATCAGGTAGTCGGGCTCGGCGCCTGCCGCGCGGGCGACCAGCACCATCAGCTCGTAGGCCAGGCCGCCCACCGGGCGCCCACCCTGCACCTCCAGATAGGGTGAAGCCCAGTCCTCGCCGACGATGAAACGCAGCACGGGCTTGGCGTCCGTCGGCGCGGCCTGGGCGGCAAAAAAGCAGCCCCAGGCCGCCAGCAGCACGGCCCACCGCCGCGCCCGAAACCCCACGCCGCCAGCCGCTGCCCCACCGGGCGGACAATCCCGCAACATCGCCATGCGCCCAGTGTAGGGAGCCGAAGCGATCCAGCATTTCTTCAGAGACCCGATTCCCTCATGGATACACAGCTGTTCGACTACACCAAGCAGGACGCCACCGGCGCCTGCTCCACCGCCCACGCCTGGGCCAAGGCGCCCGCGATGCTGACGCCCACGCAGCGCAACGCGCTGGCCGAGCGCGCCGCCGCGCTGCTGAAGAAGCACAACGCCGTGCTGGTCGCGCACTACTACGTCGACGGCGCGCTGCAGGACCTGGCGCTGGCCACCGGCGGCTGCGTCGCCGACTCGCTGGAGATGGCCCGCTTCGGCCGCGAACACGCGGCGCAAACGCTGGTCGTCGCCGGCGTGCGCTTCATGGGCGAGACGGCCAAGATCCTGAGCCCCGAGAAGCGCGTGCTGATGCCCGACCTGGAGGCCACCTGCTCGCTGGACCTGGGCTGCCCGGCCGACGATTTCGCCGCCTTCTGCGACGCCCACCCGGACCGCAAGGTCGTCGTCTACGCCAACACCAGCGCCGCCGTGAAGGCACGCGCCGACTGGATGGTGACCAGCTCCTGCGCGCTGGAGATCGTGGCCGACCTGCATGCCAAGGGCGAGAAGATCCTGTGGGCGCCCGACCGGCATCTGGGCCGCTACATCCAGGAGCAGACCGGCGCCGACATGCTGATGTGGAACGGCGCCTGCATCGTGCACGACGAGTTCAAGGGGCTGGAGCTGGACCTGCTGCGCAAGGAGCACCCGGGCGCGCAGATCCTCGTGCACCCGGAATCGCCCAAGAGCGTCGTCGAGCAGGCCGACGTGGTGGGCTCCACCTCCGCGCTGATCAAGGCCGTCGTCGAAGGCACGGCCAGGGAGTACATCGTTGCCACCGACAACGGCATCCTGCACCGCATGCGCCAGCTGGCGCCAGGCAAGACGCTGATCGAGGCGCCCACGGCCGGCAACAGCGCGACGTGCAAGAGCTGCGCGCACTGCCCCTGGATGGCCATGAACGGCCTGGCCAACCTGGTCGACTGCCTGGAAAGCGGCCAGCCCGAGATCCATGTCGACGAAGCCATCCGCGTGAAGGCGCAGGGCTGCATCACGCGCATGCTGGATTTCGTCGCCGCGAGAAAGTCACGCGCCTCGGGAATGACGCCAGGAATCGGCGCCGCCTGATCGCGCTATAAGTTCGTCATTGCAACCGCGAGGCCCGTCATGAACGCCGACTTCAGCTCCCTGTACAACCACCACGAGCGCGAAGTCTTCGCCGCGGTGATGGACGCCTCCAAGGACTTCCCCGAGATCGCCAGCAGCAACGACCTGCTGTGCGACGTCTGCTGCGTGGCGCTGAACCGCCTGCCGCCGCGCTACATCCGCCACGAGGTGGACTTCAGCTTCTACCTGACCGAGCACGAGCGCCTGGAGATCGACAACGCCATCATCGAGGCGGTGGCGTATGCGTTCAATTTCGTGCAGGCGCGGACGGCGCTCAGGTCGCGCAAGTAAGCGGCGCCGGAACGATGTTCAGCGCCGCCTTCTCTTGCTGATCAACACCGTCGGGAAACTCACCGGCAGCGTGCGCGGGTAGTCGCGGCTGAAATGCAGGCCGCGGCTCTCGTGGCGCATCAGCGCGGAGCGCACGATCAGCTCGGCGCACTCGACGAGGTTGCGCAGCTCCAGCAGGTCGCGCGTGACGCGAAAGCTGCCGTAGTAATCGTCGATCTCGCCGCGCAGCAGCTTGATGCGGTGCAGCGCCCGCTCCAGCCGCTTGGTGGTGCGCACGATCCCGACGTAGTTCCACATCAGCAGGCGCAACTCATCCCAGTTGTGGGCGATGACGACCTGCTCGTCCGCGTTCTCGACCTGGCTCTCGTCCCAGGCCGGGATGGGCGCGGGATCGGGCACGGCCTGCTCGAGGATGTCGGCCGCGCAGGTTTGGCCTAGCACCACGCATTCCAGCAGCGAGTTGCTGGCCAGGCGGTTGGCGCCGTGCAGGCCCGTGTAGCCGGTCTCGCCGACGGCATAGAGCCCCGGCAGGTCGCAGCGGCCCAGCAGGTCCGTCACCGCACCGCCGCAGGTGAAGTGCACGGCCGGCACGACGGGGATGGGCTGCCGGGCGATGTCGATGCCCAGCTTCAGGCAGCGCGCGTGGATGGTCGGGAAATGCTCGATGAGGAAGGCTTCGCCCAGGTGGGTCGCGTCCAGCCACACATGGTCCAGGCCGTGCTTCTTCATCTCGAAGTCGATCGCGCGGGCGACGATGTCGCGCGGCGCCAGCTCCATGCGCTCGTCGTGCGCGGCCATGAAGCGCGTGCCGTCCGGCAACTTCAGGTGACCGCCCTCGCCGCGCAGCGCCTCGGTGATGAGGAAGCTGCGCTCCTGCGGGTGGTACAGGCAGGTCGGGTGGAACTGGATGAACTCCATGTTCGCGACGCGGCAGCCGGCGCGCCAGGCCATCGCGATGCCGTCACCGGTCGACGTGTCGGGGTTGGTGGTGTAGCGGTAGACCTTGCCGGCGCCGCCGGTGGCCAGCACGACGGCGCGCGCCGGCAGCGTCTCGACACGCTGGGTGTCGATGTCCAGCGCGTAGACGCCGTAGACGCGTGGTGGCTCGTCCCGTTGCACATGGCGCGACGTGATCAGGTCCAGCGCCATCCAGCGCTCGCACAGCTTGATGTTGGGATGCTTGCGCGCCACGGCCAACAACTGGTCGTGGATGGCCTTGCCGGTCGCATCGGCCGCGTGGGCGATGCGGCGCACCGCGTGGCCGCCCTCGCGTGTCAGGTGCAGGCCCATGGGGCCGGTGTCGTCGGGCGTGAAAGGCACGCCCTGCTCCACCAGCCAGCCCACGGCGGCGGCGCTGCGCTCGGCGATGAAGCGGGCGGCGACCTCGTCGACCAAGCCAGCGCCGGCGTCCTGCGTGTCGCGCACATGGCTCTCGATGGAGTCGTCGCTGCCCAGCACGCCGACGATGCCGCCCTGGGCCCACGCGGTGGCGGCCTCGGTCAGCTCGCGCTTGGCCAGCACGACGACGGGCACGGTGTCGGCCAGGTGCAGGGCCACGGTCAGGCCGGCAAGGCCGGCGCCGATGATGACGACGGGTGCGTCGTCGGGGGGGGCAGCAGTCATGGCCGGGGATTGTCCTGCAGCGCGGGCCACCGCTCACGGAGGTGAGGATTGCCGGTTCGGCGACCCTGGCTACTCGCGCCGGGCACTATGCTGCGCGCCGCCGGTCAACGCTGTCAAAGAGCAGCAGGAGGAGACGCCGTGAAGAAAACGTTGCAACGCTGGGCCGGTGTCATCGCCGGTTCTCTGCTGGCCGCCGGCGCCGCGCTGACCGCCCAGGCCGCGCCGCCGCCGGCGGAGGTGTTCTTCAAGGATGCCGACATTGCCGAGGCCGTGCTGTCGCCCAACGGCCGCCAGCTCGCGGTGACGACCGCGCGTGGCGCCAAGCGCGTCGGCCTGGCCGTCTTCGATCTGACGACGGGCAAGCCCATGCGCACCGCGCAATTCACCGATGGCGACGTGTCGCAGGTGCACTGGGTCAACGACAACCGGTTGATCTTCGGGGTCGTCGACGTGTCGGACGGCAGCGGGCGACCCAACGGCCTGCCGGGCCTGTTCGCCGTCAATGCCGACGGCAGTCAGATGCGGATGCTGGTACGGCGCATGGGCCGACCCGTGATCACCGACGGCTCCAACCGCAACGAGCGCCTGCTGGACTGGAACCACCGCCTGCTGCGCGTGCCGGCACCGCGCGTGGGCGAAGCGAACGAAGAGGTGTTGCTCGCCGAGATCTCGCTGGACGAGCGCCACACGGCAACGCCGCTGTGGCTGAACACCCGCACCGGCCGCACGCGCTCGACCGAGGCGGCCGCGCCGCCGAACACGGTGGACTGGCTGACCGACAGCCGCGGGGAGTTGCGCGTCGCCATCACACGCCGCGAGGGTCGCGTCGCCGCGTTCTGGCGCGGCCCGGGCCGCGAGGACTGGCAGCCGTTGTTCGACAGCCCCGAGCTGCACACACCCTTCGGCGTCAACGCGGTGGACGACGCCGGCCAGCTCTACGTGACGCAGGCCAAGGGCAAGGGTGGCGAGCTGGTGCTCAGCCGCTACGACTTCGAGCGCCGCGCGCCCGAAGCACAGCCCATGGTGGTCACGCCCGGCTTCAACTTTCAGGGCACGGTGCTCAACGACGGCTTCGGCGCGGCGCTGGGCGTGCGCGTCATCACCGACGGCGAAAGCACGGTCTGGTTCCACCCCGCGCTGAAGGCCTTGCAGCAGGAGACCGACGAGCGCTTTCTCGGCCGCATCAACCGCATCAACTGCCGCCGCTGCGGCCAGCCCGACATGACGGCCCTGGTGCGGTCCTTCAGCGACCGCGACCCCGGCCAGCTCTGGGTCTACCAGGCGCAGCCGCCCGAGGGCGAGAAGAACTGGCGCCCGGTCGGCCGTGTGCGCGACGACATCAAGCCGTCGGAGATGGCGGCCATGGACTTCCAGCGCATCCCCGCCCGCGACGGCCGCGACCTGCCCGTGTGGGTCACCAAGGGTGCCCAGGCCAAGGGGCCGTTGCCCGCCGTCGTCCTCGTGCATGGCGGCCCCTGGGTGCGCGGCAACGTCTGGGGCTGGCATGCGCAGGCCCAGTTCCTGGCGTCGCGCGGCTATGCCGTCATCGAGCCCGAGTTCCGCGGCAGCACCGGCTACGGCCAGGCGCACTTCCGCGCCGGCTTCAAACAGTGGGGCCAGGCCATGCAGAACGACGTGGCCGATGCATTGCGCTGGGCCCAGAAGGAAGGCATCGCCAGCGACAAGGCCTGCATCGTCGGCGCCAGCTATGGCGGCTACAGCACGTTGATGGGCCTGGTCAACGAGCCGGAGCTGTACCGCTGCGGCGTCGCCTGGCTGGCCGTGACCGACCTGGAGCTGCTGCTCAAGGGCTCGTGGTGGGTGGACGACGACACCAGCGGAGAAAGCCGCAAGTTCCGCCTGCCCGAGATGATCGGCGACCTGCAGAAGGACGCCGACATGATCATCGCCAACTCGCCAGTCAGGCAGGCCGCGCGCATCAAGGCGCCGCTGCTGCTGGCCTTCGGCGAGGCCGACCGCCGCGTGCCGCTGGCCCACGGCGAACGCCTGCGCAAGGCGCTGCGCGAGGCCGGCAACGAGCCGGTCTGGGTCACCTACCCCGGCGAAGGCCACGGCTTCGGCATCGTCGCCAACCGCGTCGACTTCGCCGAGCGCATGGCGACCTTCCTGGCCCGGCATCTGCAACCGTGACGGCCGACCGATTCCAAAAATACTGCGAGGGATTCACTGACATGGCAGGACTTCTGCGTTGCGCCGCCCTGGCGCTGATCGGCCTCACGGGCGCCGCGCTGGCCGCGCCGCCACCGGCCGAGCTGTTCTACAAGGATGCCGAACTCGTCGACATGGTGTTGTCGCCGTCCGGCCGCAAGCTGGCGTTCACGACGTCCAAGGGCGTGGAGCGCGTGGTGCTGGTGGTCATGGACTTGGACCAGGGCGGCAAGCTGAACGCGGTGGCGCGTTTCAGTGACGGCGACGTCTACAACGTGCGCTGGGTGGACGACGAGCGGCTGATCTACGGCGTGGTCGACAGCTTCGACGGCAGCGCACGCCAGAGCGGCGCGCCGGGCCTGTTCGCCGTCAACGCCGACGGCAGCAAGTTCCGCCAGCTGGTGCGCCGCCAGTGGAAACCGGTCATCACCGACGGCGGCACCGACGACCGGCTGCTGGAATGGAACCACCGCGTGCTCACCGTGCCGCGCCTGCCTGCCAGCGGCAAGAACGACGAGGTGCTGGTCGCCGAGTTCTCGACCGGCGACGACGGCACGGAGACGCCCAAGTGGCTGAACACCCGCTCGGGGCTGACGCGCAACGTCGACTTCGTCGAGCCCGTCGGCAGCTTCAACTGGCTGGCCGACAGCCGCGGCGAGTTGCGCGTGGCCTTCACCCGTCAGCAAGGCCGCCAGGCCGCACTGTGGCGGGCACCCGGCAGCAAGAGCTGGACGCCGCTGTTCGAGAGCGACCTGCTGTCCGTGCCGTTCAGCGTCGAGGCCGTGGACGACGCGGGCGGCCTGTATGTCAGCGAGGCCGGCGGCCCCGCCAACCAGAAGGCGCTGAAACGCTACGACTTCGAGCGCCGCCAGCCGCAGGAGAAGCCGCTGGTCGCGACGCCAGGCTTCGATTTCTCGGGAAACCTCGTCGTCGACGAGACCAGCGGCCGGGTGCTGGGCGTGCGCCTGCTGGTGGATGCGCCGACCATTGCCTGGTTCGACCCGGCGATGAAGGCCTTCCAGGATCGCGTGGACCGCCTGTTTCCGGGCCAGGCCAACCTGGTCAGCTGCCGCCGTTGCGGCACGCCCGACATGGTCGCGCTGGTGCGCAGCTTCAGCGACCGCGACCCGGGCCGCTTCTACCTGTACCAGGCCAAGCCGAAGGCGGGCGAGAAGGCCTGGGTGAACGTGGGTTCGGTGCGCGACGGCGTGAAGCCCGACGACATGGCCGTCGTCGAGCTGCAGCGCGTCCCCGCCCGTGACGGGCTGGAGCTACCCGTCTGGGTCACGCGGCCGGCCAAGGCCACGGGCGCGCTGCCGGCCGTCGTCCTCGTGCACGGCGGCCCCTGGGTGCGCGGCAACACCTGGGGCTGGCACGCCGACGCGCAGTTCCTCGCCTCGCGCGGCTATGTCGTCATCGAGCCGGAGTTCCGCGGCAGCACCGGCTATGGCGACGCGCATTTCCGCGCCGGCTTCAAGCAGTGGGGCCAGGCCATGCAGGACGACGTGGCCGACGCGCTGCGCTGGGCGCAGAAGCAGGGCATCGCCAGTGACAAGGCCTGCATCGCCGGCGCCAGCTACGGCGGGTACAGCACGCTGATGGGGCTGGTGAAGGACCCGGCGCTGTACCGCTGCGGCGTCGCCTGGCTGGCCGTGACCGACCTGGACCTGTACGCCACCGGCTCCTGGTGGGTGCGGGACGACATCAGCAGCACGGGCCGGCGATACACCATCCCCGAAGCGGTGGGCGACGCGGTCAAGGACGCCGCGATGCTGGCCGCGAACTCACCGGTCCGGCAGGCCGCCCGCATCAAGGCGCCGGTGCTGCTGGCCTTCGCGGATGGCGACCGCCGCGTGCCGATGGCCCATGGTGAGCGCATGCGCCGCGCCCTGCGCGACGCCGGCAACGAGCCGGTGTGGGTGACCTACGCCGGCGAGGGCCACGGCTTCGGCAACGTGAAGAACCGCGTCGACTTCGCGCAGCGCATGGAAGCCTTCCTGGCCAAGTACCTTCAGCCCTGATCCTGGAAGCCGCTGTAGTGGCGCCGCCATTCCGGCGGCTTCCACAGGTGGGCCAGGCGCATGCCCCAGGTCTTCTCCCGGCGCATGTCGTGGAACATCGCGCGCCATTCGTGCGCGTTCAGCCAGAACAGGTTGTGCGTGGGAAACGGGTGCTCCAGACCGTAGTCCACCGCTTCCTCTTCGGGCACGAAGCTGCCGAACAGCCGGTCGAAGATGATCAGCGTGCCGCCGAAGTTCTTGTCGATGTATTGCTTGTTGCGACCGTGGTGGGCGCGGTGGTGCGAGGGCGTGTTGAAGATGAACTCGAACCAGGCCGGCATCTTGCCGACCCAGCTGGTGTGCACGAAGAACTGGTAGCCCAGGTTCAGTGACAGCGCGAACAGCACCCAGCGCGGCTCGAAGCCCAGCCACACGGCCGGCAGGTAGAACAGCCAGTTGCCGGCGATGGGGTAGAACCAGCTCTGCCGCAGCGCTGTGCCGAAGTTCATCTTCTCCGAGCCATGGTGCACGACATGGGCGCACCAGAACCAGCGGATGCGGTGGCTGCCGCGGTGAAAGCCGTAGTACAGGAACTCCACCAGCAGGAACAGGCCCACGAAGCGCCACGCGGTGACGTCTATCGTCCACAGCCGGTGGTCGTAGACCCAGCCCATGGCCGGCAGCACCAGCACGACCAGCAGCAAGAGGTCGGCGACGAGGTAGCTGCCGCCGCTGTTCATGCTGTCGAAGGTGTCCCACAGGTCGAAGACGCCGGTCTTGCGAAAGCGCCAGGCCTCCATCGCGATGAAGATGGCGAAGATGGGCGACAGCATGACCAGCGTCAGGTCGCGCCAGTCGCCGTGGCGTTGGTAGAGGTCGAGCAGCCAGTCCATGGCCGCGATGTTGAACCGAAACCGGCGCCGCTTCTTGACGGCAAAACCCGCGTTTTTGACGGATCGCGCCACGGCTGGGGTCATCCCCCAGCGGCGGCGTGTCGGGGCTGCAGCATCATCGGCGGCTCATGGATGAAACCCGCGTCGCCGCCAGCTATGCCCAGCTGCTCTTCGAGCACATGGCCGCACTGGGCCGCGCCGAGGCGCTGGGCCCGCCGCCCGCGCCGACCGAGACCTTCGTCGTGCTGCGCCGCTGGCAGGCGCTGCTGGAACAGGCGCGCGACCTGGACCCCGGCCCCAGGTCCACCTTCGCATTGAGACTGGCGCGCGGCATCGCGCCGCGTCATTTCGGCGTTGTCGGCTTCGCGGCGCTGGCCTGCAAGACGCTGGCCGAGGCCTTGCAGCGGCTGGAGCGCTATCACCGCTCGGTCTACGACGTGAACCCGGCCCAGGTGCACCTGCGGCCCGACGGCATCTGCATCGAATGGGGCGTGGAGCGCGGCCGGCCTGGCGCGCTGGTCGACGAGACGGCCATCGCCGCGCTGGTGCAGCTGACGCGCGAGTTCACCGGCAAGCCCTTGCGCGCGCTGGCCGTGGACTTCGTCAACCGCCGGCCGGCCGACGTGCGGCCGTACGAGGACTTCTTCGGCGGCCCGGTGCGCTTCGACCAGCCCAGCACCCGGCTGCTGCTGTCGGCGCACGACCTGACCCTGCCGCTGCGCGGCGCGGACGCGGCGCTGCTGGCGCTGCTGGATGCGCAGGCCGAGGCGCTGCTGCGGCAGGTGGCCGCCGTCAGCGAGCCGGTGGGTGTCTGGCGCCAGGCGCTGGTGGGCCTGATCCGCAGCGGCCGCACCTCGCTCGCCGACCTCGCGCAGGCCTTGCAGATGAGCCCGCGCAGCCTGCAGCGCCGCCTGGCCGAGCAGGGCCAGAGCTTCCAGGTCCTGCTCGGCCAGACCCGCCAGCAGCTGGCCGAGGCCTATCTGCGCGACCCCAATGTCGAGCTGGCCGAGGTGGCCTTGCTGCTCGGCTATTCAGAACAAAGCGCCTTCACGCGCGCCTTCCGGCAGTGGACCGGCCAGGCGCCGCTGCAATGGAGAAGGCAACCCCGCCGCACATGAACACGCCACCTGCCGCCGTCGTCATCGACGGCCAACCCGCCCACGGCCGCTACGCCGGCACCCTCGCCCGCATCGACTGGCGCACGCTGCACCAACGCCGCTCCTGGCTGTGGCGGCACCTGCACCACAAGCGCTGGCATTACGTCGGCCTGGGCAATGCGCAGCTCTTCATCGGCGTGGCCATCGTCGACGTCGGCTGGACCTGCACCGCCTTCGCCTACCTCTTCGACCGCCGGCGCCGCCACCTGCTGGCGGACTGGAGCCAGGATGGCCTGCCGGGCCTGCAGGCGGGCGTGTCGGACGAACCGCTGGCGGGCGCCCGCAGCTGGTTCCGCGGCTGGCACGCGCGGCTGAACCTGACCCATGCCGACGACGGCTTGCGCCTGAGTGTCGCCACGCGCGCGCTGCGCATCGAGGCGACGCTGGACCTGGCGGCCATGGCGCCGCCGCTGCTGGCCATCGGCCCCATCGCAGGCGGCATCGCCCACGCGACGCAGAAGACCAGCGCGCTGCCCGTGCAGGGCTGGGCCGAGGCCGAGGGCCAGCGCTTCGCCCTGGATGACGCCTGGGCCGCGGTCGACGCGTCCAACGGCCTGCTGGCGCACAACACCGCCTGGCGCTGGGCCAGCGCGCACCGGCCGGACGTGGGCTTCAACCTGCAGCAAGGCTATTTCGGCCAGCAGGAGAACGTGCTGTGGCTCGACGGCGAGCCCATCGCGCTGGGCGCGGCGCAGTTCGAGTTCGATGCCAGGCGGCCGCTGGACCCCTGGCGGGTGCGCACCGACGACGGCTTGCTGGACCTGGTCTTCACGCCCGAGGGCGCGCGCGCGTCCCACCGGGACCTGGGCTTTGCGGCCAGCCGCTATGTGCAGCCGGTGGGCAGCTTTGCCGGCACCGTGCGCGCCCGCGCTGACGCCGCGCCACGGCCGGTCCGCGAGCTGCTGGGTGTGACCGAAGACCATCACTCGCGCTGGTAGGCCGGCACGACCAGGGGGCGGCGGTCATTTGCCACGTTTGGCCGCCGACGGCAGAGACACCGGCACGGCCAGGCCCTAAAGTGCCCAGCCAACGCGACCGAAGATCCGGACCCCTGTGCGACATGGACTCAGCAACCCCAGCCTGCTTGCCGCCGGCATCGCGTTGACGCTGGCCGTGCTGGTCGGCTACGAAGGGCTGCCGGCGCGCACGCTGGACCTGACCGCGCCAGGCGCCGTCAGCAACCTCTACCTGATGACGCCCAGCGGTACCCAGGCCGAGCCCGCCGTGCAATGGATCAACGCGGACAAGCTGCACTGGCGCTGCCGCTACACCGCCTTCGAGAAACACCAGCCCTGCGGCCTGACGCTGATCCTGACCGGCAAGGACGCCAGCCACGGCCGCGACCTCAGCCGTTTCGACACGCTGGAGATGGACCTCGCCTACAGGGGGCCCTCGCCCTTCGTGCGCGTGGCCATCCGCAATTTCGACCCGCGCTTCTCCAAGCTGGATGACGGCAACAGCTCGCGCATGCACTCGGTCAACCTGCGGCCGCGCGACGTCGAGAACCCGGCGACCCTGGACCTCAGCGAGCTGACGGTGCCGGAATGGTGGATTCACCAGTTCAACCTGGCCCGCGAGTACAACCGGCCCAGCCTGGAGAACGCCACCGCGTTGTCCATTGACCTGCCCGCCGACCTCGCCGGCCAGGAGCACGAGCTGCAATTGCGCCACCTGGCACTGAAGGGCGTCTGGGTCAGCCGTGACCAGCTCTACCTGGGCATCCTGTGCGCCTGGCTGCTGGGCGCCAGCGCGGTGGTGCTGCGCGGCTGGCGCCATCTGCGCCACAGCTACAACCGCCAGCAGCGCGAGATCGACGCGCTGACGCTGCGCACGCGCCAGCTGCGCATCGAGCAGGAGCAGTTGCGCCGGCTGGCCACCATCGATGAGCTCACCGGCGTGCTGAACCGCCGCGGCCTGGAGCAGTCGGTGGACGACTTCGAGCAGGCCGCCCAGGGCATGACGCTGGTGATGCTGGACATCGACCACTTCAAGCGCATCAACGACCGCCATGGCCACGACCGCGGCGACGAGGTGCTCAGGCGCGTGGCCGCCGTCGTGGCGGCCAACCTGCGCGGCAGTGATGTCTTCGGTCGCTGGGGTGGCGAGGAGTTCCTGATCGCCTGCCAGGGCACGCGCCTGCGCGATGCGACCCGGCTGGCTGAAAAGCTGCGCGAGCGCGTGCAGCAAGCCGAGATCGACGGCCCCGGCGGCCGCATCGCCGTGACGGCCAGCTTCGGCGTCGCGCTGGCACCGCCCGGCGGCTCGACGGCGGACGCGCTCAAGCGCGCTGACGAGGCGCTTTACCGCGCCAAGGAAGCCGGTCGCAACCGCGTCGAGACGGACAAGACGCTGATGAGCGACTCGCCGACCACCGTCTGAAACGGCGGCCGGCGGTCGGCTCAGTGCACGACCCGCCCGAACGAGAACTCGCCGCCGTCCACGTCGACGGGGATCACATCCTTGGGCCCGAACTTGCCCTCCAGGATCAGCCGCGACAGCGGGTTCTCGACGCGCTGCTGGATGGCCCGCTTCAGCGGCCGCGCGCCGAACACCGGGTCGAAGCCCACCTTGGCCAGCTCGTCCAGCGCCGCCTCGCTGATGTCCAGCTTCATCTCCATCTTGTCCAGGCGGGCTTCAAGCAGGCGCAGCTGGATGCGGGCGATGGACTTGATGTGGTCCGCGCCCAGCGCATGGAAGATCACCGTCTCGTCGATGCGGTTCAGGAACTCGGGCCGGAAGTGCGTCTTGACCTCGCCCCACACGGCCTCGCGGATGACCTCGTCCTTCTCGCCCGACAGCGCCATGATGTGCTGCGAGCCGAGGTTGGACGTCATGACGATGACCGTGTTCTTGAAGTCCACCGTGCGGCCCTGGCCGTCGGTCAGCCGGCCATCGTCCAGCACCTGCAGCAGCACGTTGAAGACATCCGGGTGCGCCTTCTCGACCTCGTCCAGCAGCAGCACCGAGTAGGGCTTGCGGCGCACGGCTTCGGTCAGCGTGCCACCTTCCTCGTAGCCCACATAGCCAGGGGGCGCACCGATCAGGCGCGACACCGAGTGCTTCTCCATGAACTCGCTCATGTCGATGCGCACCATGTGGTCTTCGCTGTCGAACAGGAAGCCGGCCAGCGCCTTGCACAGCTCGGTCTTGCCCACGCCCGTGGGGCCGAGGAACAGGAAAGAGCCCAACGGCCGGTTGGGGTCGGACAGGCCGGCGCGTGAACGGCGGATGGCATCGGACACGGCCTGGATGGCCTCGTCCTGGCCCACCACGCGCTGGTGCAGCTTCTCTTCCATCTGCAGCAGCTTCTCGCGCTCGCCCTGCATCAGCTTGGACACGGGGATGCCGGTGGCCCGTGCCACGACCTCGGCGATCTCCTCGGCGCCCACCAGCGTGCGCAACAGGCGCGGCTTGTTGGCCGCCTGCGCGCCGGCTTCCTTGTCCTGCGCTTCCTTGAGCTGCTTCTCCAGCTTGGGCAGGCGGTCGTATTGCAGCTCGGCCAGCTTGTTGAAGTCGCCCTTGCGCTTGAGTTCCTCGATCTGCTGCTTGATCTGGTCGATCTCTTCCTTGACGTGGGCCGAGCCCTGCGCCTGCGCCTTCTCGGCCGTCCAGATCTCTTCCAGGTCGTCGTATTCGCGCTGCAGCTTCAGCAGCTCGTCCTCGATGAGGCCGAAACGCTTGACCGAGCCCTCGTCCTTCTCCTTGCGCACGGCCTCGCGCTCGATCTTGAGCTGGATCATGCGGCGGTCCAGCCGGTCCATGGCCTCGGGCTTGGAGTCGATCTCGATCTTGATCTTGGCCGCGGCCTCGTCGATGAGGTCGATGGCCTTGTCGGGCAGGAAGCGGTCGGTGATGTAGCGGTGGCTCAGCTCGGCCGCGGCAATGATGGCCGGGTCGGTGATCTCCACGCCGTGGTGGACCTCGTACTTCTCCTGCAGGCCGCGCAGGATGGCGATGGTGGCCTCCACGCTGGGCTCGTCGACCAGCACCTTCTGGAAGCGGCGCTCCAGCGCGGCATCCTTCTCGACGTACTTGCGGTACTCGTCCAGCGTGGTGGCGCCGATGCAGTGCAGCTCGCCGCGCGCCAGCGCCGGCTTCAGCATGTTGCCGGCGTCGATGGAGCCCTCGGACTTGCCGGCGCCCACCATGGTGTGGATCTCGTCGATGAACAGGATGGTCTGGCCCTCGTCCTGGGCCACTTCCTTCAGCACGCCCTTCAGGCGCTCTTCGAAGTCGCCGCGGTACTTGGCGCCGGCCAGCAGCAAGGCCATGTCCAGCACCAGCACGCGCTTGTTCTTCAGGCTGTCCGGCACCTCGCCGTTGATGATGCGCTGCGCCAGGCCCTCGACGATGGCCGTCTTGCCCACGCCCGGCTCGCCGATCAGGACGGGATTGTTCTTGCTGCGGCGCTGCAGCACCTGGATCGTGCGGCGGATTTCCTCGTCGCGGCCGATGACCGGGTCGAGCTTGCCCAGGCGGGCGCGTTCGGTCAGGTCCAGCGTGTATTTCTTCAGCGCCTCGCGCTGGCCCTCGGCCTCGGCCGAGTCGACCTTCTGGCCGCCGCGGACGGCCTCGATGGCGGCTTCCAGCGCCTTGCGCGTCAGCCCATGGCCGCGCACGACGCCGGCCAGGTCGGTCTTGGCGTCCGCCAGCGCCAGCAGGAACATCTCGCTGGCAATGAACTGGTCGCCGCGCTTGCCGGCTTCCTTCTCGGCCGCCTGCAGCAGGCTGACGAGGTCGCGCCCTGCCTGCACCGTCTGGCCGGCGCCGCTGACCTGCGGCAGGCCGGCCATCAAGCCGTCCAGTGCCGTCTTCAGCCCGGCCACCTTGACGCCCGCGCGCTCCAGCAGCGCGCGCGGCCCGTCGTCCTGGGCCAGCATGGCGGCCAGCACGTGGGTGGGCTCGATGTAGGGGTTGTCGCGAGCCAGGGCCAGGCTCTGGGCCTCGCCCAGGGCTTCCTGGAATCGGGTGGTGAACTTGTCGGCACGCATGGTGAGTGGAATCCTCCGGTTGCGAAGACAAGTGGGCACAAGCCCAAAGATTTCAAGCCACAGTCTGGTGCAGGGCAGTGTGCAGCAGTTGTCGGACAGCGCCTTGATTTAACTCAACGCCATCGCCCCCGCCACGATGCAGCCTCCCGCCACCAGGCCGGCCACCGTGCGCACGCTGTTCCAGAACGTCCAGTCACGCAGATAGGCCTGCCAGTACTCGTGGCCGGCGGCGCTGTCCGCGCCAAGCCGGGCCAGCGCCTCGTTCATGGGCACATTGATCACGGAAGTGACGCCGAAGACACCGATCGCATAGGCCAGGGCGCCGAGCGTGAGCAGCGCGGCGGCCCCGCGCGGCCCCTGCCACCAGCCCAGCGCGGCCGCCAGGACCGCCAGCAGCGCCGTCCCGACGAAGACGCCCAGGAACAGCGGATTCAGGATGACCTCGTTGATGGTCTGCATCACCTGCATGCCCTCGCCGGGCGCCACGCGCCGCAAGGCCGGCATCACCGAGGTGGAGAAGGCGAAGAAGACGCCGGCCATCAACACGCTGCCCAGCGTGGCGAGCAGGATGCAAAGGTTCATCAGAGGGGTCACGGCAATCGGGTCCTTGTGGTGTGGG
This sequence comes from Roseateles sp. P1_C6, assembly GCF_056406315.1. NCBI lineage: Bacteria > Pseudomonadati > Pseudomonadota > Betaproteobacteria > Burkholderiales > Sphaerotilaceae > Roseateles > Roseateles sp. P1_C6. The sequence continues at coordinate 171,762 of NZ_JBFUAK010000008.1, forward strand.
TTCGCGCGCTCAACCCGCACGATAGGCCTCGGCCAGTTCGTGCACGAAGCGCTCCATGCCGGTGGGCGTCGTGCTGGCGGCGTTGCGGCCGAGCGTCGTCCGCACGCGGCCGTCGTTGATGGCCTGCGTCAGCTCGCCGGTCAGCAACGCCACGTCGGGCGCCAGGCCGGCATCGGCCAGCGCGCGCTCCAGCGCGTCGCGGGGCAGTTGCAGATAGGCCAGCTGGGGCATGTCAAGGTGTGGCGCCAGCAGTTGCACCACCTCTGTCATGGTGATGTCGCGCGGCCCCAGCACCTCGCGCACCTGATGGCCCTGCCAACCGTCGTCCAGCAAGGCCTGGACCGCGGCAGCGGCGATGTCGCAGGTGGCCACCATCGGGATCTTCAGGTCCGGTCGGAACCCGTCGGCCACGACACCGGCGTCGCGGACGAAGGGCAGCGCGCCGAACAGGTTCTCCATGAAGGCGCCGGCGCGCAGGCACAGCAGGTCCAGGTCGGGAATGGCCCGCAGGCGCTCCTCCTGGTCGTGCATCGGCCGGATCAGGCCCGTGCCGCCGGGCTGCTCGGCGCCCAGGCTGGACAGGTAGACCACGCGCCGCACGCCGGCATCGCGCACGGCCTGCGCCATGGCTTCACCCAGGCGACGCTGGCTGTCCAGGTAGCCCGGCTCGCTCAGGTCGTAGGGCAGCAGGCCGTAGACGGCCGTCACGCCGTCGAAGGCGGCGGCCAGGCAGGCGGCATCGGTCGGGTCGCCGGCCCGCACCTGCGCACCCAGCGCCTGCAGCGCGCCCAGCCTGGCGGTCGAGCGGCCCAGTGCCACGACGCGGCGGCCCTGCGCCAGCAGGGCCTGGGCGATGCGATGGCCCGTGCGGCCCGTGGCGTTCATCACCGCGATACTTGTTTGCATGCTGTCTCTCCCGTGGGGATTGCGATGGCAGCAGTGTCCGGAGCCGCGCCCGGCGCCACCATGCCGCGCCGTCTTCATCCCTTGATCAATCGTCCCGCGATGGAAAAACCCGCTGCCGCGCCCGCCACCGTCCCGACGCATTGGGAGCGTGGGGACCCCATCGCCGACGCGCTGCACTTCCTGCGCATGAGCGGCGTCGTCTACTGCTGCTCGGAGCTGACGGCACCGTGGGGCTTCCACATGCCGCCGATGGATGACTGCCTGATGTTCCACGTCGTCACCAGCGGCCGCTGCCATCTGCAGGAGCCCGGCGGCGTCAGCCACCTGTTGCAGGCGGGCGACTTCGCGCTGGTGCCGCGCGGCGAGGGCCATGGCATCGTCAGCCGCTTGAGTGAGCCCACGCCTTCGCTGTTCGAGCTGCCGCGCACCGCGCTGAGCGACTGGTTCGAGGTGCTGCAGCATGGCGGCGGCGGCGAGCCGGCCACGCTGGTATGCGGCGCGGTGCGCTTCGACGACCCCGCCGTGCGCCTGCTGCTGTCGGCATTGCCCGGCGTCATCGTGCTGGCCACGGCCGACACGCCGGACCTGGCCTGGTTCGACAGCAGCGTGCGCTTCCTGGCGGAAGAGGCGCGCAGCCGCCGACCCGGCAGCGAGGCCCTCATCACGCGGCTGGCCGACATCCTCGTCATCCAGGCCTTGCGCGCCTGGATAGACCGCGACCCGCGCGCCCGCACCGGCTGGCTGGGCGCCTTGCGCGACCGGCAGATCGGCCGCGCCATCGTCATGCTCCACCGCGAGCCGGCCCGGCCCTGGACCATCGAATCGCTGGCCCAGGCCGTGGGCCTGTCGCGCTCGGCCTTCGCGGCCCGCTTCAGCCAGTTGGTGGGCCAGCCAGTGCTGGAATACCTGACCCGGTGGCGCGTCGGCCTGGCGACGACGCGGCTGCGCCAGGGCGGCGCATCGATCGCGCAGATCGCCTTCGACGTGGGCTATGGCTCGGAGGCCGCGTTCAGCCGCGCCTTCAAGCGCGTCACCGGCGTCACGCCGGGGTCGCTGCAGCGGGCCTAGGCCGCCAGCCGCATCAACGCGAAACCGGCCGCCGCGGCGCCCAGCGAACCGAACACATGGGCCAGCGTGTGCCCCAGCGCCAGCATGAACTCGCCGCGCTGCAGCAGCGCCAGCGACTCGCCGGAAAACGACGAGAACGTCGTCAGCCCGCCGAGGAAACCCGTCACCAGCAACAGCTTCAGCAACTCGTTGGGCTGGCGGCCGAACCATTCCAGCGCCATGCCGATCAGCAGGCCGCCCACCATGTTGACGAGCAAGGTCCCGAGCGGGAAACCCATCCATCGCGCGTTGAGCCACAGGCCGGCTTGCCAGCGCGTCAGCGCTCCCAGCATCGCGCCTATCGAGACGGCCACGGCATTCATGCCGCCTTCCCCGGTGCATTCCCCGCCGCAATGCCCCAGCGCGCCAACGCCTCGTCGTCGGCCACGCGGGCGTCCACCCAGTGCGCGCCGTCCGGCGTGTGCTCCTTCTTCCAGAACGGCGCCTGGGTCTTCAGGTAGTCCATCAGAAACTCGCAGGCCTGGAAGGCCTGCCCGCGGTGGGCGCTGGTGACCAGCACCGCCACGATCTGGTCACGCGCCTGCAGCAGGCCCACGCGGTGGATGACACGGGCGGCGCGGATGTCGAAACGGGCCAGCGCCTCGTCCACCATTGCTTCTATGGCCGCCTCCGTCATGCCGGGGTAGTGCTCCAGCTCCATCTGCGACACCGCGGCCCCGCTGCTGTGCTCGCGCACCGTGCCAACGAACGCGACGACGGCGCCGACGCCGCCATCCGCAAACCGTAGCGCGGCGGCCTCGGTACTCAGGTCAAAGTCGTCTGTCTGGATGCAAACTCTGGGCATGCACAGATTCTCACCTTGGCTGGCGGTGAGATTCACATGTTTGGGACTTGAAGCATCCGGCCGCCGCCGGATACTTCCCCCTCATTTCTTCTGACCGCTTGCAGGAATCGACATGGCCCTGATGGATTTCATCAAGAAACAGTTCATCGACATCATCCAGTGGACCGAGGACAGCGACGGCACGCTGGCCTGGCGCTTCCCGATGTCCGGCATGGAAATCCAGAACGGCGGCCAACTGGTGGTGCGTGAATCCCAGGTCGCCGTGTTCGTCAACGAAGGCAAGGTCGCCGACGTCTTCGGCCCCGGCACGCACAAGCTGACGACGCAGACGCTGCCCGTGCTGACCTACCTGAAGAACTGGGACAAGCTGTTCGAGTCGCCCTTCAAGAGCGATGTCTACTTCTTCAGCACCCGCCAGCAGATCGACCAGCGCTGGGGCACCAGCCAGCCGGTGACCATCCGCGACAAGGACTTCGGCGCCGTGCGCCTGCGCGCCTTCGGCAACTACGCCTACCGCATCCAGGACCCCAAGGCCTTCCACACGCAGATCTCCGGCACCCGCGAGCGCTACACCGCCGCCGAGCTGGACGGCCAGCTGCGCGGCCTGATGCTGCAACACATCAGCGACGCCGTCGCCAAGAGCGGCACGCCCTTCCTGGACCTGGCGGCCAACCAGGTCGAGTTCGCTGCCGCGCTGCAGGCCGCCACCGCGCCGGCCTTCACGGGCCTCGGCCTGGAGCTGCTGTCGGTGACGATGCAGAACGTGTCCCTGCCCGAGGAGCTGCAGAAGATCCTGGACCAGCGCATCGGCATGGGCATCATTGGCCAGAACATGGGCCAGTTCATCCAGTACCAAACCGCGCAAGCCCTGCCCGACCTGGCCAAGGGCGGCCCCGGCGGCAGCGGCATCGCCGGCGAAGCCATCGGCCTGGGCGCCGGCGTGGCGCTGGGCCAGACGCTGGCGCAGACGCTGGGCCAGGGCCTGGCCGGCGTCGGTGCCGCCGCGCCCGCACCGGCCGCCAGCAAGCCCGAAGACATCGTCTCGCTGCTGGAGAAGCTCGGCGACCTCAAGGCCAAGGGCATCCTGACCGACGAGGAATTCGCCGCCAAAAAAGCGGACCTCCTGAAGAAGCTTGGCTGAACCCGCCCAGCGCCGCTGGCGGGCGGCCTGCCCCAACTGCGGCGCACCGGTCGAGTTCGCCAGTGCGGCGTCGGCCAGCGCCGTCTGCGGCTTCTGCCGCAGCACGCTGCTGCGCGACGGCGACACGCTGAGCCAGATCGGCCAGAGCGCCGAGATCTTCGAGGACTACTCGCCGTTGCAGCTCGGCGCCACCGGGCGCTGGATGGGCAGCGGCTTCGCCGTCGTCGGCCGCGTGCAGCGCGGCTCGGAGCTGGGCAACTGGAACGAATGGCACCTGCTGTTCGACGCCGGTGGTGACACGCCACGTGTGGCCTGGCTCAGCGAGGACAACGGCCAGTTCGTCCTCAGCCTGGAGGCGCCGCTCAACGAAACACCGCCCGAAGCGCCCGCCGTCGGCCTGCCGCTGACGCTGGCCGGCCAGCGCTGGCAGGTCGCCGCCATCGTGCAGGCGGCCTTGCGCGCGGCCGAGGGCGAGCTGCCGCGCCCGCCCAAGGCCGGCCGCGTCATCGAACTGCGCAACGCGCAGGGCGAAGTCGGCAGCCTGGAGAGCCGCGACGGTGAGCCGCCCGTCTGGTCCGTCGGCCGCGCCGTCGCGCTGACGGAGCTGGCGCTGCAAGGCCTGCGCACGACGGCCGAGGGCGAGTCGGTGGCCGAGGCCAAGTTCGCCGGCCGCAGCATCGCCTGCCCCAACTGCGGTGCGCCACTGGTGCCCAAGCTGTCGCAGACCAAGAGCATGGTCTGCGCGCAGTGTCAGGCCCTGGTCGACCTGCCCGAGGGCGACGCCAAGGCGCTGGGCTTCACGGCGCAGAGCCCGGACACGCCGCCGCTGATCCCGCTCGGTCGCACCGGCACGCTGGCGCCGGCCGGATCGCCGCCGCAGGCCTGGACCGTCGTCGGCTACCAGGAGCGCTGCGACATCCCCGAGGACGCCGAAGACGAGCAGAGCTTCTGGCGCGAGTACCTGCTGTTCAACCGCATGGCGGGCTTCGCCTTCCTCGTCGACACGCGCGAAGGTTGGAGCCTGGTGTGCACGCTGACCGGCGCGCCGGCGCCCACGCGCGGCGGCGTCAGCTACCTGGGCCGCGAGTATGCGCAGCGCTGGTCCTACGGCGCCAAGACCACGCACGTGCTGGGCGAGTTCTACTGGCCGGTGCGGCTGGACGACCGCGTGCAGGTCACCGACTACGCCAGCGCCGACGGCCGACTGCTGCTGAGCCGCGAGCAGCAAGGCCCCGAGGTCACCTGGAGCGGCGGCCAGACGCTGCCCGCAGAGGCCGTGCAGAAGGCCTTCGGGCTGTCCGCACCGGCGGCGCAGTTCACGCGGGACGCGTCGGCCTTCAAGAACAGCGGCGGCAAGCTGCTGGTCTACATCGTCGTCGGCCTGTTCCTGCTGGTGATCATCGGCACGCTGCTGCGCGCCTGCGCCAGCGACGGCTGCCAGGGGTACAAGGACAGCTTCGGCGAGAACAGCAATGAATACCGGCAATGCCGCGCCAACTCGCGCGGCAGCGGCGGCGTCTACATCCCCAGTGGCGGCAGCTACGGCGGCTACAGCAGCAGTGGCGGCGGCCACAAATAGGAGCACTTCATGACACTCGACTGGCTCAAACCCGAAGTCATCCTCGGCTCGACGATGTACGCCGTCATCGGCGTCGTCATCTTCTGGGTCGCCTTCGTCATCGTCGACCTCATCACGCCGTACAAGCTGTGGGAGGAACTGGTCGAGCGCAAGAACCTGGCACTGGCCGTCGTCGTCGCAGCGATGTGCATCTCCATCGGCAACATCGTCGCCGCGGCCATCCACGGCTGAGCGGCATCGCCGACCGTCGGGTGCTGATGCGGCCCAATCCCCGCGGCACGCCAACCGTCGCAACAAGCCTCCTGGTGCAGCGCGCGTCAGCACAATCGCGCCGCTTTCGACACAGGAGAACTCGATGAGGAAATGCTTGACCGCGGCAGCCGCAGTTGTCTTGGGCCTTGGCCTGACGCTGGCCCACGCCGCGGACACGGACAGCGCCACCGCCCAAGCCCAGAAGGCCGATGCCACGGCACAGGCGTCGGGCTTCAAGATCCGCCCCGTCGACGACGCCTGGCGGGCCGCCCTGCCCCGCAACGCCGAGGCCGCCACGCAGGCCTACCTGGATAGGCTGCCGGCCGAGGTCGTCGCCAAGTCTGACGCCTACTACACCGGGGGTTACTGGCTGCAGTTGTGGAACCTGCTGCTCGGCCTCGCCGTCGCAATACTGATGATGAGCGGCCGGCGCGCCGTGCGCGTGCGCGACTGGGCCCAGCGCGTGGGCAAGGGCCCCGTGCGCCGCGACATGCTGGTTGGCGCCGTCTACGTGCTGGCCTCGACGCTGCTGACGCTGCCGCTGGCCGTCTACGAGGGCTGGTGGCGCGAACAGGCCTACGGCATGTCGACGCAGACCTTGCTCGGCTGGCTGGGCGAGGCGGTGCTGATCCAGGGCTTCAACCTGCTGCTGACCGCCCTCATCGTCGCCGGCCTGTACGCGCTGATGCGTCGCGCCGGCGCGCGCTGGTGGATCTGGGGCACGGCCGGCGGCATTGCCGTGCTGGCCGTCGTGATCGCCTTGTCGCCCGTGCTGATCGAACCCGCCTTCAACACCTACAAGCCGGTCGAGGACGGGCCGGTCAAGACGGCCGTGCTGCAGATGGCTCACGCCAACGGCGTGCCGGTGGACAACGTCTACGTCTTCGACGCCTCGCGCCAGACGACGCGTGTCAGCGCCAACGTGGCCGGCCTGTTCGGCAGCGCGGCCGTGCGGCTGAACGACAACCTGCTGCGCCGCACGTCGGAGCCCGAGATCCGCGCCGTCATGGGGCACGAGCTGGGCCACTACGTGATGAACCACATCCCCAAGACGCTGGCCATGCTGACCATCGTGCTGTTCGTCGGTTTCGCCACCGTGCAATGGCTGCTGGGCCGTTTGCTGACGCGCTTTGCTGCCAGCACCGGCGTCAGCCGCATCGACGACGTGGCCGGCCTGCCGATGCTGGCGGCGGTGTTCTCGGTCTTCCTGGCGTTGGCGACGCCCGTGAACAACAGCATCACGCGCGTTCAGGAGGCCGAGGCCGACAAGTTCGGCCTGAACCTGTCGCGCGAGCCGCATGGCTTTGCCGAGGCCCAGCTGCGCCTGGTCGAGTACCGCAAGGCCGACCCTGGCGCGGTGGAAGAATTCGTCTTCTTCCACCACCCCAGCACCCGCCACCGCATCCTGGATGCGATGCGCTGGCGCGAGGCCATGGGCACGCCCTGACTGCCATGAGCGCGCATGACTTCGCCGCACTGACGAGCAACGCCCACGAGGACTGGACGCTGTTCGCCGTGCGCTTTCATGATCGCGCCGGCGCGGGTGAACTGCGCGGCCGGCTGCTTCAGGCCCACCTGGAGTGGGCGGCCGCGAATGCGCAGATGGTGCGCGCCATCGGCTCGCTGCGCGAATCACCCGACGCAACGCCCGTTGGCGGCCTGTGGGTCGTGCGCGCACCGGACAAGGCCGCCGTCGAGGCCCTCATCGCCACCGACCCCTTCACCACCGGCGGCCTGCGTGCCGGCTGGGACATCTTCTACTGGAGCAAGGCCCTGCCCCAGCCGGTGTCCTTCTGAGCCCACGCCGCCATGCGCGACACTCGCGGCCCGCTGAACGACTGCACAGGCCAGCCATGACCTCCACTGCCCGCGGCCTCGCAGCCGCCTTGCTGCTCGCCATCGCGCTGCCCGCCGCGGCGGCCGACGCCCCGCCCGAAGTGGCCGTGTTTGTCGCCAAGCTCGACCTCGCCGCCGGCAGGGTCAACGACGCGCGCAACATCACGCCGGGCAAGGGCAGCAACTTCCAGCCGGCCTTCACGCCCGACGGTGCCGCCGTCGTCTACACGTCGGGCCGCACCGGCGCCAACAACATCTACCGCTACGACATCGCCAAGGGCACGACGGCGGCCGTCACGTCGACCACCGAGAACCTCTACTCGCCGACGCCGCTGGCCGACGGCAGCGGCTTCTCGGCCATCCGCGTCGTCACCGCCGACCCGGCCTACGGCATCGAGATGAACGAGCCGTCGCTGTGGCGCTTCGGCTGGGACGGCAAGCCCGTCACGCCCGTCGTGCCGACCAAGCGCATCGGCTACCACGCGTGGATCAACGCGGACCTGCTGGCCGCCTTCCTCGTCGACGACGTGCCCGAGCGCAACGACCACCGCGCCGTCCTCATCCATCGCGTCACCGGCCAGCAGACGCTGCTGACCGCCAAGCCCGGCCGCTCGCTGGGCCGCACGCCCGACGGCAGGCGCGCAAGCTTCGTCGACCAGACCGACCCCGCGCGCTGGGTCATTGCGGCCATGGGCCCGGGCGATGCCCAGCCCCAGGTCCTCGTCGAGACGCCGGCCCTGCCCGAAGGCGAGAAGGCCGCCAACCGCAGCCAGTATTTCGCCTGGCTGCCCGACGGCTCCCTGCTGATGGCCCGCGGCCACCTCTTCCTGCGCTGGGACGGCAAGCCGGGCAGCGGCTTCAAGCCTCTGGCCGACCTGCCCGAACTGGGCGGCGCGGTCCGCAACATCGCCGCCAGCGCGGACGGTAGCCGGCTGGCGTTCTCGGTGACGCTGACGCCACCACCGGCCGCCAAGCCCTGACGGTCGCATGACCGACGCCACGACCTCGCCACCCGCCCGCGCCTCGGCCGCCGAGCTGCTGCTGCTCGGCAGCGTCTTCGTCATCGCCGCCTGCGGCCTGGTCTACGAGCTGGCCGCGGGTGCGCTGGCCAGCTACCTGCTGGGCGACTCGGTGCTGCAGTTCTCCACGGTCATCGGCGTCTACCTGTTCGCGATGGGCCTGGGCTCCTGGCTGTCTCGTTTCGTCGAGCGCCAGCTGGTGGGCGTCTTCCTGCAGGTGGAGCTGCTGGTGGGCGTCATCGGCGGGCTGATGCCGGCGGCGCTGTTCGCCGTGCACAGCCTGCTGCCGCCGGGCGAGGCGTCGGCCTTTCGCGTGCTGCTCTATGCGCTGGTGCTGCTGGTGGGCACGCTGGTGGGACTGGAGATCCCGCTGGTCATGCGCATCCTGAAGCGCCACTTCAGCGCCCGCTACGGGCTCAAGGACCTGGTCTCGCAGGTGCTGACCTTCGACTACCTCGGTGCGCTGCTGGTCGCGCTGGCCTTCCCGCTGGTGCTGGTGCCCCATCTGGGCCTGGTGCGCACGGGTGTCGTGTTCGGGTTGTTGAATGTGGCCGTCGCCGGCTGGGCGCTGTGGCTGTTCCGCGCCGAGCTGCGCGCCCGACGCGCCCATGCGGTGGCCAGCGCGCTGTCGGCCACGCTGCTGCTGGCGGCGTTGCTGGGTGCCGAACGGCTGACGACCTGGGCAGAGGACCGCTTCTACGGCGAGCACATCGTCTTCAAGCAAAGCAGCGCCTACCAGCGCATCGTCGTCACCGACGGCCATGCCGGCACGCGGCTGTTCCTGAACGGCAACCTGCAGTTCCATTCCAAGGACGAGTACCGGTACCACGAGGCGCTGGTGCAGCCCGCGATGGCCGCGCATGGGGCGCCCAAGCGCGTGCTGGTGCTGGGCGGCGGCGACGGCATGGCCGTGCGCGAGGTGCTGAAGTACGCGGGCGTCGAGCAGGTCACGCTGGTCGAGCTGGACCCGCACATGACGACGCTGTTCCGCGACACGCCCAAGCTGGCCGCGCTGAACAGCCACTCGCTGTCTTCGCCCAAGCTGCGCATCGTCAACGCCGACGCCTTCGGCTGGCTGGAGCAGCAGGCCGAGGTCTTCGACGTCATCGTCATCGACTTCCCCGACCCGTCCAACTTCGCGCTGGGCAAGCTCTACACGGCCAGCTTCTACGAACTGGCCGACCAGCACCTGAGCGCCGGCGGCTATGCCGTCGTGCAGACCACATCGCCGCTGATCGCGCGGCGCAGCTTCTGGACGGTGGTGAGCACCATCGAAGCCGTGGGCCTGACGGCGACGCCGTACCACGCCCATGTGCCGTCGTTTGGCGAATGGGGCTTCATCCTGGCGTCGCGGCGGCCGTTCCGGCTGCCGACCGCGTTCCCGGCCGGCCTGCGCTTCATCAACCCGCAAGGCCTGCCGGCGCTGCTGGACTTCCCGCCCGACATGGCGCGCGTGCCCACCGAGGTGAACCGGCTGTCCAACCAGGTGCTGGTGCAGGAGTTCGAGGCCGAGTGGGGCCGCGTCCACTTAAGCCACTGACGCCCGCCGGCACGCCGATTGCCGGCAACCGGGATCGCCGGCCGCTGGCGCCGGTGCCTGGAGCCGCCCATGCCATCCTCTTCACCCACCGCCTTCGGCCGGACCGACGTGCCCACGACACCGGCCGACACCGACGGCAAGAATGTCGACAGCGTCTATCAGGCCCTGGTCCAGGGCGTGGGCCACGAGTACGTGACCGAGGCCAATGTCGAAGCGCTGATCCAGCGCGCCGAGGCCGGCAAGCACCCCGTGCTGGCCGCCGAACTGCGCGAATGGCGCTCGCCCTGCGGCGACGACAGCGTGACGCCGCGCGCCAGCTGACACCGGCGGCGCCGGGCGCGCGGATTGCCCGCGGGCAATCCTTGCTGCAGCGAGAATCCGCCGCGTTCCGCTGCCGCCCTTGACCGCCCTCTCCCGCCCACCCTTCCCACCCCCCGGCCTGCCCCGCCGCGCATTGCTGCTCGGCCTGCTGGCCGGCGGCTGCACGCCCGAAGCGCCGGCGCTTCAAGGCGGCTGGGTGGGCACCCATCCGGAGCGCGGCCACCGCCTGCGTGGTGAGTTGCCGACGGCCGACGGGCCGCTGAGGAAAGCCAGTGTTGTCATCGTCGGCGCGGGCATCGCCGGCCTGGCCTGCGCACGGGCGCTGGCGCAACGCGGTGTCGACGACATCGCGCTGCTGGACCTCGAAGACAGCGCCGGCGGCAACAGCCGCGGCCACACGCTGGCCGGTGCGCCCTGCCCGCTGGGCGCGCATTACCTGCCGCTGCCGGGCGAGCAGGCGCGTGAAGTCAGCGCGCTGCTGCACGAGCTGGGCCTGGCGCGCCAGCACCTGGGCCGCACCGAGTGGGACGAGCGCCACCTGTGCTACAGCCCGCAGGAACGTCTCTTCATCGACGGCACCTGGCATGAGAGCCTGCTGCCGCCCGCCGAGGACGCCACGACGCGCGAGCAGTACCAGCGCTTCGCCGCGTTGGTCAGCCAGGCACAGCGCGACGCCGGTTTTGCGATGCCGACGCGGCGCGCGCGCTGGACCGCCGCCCACGCCACACTGGACGCGCAGACCTTCGCCGCGTGGCTGGACCGCCAAGGCCTGACCGACACGCGGCTGCGCTGGTACCTGGACTACTGCTGCCGCGACGACTTCGGCGCCGGTGCGAGCACGGTCTCGGCCTGGGCCGGCCTGCACTACTTCGCCAGCCGTCACGGCTTTCACGCGCCGGGTGACGAGGCCGCCGAGCGCGAGCCGGTGTTGACCTGGCCTGAAGGCAATGGCTGGCTGTCCGCCCGCATGGCCGAGCCGCTGCGCGACCGCATCCACCTCGGCCGCAGCGTGCTGCGTGTCACCGAGGCCAAGCACGGCGCGGAGCTGCTGGCCTGGAACGAAGCCAGCGGTGCCCCGGAGCGCTGGCAGGCCCGCGCCGTCGTGATGGCGACGCCGCTCTTCATTGCCGCCCGGCTGCTGGCCGCGCCGCCCGACGCGCTGCGCGCCGCCGCGGCCCAGGCGCGCTACGCCCCCTGGCTGACCGCCAACCTGGCCTTGCGTGAACCGCTGCTGGACCGCGCCGGTGCGCCGCCCGCCTGGGACAACGTGCGCTATGGCAGCACCGTGGCGCTGGGCTATGTCGATGCACACCACCAGACCCTGAGCCCGCTGCCCCGGCCACCACTGCTGACGGCCTACCTGGCGCTGCCGACGGCGCAGCGCGCCGACCTGCTGCAGAAGCCCTGGCAGCACTGGGCGCGCGTCGTCGTCGACGAGCTGGCGCACACCCATCCGGACCTGCCGGCCAAGCTGGAACGCGCGGACCTGTGCCGCTTCGGCCATGCGATGAGCATGCCCGTGCCGGGCCTGCGCGGGTCGGCCGCGCTGGCCGCGCTCAATGAGGCCCGCGGCCGCATCGTCTTCGCGCATGCCGATCTGGCCGGCTATTCGGTGTTTGAGGAGGCCTACACGGCCGGCGTCGGCGCGGCGGCTCGGTTGAGGCTCTGACGGCTGACCGAGCCCGGCTCAAAGGCGGCGATCAGCGCCACCATCAACGCCTCGGCCTTGGCGCTGTTGTCGCCGCCGTAGTTGCAGACGTAGACGTCCAGCGTCACGCCCCCCAGTTCCGGCCAGGTGTGAATGGCCACGTGCGACTCGGCCAGCAGCACGACGCCGGTGATGCCGCTATGCTCGTCGGCCGCGCCAAAGCGATGAAAGAGTTCCGCCACGCCGCTCAGGCCGGAGCGCACCACGGCTTCGCGACACAGCGCCGCCAGCGCAGCGCCGTCGCGCATCTCGGGCAGCGCGGGTTCCACGCCGCGCAGGTCCGCCGTCAGGTGCAGGCCGTCCAAGGATCAGCCGCCTGTGACCGGCGGGAAGAACGCCAGCTCGTCGCCGTCCGCGAGCAGGGCCGACTCGGCGCACATCTTCTGGTTCAACGCACAACGCACCGCGCGGCCGCGGGCCAGCGCGTCGGCATGGGCGCCACCACGGGCCAGCAGCGCTTCGCGTGCCGCGGCCACCGTGCTGCCTTCGGGCAAGGGCAACGCCTCGCCCGCGCCCAGCTTCTCGCGCAGCGATGCGAAGAAGCGCAGCTTCACCGTGATCGTCACGCCAGCAGCTCCGCGAACGGGATGAAGCGCACCGCGTCGCCCGGCTTGATCACCTGGCCGGCCGGGTTGTCGAGCAGGCCGTCGGCCCAGAAGGCCGAGGTCAGCACGCCGCTGCTCTGGTTGGTGAATAGCGCCAGGCCGCCCTCGTCGTCCAGCCGCACGCGCAGGAACTCGCGCCGCTTGTCGGGCCTGGGCCAGTCGAAGCCGGCCACCAGCCGGTAACCGCGCGGCGTCAGGCGCGTGGCGCCCTGCAGCTTCAGCAGCGCAGGCCGCACCAGCACCAGGAAGGTCACGAGGCTGGACACCGGGTTGCCGGGCAGGCCGATGAAATGGGCCGTGTTTGTGCCGTTCTCGACGCGGCCGTAGGCGAACGGCTTACCGGGCTTGATGGCGATGGCCCACAGGTCCAGCCGGCCCTCGGCCTGCACGGCGGGGCGCAAGTGGTCTTCCTCGCCAACGGACACGCCGCCGGAGGTCAGGATGACGTCGGCCTTGGAGGCCGCTTCGCGCAGCGCGGCACGGGTCGCGTCGAGCCGGTCAGGCACGATGCCCAGGTCGATGACCTCGCAGCCCAGGCCTTCGAGCAGCGCGCGCAGCGTGAAGCGGTTGGAGTTGTAGATCGCGCCGGGCGGCAGCGGCTCGCCGGGCATGACGAGCTCGTCGCCGGTCGAGAACAGCGCCACGCGCGGGCGGCGGGTGACGGTCAGCTGTGCGGCGCCGGTCGTGGCCGCCAGGCCCAGCGACACGGCATCCAGCCGCGTGCCGGCGGGCAGCACGACCGAGCCGGCGCGCACGTCCTCGCCGCGGCGGCGCACATGCTGGCCGGCGCTGACAGGCTGGGTGATGCGCAGCCGCTCGTCGACCAGCGCGGTGGACTCCTGCATGACGACGGTGTCGGCGCCGGCCGGCACTTGCGCGCCCGTGAAGATGCGCGCGGCCTCGCCGGCGGCCAGCGGCACCGGCACGCTGCCGGCGGGGATGCGCTGGGTCACCGGCAGCAGCATGGTGGCATCGGCCGCGCGCAGTGCGTAGCCGTCCATGGCCGAGTTGTCCTCGGGCGGCACGTCGACCGGCGACACCAGGTCGGCCGCCAACACGCGGCCACCGGCGTCGACGGCCGCCAGCGTCTCGCCGCCCTGCAGCGGTTCGATCTGCGCCAGCAGCGTGGCCAGCGCGTCGTCGAGGGAAATCAGCGGCTTGCGGGGTGCGTCAGACATGGGCGTGAATGTAGGCCTTCACCTGGCCCACATCGGCCGGCATGACCTTCACGCGCTTGGGCAAATCCTCGATGCCTTCCAGCCCCGCCGGCCGCGGCGGCTCGACGCCCAGCGCCTCGTGGATGGTGGCCGCAAACTTGGCCGGCAGCGCCGTCTCCAGCACCAGCATGGTCGTGCCCGGCTCGTGCTTCTCCAGCGCCACCTTGAGGCCGTCGGCCGTGTGCGGGTCGATGACGATGCCGTGCTCGGCATGGCAGCGGCGGATGGTGGCGATGCGGTCGGCATGCGTGCTGCGGCCGGAGATGAAGCCGAAGCTGGCGATCTCGGCATGCTCGCCGGCCGTCAATGCGAACTGGTTGCCGCCGAACAGTTGCTTCACGCGCTCGCCATCACGGCCCAGCAGGTCGAACACGAAGCGTTCGAAGTTGCTGGCCTTGGAGATGTCCATGGACGGGCTGGAGGTCTCGTGCGTGTCGGCACTGCCGCGCACGCGATAGGTGCCGGTGCGGAAGAACTCGTCCAGCACGTCGTTCTCGTTCGTCGCGACGACCAGCCGGCCGATGGGCAGGCCCATCTGGCGCGCCACATGGCCGGCGCAGACGTTGCCGAAGTTGCCCGACGGCACCGTGAAGCTGACTTTTTCGGTGTTGCTCTTGGTCGCCTGGAAGTAGCCGGCGAAGTAGTAGACGACCTGCGCCAGCAGCCGCGCCCAGTTGATGGAGTTGACCGTGCCGATGCGGTGCTCGCGCTTGAAGGCCAGGTCGTTGGACACGGCCTTGACGATGTCCTGGCAGTCGTCGAACACGCCGTCGACGGCGATGTTGTGGATGTTGGCGTCCTGCAGGCTGAACATCTGCGCCTGCTGGAAGGGGCTCATGCGGCCGTTGGGGCTGAGCATGAAGACGTTGACGCCCTTCTTGCCGCGCATCGCGTACTCGGCCGCGCTGCCGGTGTCGCCGGAGGTCGCGCCCAGGATGTTCAGCGTCTCGCCGCGCCGACCCAGCTCGTACTCGAACAGCGCGCCCAGCAGCTGCATGGCCATGTCCTTGAAGGCCAGCGTCGGGCCGTTGGACAGGCCTTCCAGCGCGATGCCTTCGCCCAGCCAGGTCAGCGGCGTGATCTGCTCGCTGCCGAAGACCTCGGCCGTGTAGACCTGGCGCGTGATCGCGCGCAGGTCGTCGGCCGGGATGTCGTCGATGTATAGCGACAGGATCTCGAACGCCAGGTCGGCATAGGGCAGGCCGCGCCAGCGCGAAAGCAGGGCCGCATCGACGCGCGGGTAGGTCTTGGGCATGTAGAGCCCGCCGTCGGGCGCCAGGCCCTCCAGCAGGATGTCCGAGAAGCCGCGCTCGGTCTGGTCACCGCGGGTGCTGATGTACTTCATGGTCGGGCTCGCTTCAGGCCAGTTCTTCCTTGCGGATGCGCACGATGGGCGCCAGCACGGTGGGCAGGCCCTGCATCTTGGCCAGCGCCTCGTTCATGCGGCCTTCGGCGGTGTCGTGCGTCAGGATGATGAGGTCGGTCTGGCGCTCACCTTCGGCGGACTCGCGCTGCAGCACGGCGTCGATGGAGATGTCGTGCTCGGCCAGGATGGTGGTGATGCGCGACAGCACGCCGGCCTGGTCGGCCACGACCAGGCGCAGATAGAAGGCGGTGTGCACGTCGGCCATCGCCAGGATGGGCGTGTCGCTCATCGCGTCGGGCTGGAAGGCCAGGTGCGGCACGCGGTGGTCCGGGTCGGCCGTCGCCAGCCGGGTCACGTCGACCAGGTCGGCGACGACGGCCGAGGCGGTCGGCTCGGCGCCGGCGCCCTTGCCGTAGTAAAGCGTCGTGCCAACCGCGTCGGCCTGCACGACGACGGCGTTCATCGCGCCTTCGACGTTGGCGATCAGGCGGCTGGCCGGGATCAGCGTCGGGTGCACGCGCAGCTCGATGCCACCCGGGCGGCGGCGCGTGATGCCCAGCAGCTTGACGCGGTAGCCCAGCTGCTCGGCGTAGCGGATGTCGGCAGCCTGCAGGCTGCTGATGCCTTCGACATGGGCCTTGTCGAACTGCACCGGCACGCCGAAGGCGATGGCGCTCATCAGCGTCAGCTTGTGGGCGGCGTCCACGCCTTCGATGTCGAAGGTCGGGTCGCTCTCGGCATAGCCCAGGCGCTGGGCTTCCTTCAGCACGGTGGCGAAGTCCAGGCCCTTGCCGCGCATCTCCGACAGGATGAAGTTGGTCGTGCCGTTGATGATGCCGGCGATCCACTCGATGCGGTTGGCCGTCAGGCCTTCGCGCAGCGCCTTGATGATGGGGATGCCACCCGCCACGGCCGCCTCGAAGGCGACGACGACACCCTTCTCGCGCGCCGCCTCGAAGATCTCCGTGCCGTGCAGCGCCAGCAGCGCCTTGTTGGCGGTGACCACATGCTTGCCGTTGGCAATCGCCTGCAGCACGAGAGATCGCGCCGGCTCGATGCCACCGATCAGTTCGACGACGATGTCGATGGCCGGGTCGTTGACCAGCTGCTGTGCTTCGCCGACACAGCTCACGCCGTCGCCGACGATGGCTTGGTAGGCCTTGGCGCGCTCGGCATTGCGGGCGGCCACCATGGCAATTTCGATGCCCCGACCGGCGCGGCCGCGAATCTCGGCCTGGTTGCGCTGCAGGACGTGGAAGGTGCCGGCACCGACGGTGCCGAGGCCGATCAGGCCGACTTTGATGGCTTTCATCTGCAGAGCTCTCAGGAGGAATGACGCCGGCGATACCCGGACAGGAAACGTTCGATGCGGCCGACTGCCTCGCGCAGGTCGTCCACGTTGGGCAGGAACACAAGCCGGAAATGGTCGTGCGCGGGCCAGTTGAAGCCGGTGCCCTGCACGATCAACACCTTCTCTTCGGCCAGCAGCTCGTAAGCGAACTGCTGGTCGTCGGCGATCGGGTAGATCTTGGGGTCCAGCCGCGGGAACATGTACAGGGCCGCCTTCGGCTTGACGACACTGACACCGGGGATCTGCGTCAGCAGCTCGTAGGCCAGGTCACGCTGGTGGCACAGGCGCCCGGTCGGCGCGACGAGGTCCTTGATGCTCTGGTAGCCGCCCAGCGCCGTCTGGATCGCCAATTGACCCGGCGTGTTGGAGCACAGCCGCAGCGAGGCCAGCATGTTCAGGCCCTCGATGTAGTCACGGGCATGGCGCTTCTCGCCGCTGACCACCATCCAGCCGGCGCGGTAGCCGCAGGCGCGGTAGTTCTTGGACAGGCCGTTGAAGGTCACGAACAGCACGTCGTCGGCCAGCGACGCCATGCTGACGTGCACATTGCCGTCGTACAGCGTCTTGTCGTAGATCTCGTCGGCAAAGATGACCAGCTGATGCCGGCGGGCCAGTTCGATGATGCCCAGCAGCAGGTCCGTCGGGTACAGCGCACCGGTCGGGTTGTTGGGGTTGCAGACCATGATGCCGCGGGTGCGCGGGCTGATCTTGGCCTCGATGTCGGCGAGGTCGGGCAGCCAGCCCGCACCTTCGTCGCACAGGTAGTGCACCGGGCGGCCGCCTGACAGGCCGACCACGGCCGTGTAAAGCGGGAAGTCGGGCGCGGGGATCAGGATCTCGTCGCCGTCGTTGACCAGCGCATTGATGGACATCTGGATCAGCTCGGACGCGCCGTTGCCGAGGTAAACGTCATCTACCGTGACGCCCTTGACGCCCTGCTGCTGCGTGTAGTGCACGACCGCCTTGCGCGGCGCGAACAAGCCCTTGCTGTCGGTGTAGCCGCCCGCGTCGGCGAGGTTGCGGATCATGTCCTGCACGATCTCGTCCGGTGGCGTCAGGCCGAAGACCGCCGTGTTGCCGATGTTCAGCTTGATGATCTTCTGGCCCTCTTCCTCCATCTGGCGCGCCTTGTCCAGCACGGGGCCGCGGATGTCATAGCTGACGCTGGCGAGCTTGCTGGACTTGGCGATGGGTTTCAAAAGGGGCTCCAGGCGGTGCAAACCAGGGTTTGCTGCAGTGCAAAACGGGGATCTTGGAGTTTAAGCAAGGCACGGGCATGCGGCCTGCCGTTCTGCGCGACACTCGCGCCCGGCTTTCTGCCCGTTTTCCCATGAAGTTTCAGCTCGACGAGCCGCAAGGCGGCAACAGCATCTCCCGCCATGACGCCCAGGGCGTCTGGGTCAATGGCCAGCCGCACACGGCCAGCGTCCTCGTCCCCTGGAAGGGCGACGTGGTCGCCTGGCCGCCTTCGCGCTTCGAGGAACTTCAACCCGCGCATTTCGAAGCAATCCAGGCGCTCAATCCCGAGCTGGTCGTCTTCGGCAGCGGCGCCCGGCTGCGTTTCCCCAACCCGGCCTTGTGGCGCAGGCTGGTCGAAGCGCGCATCGGTTTCGAGGTCATGGACCTCCCCGCGGCCTGCCGCACTTACAACGTATTGGCCAGTGAAGGTCGAAATGTGCTCGCGGCGCTGCTGATCGAGGGATGACCTGCGGCGGAGGGAGCCGAGGCTAGGCCTTATAATTGCTGGCTATTGCCTGCGGGCGCCCGCGTGAAATGCTGCACAGCGTTCACGAACCGGGGACCCCGTGAGCCCAACTTGCCGCACCCCCCAATGACGCCTGCGCTCAACAAACCCCTGCCGGAAATTGAGGCTCAAGCCACCGGCGGCGTGAAGTTCACCGGCAACGCCTTCCTGGGCAAGTCGGTCGTGCTGTACTTCTATCCGAAAGACAACACGCCCGGTTGTACCACCGAGGCGATGCAATTCCGCGACCGCCACAAGGACTTCGTAAAAGCTGGTGCCGTCGTGTTCGGTGTCTCGCGCGACAACATGGCCTCGCACGACAAGTTCAAGCAGGCCCTGGAGCTGCCCTTCGAGCTGATCGCCGACACGGAAGAAAAGCTCTGTCACATGTTCGGCGTGGTCAAGAACAAGATCATGTACGGCAAGAAGGTCAAGGGCATCGAGCGCTCGACCTTCCTGATTGCCCCGAACGGCATCCTGGTGGGCGAATGGCGCGGCATCAAGGTCGCGGGTCATGTCGACGAGGTGCTCAAGGCCGTCAAGGGCCTGAAGAAGGAAGCCGCCTGAGGTTACGCATTCAGGTTCTTCCCTGAGGCGGAGCAGCCTCGGCGGATGTGCATAATCAGCGCATGCCCCGGGTCGAATCCATGTCTCAGACTTCAAAAGCCGCACTCATCCTGTGCGGCTTTTTGCTTTCTGGAGCTTGGATGTCGTGGGGCCCACCTCCTGCTGCCTAGCCGTCAATGCCACTGCCCAAGCCTCCTGCACAACGCGCCAGCCGCCTCGAATCCTCCGCCTACTCGGCCACCCTGACCCCCAGCAAATCCCGCGCGACGCCGCCTGCCGTCGTCGCGCCCGCCGCCAAGGTCGCGGCCCCGACAGCCGAAGTGCTGCGACTGCCCACCCCACCCTCCGCGCCCGCCGCCAGCAAACCGGTTGAGCCGGTCCGCCCGGCCGCCAAGGCGCCGGCCCGGTCCACCACGCCCAAACGCACGCGCAAGCCCGCCGGCGCGGCCAAGCTGTTCGTCGTCGACACCAATGTGCTGATGCACGATCCGATGTCGCTGTTCCGCTTCGAGGAGCACGACGTCTTCCTGCCGATGATCACGCTCGAAGAGCTGGACGGCCACAAGAAGGGCATGACCGAGGTCGCCCGCAACGTGCGCCAGGTCAGCCGCGAGCTGGACCAGCTCGCCGCCAGTCTGAAAACCAGCGGCGTCGAGGAGATGGCCAAAGGCCTGCCGCTGTCGGCCACCGGCCACCGCGAGGCCGAGGGCAAGCTCTTCTTCCAGACCGAGCTGATCGACGCGCCGCTGCCGCAAGGCCTGCCCCAGGGCAAGGCGGACAACCAGATCCTCGGTGTCGTGCAGGCGCTCAAGAATCGCCATCCAGGCCGTGAGGTCGTGCTGGTGTCCAAGGACATCAACATGCGCATCAAGGCGCGGGCCCTGGGCCTGCCCGCCGAGGACTACCGCAACGACAAGACGCTGGAAGACTCCGACCTGCTCTACACCGGCGTGCAGGCGCTGCCCAGCGACTTCTGGGACCGCCATGGCAAGACCATGGAAAGCTGGCAGCAGGGCGGCACGACCTACTACCGCATCAGCGGGCCGCTGGTGCCGACGTTGCTGATCAACGAGCTGGTCTACCTGGAAGCCCCCGGCGCGACGCCGCTGTATGCCAAGGTCACCGAGATCACCGGCAAGACGGCCGTGCTGCGCACGCTGAAGGACTACGGCAACCAGAAGCACTCCGTCTGGGGCGTGACGTCCCGCAACCGCGAGCAGAACTTCGCGCTCAACCTGCTGATGGACCCCGAGTGCGACTTCATCACGCTGACGGGCACGGCCGGCACCGGCAAGACGCTGATGACGCTGGCCGCGGCACTCGCCCAGGTGTTCGATGACCGCCGCTACAGCGAGATCATCGTCACCCGCGTGACCGTGCCTGTGGGCGAGGACATCGGCTTCCTGCCCGGCACCGAAGAGGAAAAGATGGGCCCCTGGATGGGCGCCCTCGACGACAACCTCGAGGTGCTGGCCAAGGGCGGTTCTTCCGCGGGCGAGTGGGGCCGCGCCGCCACCAACGACCTGGTGCGCAGCAAGATCAAGATCAAGAGCCTGAACTTCATGCGCGGGCGCACGTTCCTGAACAAGTTCGTCATCATTGACGAGGCCCAGAACCTGACGCCCAAGCAGATGAAGACGCTGATCACGCGCGCCGGCCCCGGCACCAAGATCGTCTGCCTGGGCAACCTGGCGCAGATCGACACGCCCTACCTGACCGAGGGCAGCTCGGGCCTGACCTTCGCGGTGGATCGCTTCAAGGGCTGGGCCCACAGCGGCCACGTGACGCTGGCACGCGGCGAGCGCTCGCGGCTGGCCGACTTCGCGTCCGAAGTGCTCTGAGTCACCCCGCCCCCAGACGGCCCCTCACGGGGCCGTTTTCATTTCAGCGGTTCAGCAGCCCGCCCAGCATGCCGGCGATGTCGCCAAGGCCGCCGGCGCCAAGGTTGGCCGGCAGCTGGCCATTGGGCGTCAGCCGGTCGACGATCTGCGGCAGCAACTGGCTGAGCTGGTCGCCGGCTTCAGCGTGCGACACGCCCGCCTGCTGCGCCAGCTGGCCCAGCAGGCCGCCCGCGCCGCCGAGCGCACTGCTGAGCTGGTCGCCCGACACCGGCTGGTTCGCGCCGGTCGAGATCCAGCTGTGCACCTGGTCGCCCAGGCCGCTGGCCTGCAATTGCTGCAGCAGCCCCGACAGCCCGCCCTGCAGTGAACCATTGGCCAACAGGCCCGAGATCAGCGCCGCCCAGTCCTGGCCACCGCCGGCCGGCTGGCGTCCCAGGTTCTGGGTGGCGGTGCCGAGCATGTTGTCCAGAAGTCCCATTGCAGTCTCCAGTGAAGTGACTCGCGCCACGGTCAACACCCGCAGCGGGCGTTCATTTGCAGTCTAGGCTTCGCGCACGCCCGCCGACACGGCGGACCTAGGGGCCTCATGTGAGCGCTATCATCTTCGCCTCTTCCCCACCCCGGCACGCTCCACATGCTCTACCGCCCCCTCGGCCGCACCGGCTGGAACATCTCCGCGATCAGCTTCGGCGCCTGGGCCATCGGCGGCACCTGGGGTGACACCGACGACCAGGCCGCCATGGCCGCGCTGCACCACGCGCTGGACCGGGGCGTGAACTTCTTCGACACCGCCGACGTCTACGGCGACGGCCACAGCGAACGCCTGCTGGCCCGCCTGAAGCGCGAGCGCCCCAGCGACGCCTTCCATGTCGCCACCAAGGCCGGCCGGCGCCTGGACCCGCACGTGGCCGACGGCTACCGCGACCTGCGGCCCTTCATCGAACGCAGCCTGACGAATCTGGAAGTCGACGCGCTGGACCTGCTGCAGCTGCACTGCCCGCCGTCCGCCGTGTACGGCATGCCCGAGGTCTTCGGCGCGCTGGACGACCTGGTACGCGCGGGCAAGCTGCGCCATTACGGCGTCAGCGTCGAGCGCATCGACGAGGCCATGGCCGCGCTGAAGTACCCGGGCGTGCAGTCGGTGCAGATCATCTTCAACCTGTTCCGCCAGCGGCCCGCCGAGGTCTTCCTGCCCGCGGCCCAGGCCGCGCAGGTGGGCGTGCTGGCACGGCTGCCGCTGTCCAGCGGCATGCTCAGCGGCAAGTTCACGCGCGACAGCCGCTTTGGCGCCGATGACCACCGCGCCTTCAACCGCCACGGCGAGGCCTTCGACAAGGGCGAGACCTTCTCGGGCGTGGATTACGACGCAGGCCTGGCCGCCGTCGAGGAGTTGCGCGCGCTGCTGCCCACCGGCGTCAGCCTGGCCAGGCTGGCGCTGCGCTGGATCCTGATGCACGAGGCCGTCAGCGCCGCCATCCCCGGTGGCCGCACGCCCGCACAGGTGGACGAGAACGTCAGCGCAGCCGACTTGGCCGCCCTGCCCGCGCCGCTGATGCAGGCGCTGGCCGACGTCTACCAGCGTCGCATCGCGCCACAGGTGCACGCCGCCTGGTGATCATTCGCCGCGCTGCACGCCGGCGGAAAAGCGCTGCACCGTCGTATCCCGGGCCACCGCCTGGCGCCCGGCGGCGATGAGGCGGTCGACCTGCCCGGCCGGCAGCTTGAGCCGCGTCGGGATGGCGTTCAGCGCCACCTCCTCGGCCTCGGGCAGGTCGGCAAAGCTGATCTGCGTGACGCTGAACTTGATGTCCTCGCAGCGCCAGTCCGGGTTCAGCGCGCGCAGCGCCGCCTTGCGCTCGTCGCTGAGGCTGCAACGGTAGGTGACGAGATCGCGCTCCCAGTTGCGCACCATGGGCAGGAAGCCCGCATAGCTCATGCGCATCGTGCTCTCGATGGCCGTGTCGACCGCACCGGCCGCGATGTCCACGCCCGACGGGCCGGCCACCTCGCGCGCCCAGTCCGCGCTCGGCCCCTGGCCCGCATCGACGACGACGAACAGCAGCCGACGCATCGTCGTCGCGTCCTGCTCCGGAATGGGGCCGTAGGGCGTGTTCAGCAGCACGCGGCTTTGCAGGATGGCCACCAGGCCCAGGTTGTCGGTCAGGCCGCCGTCGACGAGCTTGAGGTAGCGCCCGGCCTTCGGGTCCAGGTTGTCGCGGAACAGGCGGGTCAGCGCCAGGCGCAGCCGGTACTGATCGTCGCGGTCGTCGCGGCGCGCATTCAGCCCCGGCGGCACCTGCACCTGGCAGGCCTCGGGGAAGCGCTCCAGCACCACCGGCGCGAAGAACAGCGGCACGGCCATGGACGCGGCCACCGCCTCGGACACCGGGTAGCTGGCCAGGTCGCTGCACAGCGCATCGAAGGCGCGCTCGTGGAAGGGGAAGGCCAGCCGGTACTGCACGTTGCTGGCGCTGATCCACACCACGGGCCGCGAGCGCTTGAACATGTCGGCAAAGGTCGCGCCCTTGAAGACATCCTTCTCCAGCCAGTCGTTGAAGTCGCTGCGGTCGTTCAAACCGCCGGCGAACAGGCGGCGCAGGTTGTTGGGGTTGAGCAGGCTGAAGCGCAGGTTGGCCTCGCCGTCGCGCAGCAGCACCTTGTCGCGGAACTCGCGCAAACCCTCGGCGCCATGCAGGCCGAAGTAGGCCGCCGTCAACGAGCCACCCGACACGCTGGTGATGAAGCTGACCTCGTCGAGCAACTGGCGCCCCGGCGTCGAGGCCTGCTCGCGCAAACCCTCCAGCACGCCGTAGGAAAACGCCGCCGCACGCAGGCCGCCGCCGGAGAAGCTCAGCGCGACGAAGGTGTCGGTATCCAGCGGCCGGGGCTCGCGCTGCATGGTCTGCTCGGCGGCCGGCTTGTTGCGCGGCGGGTTCATCGGCGCGCTGGCGCAGGCGGCCAGCAACAACCCCAGGCATGCCGCCATCGCCGGTATCCAGCGGCGCCTGCCGTTGGACTGCGCAGGCAGGCAGGCTGGAAGGTGCTCAGGCAGGGTCTCGTCAGGCATGGCCGCCGATTGTGCACAGCGTGCGCACCGGGCCACAAAAAAGCGGCCCGAAGGCCGCTTGTTCTTTGCCCGCCGGTGGCTCAGGCGCGGCGACGGCGCCCCGCGGCCAGGCCCGCAAGCGCGACGCCGACAAGCGCCAGCGATGCAGGCTCCGGCACATTGACGGTGATGTCCGTCGACGCGATCGTTGCGCCGGCGGCGTTGGTCACAAACAAGCGGAAGTCCGTCGAACTGCTCGCGAAGGGGTTGAAATTGAACGCCGGCGTCGTCAGGAACGACATCTCCAGGTTCCACGACTCGGCCAGCGCGGCTGGCAGCCGTGCCGCCAGCAGATCGATGTCGGTGTAGCTGACGCCGGCACTGCTGTCGGTGTCGATGCCCAGCCAGACCTTGCAGCCCTGGCAGCCGCGGACGTCGTAGACGAAGTCGAAGCTCCAGTTCGCGTAGTTCTTGCCGTCAGGCGCGTACAGGCCGCTTTGCGCGTAGTAGTTGCGCACGCCGTCGTTGGGCAGGAAGGCGCTGTTCTTGTAGGCATGGGCACCCATCGCGACCTTCACGCCGTTGGCGGAGACCGCGTTGAACAGCACGGCGTCCAGGCCGCTGCTGCCAACTGGAGGCCAGCCGTCGGCCGCCGTCAGGGTCGTCAACGCGGCGTGGGCTGCCAACGGGGCCAGTCCGGCGAGAGCTACCGTGGCCAACACTTTCTTGATCATTTATGTCTCCAGTTGTGGCTTGGAATGCCGGGGCTTGTTGCGCTGCAACCGCCAGCCGCGAGCACCGAGCAAGCGGTCTGAGCAGAAGCCGTGCCAGCTTCGCGACAGCTTCGGGTCAGCTCCGGTAGGACATCTCGTCACCGATATCTGCGACAGCCTCCCAAGTTTGAAGGTGGCAATTACCCCGACACCATGAAAACCCTGGCTCGGGCGCCGATGCGCTGCAACGGGACCCGATGAAGCCGGGCACGACGCTCAGATATGACACCACTGAGCGAGCAATCGCACCGGCGAGCCCTGCTGCCCCCGGCTGTCAGCACGCCCGCCCGACAATCACCGGCCCATGCCACAGCCCGACCGCTGGATCGCCCACCTCGACATGGACGCCTTCTACGCGTCCGTCGAGTTGCTGCGCTATCCGCAGCTCAGGGGCGAGGCCGTCGTCATCGGCGGGCGGCGAGCGGATGCGCCGCAGCAGCTGGCGGACGGCAGCTGGAAGTACGCCCGGCTGCGCGACTACACCGGCCGCGGCGTCGTCACGACCAGCACCTACGCGGCCCGCGACCTGGGCGTGTTCTCGGCCATGGGCCTGATGAAGGCGGCCCTGCGCGCGCCCGACGCCATCCTGCTGCCGGCCGACTTCGACTCCTACCGCAAGTATTCGCGGCTCTTCAAGGCTGCCGTCGCCGAGGTCGCGCCGGTCATCGAGGACCGCGGCATCGACGAGATCTACATCGACCTGTCCGATGTGCCCGGCGTGCGCGACGCCGTGGGCCACGACCCGCTGGGCGGCGTGAAGGCCGTGGCGCGCGAGATCAAGAATTCGGTCGGCCGCGCCACGGGCTTGACCTGCTCCATCGGCGTGACGCCCAACAAGCTGCTGTCCAAGATCGCCAGCGAGCTGGACAAGCCCGACGGCATCAGCGTGCTGACGATGGATGACATCCCGGCGCGCATCTGGCCGCTGGCGGTGCGCAAGATCAATGGCATCGGCCCCAAGGCCGGTGACAGGCTCGTCAAGCTGGGGCTGGAGACCGTGGGCGACATCGCCGCCGCCGACCCGGCCTGGCTGGTCGAGCAGTTCGGCGAGAGCTATGGTCACTGGCTGCATGCCGCCTCGCACGGGCGCGATTCCCGCCCGGTCGTCACGCACAGCGAACCCGTCTCCATCAGCCGCGAGACCACCTTCGAGCGCGACCTGCACGCAGTGCACGACAAAGCGCTGCTGGGCGGCATCCTCGACGAGCTGTGCGACAGCCTGGCCCGCGACCTCGCCCGCAAGCGCTATGCCGGCAAGACGGTGGGCATCAAGCTGCGCTTCGAGGGCTTCATCACCGTCACGCGCGACCAGACGCTCAAGCATGCGATCACCAGCGCCGCCGACATCCGCCACGCCGCCGGCCTGTGCCTGAAGCGCGTCAAATTCGACAAGCGGCTGCGGCTGATGGGCGTGCGCATCGGCAACCTGGTGCATGCCAGTGAAGCGCTCGCCGCAACGGCCGCTGCCGGAGTTGCAACCGTGGCCCCGATGCGGGCCGAGCAGAACCTGGACCTGTTCTGAAGCCCGGCATCCCGCCCCGGCTAGACCCAGCCCTGCCGCCACACGGCCGGGTCGCGCAGCTCCCGCCAGGCCAGCCGCTGCACGCGCCTGGAGAACAGCGCCTCCAGCTCCACCCACGCCACCGGCGCGCCCGGCAACTCGGGCTCGATGACCTTGACGACGACGAAATGCTTGTCCTTGGCCACCGGCGCCACCGCCGTCCATTTGCTCAGCAGCAGCTTCTTGGGGTGCAGCGGGCTCATGGCAGCGGCACCGCGGGCAGCGCGTGCTGCTGCAGGCGCGCCAGCGGGATCAGCCGCAGCACCAGCTGGTGCGTGGCCTCCAGCACCACCGGCGGGGCCGCGCCGGCCTCGGCCGCCTCCAGCCAGCGCAGGGCGCACAGGCACCAGCGGTCGCCCTGCTTCAGGCCGGCGAAGCGCCAGTCCGGGCGCGGGGTGACCAGGTCGTTGCCGCGCGCGCGCGAGAAGTCCAGGAACTCCTGCGTCATGCGCGCGCAGACCAAGTGCGTGCCCCGGTCCTGCGCATCCGCCGAGCAGCAGCCATCGCGCAGGAAGCCGGTCAAGGGGTCGAACGAGCAGGCCTGCAAAGCCGTGCCCAGTACATTCACCGCCGTCATGCGCCGCGCTCCTGTTGTTCAACGCTGCATCTTGCCGGCAAAGCCAAGGCCCCGGGTGATCGGGCCCATCACCGCATCGGTCGCCATGACGGCATGAGCGACTGGACCTACAGCGTCTCGGTACGCAGCCTGTGCGAGTTCACCGCCAAGCGCGGCGACCTGGACCGCCGCTTCACGCCCTCGGCCACGGCGCTGGAAGGCCAGGCTGGCCAGATGGCCATGCTGGCACGGCGCTCGCCCGGCTACGAAACCGAGCTGCCGCTGCAAGCGCAATGCGGCCAACTGCTCGTGCGCGGCCGCGCCGACGGCTACGAGGCCGACGTGAACCGGCTGGAGGAGATCAAGACCCTACGCGGCCCCGTCGAGGCCGTCCCCGACAACCGCCGCGCGCTGCACTGGGCGCAGCTGCGCACCTATGGCGCCCTCATCGCCGCGGACCGCGGACTGGCCGAGCTGGAGCTGGCCCTGGTCTACGTGGATGCCGACACGCAGAACGAGACCGTGCTGCGCGAGACCGCCACTGCCGCCGCGCTGCAGGCCGACTTCGAGGCGCGCTGCGGGCAGTTCGAAGCCTGGGCGCGGCAGGAAGCCGCACACCGCGCGGCACGCGACGCGGCCTTGAGCACGCTGCCCTTCCCGATGGGCGAGTTCCGACCGGGCCAGCGCGCGCTGGCCGAGACCGTCTACCGCGCCGCCGCCAGCGGCCGCTGCCTGCTGGCCCAGGCGCCCACCGGCATCGGCAAGACCATCGGCACGCTGTACCCACTGCTGCGCGCGATGCCGTCCCAGGGGCTGGACAAGATCGGCTACATGACCTGCAAGGGCACGGGCCGCATCACGGCGCTGGACGCGCTGCAGACGCTGCGCGACGGCATGGCCGAGCGCCCGCTGCGCGTGCTGACGCTGGTGGCCAAGGAGCAGGCCTGCGAGCATCCCGACAAGGCCTGCCATGGCGACGCCTGCCCGCTGGCCAGCGGCTTCTACGACCGCCTGGCCGCCGCACGCGCCGAGGCCGTGGCCGCCGCCTGGCTGGACCCCGCCGCGCAGCGCCGCATCGCGCTCAAGCACGGCGTCTGCCCCTACTACCTGGGCCAGGAGCTGCTGCGCTGGGCCGACGTCGTCGTCGGCGACGTGCACCACGCCTTCGACCCTTACGGCCAGCTCTACGGCTTGGCGCAGGCGCAGGGCTGGAAGCTGGCGCTGCTGGTGGACGAAGCGCACAACCTCATCGACCGCGCGCGGGACATGTACAGCACCGGGCTGGGTCTGGCGCGCGTGCGCGAGGCCATCGCCGCCGCACCCGTCAGCCTGCGCGCGCCGCTGCGCAAGTTGGCCGCGGAGCTGGCCAAGCTGGGCCGCAGCCAGGCCGCCGACTACCAGGCCCACGACGATGTGCCCGACGCGCTGGCCGAGGCACTGCAGCGCGTCAACCAGGCGCTGGGCGAGCATGTGCAGAACCACCCGCTGGATGTCGGGCCCATGCTGCAGTTCTACTTCGAAGTGCTGGGGCTGCAACGCCTGCTGGACCGCTTCGGCCCGCATTCGCTGTGCGACGTGCAGCGCAGCGCCACGCCCGCCCGCGCCGCGTCGCCGCTGGATGCGCCGGTCAACCTGTCGCTGCTGGACGATGACGACACGGACGACGGCCGCGACGTGCTGCTGTCGGTGCGCAACATCGTGCCCGGCGCCTTCCTGAAGGAGCGCTTCGCGGGTTGCCACAGCGTCACGCTGTTCTCCGCCACGCTGGGCCCGCCGGACTATCAACGCCACCTGCTGGGCCTGCCCGACGACACCGGCTGGATCGACGTGCCCGCGCCCTTCCCGCCCGATCACCTGAGCGTGCGCATCGCCGACCGCCTGTCCACGCGCTTCGACCACCGCCAGGCCTCGCTGACCCCGCTGGTGGACCTGCTGGCCACGCAGTTCGCCGACCACCCGGGCAACTACCTCGCCTTCTTCAGCAGCTTCGACTACCTGGAGCAGGCGTCGGCGCGGCTGGCGCTGCGCCACCCCGAGGTGCCGCAGTGGAGCCAGTCCCGCGCGATGGGCGAGGCCGCGCGGCGCGGCTTCCTGGATCGCTTCGTGCCGGATGGCCGGGGCATCGGCTTCGCCGTGCTGGGCGGCGCCTTCGCCGAGGGCGTGGACCTGCCCGGCACGCGACTGATCGGCGCCTTCATCGCCACGCTGGGCCTGCCGCCCGTGTCGCCGCTGCAGGACCAGGTGCGCGAGCGGCTGGACGCGATGTTCGGCGCCGACCACGGCTACGCCGACCTCGTGCCCGGCATGCAGAAGGTCGTGCAGGCCGCGGGGCGCGTGCTGCGCTCGGTCGACGACCGCGGCTGGGTGTGGCTGCTGGACCGGCGCTACCGCCGGCCCGAGGTGCGGGCGCTGCTGCCCGGGTGGTGGCAGTTGTGAGCAGCGTTCACCCGCGCGCAGGCGGGGGCCACCGCCGAGACATAAGTCGCACGACTGGACAGTCGCCCAAGCCAGTTGTGTAGGGATGTTGCCGCCTGTCGCGCGCGGCAGCACCCGGTAACTGGCGACCAGGCGGGACATGCCACGCTGGCGGCCTATGAGCCTTCTGCGCACCGCTAATTCCTCCGTCCACGTGATGGCGCCCTGCCCTGTCCCTTCCACCTCCCTGGCAGCTTTTGCGCCCCTGGCCGCGCTGGCCACCGTGCTCGCACTCGCCGGCTGTGGCGGCGGCGGCGGGGGCGCAGCACCCACGCCCCCCGTCGCGGCAGCACCCACGCCGCCTGCCGCGCCGGCGCCGCCCGCCCCCGCACCGCCTGCACCAGCGCCCCCGGCTTCGACCCCGGGCACCCGCCTCACCTGCAACCTGCCCAACTTCCAGGCCGACATGCTGGCCGCCGTCAATGCCCGCCGCCGTGCCGGCGCGACCTGCGGCGCCAACGGCAGCTTTCCGGCCGCGGCCGACCTGGTCTGGAACGACGCCCTCACCCAGGCCGCCGTGGCGCACAGCGACGACATGGTCGCGCGCAACTTCTTCAGCCACACCGGCAGTAACGGCAGCACGCTGGGCGACCGCGTCACCGCCGCCGGCTACGCCTGGCGTGGCGTGGGCGAGAACATCGCCGCCGGCCAGGCGACGGTGGCCATCGTGGTGGACGGCTGGATGAAGAGCGACGGCCACTGCGCCAACCTGATGAACGCGGCCTACCGCGACATCGGCGTGGCCTGTGTGGCGGGCAACGCCAACACCACCTATCGCACCTACTGGACGCAGGATTTCGGCACCCCGCGCTAGGCGTTGGCGCGGCGGACGGTGGGCTACTGCCCCCGCTGCAGGTCGGGCGCTCCGCGGCACGCGGATTGCCGCGCTTTGACCGCCATGGCTGAGAAACCCGCCACCGCCGTCCCCCAGCTGAAGACCCGGCCCGTCACCACGGAGACCTGGGCCGACTTCGACACCCTTTTCAGCGCCCGCGGCGGCCCCAGCTACTGCTGGTGCGTGGCCTGGCGCGCGGACCACAAGGACCCCAAGTTCGCCACCAAGGCCGGCCGCAAGGCAGGCATGAAGCAGCTCGTCAAGGACGGCGTGCCGGTGGGTTTGCTGGGCTATCTGGACGACGAGCCCGTGGCCTGGTGCTCCATCGCGCCGTTCGACACGCACCGCAGCCTGCGCAAGGTGGCTGACGACGAGGCGACGGCGCGCATCTGGTCGGTGACCTGCTTCTTCGTACGCCGCGACCTGCGCGGACAGGGGCTGACGAAGCAACTGCTCGCGGCGGCGGTGAAGCTGGCCAGGAAGCACAAGGCCAAGCTGGTGGAGGGCTACGGCGTGAGCCCGACGTCGCCGAGCTATCGGTACATGGGATTTGTGCCGATGTTCAAGGCCGCTGGGTTCGAGGAAATCGGGCGTGAGGGAATGCGGCGGCATGTGATGCAAATGACCGTTCGCAAACCCACCCGCAAAGAGTGAACGCCCGGGACGCGCCCAACGCTCCACCACGTTTGAAGCCGCCGTCAGCGCCTGCGAATGCCTACATTGCTGTGCCCTGGCCACACCGCGGGGCCTGCCAGCAAAGGACATCCCCATGCGTGGACTCTTGACTTCCTCCTCCGCCGCGCTGCTGCTCAGCTGCGGCCTGCAGTTCGCCGGTGCCTCGGCACAGGCAGCGACCTGTGATGGGTCGAGCGACCCGTGCGCCATCGACCTGGGCCGCGTGACAGCCAGCTTCGCGACCGGGGCGGCGTCCTATTTCGCCGACGCCCAGTTGATCAACGGTTCGGATGCATCCATCAGCGCCAGCCCCCAGTTCCTGCCGGTTCAGGTCACGCATGCGGCCGGCAGCGATGGCTTCAGCTTCCAGCCGCAGGTCAATGTCTACGTCGGCGGCAGCGGCATCCAGGGCTTGCACGAGGTCGCCGCGACGCTGCAGTTCACCGGCCTGTCCTTCACCGCCGACCCCGGTTACCAGATCACCGGCGTGCAGGCCGTCATCAAGGGCAGCTACTCGCTGGTGGGCAACGCTTACGGGCAGCTGAGCATCCCCGCGGCCATCCAGTGGACGAACGAGAACTTCAGCGCCACGCTGGCGCTGGACCCGGCCGCGGCGGACCTGGCCGTCGGCTTCAATGTCGCGGCCAGCTACCTGGAAGGGCCCGACGGCACCGCGGCGTCCTACGGTGCCGGCAGTGCCGGTTTCAGCAGCCTGGAATTCATCGTCAGCGTGTCGCCGGTGCCCGAGCCCGGCTCGGCCGCGCTGCTGATGCTGGGCGCGGTGGCGCTGCCGTGGCTGGCGCGGCGCCGCCGCAGCCAGGGCTAGGCAGCCCCACCGTCACAGCGACTTCAGGAACGCGAGCACCGCCTCGCGGTCCGCCTTGGACAGCGCCTCGAAGCGCTGCCGCGACTTGTCGGCCTCGCCGCCGTGCCACAGCACGGCCTCGGTCAGGTTGCGTGCGCGGCCGTCGTGCAGGTAGCCGACGCGGGCGGCGTTGCCCATGACCTTGTCCGTGTAGCCGATGCCCCACAGCGGCGCCGTGCGCCACAGGCTGCCCTTGGCCTGGCCTTCGACATAACTGTCCGCCAGGCCGGCGCCCATGTCGTGCAGCAGCAGGTCGGTGTAGGGCTTGATGCTCTGGTTGCGCAGTTCGGCGAACAGGTGGCCCGGGCCGGTCTTCATGTCGACCGCGTGGCAGGCCGTGCAGCGCATGCCCTGGAAGAGCTGCGCGCCGGCGCTGACCTGCAGCGGGTCGACGCGGTGTTCGTCCAGCGGCGCCACGCCCTTGGGGAAGCCGCTGGGCAGGCTGCGCTGGGCCGGCACCGCCACCAGTGCGAGGTAGCGCGACACGGACTGCAGGTCGGCCTCGGAGATGCCTGGCTGGCGCGGGCCGGCCGCGCAGGCCGCCGGGCCGCTGTTGCAGGCACGGCTCGGGTAGACCGGGGACGTGACGGCCATGTCCTGCAGCAATGCGGCGGCGGCCTGGTGGCGCAGCGAGGCCTTGGACGCCTTCCAGCCGAAGCGGCCCAGGCGCACCGCGCCGGTCTCGGGGTCGAAGACGTAGTTGGGTTGCCCCTTCACGCCGTCCTCGTCGGGCACGCTGCGGGCGCGGGCGAGGATGTCGGCCTCGGGCACGGCTTCCAGCAGGCCGGTGCCGATCATGGGCTGAGCCGCGCGCAGCGAGAAGGCGGCGGGCACCGGGCCGTCGAAGGCGAGCGTGGGCTTGCGCAGCTCCACCGTCGTCCCGTCGGCCAGCTTGACGGCGCGCGTCTCGAAGCCGGCCACGCGCACGCCGGTGCCCCAGTCCTGCGGCGTGCCGGTGGGCGAGAACGCGTTCATCTGGATGGACGTGCCGTAGCGCGAGTGCGGCAGCTGCTGGCCGCTGGCGTCCAGCATCGCGGCGCGCACGGACATCGCGTCCAGCCGCTGGTTGATCGCCGCCGGTGCCGGGCTGCGGCCGTTGTTGACGTGGCAGGCGATGCAGGCCGACTGGTTGAAGCGCGTGCCCTGCAGGCCCACGGCCGGCGTGTAGCGGTCGTTGCCGGGCTCGTTGTGGTCGCCGGTCGTGAAGCTGGTGTGGATGAGGCGGCGGCCTTCGACGAAGCGCTGCATGTTCTGCATGCCGGCATGGTTGTGCGGCTGCTGGAACATGAAGAGGCCGTTGTCGGAGTAGTTGTACGACACCGAGCCGTCACCGCCGGACAGCGTGGCCACGGGCAGCGGCGCGTTCATCAGCCGCGGCTGCACGCCGTAGGACGGGCGCAGGCCGGTGCCCACCACATAGGTCCACTCGCCGGCGTAGTAGCGGATGCCGCCGTTGTCGCCGATGGCCTGCATGACTTGCGTCGTCGAGAAGAAGGACGGCGACACCTCGATGACGTCGCCGACCACCAGCGCTCGGCCCGGCACGCTCTTGCCGTTGGGCAGGCCGTCGGCGCCCAGGTCGCCGTGGCCGGGGTAGCCCTTCACCGTCAGGCTGCAGCCGTTGTTCAGCAGTGCGGCGCTGAGCAGCTTGCCATTGGGCGGGTAGGCCACGGGCGGGCAGATGCTCAGGTTGCGGTCCACCAGTTCGCCGGGGTTCATCCAGCCGTAGCCGGTCACGCCAGGGCGATCAAACGCGCGGAACCAGGCCACGCCGCCGGGCAGCTGGGCCTGCGTGAAGTACTGGTTGACCTTCAGCGTCGGCTGCGTCACGCCGGCCACGCGGCTGTTGTCGATGATCTCGAAGCCCCAGGTGCGGTTCTTGAAGTACTGCGGCACGAAGGTCAGGAAGTTGCCCGGGCCCTTGTCGACCGCGTTGCCCAGCGCGTCGACCGTCTCGTTGGGGCCGTAGCCGATCTCGTTCCAGTCCTCGCCGCGCTCGCGGCCGTGGCGGGCCAGGCCGCGCACGCCGAAGCGGGTCACCAGCGTGCCGTCGGGCAGCGTGAACTGCAGCGACTCCAGCGGCTCCGCACTCGCCGGCAACGGCACGAGGCCACTGCCGCTGGCAGGGAACTTCAGCGCCGTCGTGGCGACATCGGCCAGCGTGTTGTCACTGCCGGGCGACTTGAATTCGACCTCGAACAGCGAGTAGCCATAGGCCGTGGCGCGCGCCTCGCCCTGCAGGCGGATGAAGCGCGCATTGACGCCCAGGTTGAAGAACTCCTCCGTGCCGCCGCGGCCGTTGCTGACGTGGCGCAACTCGGTCCAGGTCTTGCCGTCGTCGGACACGCGCAGCGCATAGGCCTTGCCGTAGGCGTTCTCCCAGACCAGCTTCATGTAGCCGACCGGGGTCTTGGCGCCGAAGTCGAACTGGATCCAGGCGCCGTCCTCGAACCTGCTGGCCCAGCGCGTGCCGGGCTTGCCGTCGATGGCCATGGGCGCGGCGTTGCCGGCGTTCTCGACGGCCGACGATGTGGCCGTCACCGGCTTGACGGCGACGCCGGGCTGGCTGGTGTCGACCGGCGCCGGGGCGGGCGATGGCGCGGGCGCCGGGGCCGGCGCGGGAGCCGGTGCCGGGGCAACGCCGCTGAAGGCCTGGATCTCGAAGATGGAATAGCCGTACTGCGTCGAGCGCTTGATGCCCTTCATGCGCAGGTAGCGCCCCTGGCCGGCAAGGCCGGTCCAGTCCTCGCTGCCGCCCTGGCTGCCGGCCACGGCCTTGATCGTGGTCCAGGCCACGCCGTCGGTCGACACCTGCAGCTCGTACTGCGTCGCGTGCGCGTTCTCCCAGGCTATGTGCACGCGGTTGACGGTGACGAGCTTGCCGTAGTCCAGCATCAGCCACTGGTCGTCGCTGAAGCCGCTGCTCCAGCGCGAGCCGTCGTCATGGTCGATGGCCTTGGCGGCGGCCAGGTCGCCGCGCTCGGAGGCACTCGCGGTCGCCGCCACCGGCGTCAGCGCCGCCTCGGTGTCGCCGGCCGCCGCTGTCAGCGCGTGGGCCATGGCGCCCGTGTCGGCGCTGCCCTGGGCCAGAGGCTGGGCTGCGTCGCCACCACCCCCACCACCGCCGCAGGCCGCCACCAGCAGGCTGGCAGCAAACGGCAGGCCATGCCGTGAAAGATTGCGTAAGGCGTGTCGCTTCATTTGTGTTCCTCGAACGGGGTCTGGGTGGCACACCTAAGATGACATCGTCGTCATCGAAGACGACATGGCCGGCGTGAAATGACGCGCATGCTGCCCAGGCCCAGGCCTGGGGTCACAGGCCAATTCGGACCCGACCCACCAAACCATTTCGAGCCGAACTTGCGCCGCGCCGCCGAACATTCCCTCGCCCTGGGCCCGCGCCCCGCCGGCCTGACATTGCAGCAATGGCTGCACGCGGCCCTTTGCGACGCGATGCGCGACGGCCGGCTGCCACCCGGCAGCCGGCTGCCCACCACCCGCAGCCTGGCCCGCGACCATGGCCTGTCGCGCTCCACCGTCACCGCCGTCTTTGAGCGACTTCTTGCTGACGGTTACATCTCGGCCCATGTCGGGCGCGGCAGCTTTGTCGCGCCGCATCTGCCGCTGGCGTCTGCTCAACAGGGGCAGCTCACGCCGGCGCCACGGCCCGCCGCGCTGTCGCGCCGCGGCCGGCAGATGGCCGCCACCGGCGCCGCGGTCATGAGCCGCAAGGGCTCGCTGCCGCGCACCTTCGAGGCCGACCGCGTCGACGCCGCCCTCTTCCCCGCTGCCACTTGGGCGCGCCTGGCCGCCAAGCGTGCCCGCTGGCACGAGACCCGGCTGCTGCAAGGCACCGAATGGCAAGGTCTGGCCCCGCTGCGCCAGCTGCTCGCCCAGCAATTGCTGCTGACGCGTGGCATCCGCTGCGACGCCGACCAGCTCGTCATCGTCTCCGGCGCCCGCCAAGCCGTGGACCTGCTCGCGCGCCTGCTGCTCAACCCCGGCGAGGAGGCCTGGGTGGAAGACCCCGGCTCACCCGCGCTGCCGGCCTTGTTGGCCGCAGCCGGCGCGCGCGTCGTCGCCGTGCCGGTGGACGAGGACGGCCTGCAGGTTGACGCCGGCCTGCGCGCCGCACCGCGCGCCCGCCTGGCCTGCACGACGGCCACCGCGCAGCTGGCGCTAGGCCGGCCCATGTCCGCCGCGCGCCGCCAGGCCTTGCTGGCCTGGGCGCGCTCGGCCTGCGCCTATGTCATCGACGAGGACCGCGACGGCGACTTCGTCTTCGACGGCGGCGCGGACCACGCCCTCAAGGCCGTCGACGACGGCGACTGTGTCATCCACCTCGGCAGCCTCGCGTTCAGCATGGCGCCGTGCCTGCGCCTGGCCTACCTGGTGCTGCCGCACCGCCTGGTGGAGCCCGTGTGCGCCACGCTGGCGCTGACGCAGACCCAGCCCTCGCTGCTGGACCAGGCCGTGCTGCACGACTTCATCGCCGACGGCCACTGGGCACGGCATCTGCGCGAGACGCGCGGCGTCTACGGTGCCCGCGCCGAGGCGCTGCGCCACGAGCTGGACCGGCACTTCGGCCGCTGGCTGCGCATCGCGCCGGCGCAGCGGGGCCTCAACCTGACGGCCTGGCTGCCCGCCGCCACGCGCGACGCCGACATCGCCGCCCGCGCCGCCGCGGCCGGCGTGACGGTCGCGCCGCTCGCTGCCTACCGGCTGCAGCACCCGGCCCCGGCCGGCCTGCGCCTGGGCTTTGCGGCCTTCTCCGAAGGCGGCATCCGCAGCGGCGTGCAGAAGCTGGCGGCGGCTCTCGGCTAGAGCGCGGCCGTCAAGCCCAGCACGGCGGTACGGCGGCGCGTCGAGTCGTACCAGGTCGCTGGGCCGCCCCGGCTGACCGACACCCAGACCAGCTGCAGCTCGACGCTCTCGCCCAGCTGCCAGGCCGCGCCCAGCCGCAGGTCGATGCGCGCCGGGCCATGCGCCGCCGGGTACTGCGGCGGCCAGCGCGGCGTGCCATGGCTGCGCAGCACGCCGACATGGCCCAGCGCGGCGACGGTCTGGGCCAGCGGCCAGCGCAGGTTGAACTCGCCGTACTCGCTGCGCTGGCCGCCGCCGTAGTAGTCGGGAGAGTGGTGCAGCCGCAGCGTCCAGCGCTCGCCCAGCAGGCCGGCGTAGACCTCGGCGAAGTTGTAGCGCGACACGCCGTCGAAGCGGTGCACGACCAGGCCGGCCTCACCGTCCAGCCCCGGCCGCAACTCGACGACGCGGCCGCCGTAGGCGCGCAACCAGGTGCCGCGGCGCCCGCTGTCGAAACGCGCCTGGGCCAGCGCGGCACCGGCATACCAGCCCGCATCGCCATCCCAGGCCAGGCCCAGTTGCGCAGCAGGCCGGTCCGCGCTGTACGACATGCCGCGTTCGCGCGCATCGGACTGCAGCGACAGCGTCGCGCCGACGTCCGCGCGGGCCGCCATGCCGCTGGCCAGCAGCGGTGTGAGCAACAGGATCAGTCGAGCAGCAAGGGCCAGGCGCGCGGAAGGCATCAATCCGCAGTTTGCCGCAGCAGCGCGCAGACCGGCGCACGGCCGTTGGCATGGCGGGCCAGCGTCGCGCAGCCGTCGATGCGGCCCTGGCCGGCGGTGACCAGCGCCGCCTTCAGCGCCGCCGGCTGCAAGCCCTGGCTGTCCAGCTCGCGCACCAGCGCCAGCAGCCCCGTCACATGCGCGGCCGAAAAGGACGAGCCCGACACCACCGTCCAGCCGCCACCCGGTGCGGTGCTGGGCACGTCGCGGCCCGGCGCGAGCAGCACGCCGGCCGGCAGCGGCGGCGCGTTGCCGACGACCAGCACGCCGGGATGGTTGGCCGGGAACTGCGCGCGGCCCCGCGGCAGCGCCGCGACGATGCTGGCGCCGCGCGCCTGGGCCTGGTCCAGCAGCAGGCCCAGCAACCGGTCCTCCGGGCCGCCCAGGCTCAGGTTGATGATGTGCGCGCCCTGCTGGATGGCCGCGTACAAGGCCTTGGCCAGACCCAGGCCGGTGCACAGCGTTTGCGCATCGGCGGCCTGCCAGCAGGCGCGCAAGGCCAACAGCCGGGCCTGCGGCGCGATGCCGGCAATGCCGGCACCGTTGTCGGCCCGCGCCGCGATGATGCCGGCCACCGCCGTGCCGTGGCCTTCGGCCGGCGGCGGGCGGTCATCGACGAAGTTCTGGTTGTGCACGACCTGGCCGGCCAGGTCCGGGTGGCCCGCCTCCACGCCGCTGTCGACCACGGCCACGCGCACGCCGCGGCCGGTGGCGAGCTGGTGCAGCTCGGCCAGCTGCCATTGCTGCGCCGCGGGCTGGGCGGCGTACAGCGGCTCCTGCTGGCTGCCCTCGGCCTGGTAGAGGCCGACCGGCTGCGCCCAGGCCACACGCTTGTCCTCGGCCACGGCTTCGGCCACCCGCGCCGACGAGCGCGTGTCGCCCTCCGGCAGCCGCATGACGAAGCAGTCCACGCCGGCCAGCGGCATGGGCCACTCGCTGCGCATCTCCAGCCCGTGCTTATCCGCCAGCGCCTGCGCCACCTGCTGGCGCGACTGCCGGCCCACGCCCGCGCCATAGGTGCCGGCGTAGCTGCCGTCCGGGCGGTAGTGCGCCTTGGGCAGCTGCAGCATGACCAGCACCTGGCGCTGCGCCTCCTCGGCCTGGGCGGCCGCGGGGCGGCCCCAGAGGCAGCAGGCCAGCAGCACCAGCAGGTGCAGCCAGAGCGTGCTGCGCTTCACCGCGCCGGCCCCGGCTGCAGCGGCTCGGCCAGCTGCACGATGGGCGCCGCGCGCAGCGCCGCCAGACCCCGGGCATCCACCCGCAGCAGCCAGGCGCCGGTCTGCGTCGGTCCGGCGACGACGCCGGCACCCTGCGCCTGCAGCAGCTCACGCAGCGCCTGCTCGCTGGTGCCGGGCTTGAACATCACGAGGGCGTCTGCCGCCACCGCGGTGCTGCCCGCGCCGGACAGGCCCTGGTAGTCCGGCGCATCCTGCCGCGCCTGCAGCCACAGGCCCAGCAGCAGCGCGACGGCCGCCCCCTGCAGGCCCAGCGCCCAGGGCATCCAGCGCGCCGCCTTGCGCTGGGGCGCCGCCGGCTGCATGCGGGCGTGCAGCCGGGCCAGGCCCGCCTGCACGTCGCCGCCCTCGGGCTGCGCGCCGGCCACGTTCAGCAACGTCTGCATGGGCCGCTCGGCGGCCAGCTCGTTGCGGCAGGCGGCGCAGTGCAGCAGGTGGCCTTGCACGGTGGCCAGTTCCGCGTCGTCCAGCTGGCCGCGCGCAAACCAGGGCAGCAAGGCCTGCACGGCCACGTGTTCATCATGTTCCATCGGGATGACGGTGCTCATCACAGTTCTCCTGGCTGCCCGGCGAGGTCGTCGAGCAGCATCCGCAGCCGGCGCCGCGCATAAAACATCCGTGTCTTGACGGTCTCGGGCGGGCAGCCCACGACCTCGGCGATCTCGCCATAGGCCATGTCGTGGAAGTAGCACAGCTCCACAACGGTGCGGTGTTCCATCGACAGCTCGGCCATGGCCGCCCGCAGCCGCCCGCGCAGCTGCACCAGGTCCAGCTGCTGATCCGGGCCAGGCCCGGGGTCGGTCGCCTCGTCTTCGGCAGCGTCGTCCACGGGCAGGTCCTGGCGGCTCAATGCCTTCAGGCCCTTGCGATAGGCGATGCCAAAAATCCACGTGGACAGCTTGCTGCGTCCGTCGAAGCTGTCGGCGCGCTGCCAGACCACCAGCATGGTGTCGTTCAGCGCCTCCTCCAGCGCGTCGGGCTGGCGCATCAGCTGGGTCAGGAAGCGCCACAGCCGCGGGTGGTAAAGGCGGTAAAGCGCGTCGAAATCGGCGCGCCGGCCGCGCTTGACGCCGGCCAGCAGCGCCAGCTCCAGGCTTTCGGTGGCTGCCACGCCGCGGCCCGGCCGGGCGACGTCCTCGGTCTTTTTCCTGATGCTGGGCCACTTCAACATGCGCGTGAGTTCCGGCGGAGCGCTCCGAGGTTCAACGGATGGTAGCCAGCCCCGCCCCAAGCCCTCGCCAGGGGCGCTATCGTTGCGCCCATGATCGATGCCGGCGCGCTGCCCCCGCCCCACGAGGCCGACCTCCGGCCCGACGGCATGCCCGACGCCGAACCCCAGCTGCTGGCCGGCGGGCCGCAGGAGTGGCGCGTCAGCGGCGACTGGACGCTGCTGGCGCTGCGCGGGCGCTACGAGGAGTTCCGCCAGCGCATCGCCGCCGCGACCGCCGAGGGCGGCACGCCGCTGTGGGATCTGCGCGCGCTGCAGCGGCTGGACACGGCCGGCGCGCTGACGCTTTGGCAGGGCTGGGGCCAGAAGCCGCCCGCCCGGCTGCTGTGGCTGCCCGAGCATGTGACGCTGTTCGCGCAGTTCCTGCAGCCCACCGCCGTCCTGAAGCGCCGGCCGCGCCTGGGCCCCGGCATCGAATCGGCCGGCCTCAAGCTGCTGGCCTTTGCACGCCATGGCGTGGACATCGTGGCCCTGACCGGCCGGCTGCTGCTGGACCTGGCGCGCGTGCTGCGCCACCCGTCGCTGATCGGCTGGCGCGAGATCTCGGCCAATGTCTATCGCACCGGCGCGCAGGCGCTGCCGATCACGGCGCTGGTGGGCTTCCTGGTGGGCATGACGCTGTCCTACCTGATCTCGCGCCAGCTCAAGACCTATGGCGCCGACATCTTCGTCATCAACATCCTCGGCCTGGCGGTGCTGCGCGAGCTGGGGCCGCTGCTGGCGGCCATCATCGTGGCGGGCCGCTCGGGCTCGGCAATGACGGCGCAGATCGGCGTCATGCGCGTCACGCAGGAGCTGGACGCGCTGTCCGTCATGGGCATCTCGCACACGGTGCGGCTGGTGCTGCCCAAGGTGCTGGCGCTGGCCGTGTCGCTGCCGCTGGTGGCGCTGTGGACAGGCGCGCTGATGCTGCTGGGCGGCATGACGGCGGCCTATGCCCAGCTCGGGCTGGACCCGCTGCAGTTTCTGCACAAGCTGCCCGGCGTCGTGGAGCCGGCCAACCTGTGGCTGGGCTGGAGCAAGTCGGTCATCTTCGGCGCCTTGATCGCGCTGCTGGCCTGCCACTTCGGGCTGCGCGTGAAGCCCAACACCGAGAGCCTGGGCCTGGGTGTCACGCAGTCGGTCGTCACGGCCATCACGCTGGTCATCGTCGTCGATGCCATCTTCGCCGTGCTGTTCTCCAACGTGGGTGTCTGACGTGGAGACCAGCGAACCCATCATCGAAGTCGACGGCGTCACGACGGCCTTCGACGGCCA
Source organism: Roseateles sp. P1_C6 (assembly GCF_056406315.1). Taxonomy (NCBI): domain Bacteria; kingdom Pseudomonadati; phylum Pseudomonadota; class Betaproteobacteria; order Burkholderiales; family Sphaerotilaceae; genus Roseateles; species Roseateles sp. P1_C6. The sequence goes on from NZ_JBFUAK010000008.1 coordinate 212,758, forward strand.
TGTCATTCACCGCGACCTGGACCTGACTGTCTACCGCGGCGAGGTGATGGCGTTGATCGGCGGCTCAGGCTCCGGCAAAACCACGCTGCTGCGCCTGCTGCTGGGCCTGGAGGTGCCGCAGGCCGGCAGCGTCAAGATCTTCGGTCACCCGCTGGGCCGCTGCGCCGAGCGCGACCTGGAGCGGGTGCGCTACCGCTGGGGCGTGCTGTTCCAGGCCGGCGCGCTGTTCTCGGCGCTGAGCGTCTTCGACAACATCGCGCTGCCGCTGCGCGAGTTGAAGAGCGTGCCGGCCAGCCTGGTCAAGCCGCTGGTCATGCTCAAGCTGGCCCAGGTGGGCCTGAAGCCCGAGGACGCCGCCAAGCGGCCGGCCGAGCTGTCGGGCGGCATGGTCAAGCGCGTGTCGCTGGCGCGCGCGCTGATCCTGGACCCGCAGCTGCTGTTCCTGGACGAACCCACCGCCGGCCTGGACCCCGACAGCGCCAAGCAGTTCGTCAAGCTGCTGCGCAAGCTGCGCCAGGAGTTGGGGCTGACGGTGGTCATGGTCACGCACGATGTCGACACGCTGTTCGCCGTCGTCGACCGCGTGGCCGTGCTGGCCGACCAGCGCATCATTGCCTGCGGCCCGCTGGCCGAGGTGGCCCACCTGCCCCACACCTTCGTGCGCAACTTCTTCCTCGGCCACATTGAACGCTGTGCGGAGGAAGACGTGCGGCGCTTCCGCCTGAGCCTGGACGACACCAGCGAAGACGGCGGCATCCCCGCCGTGCTGCGCGAAGACGCCAACGTCTGACCAACCTGATCCGACATGGAAAACAAAGCCCACGCCATCGCCGCCGGTCTGTTCCTCTTGCTGCTTGGCCTCGCGCTGGCGGCCAGCGTCGCCTGGTTCCAGGGCGACCGCACGGAGCGCGTGCACTACACCGTCGTCGCGCGCAGCGGCGTGCCCGGGCTGAACCTGAAGGCGCCGGTCAAGCTGCGCGGCGTCGAGGTGGGCTATGTCGACAGCATCGGCTTCGACCCCGCGGACCCGCGCCAGATCCTCGTCGACATCGCCGTCGACGCCGCTGCGCCTGTGTCCGCCGCCACCCATGCCCAGCTGGGCCTGCAAGGCGTCACGGGCCTGTCCTTCGTCAGCCTGGAGGAAGCCGACGCCCAGGCCCCGCTGCAGCGCGCCGCGCCCGGCGCGCGCATCGCACTGCGCCCCACGCTGCTGGACCGCCTGGCCGAAAGCGGCCCGCTGCTGCTGGCCGGCTTTGCCGAGACGGCCACGCGGCTGAACGCGCTGCTCAGCGACGACAACCGCGCCCAGCTGGGCCGCAGCCTGGCGCAGCTGGAACAGGCCGCCGGCGACACCAGCCGGCTGATGGCCGCGCTGCAGCCCGGCGCGCGCGAGCTGCCGGGCTTCCTGAAGGACGCCGATGCGACGGCCCAGCGCGCCAGTGCCACGCTGCGCGAGATCGAGGCGCTGGCCGCCGACAGCCGCCAGCTGGCCCAGGAGCTGAAATCCCGCGCCGCCGTGCTGGACCGCCTGGACGGCGCCGCCGCCCAGGTGCAGGCCACCAGCCGCAACCTCGAACTCGCGTTGGTCGGCGACACCGCGCCGCGCACGCGCCCGCTGGTGGCCGACCTGTCCGCCGCCAGCCGCAGCGTCGAACGCGCCGCGCACGACCTCGGCGACCAGCCGCAAAGCCTGCTGTTCGGCCGCGGCGCGCAGCCGCCCGGGCCTGGTGAGGCCGGCTTTGCCGAACGGTTGAAGGCCACCGCCAAATGAAGAAGCTCGTTCCTGCCCTGGTGGCCGCGCTTGCGCTGAGCAGCTGCGGCCTCGCGCCCACCGCCCCCGTCCGCACCGTCTACGACCTGGGCCCCGTGCCGGCGGCCACGGCCGAGGGTGGCGCGCTGGCCTGGCGCATCGCCGACGTGACCGCCCCGCCCTGGCTCTCCGGCGACGGCATCGCCTACCGGCTGAGCTTCCAGCAGGCCCAGCGCCTGGAGCATTACCGCGACAGCCTCTGGGCCGCGCCACCGGCCGCGCTGCTGACGCAGCGTCTGCGCCAGCAGCTCGCCACCGCGCCGGCCTGTGCCGGCCGGCCGCCGGCGCTGCTGGCCGTCAACCTGGACGAGTTCGAGCAGGTGTTCGCCAGCCCCGCCAGCAGCCAGGCCGTGCTGCGCGTTCATGCCACGCTGTGGCCCGCCGGCGCGGCCAGCCCCGCGCTGCAGCAGCATTGGCGCATCGAACACCCCGCGGCCACGCCGGACGCCGCCGGCGCCGTGCGCGCGCTGGCGCAGGCGGTGGACGACTGGCTGCCGCAGCTGGCGGGCTGGCTGGCCGCATCGGCCTGCCGCTGAAGCGCCCTAGCGCCCGCACCATGCGGGCACGGCTTGCACAGCCGGCGTCCGTTGCGCTACCTTCGTGTCAGAGCGCAATCAGCGCCACGGGGTGAGACATGGACTTGGCGAATGCGGAGTCTCCCGAAGCCGGCATCCGACGCCGGCTGCTCGCCGCCGTGCTGCTGGGCCTGGCGGTACCGCGGGCCGGCGCGGCGGAGTCCCTCACCGTCACGGCCGTCGGCAAGACCGGCGGCAGCGGCGTGGCCGCCAGGCTGCTGGCCGACGTCTACCGCCGTGCCGGCCTGGGCCTGGTCATCGAGATTCTGCCGGCGCCCCGCGCCAGCCTGATGACGCTGAGCGACAAGGCCGACGGCGAGCTGATACGCATCGCCAGCTATGGCCAGACCTACCCGCAGCTGGTGCGCGTAGACCCGGCCTTCTACCGTGCCAGCGTGCGAGCCTATTCACTGCCCGCGCGCAGCGCCAGCGTGCAGACGCGCGACGACCTCAAGCACTACGCGCTGGGCTCGCTGCGCGGCATGGCCTATGTGCACGAACTCACCGAGAACCATCCCGCGCTGACGCTGACGCAAAGCCCGCTGCAGCTGTTTCGCATGCTGATCGCCGGCCGCGTGGACGTGGCGCTGTGCACCACGCTGGCGGCGCAGTCGGCGCTGAACAGCCTGGGCGGCAAGGAGATGGACATCTCGCCCGAGCTGGCCCGCTTCGAGCTGCACCACTACCTGCACATGCGCCGCAAGGAGCTGGCGCCGCGCATCGCCGACGCGATCCGCAAGATGAAGTACAGCGGCGAGCTGGAGCAGCTGACGCAGAAATACGAGGCCGCCGCCGCCACCGAGCCGGCCTAGACCTCCAGCACGTAGACCGTCGCGCCGGCCCGCTCGGCCGCCGTGTGGCCCGCCAGCGCTCGGTCCCATTCCGGGCCGGTGGCACCGGCCGTGGGCTGCGCATCGTGGGTCAGCGCGGCGACCTCCTCGGTGCCGGCATCGAACTCCGCAACCTGCGTGCGGTCGGCCGCAAAAAGCCGGGCGATCGCCCCGTCGGTCGACGGGACCACGACCAGATAGCGCGACACCTGCCGGTGTTGCTGCTGCGCGTGCCGCGGTGGCACTTCATGACCAAAGCCATCGTTCATGGGTCCCTCCTCAGGGCCTGTCATCCAGCGGCAGCGGCTGCGTCGCTGCGAAATCGGCGTGTTCTTGCAGGTCGACCTTGCGGGCGACCAGCCGCGCACATTGGCGCAGGCAGGCCAAGGCGCTTTGCTGCAGGTCGGGCTGGGGCGCCGCGCTGAAGCAGCAGACCGTGCCGTAGATGCGGCCGTCCGGCAGCACGACCGGTGTGCTCAGGTGGGCGCCGACCTGGATGCCCACTTCGGGCACGTTGCCGTTCTGCACGAAGGGTGCGGCATCGGTGACCAGCTCCGGCAGGCGGCCTTGTACGACGGCCTGGCAGTAGCTTTCCTCCAGCGGCGCGGCGTCGCCGGCCTGCAGGCCGAGCGGCTGGCCGCCATCGACGAAGCGAAACACCCGCTGGCCGTCGACGAACTCGGACACGAAGACCACGTCCATGCGCAGCTGCTTGCGCAACATCATCAGCACGTCGGTGATGCGGCGGTCCAGCTCGAGGTCATAGCCGTCGGCGGTGGCGACGAGCAGTTCGGAAATCTTGACGTCCAGCGAGTGCTGGTCCAGCGGGTCCAGGAAGGACATGCATGAATCTCCTGAGGCAGCGGTACCCCGCATCATGAACGCGGATCGCGCCGCCGGGCGAGTAACGGCTGGTTTCAGTCGGGCATTGCGGCGATGCATTCGATCTCGACGCGCGCGCCCAGCGCCAGGCCGTTGCAGCCCAGGGCGCTGCGCGCCGGCAGCGGCGTGCTGCCGAAGAACTCGCGGTAGACCTCGTTGAAGGCCGGCCAGTCGGCCATGTCGGCCAGCATGACGGTGCAGCGCACCAGGTGCTGCAGGTCCAGCCCCTGGCCGCGCAGCACGGTGCGGATGTTCTCCAGCGTCTGCCGCGCCTGGGCGCGCAGGCCGCCATCAACCAGCTTGAGCTGGCCCGGCACGTTGCCCAGCTGGCCAGACAGGTAGTACATGTGGCCGACGCGCACGCCCTCCGGGAAGGGCACGGTGGCCGGCACGACCTGGCCGCTGTTGAAACGCTCGATCTTCATCTTGGATTCATCCCCATGGCTTGTTCCAGCGCGGCGGGGTCGAAGACCTGGCCGCCCTTGACGGTGCGGTGGACGCGGCGGATGTCGCGAATGTCCGTCAGCGGGTCGCCGTCGACCAGGATCATGTCGGCCAGCTTGCCCGCCGTGATCGTGCTGCGGTCCTTCTCGACGCCCAGCACGCGCGCCGGCACCAGCGTGGCGATGCGCAGCACCTCGGCGTTGGCGATGCCGGCCTGCGCGTACAGCTCCAGCTCGCGGTGCAGGCTGTAGCCGGCAAAGCCGTCGCTGCCGGGCATGAGGGTCACGCCGCCATCGTGCAGGCTTTTCAGCATGCGCAGCAGGCCCGGCAAGGCCTGCGCATAGACGGCTTCCTTGCCGGCCGGCACGGCGACGGCGCCGGACAGCTGGCGGCGCCGCACCACCGTCGGAAAGCGCTGCACCAGAGGCCGCAGCGCCGGCGCCGCGCGTGCGGGCTCGCCGGAGAACAGGCCTTCCAGCACGACCATGGTCGGGTCCAGCACGGTCTGGTGCTGGCGCAGGAAGGCGACGAATTCGGCAAAGCGGCCGTCGTTGAAGTCGAACTGCGCCAGCCGCTCGGCCAGTACCGTGTAGCGGTCCCGCGTGCGCGTGTCCTTCACGTCGGGGAAGAAGTTCAGCAGGATGAAGTTCAGGTGCTGGATCTCGTCCGCGCCGGCCTCGACGAAGGCGCGCGCGTACGTGAACGCCGGCACATGGCCGCTGACGCGCAGGCCGCGCTCGTGCGCGCGGTCGGCCACCGTGGCGACGAGCGCCGGGCTGAAGGAAGAGTAGATCTTGACCTGCGCATAGCCATGGTCGGCATACCAGTCCACCGCGGCGCGCGCCTTCTCCGGCGTGTCGACCTTGACGTCGGTCGGGCCGGCCAGCGGGCCGATGCCCTCGATGATGCCGGCCAGTGTCACGCGCGGGCCCAGCTCGCTGCCGGCATCGAAGCGCTTCACCCGGGCCAGCATGGGCAGGTTGTCATTGGCCATGTCGCGCGCGCTGGTCACGCCGGCGATGAGGTCGAAAACCCCGTCCACGTTGCTGAAGTGCTGGTGCACGTCCCACAGCCCCGGCATCAGGAAGCGGCCGGCAGCGTCCAGCACTTCGGCATCGGCGGGCGCGTCGACGTCCGCATCGGGGCCGACGCGCACGATGCGCTCACCGCGGATCAGCACGCTGGTGCCGGGGCGCGCGGTCAGGCTGACGGGGTCGAACAGGCGGGCGTGGCGGATCAGCAGCGCGCCCTTGGGCTGGTGCGTGTGCAGCCGCGCCAGGCGCGCATGCCAGGCCTGGTCGGCGGCCTGCTGGGCGCGCTGCAGTTCGGCCAGCGCCGGCAGCAGCGGGGCCTCCAGCACCTCGAACCAGTCGTCGATGACACCGGCCGTGTCGCCCCGGTCGTCCAGCCACACGGGCACCGGCGTGAACTCGATGCCGCTGATGCGGTAGAGCGTCAGCTTGCGGCCGGCCGCGTCGACGTCGGCCCCGCCCTCCAGCCAGGCCTCGCCGGCCGGCAGCAGCTTCAGGCGACGGCCCGGCGCCTTCAGCAGCGCGCGGGCCAGCACGCCCATGAACTCGGGCGGCGGGTTGGCGGGCAGGTAGAAGCCCGCATCGCGCGTCTCGCCCTGCTCGATGCGGTTGGCCCAGCGCGCCACACCGGCCGCGTCGCGCTCGAAGCGCTCGCTGAACTCGACCTTCCAGTAGTCGTTGCCGCTGGCCTCGTAGCGCGTGGGCAGACCGCGCGCGTCCAGCTGCCAGCGCGCGCGGATGACGTCGCCGCGGCCGCGGTCGTTGAAGCGGTAGTCCGCGGCGGTGACGCCGGGCTCGGGTTGCGTCAGCGTCTGCGTGCCGGCCGCGTTGCCGTGGATCTGCACCTGGTCTTCGCGCGCGCTGACCGAGCCGGCCAGCAACGCCAGCATGATGAGGAGGCGCCTCATGCCCAGGCCTCGCCCATCACGCGGCGGAAGTTGCCGCCCAGGATCTTGGCGATACGGCCGGCCGAGTGACCGCGCGCCGCCAGCAGCTCGGCCAGGCGCGTGAACTGCGTCGGTCCGCACAGGTCGGGCAGGAACAGCGTCACGTCCGCCGACTCGCCCGGGGCACCGATGCCCAAGCTGCGCCGCAGCTCGGTCTCGGCGGCCAGCATCGTGCGGTAGGCGGCCATGTCGTCGATGGCCGTCGTGCCGCCGTCGGTGCCGATGCCCACGTGGTCTTCGCCGCAGACGGCGATGGCATGCTCCAGGTGTGCGATCAGGTCGGCCGCCAGCGGCTGGCCTGCAAGCCGCAGATAGGGCATGAAGTACAGGCCAACGACGCCGCCCTGGTCGGCCAGCAGGCGCAGCTCGGCATCGCTCTTGTTGCGCGGGTGGTCGGCCACCGCGCGGCAGCCGGTGTGCGTGATGGCCAGCGGCCGGCGCGCCAGGCGCAGCGTGTCCAGGCAGGTCTGCTCGCTGCTGTGGCTGAGGTCCACGAGCACGCTGGCGGCCTGCAGGCGCTCGACGACCTCGGCGCCGAAGGCCGTCAGGCCGCTGTCGTCCGGCACCGTCGCGCCGCAGCCCACCGCGTTGCGGCCGTTGTAGGTCAGCTGAATGACGCGCACGCCCAGGTTGGCGAACAGCGTGACGCGGTCGGCGTTGCCGCCCAGCATCTCCGTGTTCTGGAAGCCGTAGATGACGGCGATGCGGCCCTGTGCGCAGGCGGCATCCAGGTCGGCCGCGCCGTGCACCTTCAGCAGCAAGTCGGGCCGCGCGCGGATGAAGGCGTCCCAGCCGGCGATGTCCGCCACGGTCGCCTCGAAGGGCTCGGCGCTGCCGGCCACGTGGCCCAGCGTGATGTTGACGGCCGTGAGCCCGGCCGCGCGCGCGTCGGCCAGCGAGCGCGCGTCCACGTTCTGGCCGGTGCTGGAGTAGGCCATCTCGCTGCGGTCGCCGGCGCTGGGCTGCAGCTGCAGGTTGGGGTTGTCGAGCACGCCGAGGGCGTTGATGAGGTGGGTCATGTCTTGCGAGGCTTGAGGAAGGGCAGCACCAGCAGGCAGGCCAGGCCGACGGCGGCGTCCAGGCCCAGCGTGGCGGCATAGCCCCAGTGCGCGATGGCGTGGCCTTGCCAGACCACGCTGTAGGCGATGGACAGGTTGGTCAGCGCCATGTAGGCCGCGAACTGCGTGGCCGCGACGGCGGGCCGGGTGATGCCCATGAAGAGCGCCACGCGGGCGCCGTAGATGAAGCCGAACAGCAGGTGGTAGGCGACGACGGCGGCCATGAACGCGGTGACCAGCGCCGCGGGGGCGACCCGGCCCGGCGCCCAGCCATGGCGCAGCAGCTCGAGCATCAGGGATAGGCCCGGCAGGCTCAGCAGCGCGACATAGACGGCCATCGCGCGGCGCAGGTTGACGCGGTCCGACAGCCAGCCGCCGGCGATGCAGGTCAGCGCCGTGGCCGCCTGCGAGGCCGTGGCCAGCCAGCCGATCTGGTCATTGGCCAGGCCCAGGTCCACGGCCAGGTTGCCCTGCAGCCCGCGCGACAGCGCCATCGCCGCGATGGGCAGCAGGCCGAACAGCAGGCCGGCCAGCGCCAGGCGGGAGCCGAACAACGCCTGCAGCGCCTGGCGCAGGAAGGCGACGACCTCGCGCCCCGCGTCGGCCAGCGAACCGCGCGCGGCCTTGCGGCCGGCGGCTTCGCGCATGGGCAGCACGACGAAGGCTATGACCGTGCCGATAACGGCGGCCAGCACGACGATGCTGGGGCCGAAGCCGATGCGCCCGGTCGCCAGCAGCGCACCGCCACCGCCGATCAGCACGCCCAGCGACTGGCCGCCGAACATCATGCCGCTGGCAAAGGCGCGCTCGTCGTCGTGCAGCGTCGTGACGGCCAGCGCGTCGACGGCCACGTCCTGCACGGCGCCGAACAGGTTGTGCAGCACCAGCACGGCCGTGAACAGGCCCAGCTGGCCGGGCAGCGCCAGCCCCGGCAGGGCCAGCAGCGTCACCACCATCATCAGCTGCGCGAAAAGTATCCAGCCGCGCCGCGAACCGACCAGGTCCACCAGCGGCCCGTAAGCCCATTTGAACGCCCAGGGCAGCAGCACCAGCCCCAGGAAGGCGCCGATCTCGGCCGTGCCCACGCCCTGGCGGCGCAGCTGCGTGGCCACCGTGGTCGTCGCAAAACCGATGGGCAGGCCCTCGGTCAGGTACATGAAGAAGAACGCCGCGATGCGCCCCCGTCGGGACGCCAGCAGATTCGGCAGTCGCATCGCCTCCCCTTCGCTTGAACGGCAGACGATTCTAGAATTTCGTTCTAATGACAAGACCCCGTGGTTCCACCAGCCGCCTGGACGATGTGCTCGAGCGGGCCTCGCCCGGCGAGCGCGGCGCCAGCCGGCGCGCGGTGCTCAGGCACGCGCTGCCCTGCTTCAGCGCCGGCGGCATCGAGGCCGCCACCATCGAGGAGCTGCGCCAGCGCAGCGGCCAGAGCGTGGGCACGATCTACCACCACTTCCGCAACAAGGAGGGCGTGGCCGCGGCGCTGTTCTTTGCCGGCTTCGACGACCACAGCCGCGCCATTGCCGAACGCACGGCCGCGGCGCCCGATGCCCACGCAATGGTGGTCGCGCTGGTGGGCGCCTACGTGGACTGGGTGACCGCCCTGCCCGAGCTGGCGGCCTATCTGTTCCTGGCGCGCGAGACCATCGCGCAGGGGCCGTATGCCGACGAGCTGCACGCGCGGCTGGAGGCGCGCTACGCGCCCATCGACGCGCGCCTGGCCGAGGGCGTGCGTCAAGGCCTGATCGCCGAGCTGCCCGGCGACCTGATCCCCGCACTGGTGCTGGGTGGCGCCGAGTCCTATTGCCGCGCCTGGCTGGCCGGGCGGCGCCAGGCCAGGCCCACGGCCTACGCCGGGCTGCTGGCCGAGGCGGCCTGGCGCGGCATCGCCTCCTGAGGCCGCGCCGACGCTGGCGGGGCGTCGCCGGCGACCGGGAAGCCAGCCTTCCTCACCGCGTCGTCGATGTCGGCACTGAGCTTGCGCGCCGCATCAAGGTCGCGCCGGGCGGCGTCGGCGTTGCCCTGGCGCTGGTAGGCCAGCGCGCGGCCGTACAGCGAGAAGGGCAAGGCCTTCAGCTCGATGGCGGCGTCGAATGCTTTGATGGCGCTCTTCGCGTCGTCCAGGCGCAGGTGCGTCCAGCCCAGGCTGTCGCGGTAGGCGGGCTGGTCGCGCTCCTGGCTCACGGCCGCCTTGCAGTCGTCCAACGCCAGCTTCAGGTCGATGTTCAACCGCGCCCGCAGCCAGCAGCGGCTGTTGAGCACGGTGGCCAGGTGCGCATCGGCACGGTGGGTGTTGACCCACAGCTCCCACTGGCGCAGCGCATCGGGCACCAGTTCCAGGTCGACGTAGACCTGCGCCATGCCTTCGCGCAGATGCGACGACGGCGGCAACGCGGTGTCCAGCGCCAGCAGGTCCACCTGCGCGCCGGTGCGGTCGCCCGAGGCCGCGCGCAGGGCCGCGCGGATGGCCAGCGCCTCGTGCAGGCCGGGATGCAGGCGCAGCGCATGGTCCAGGTCGTTCTGCGCCTTGGGGAACTGCCGCATCGCCAAGTGCACGCGCGCCCGCGCCAGGAAGTTGGCCTCGGACTTGGGCGCCAGCTCACAGGCGCGGTTCAGGTCTTCGAGGGCGCGTTGAAGTTCGCCGCGCGCTGCGGAGGCCTCGCCGCGGCGGGCCAGGGCTTCGGCATCATCCGGCGCCAAATGCTCGGGCAGCGCCGCGAAGCGCGTGTCGTAGGCGCCGACCGCGTCGCCGCGCGCAAACACCGGCCCGCCGTTCCAGGTCGCGTAGACCTTGCGCTGCAGCCGAGACACATAGATGCGGTGCGACAGGAAGTAGTCCAGGCCGATCAGCATGTCGCCGTCGATGATGTCGGCGTCGTCGACATCAAACTGGTTGTTGGCGATCTTCTCGCCGCCCAGCTCGAAGGCCTGGACCACCCCCCGCCACGACCGCACGCGGCCCGCGCCGGCGCCACCGGCCCTGCCGGCCTCCGTCAGGTCGCTCTCCTTGATGCCGGCACGGCGTGCGGCGCGCAACTTCAAGGCCGTGCGCGGCGCACCGGTGTCCATGATGGCGCGCATCTTCACGTCGTTGATGCGCACCGCGACACGGATGTCGTTGTTGCCCTCGCGGTTGTTGTTGTCGAGCGCCGTCTCGATGACGGGGGCGTCGCCGGCCCAGTAGGCGAAGTTCACCTTGTCGCAGTCGCCCTTGGGGAACATCAGGCGCACGACGCCGTGAGCCAGGTCGTACTCCGCATCCCCCAGCGACAGGAAGTTGCGACCCAGCACGCCCATGATGCCGGAGCCCAGCTCGTTGCCGCCGACGATGAATTCCACGTTGCGCAGCTCGCTGCCGCGCAGGCCGACCTTCTCCACCCGGGTCAGCTTGGCCTCGATGGCGCCGGTATAGCCCTCGATGCGGATGTGGCTGGGCAGGCGCTGCAGCGGCAGCCCCAGCTGCGTCGCCGCGGACAGCTGCAGCATGCTGAAGAAGGCGCCGCTGTCGATCAGCATGGGCACCTCGGTGCCATTCAAGGCCAGCGTGCCGACCGGGCGCTGGTTGACGATGCGCACCGGTATCTCCAACTTGCTCAACGTGCAGCCCGCCCAGACCGGCTGAGTGACTGCCAGCAGCAGCGCCAGCGCCGCGCAGCAGCGGCGTGCGATGGCCTTGACACCGCGCTCACGGCGGTCGTGATTCGTCCTCATGCGTCCTCCCTGGATCTTGGTCCTGGCCGTCGGCATTGACCCGCGGCGGCGGGACTCTAAGGCAAGCCGGCGCCCCGCCCGAAGCGCGCAGCCGCTTGAGGGATTCTTCACCGCGCACCCGGGCCGGGGTAAACCAGGGGACGGGAAATGAACCGGCTGAGCTATCTTTATTGAACCGCTGTTTCATTTTTGATATCCGTGACCTCATCCCCTGCCGCCGCGCCCCGGCCCGTGTCCATTGCCGCCCTGGGCGAATGCATGCTGGAACTGCAGGGCAGCGCCTTCGGCAACCTGCGCCAGAGTTTTGGCGGCGACACCTTGAACACCGCGGTCTACCTGGCCCGCTGTGGCGGCCACCACCTGCGCGTGCACTACGCGACGGCGCTGGGCGACGACAGCCTGAGCAGCGGCCTGCTGGAACGCTGGGCGGCTGAAGGTGTGCAGACCGGCCTGGTGCAGCGCCTGCCCGGGCGGCTGCCGGGGCTGTACCTGATCGAGCTGGACGAAGGCGGCGAGCGGCGCTTTCACTACTGGCGCGGCCAGGCGGCGGCGCGCTCCTACTTCGACACCGCGACGTCGGCCCTGGAGGAACAGGCCGACGCGCTGGACGCGCTCTACCTGTCCGGCATCAGCCTGGCCATCCTGCCGCAGGCCGGCCGCGAGCGCGTGCTGGCGCTGATGACGCGCATGCGGGCGCGCGGCGCGCTGGTGGCCTTCGACAACAACTACCGGCCGCGGCTGTGGGACTCGGTGGCCGATGCGCGCTACTGGTATCAGCGCGCCTTCGCGGCCTCGACGCTGGCCCTCATCACCGCCGATGACCACCAGGCCTTGCACGCGCTGCCGGACCTCGACGCCGCCGTCGCGGCGGCCCAGGCGCTGCCCGTGGCCGAGATTGCGATCAAGTGCGGTGCGCTGCCGACGCGCGTGGGCCTGAACGGCGACTGGCAAGTCGTGGCGACCGAGGCCGTGCCGCGCGTCGTCGACACCACGGCCGCCGGCGACTCCTTCGCCGCCGGCTATCTGAGCCAGCGGCTGAACGGCGTCGCACCCGCGGCGGCGGCGGCATTCGGCAACCGGGTGGCCGCGCGCGTCATCCAGCACCCCGGCGCGCTGATCCCCCGCGACGCCATGCCCGACCTGATGAAAGACTGACCCGATGCGACTGCTCTGGACACTGGCGCTGGTCGCCGGGCTCTGCCATGCCGAGAGCAGCGCGCCGCTGCATCCGGCCACCTACGTCCACGCCGGCTGGGCCAAGACCACCGGCGGCCAGGGCGGCAAGATCATCCGCGTGACGACGCTGGCGACCGACGGCCCCGGCAGCCTGAAGGCCGCGCTGGACACGCCCGGGCCGCGCATCGTCGTGTTCGAGGTCGGCGGCGTCATCGACCTGGGCGGCAAGAGCGTGAAGCTGCGCGAAGGCAGGCTGACCGTCGCCGGCCAGACCGCGCCCGACCCCGGCATCACGCTGGTCAAGGGCGAGCTGGAGGTGTTCGCCAAGGATGTCGTCATCCAGCACATCAGCATCCGCCCCGGCGCCTACGGCCGTGGCAAGCGCAGTGGCAACGACCATGACGGCTTCTCCACCGGCGACGGCGCCGAGCGCGTCATCGTCGACCACTGCAGCTTCTCCTGGGCGACGGACGAGAACCTCTCCGTCGGCGGCCGCCGCTTCGAGGGCGCCACGCCCGACGACTGGCGCAACCACACCTCGCACGCCATCACCTACAGCCACAACCTCATCTACGAGGGGCTGAACGAGGCCGTGCACATCAAGGGCGAGCACAGCAAGGGCTCGCTGATCCACGACAACGCCACGCAGATCCTGTTGCTGGGCAACATCTACGCCTCCAACCGCGAACGCAACGCGCTGTTCAAGGGTGGCGTGTGGGGCGCGATGGTCAACAACCTGATCTACAACCCCGGCGCCCGCGCCGTGCACTACAACCTGATCGCGCACGAGTGGATAGGCCAGCCCTACCAGACCGGCAAGGTCACGCTGGCCGGCAATGTCTACCGCGCCGGCCCGGCCACGGTGCTCGGCCTGCCGCTGTTCACGCTGGGCGGCGTGGGTGACGTGCAGCTGTTCGAGCAGGACAACCTGGCGGTGGACCGCAACGGCCTGCCGCTGCCCATCACGGGCCGCTACACGACCAGCCCCGCGCAGATCGTGCCGGTGCGCGAGCCCTACCTGCCGCCGGGCCTGGCCTGGCTGGCGCCACGCGAGCTGGAGCGGCTGCTACCGCTGTACGTCGGCTCGCGGCCCTGGGCGCGCGACCCGCTGGACTTCAAGCAGCTGTCCGACATCGCCGAGGACCGCGGCACCCTCATCGACGACGAGACCCAGAACAACCCCGACGGCCTGCCCAAGCGCAAGCCGACGCAGCGCGCCTTTGTCGAGGCCGACTGGAACCTGGCCGACATGAGCCCGAAGGCGGGCTGGGCTTCGCTGTTCACGCAGGTTTCGAAGTGACCCTGGACCGCCGCGGCCTGTTGGCGCTGCTGGCGGCGCCACCCGCCTGGAGCGCAGCCGATTGCAGCGACGCACCCGGCCAGCCCTATCTGCCGCCCTGCCAGCCCTGGCCCAAAGGCATCGAAGGCCAGCGCAAGGCCGACATGGGCGACGGCCGTTTCCTGAACCCCGTGCTGGCCGGCGACCGACCCGACCCCTCGGTGCTGAAGGATGGCAGCGATTACTACCTGACGCACTCCAGCTTCGAAGCCGTGCCGGGCCTGCTGATCTGGCATTCGCGCGACCTCGTCAACTGGCGGCCGGTTGCGAACGCGCTGAACGACGCAGTCGGCAGCGTCTGGGCGCCCGACCTGTGCAAGCACGGCGCGCGCTACTTCATCTACCTGCCGGTCAAGAGCACGCCCAACGACATCCTGGTCATCTGGGCCGACCGCATCGAAGGCCCGTGGTCCAGGCCCGTGGCGCTGGGCCTGCCCAAGCACATCGACCCGACGCACGTGGCCGGCGAGGACGGCCAGCGCTGGCTGTTCCTGTCCGGCGGCGACCGGGTGCGCCTCAGCGACGACGGCCTGAAGCTGGCCGGCCCCATCGAGCATGTCTACGACCCCTGGCGCTACCCCGACGACTGGGACGTCGAGAGCTTCTCGCCGGAAGGCCCCAAGATGCTGCGCCATGGCGGCTGGTGGCACATGTTGCTGGCCGTGGGCGGCACCGCCGGGCCGCCCACCGGCCACATGGTCATCGCCGCGCGCAGCCGCACGCTGGCCGGCCCCTGGGAGCAGGCACCGCACAACCCGCTGATGCGCACCCGCTCGCCGCGCGAGCGCTGGTGGTCGCGCGGCCACGGCAGCCTCGTTCAAGGCCCGGATGGCGGTTGGTGGATGCTGTATCACGGCTACGAGAACAGCTTCCACACGCTGGGCCGGCAGATGCTGCTGGCGCCGGCGCGCTTCAGCGCCGACGGCTGGTTCCACGTCGACGCCGACGACGGCAGGCCCCTGCCCAAGCCCCTGGGCGGCGACGCCGTGCCGCATGGGCTGGCCCTGTCCGACGACTTCTCCGGCAAGGCGCTCAAGGCCCACTGGCAGTTCCTCAGCGGCAGTGGCCAGATGCCCCGCGCCCGCGTCGCGGGCGGCAAGCTGCACCTCAGCGCCACGCCGGGCAAAGGGCCGGGCGACAGCGCGCCGCTGGGCTTCATCCAGGGCGATCCGGCCTTCGAGCTGGAGGTCGACCTCGACATCGACGAGGGCGTTCAGGCCGGCGTCGTCATGTTCTACAGCGCCAAGCTCTACGCCGGCATGGGCGCCAACGCGAAGAGCTTCCAGCTGCATCGCTACGGTCAGGACATCCGCGCCGTGCCCAAACCCCTCGGCATCGCGCGACGCATGCAGCTCAAGCTGCGCTGCGTGCGCCACGTGCTCACGCTCTTCAGCCGCGCCGACGCGACGCAGCCGTGGACCAAGTTCCCGGTGCAGATGGACGTCAGCGGCTACCACCACAACACGGCGGGCGGCTTTGCCAGCCTGCGGCCGGCGATCTACGCTGCCGGCAACGGCGAAGCGCGGTTCTCGAACCTGCGCTATCGCGCCATCGAATAAGGAGACAAGCATGAAGAAGACCCTCACCCTGCTCGCCGCACTGCTCGGCACCAGCGCCTTCGCGCTGGAACTGAAATCCGCCGACGTGCACAACAGCGACGACTACCCCACCGTCGCCGCTGTCAGGCAGCTCGGCCAGACGCTGGCCAACAGCAGCGGCGGCGCACTGACCGTCAAGGTCTTCAACAAGGGCGCGCTGGGCAGCGAGAAGGAGACCATCGACCAGGTCAAGCTCGGCGCACTGGCGATGACCCGCGTCAACCTCGCGCCGCTGGCCGCCATGTGCCCCAAGACGCTGGTGCCGTCCCTGCCCTTCCTGTTCCGCGACACGGCCCATATGCGCAAGGCCTATGACGGCGCGCCCGGCGAGGAGATCCTGAAAGCCTGCGAGCACCAGGGCATGGTGGGCCTGGCGCTGTACGACTCCGGCTCGCGCTCCATCTACGCGCGCAAGCCCGTCAAGACGCTGGCCGACACCAAAGGCCTGAAGATCCGCGTGCAGCAGAGCGACCTGTCGGTCGCCGCGATGACAGCCCTGGGCGCCAACCCCTCGCCGATGCCGCCGGGGGAGGTCTACACGGGCCTGAAGACCGGCCTCATCGATGCGGCCGAGAACAATATTCCCAGCTACGAGGGCTTCCGCCATTTCGAGGCGGCCAAGTTCTACAGCCGCACCGAGCATGCGATGACGCCCGACGCCCTCTTCATCAGCAAGAAGGTCTGGGACAAGCTCAAGCCCGAGCAGCAGGCGCAACTGCGAGACGCCGCCAAGGCGTCCGTGGTCGTGCAGCGCCAGCTGTGGGACGCCCAGGAAGCCAAGGCGCTGGCCGCCGTCAAGGCCGCCGGCACCGAGATCGTCACCGTCGACCGCGAACCCTTCCGCGTGGCCATGCAGCCGGTGATGGCGAAGTTCGTCAACACGCCGGACCTGCAAAAGCTGGTCAAGGCCATTCAAGACATCAAATGAGCGGCTATACCAAGCTCTGCGCGGCGCTGTCGCGCTGGTCGCTGCGCCTGGCCGTGCTCGGGTTGGTGGTGCTCATCGTCTGCGTGCAATGGCAGGTGATCGGCCGCTACCTGCTCAACGACTCACCGACGTGGACGGAGCCCTTCGCGCTGATGCTGGTGCTCTACATCACGGCGCTGGCCGTGGCGGTGGGCGTGCGTGACGCGGGCCACCTCGGCATGGAGTCCATCGTCGTGCTGCTGCCCAAGAGCGCGCAGCGCGTGGCCGAGGCGGCCATCCATGTCTGCGTGCTGGCCTTCGCCATCCTGATGGCCATGGCCGGCTGGGAGTGGCTGACGCTGAAGTGGGCCGAGCCCAAGCCCATGCTGGGCGTGTCGGAGGGTCTGGACTATCTGCCGCTGGTGATCGCCGGCGTGCTCATCGTGTTGTTCTGCATCGAGCATCTGATCGCGCTGTGGCGCGGCCAGAGCGTCGAAGAGGCTGGGGTCTGACGTGGAAGGCATGGAACTTTGGGTCATGTGCGGCAGCTTCGTGCTGCTGCTTCTGCTGGGCGTGCCGGTGGCCTTCGCCATCGGGCTGTCGTCCATCGCCACCGCGTTCGCGGCCGATCTGCCGATGGCCATCGTCTTCCAGAAGATGGTCGGCGGCATGCAGATCTTCTCCTTCCTGGCGATCCCCTTCTTCATCTTCGCCGGCGAGCTGATGCTGCACGGCGGCATTGCCGAGCGCATCGTCAACTTCGCCAACCGGCTGGTGGGCCATGTGCGCGGCGGCTTAGGGATGAGCAATGTGCTGGGCTGCACGCTGTTCGGCGGCGTGGCAGGCTCGCCGCTGGCCGACGTGTCGGCCATGGGCTCGGTGATGATCCCGCTGATGAAGCGCGAGGGCTACGACGCCGACTACGCGGTCAACGTGACGACGCATGCGGCCTTGGTGGGCGCGCTGATGCCCACCTCGCACAACCTCATCATCTACGTGCTCGCCACGGCCGGCATCGCGGCGGTCAGCGTCTTCAACCTCATCCTCGCCTGCCTGATCCCGGCGGTGCTGCTGACCCTGTCCAACCTGGTCGCCGCCTACGCCGTCGCGCGCAAGCGCGGCTATCCGACGCATGGCGCCTTCCCCGGCTGGGTGGCGGTGTTCTCGGCCTTCCTGGCGGCGCTGCCGGGGCTGCTGGTCATCGTCATCATCCTGGGCGGCATCCTCAGCGGCGTGTTCACGGCCACCGAGTCGGCCGCCACCGCCGTCTGCTGGGCGCTGCTGGTCACGGGCGTCGTCTACCGCTCGCTGAGCTGGAAGGGCTTCCTCGCGGCCTGCGCCAAGGCCTGCAAGACGACGGGCGTCGTGCTGCTGCTGATCGGCATCTCGTCGGCCTTCGGCTACTTCATGGCGCTGTACGAGGTGCCGCAGAAGACCGGCGAATGGCTGGAGCAGATGAGCGGCAACAACGCCTGGCTGATCTTCCTGTGGGTCAACGTGCTGCTGTTCGTGCTGGGCACCTTCCTGGACATGGCGGCCACCATCCTGATCTGCACGCCCATCTTCCTGCCCATCTGCATGAAGGCCGGCATGGACCCGACGCAGTTCGGCGTCGTCATGCTGCTGAACTGCGCGCTGGGCCTGAACACGCCGCCGGTGGGCAGCGTGCAGTTCGTCGGCTGCGCGATCGGCGGCGTGTCGGTGGGCCAGGTCATGCGCTCCATCGCGCCCTTCTACGGCGCGCTGCTGGCCACGCTGCTGGCCGTCACCTACCTCCCGGCGCTGTCGATGGCGCTGCCGGCATGGGTCGGCGGCTAGAGGTTGGGATAGCGCGCCTGCGCCTGCGCCCATTCGGGCTGCTGGCGGGCGCGCTGAAGGCCCAGGTTCAGGCGCTGCAGCAACTCGGGGCGCTGCGTCAGCGCGCGTCGGCCGACGAAGACGTGCACGGGGCTGCGAGCCAGCTCCAGCACCACCTCCACCGCCTCGCCAGGTTCGCGCGCGGCGCGGTAGAGCAGCGTGGCGGGGTCGTCGATGACGTAGTCCACGCGCCGCGCACGCAGCGCCGACAGCGTCAGGTCGTTGGCATAGAGCTGCACCAGCAGGCGCGCCAACTCGGGGTCGTCCAGCGCCTGCCGCACGACGGCGGGGAAGACGACGCCCCGGATCATGCCCACGCGCACCGCCCGGCCCTTGAGGTCGACCAGCCGGCGCGGCGCCCGGCCGCCGCCCGCCAGGCCCAGCAGCGCGACATGCTCCTGCCGGTAGGCCTGCGTGAAATCACCGAACGCCAGCCGCTCGGGCGTGTGCGTGGCCGACGGCACCAGGTCCAGCTCGCCCTGGGCCACGTCCGTCATCTGCCGCGCCCAGGGCCGGCGCAGCCACTGCAGACGCTCGCCGCCGGCCCGCGCCAGCAACTCCAGCAGCTCCACGTCCAGGCCCTGCGGCTGCTCGGTCGCACTCCTGAACTGGAACGGCGGGTACTCGCTCCAGCCGATGCGCAGCGCCGACCTGTCGTCGCCCCATGCCAGGCCGC
This sequence comes from Roseateles sp. P1_C6, assembly GCF_056406315.1. Lineage (NCBI taxonomy): Bacteria > Pseudomonadati > Pseudomonadota > Betaproteobacteria > Burkholderiales > Sphaerotilaceae > Roseateles > Roseateles sp. P1_C6. Next base: position 231,602 of record NZ_JBFUAK010000008.1, read on the forward strand.
CCGGCAGGGCCAGGGGCAGCAGGCAGGCATCACGGCGGCGCAGGCGCATCGCCCGACTCTCGCACAGCGCGGCGGGCTTGGCAGCCCCTGGCGACCATGAGGGGCAACCGCCGTCAGTGGCTCGCGGGCCTGGCGCTGTGGCCGCTGCTGGGCCGCGCCGACGGCCTGGACGACACGCTCGCCGGCCTGCAAGGCCGCTGGCGCCCGCGCCTGGCTTGGCGGCCCGACGCCGGCTGGCGCGCCGAGGCCCTGGCCACCGCGCGCCGCCTGATCCTGCAGCCTGGCGACGACGGCAGCGGCTTCGCCACCGAGGTGCTGGCCGAGGAGGACCGCGGCAGCCACAGCGCCCAGTCGTTGACGCTGCGCGGCGCGCTGGGCGACCGCGTGCCGGCCCTGTACCTGCGACCCAAGGGCGTCGGGCCGCACCCCGCCGTGGTCGTGCTGCATGACCACGGCGCGCGCTTCGACATCGGCAAGGAAAAACTCATCCGCCCGCTGGCCACCGCGCCCGCGGCCGCGCGGGCGTCGGCCAGCGCCTGGGCGCAGCGCTACTTCGGCGGTCGGTTCGTCGGCGACACGCTGGTGGAGGCCGGCTTCGCCGTGCTCGCCATCGATGCGCTGGGCTGGGGCGAGCGCAGCCGCGCGGGCTTCGCCAAGGACGACCAGCAGGCGCTGGCCAACCACCTGATGCAGCTGGGCCGCAGCTGGGCCGGCCTGATCGCCAGCGATGACCTGCGCTCGCATCGCTGGCTGCGCGAACGGCCCGAGATCGACACCCGGCGCGTGGCGGTGCTGGGCTTCTCCATGGGCGCCTTCCGCGCGTGGCAACTGGCGGCCGTCTGCGATGAAGTCTCGGCCTGCGTGGCGGCGCACTGGATGTGCACGCGCGAAGGCCTGCTGCGCGCGGGCGAACACACGCTGCAGGGGCAGTCGGCCTTCAGCATGGCGCACCCGGGGCTGGCGGCCGAGTTGGACCACCCGGACGTGGCGGCGCTGATCGCACCCAGGCCGTTGCTGCTGTTCGGGTCGCCGCAGGACAGGCTTTTTCCTTGGGATGCGACGCAACGGTCGTGGGCCGTCCTCGCGAGGGCATGGGCCAGCGGCAGCGGCTTGCGGACCATGGCGACGGCTGGCGGTCATCTGTTCGACGTTGAACAACAGCTTGAGGCGGCGGCCTGGCTGAAGGCGAAGGCCGGTTGATTGTTGGCCCAGTTCCTCCCAACCCAATCCAGCACACACCCAACGCGATGCAGAACAACCCCAACGCATTGATCGCAGCCCAACCGGGAGGTCTGTGGATCCAGAGAGCGGTAGGGGTCGCAGCGCTGCTCGTGGGCGTAGCGCTAGCAGTGCTCTTTGCCGTTGGCGCGCTGAAGCTGACAACGCGCGACGAAGTGGCCGAGACAACGGTCCTGATCTTCATTGCCATCGTCGGAGTGCTTGCGGCGCTCTTTCTCTCCGTCGGGCTGCGCATGACGCTCAACCGCCCGAATCGCTACGGCTCTCTGCTGACGCCAGGCCTGTGGTTTCTCATCGCAGCCCTCTTCTTGGCATCTTCTGTGGCGGGTGCCTGCCTCATGGTGGCGCAGGGTCGATTTGCCATCTTGGAAGCATCCGTCAGTGCCTTGCTGCTCGCGGCGCTCGCGGCATTGGCCGGGCGGCGCACCATGAAAAAGCGCGAGGCCAGTGGTCGCGCGCCGTGAAGCCAGCGCCCCACCGGCAAGTGACGCATCCGCTACCCGTAGGACGGCAGCGACAGCGCCCATGTCCAGCGGCGCGACACCGCGTCACACTCGCACCAACGCCCGCCAGGACCGTCGGCCATGAACGAACTGCTCGCCGCCTTTCGCTACACCTCCAACAACTGGGCCCAGATCGAGGCCAGCAAGCTGTGTGGCTGCTGCAACTGCGTCGAGATGTTCAAGCCCGACGAAATCGTCGGCTGGACGGGCCTGACGATGCAGAACCTGGACGACCCGGAGGCGCTGAAGCAGCAGACGGCGATGTGCCCCAGATGCGGCACCGAGGCCGTGCTGGGCGACGGTTGCGGCTTTCCGATCAATGCGCATTTCCTGGCGCGAATGAACGAGGCGTGGTTTCAGCGCACGATGATCCACCGGCCCGCGGTGAAGAAGTGACGCTGCTAACGTCGCAACCCTCGACACGCAGGGCTGGCGACGAACGATGAGCTTTGGCTACAAGACAGCGTGGTTTGCCATCCGCGCCACGGACAGCGACGCGGTGGCGCGAGCCTTGAAGCTCGGGCGGCTCACGCCGACCCCCGCGGATTCCGCGATCCCTGCCGCGTACCGGGAGCCGGGCAAAGTGTTCATCACGCCCGCCATCGACGGCTGGACGCTGGCCATGTGCAGTGGCTTTCTCGACCTGACGGACGGCACGCTGCCAACCTTCGTCGACAAGCTGCGGACCGTGTCGGCGGAGCTCGACACCGAGGCGCAGTTCTTCGCCAGTCACCGCGTCGTGGAGACCCATGCCTGGGCTCGCGCGGCGCGCGGCCAGCTCCAGCGCGCGTACTGCTACAGCGGCCACGCCGGGGAGACGAGCATCGACCTCGGCGAGCCGACGGCCGAGGAGATCCGGCTGGGGCACTGCTTCTACAACCCCTCCAGTCCCGACGCGCGGGACGACACCTACTGGGAGCGCGACGATCTGCGCTTTGCGAATGAAGAGGATGTCATGCAGGTCGCCGGTCTTTGGAGCGTCAACCCCTCGAGCCACGATCCCATGCCGGACGGCTTGCTCGCGGACCTCGACATGCCAGCGGCGTTGCCGCAACCCACCCCGCTCAGGAAGCCTTGGTGGCGGCTTTGGTGAAGCGATTTCGCGGTGTCTTGCCAACAGGGGTGATGAGCGCGCGCGGCGCTTTGTTCGCTTCGCGCGCGGCGGACGCCGCAGCGACGACGACAACAAGGGGAGATTCATGATTCAAACCGCCATCGCCAGCCTGGTGCTGGCCGCGTCAAGCGCAGCCGCCAACCCGACGGATGGTGATCTGCACTTCATCGCGGCCTGCATATCGGCCGGCCCGATCAAGGGTGTGGAGACGCAGAAGCGCGGCGGCCCGGCCGGCACCCGGACCATCCAGATCACCGGTGAACCGGACCGCCAGGTGTCGGTGCTGGAGGGCCATCGCGTGATGCTGGCCACAGCCCAGGGCCAGTACTTCGTCAACCTGAAGATCGAACGCTCTGCGCACGACCAGGCCGAGGCGGACCGCGATGCGATCCGCCGGCAGATGCAGGCGGTGGCCTCGCAGGGGCCGAACGGCAGCAGCCAGCCGCTGAAGCGCCAGCAGGGCGGCGGCGTCGAAACGCTGGGGCTGGACCAGCCCACGCTGGACTACGGCACGCTGGGTTTCTACACCGTCTTCGTGCCGCAGGCCGACCTGGTCGTCACAGCCTATCTGCTGAACCAGCCGCCGGCCAAGCGCGACTTCGCCAGCTATGCCGACTACGAGCGGCTCCGTGATCAGGCCTTGAATCAGATCAAGGCGTGCCTGCCGAAGGCAGCCGACTAAGGCGTCAGCGTCCTGGCCGTCGCCAGCTCAGGCTTGAGCTTCACCAAGCCATCGGCCACCTGCTCCGAGAACAGCGCCGCACCCTTGGGGCCCAGGTGAGTGCGATCAAACCGCGGCGGCGCTTCGGCCAGCGTGTCGGCGCCAGCCTGGCCCATGGCGGCAACGGCCGCGTGGCTGACGGCGTTCAGGTCCAGCACGGGCACGCCCTGCTCGGTGCCGACCTTGAGAACGGCCTCGGCCCAGGGCCGCAGGTCATTGTGCAGTTCGCCGTCCTTGAAGGTGCGGCGCGTCAGCGGCGTGACGAGCATGACCTCGCCGCCGGCGGCCTTCACGTCCTTCACATAGCCGGTCATGTTGGGCCCGAACTCGGTGGCGAGGTCGGTCGAGCGGCCGGGCTTGCCGGGCTGGTCGTTGTGGCCGAACTGGATCAGGACCAGCGTCTTCTGCTTCGCCGGGCCGCCCTCGTTCAACAGGGCCAGCACCGTGGACCACAGCCCCTCGGCGCGGAAGCTCATGCTCGAGCGGCCGCCGCGCGCGAGGTTGATGCAGGCAACCTGCTGGAAGCGGGCACACAGCGCGTTGCCGTAGCCGCTGCGCGGCGCCATCGTCGAGTCGCCGACGAGGATGAGGCGCGGGCCGGTGGCGACGTTGGCGGTGGTCTCGCCCTTGGCCGCGGAGGCGGCGGTCGGCGGCGGCGTCTGGGCCTCGGCGGCACCGACCAGCAGCAGCGCGGCAAGCAGGGTGGGCAGCAGTGTCTTCATCGCGTGATCAGGGTTTGGGAAGCGCCGGCCAGCCGGCCTTGGGGCTCATGTCGTCAAGATTCCAGTCGTCGGCCTTGAAGGCGCGGCGCGTGGGCGCGTGGCGGGGGTAGCCCAGCGCGTTCTCGACCTCGGAGTCGATCAGCTTGCCGCGGCCCTGGGCCATGTCGGCGAGCAGCTTGGCGTCCAGCGGGTCGCGTGCCCAAGGCCGGGCGCCGACCAGTGGCGGCAGTTCGCGCGCCAGGTCGGCAGCGGGCCGCACCACCAGGCCGGCGGGCAGATCGGCCTTGGCCGCAACGATGAGCTTGCCCGTCGTCGCCGCGTTGGTGCCCAGCAGCGGCACGGCCCTGCCCTGGCCGTCGTGGGCCAGGTTGTCGGCCATGTAGAGCGCCAGGTCGCCCTGGCCCAGCATCGTGAAGAAGGCCGTGCCGGGCTGCGTGCTGGGCCCGTGCCGCAGCGCGTTGCCCACCAGCGTGAGCTGGCCGGTCTGCCAGGGCTGGCCCACCCACTCGTTGGCCAGCAGGTTGTAGTGCACGGCCCGGTCGCCGGGGTTGAAGATGTAGTTGTTGACCATCGCGCCCTGCGCGCCGCCCTTGAACAGCGCGTTGCGCTGGCGGTTGGAGGCGTAGACGTTGGCGTAGATCAGCACGCCGCTGGTGTTGTCGTGGATGAGGCTGCCCTTGCTGTGCTCGCCCTTCTCGTGCACCGAGTTGCCCAGGCCCTCGTAGATGAGGTTGTGGCTGTAGGTCATGCGGTGCGACGTGGCCTTGCGCCACTCCTCGACGGTCTTGCCCTCGAAGCGCGGGCCGGACGCGGACAGGTTCTCGTCGGTGGCCCACGAGAAGCTGCAGTGGTCGACGATGACGTCGTGCGCGCCACCGATGCCGGAGATGCCGTCCTGGTCGCCACCGCCCTTCTTGGGCCGGCCGAACTCGCCGGGCCTGAAGCTCAGGTGCTGGATGACGACGTCGTGCGTGGCGATGGTCGTCTCGGCCTTGACGATGCTGATGCCGGGGTCGGGCGCGGTCTGGCCGGCCAGCGTCAGGAAGGGTTGCGTGATCTTCAGCGGTTGGCCGGCCATGTCGATGACGCCGCCGACCTCGAAGACGACGATGCGCGGACCGCTCGCGGCGATGGCCTCGGCGAGGCTGCCGGGGCCTGACGCCGCCAGCGTCGTCACCTTGATGAGGCGACCGCCACGGCCACCCTGGGTCTGGGTCCAGCCCTGGGTGACGATGGCGGCATGTGCGGGCGGCGCAGGCTGGGCGGCCACCGGCAGTGCGGCCGCCGCCAGCAGCAGCGCTGTCGCCAGATGCGTGAAACGTTGGGTCATGTCAGAAGCTGTAGTCCGCGGTGAGCTTGTACGCCCGGCCCAGCACGTCGGCCATGCTGGTGATGTAGCCCACGTACAGGTTGTTGGCCGTGATGGGGGGCGTCGCGTTGGTCAGGTTGTTGACGGCGAGACCCAGCTTCAAGCCCTTGAAGCCCGAGTAGCTCGCGCTCACGCCGTACTGGCTGTAGGGGCTGACGCGGTTGACCGTCGAGCCGGGGCGCGGCGTGATGTCGGTCAGCCCGGTGTTGTAGCGCACGGAGACCAGCGCCGACCAGGGGCCGTCGCGCCAGCCGACCGAGGCCGTGTGCTTCCAGCGCGGGTTGATCTGCGGCATGCCGGCCAGGCCGGAATTGACGCCAGCACCACCGTAGCGGGCATCGTTGGTGATGATGCCGACGTTGCTCAACACCTCGCCGCCCTTCTCGGCGCTGAAGCGATAGCTCTCGTAGTAGGTGCCGTCCAGGCTGAAGTTCAGCTCGCCGATGGGCAGCCCGCGCAGGCGGTAGGCCATCGACAGGTCCAGGCCGCGGATGCTGGTGTCGCCGCGGTTGGCCTGGCTGGCGATGATGTAGTCGATGGTGCCGTCGCCCTTGCGGATGATGTTGGTCGCGTACTTGGCCGGCTGCTGCTGCACCTCGGCGATGGCCACCGCGCCCAGCATGTCGCTGAGCTTGATGCCCCAGTAGTCGGCCGTGATGAGCAGGCCCTTGGTCGGCTCCAGCGCCAGGCCCAGCGTCCAGCCCTTGGACTTCTCGGGCTTCAGGAAGCTGTTGTCGGGCGACTTGGTCCAGTAGTTCATGACCACGTTGCAGACCTGGTCGCGCGTGTAGCCGTTGACCGGGTTGCCGGTGTTGGCCACCGTGGGCGTGGCGCTGGGGCACAGCACCGGGTCGTCCATGGTCTGCGTGCGCACCTCGGGCGTGGGGTTCTGGATGTCCATGATGGACGGTGCGCGGAAGCCCGTGTTGGCCGAGGCGCGCAGCACCAGCTCGTCCAGCGCCTGGTAGCGCGCCGACAGCTTGGGGTTCACGGTCGTCGTCTTCAGGTCGCTGTAGGTGTCGGAGCGCACCGCGGCGTTGAAGCTCAGGCGGCGGGTGACGGGCGCGTCCACCTCGATGACGGCCGACTTGATGTTGCGGCCGAGGTCTCGGGCCACGCCGGTGGGCGTCTCGCCGACGAGGTCGTGCTTGGTGATGTTGCCGAAGGCGTCGATGGCATAGCTGCCGTTGGCGTTCTTGGCCACGTAGTCCAGCGGTGCCGCGCCGACCTTGGCCGAGTCGCGCCGCACCTCGCCCGTCACGGCCAGCATCAGCGGGCCGCCACCCAGGTCCATCAGCGCGCGCGTCAACGTCGCGTCCACGCTCCGGTTGTAGGCGCGGTTGACGCGGTAGCTGTAGTCGCTGGCCTCGATGCTTCGCAGGTAGTCCAGGCCAGCGGCGTCCTGCAGGCCGAAGGGGTTGAGCGTGCCGTCGGTGAAGCCCTGCTGTGCCTTGGAGTACAGGATGTAGCCGCCACCGGCACGCGTGTCGCGCAGCGAGCGACCGTAGTTCAGGCCCACGCGGTAGTCGAAACCGGCCACCGTGCCCTCGGCGCTGAGCACCAGGCGGTCGTTGGTCTGCTCGTCGTTGCGGTAGGCCGAGCCCAGCTCGGCCGGGCCCCAGACGAAGTAGATCGTCCGGTTGTTCATGTTCAGCGTGCTGACGGTGCCGGGCGTCTTGGCCGCGTCGAGGAACATCGCCGGCGAGTTGGCGCCGGTGTTGCTGCCCACCACCTGCACGGCCGGCGTGATGCCCTTGCCGGGATAGAACTTGCTGGTCGCCGGCATGCTGTAAGTGGTGGCCGGCGCGGTGCTGCCCGGCACCTGCATGCCGCGGAACTTCTGCACGTTGTACTTGGCGTGCAGGCCTTCCAGCGTCAGCGAATGGTTGTTGTTGATCTTCCAGCTCAGCTTGCCGAAGACGTTGGTGATCTCGCTGCCGTCGGTGACGGCGTCGTAGTAGTTGGGGTTGCGGTAGCAGCCCGCGTTGCCATAGGTGGCCGGCGTGGCGACACTGCCGGCGCCCAGCGTCGGCAGCGAATACGGCGGCGCGCAGCCGCTCGCGTAGGCCGGGTTGTAGTTGGAGTTGGCACCGGTCGTGAAGCCGAAGTTGGCCGTCGGGCTGGGGTTCTTGTTGTCGGGCGTCAGGCCCAGGCCCATGGCCGCCAGCACCGCGTAGTCGTACAGCTCGGGGCGGTCGATCTTGAACAGCGCCGACTTGCGCTGGTGGTCCAGCGACACATAGGCGTTCCAGCCGTCGGCACTCAGATCGCCGAAGCCGACGATGGCGCCGATGGCCTTGGTCTCGCCCCCGCCCGAATGCTCGGGCTGGTTCCACTCCGCCTTCACGCGACCGCCCTGGAAGGTGTTGAAGGTGTAGAAGTTCTGCACGCCACCGATGGCGTCCGACCCGTAGATGGACGAGGCGCCGTCACGCAGCGTCTCGGCGCGGTCCAGCGCCATGCGCGGGATCACGTTGACCGACACGTACTGGTCCTGCAGCGGCTCGTTGGCCAGGCGCCGGCCGTTCAGCAACGTCAGCGTGCGCATGGGGCCCAGCCCGCGCAGGTTCAGCATGGGGCCGGCCGCGCCGCTGTTGGTGCCCAGGGACAGTGACTGCGGCATCTCCAGCAGCAAGTCCTTCAGCTCGGTGTGGCCGCGCGCCTCCAGGTCCTCGGACTTGATGGTGGACACCGGCAGCGCCGTCTCGCCGGCCAGGCGCTTGATGGACGAGCCGGTGATCTGGATGCGCTCCATCGCAACCGGCGCGCCGTCGGCGCTCTGTGCGTGGGCGGCGTTCATCAGCGTCAGCACGGCGGCGGCGCAGAGGCTGAGCTGCGGGCGGGAAGGCAGGCGGATGGCGTTCATCGTGTCTCCATGGATTCGGGGTGGGGTGCAGGAGGCCCGCGGGCCGGGTCTGTGCCCGGCGCTCGCGGCCTGCGTCAGGGGGTGGGCGTCCAGCCGCCGGGGGCGCCGGTGGCGATGGTGGAGTTCTGCAGGATCTCGGCGCGCGTCGTCAGGCCCGCGGCGGCGACCAGCGGCTTGGCGAGCTGCACGTTGGTCAGCACGTTGGCGACCTTGACCGAGGCCACGCCCAGCCGCGCACTGACGTCCAGCGGTGCGCCGCCGAGGTCCGTGCTGCCGAACTCGCGCCAGCCGGCTGCGTCGGTGGCGCCGCCGTCGGCGGTGCCGGCCCAGGGCGGCGGGTTGCTGCCGCAGCTGCCGGTGCCCGCGCCCGTCTTGCTGGTGCCGGTGCCCACGCACCAGCCCACCGGCAGGATGTGCGGGCCCATGCGGGTGTTGATGAAGGCGATGTTGTCGGTGTAGGTCGTGGCCGTGGTGCCGCCGCTGCGGGCCAGGTAGGCCTGCGTGACGCCCGGCTCGGCGGTCAGCCGGCTGTTCAGGAACACGAAGCCCTTGTCACCGGCCGTCGCCCGCGACTGCAGGATGAAGCCGGCCGAGCTGCTGCCCGTGTCGACGACCGAGCGGATCTCGCAGTCCTCGAACAGGCTGGCCATCACGCTGCCCCAGATGAAGTCGACATTGCCGGCCACCAGCGACTGGTAGAACCAGTTGTAGCCCTTGAGCTGCAGCGTGTCCTGCTGGCTGAGGAAGTTCATCTGCCTGGCGACCAGCCGCGCCGCCGCGGCGGTGGTGCTGGTGTTGAAGTAGATCGCCTCGGCCTGGTTGTCCCAGGACGTGCTGCGCACGTGCGGGTTGTGCAGCGTGAAGTTCTGCAGCGTCAGCAGGTCGGACGTCTCCACCAGCAGCGCCGCGCGCCCGCCACCCAGCACGCGGTGGCCGACCGTCTTGCCGGAGGTGCTCAGCGCCGTGCCGGCCGCGGCGGAACTCGCACCGCTGCCGGCGTTCAGCGACTCGAAGTTCACGTCGCCCACCACCACGCCGTCGCGGCTTTCGCCGCTGATGGTCAGGTTGGCCACCTTGCGCAGGATGTTCAGCTCCGGGTAGCTGCCGTTGCTCAAGCTGATGAGCTTGGGTGTGGCCACCGTGTTGCAGCCGTAGGTGGCCGGGCTGTTCGTGGAGCAGTACTTCATGACCCAGTTCAGCGCGCCCTGCAGCGTGCGGAAGTCGGCCGCCGTGGCGCTGTCGTCCACGTTCAGCGTCGTGTAGCCGGCAGGCGCGGCACGGGTCGTGAACTTCCAGTTGTCGGCCTTGCTGATGCCGGCGAAACCGGCGCCCTTGATCGTGCCGCCCAGCACGGCGGCGTCCATCGTCACGTAGTAGGTCGTGCCGAAGTCCAGCTTGTTGTTGTGCAGTTTGACGGAGGCCGTGCTGCCCTTCACCGACACGGGGCGGTACCAGACGTAGCGCGCGAAGGTGGTGCCATCGGGCATGGCGCCCAGCCCCAGCGCGTCGATCTCGAGGTTGGTCCGGGCGAGCACCGCCTGCGTGTCGCTGGCCGACGGCGCGCTGCTGACATCGATGCTGTCGACGAGCACGTCGTCGCTGGCGCGGTAGACATTGACCTTGCCGGCCGTGCCGATGCTGGGCGGCGCGTCGAAGGACAGCGACAGGCGCGCGTCGGTGTGCACGCCGGTCTCGTTGGCAGCGGGCGACCGGGTGCCGGCCACGTCGCCGACGTTGCCGTTGCCGCTGATCTGCGTCGTCAGCTTGCCGGCACCGGCCAGCGCCAGCGCATTGGCCTTGACCAGGGCCGCCGGCCGCGGCTTGTAGGCATAGCCCGGCGTGAAGGCCGTGCCGGGCTGCACGCTGCAGGCCCCCAGGGCCGCGCCGTTGAGCGTGGAGCCGCTGTCCTGGAAGACGCCGGTGTGGTCGCTGCTCGCGTAGACGACGACGCTGTCGCAGCCGGTTGCGCCGTCGACGGCGAAGACGTTGTTGTGCGACAGCACGTTGCTCGCCTTGCCCACGCCGACGCTGTACGAGTGCGCGTAGGGGCTGGCCGTCTTGCTGCCGACAAAGTAGTTGTTGAAGACATGCACCTGGCCGAAGCGAACGCGCGGCACGCGCTGCGTCACGCCGTTGAAGACGTTGTTGGCAAGGGTGATGCGCAGCTTGCCGGCGTCGCTCGTCAGGCTGTCGGAGCCGCCGATCAGCATGGACTTGTCGTGCGCGGTGACGACGTTGTACGAGACCGTGATCAGGTCCGCGCCCTTGGTGATGTCGATGGCGCCGTCGTGGCACTGCCTGGTCTTGCCGTTCTCGATGGGCAGCGTGTCGTCGGTGACCGGCGCGTCGGTGATGGTGTTGCGGTCCATCCAGACCTGCGTGGCCGTGACGATGCCGATGGCGTCGTAGGCCGAGTTCCAGTTGCCCAGGGCCCCGTCGGTCGGGTCCCAGATCGGGCCCACATCACAGGGCGCGACGATGTGCAGGTTGCGCACGATGACCTGGCTGACGCTGGTGATGTCGATCCAGGCGTTGACGAAGCCGGCGCCCGGGCCTTCGCCGATCAGTGTGGTATTGCTGGTCAGGCGCACGCGCGCCCTGACCTTCTGGTCGGCGGTGCTCGCGAACGGCGTGCCCTCGGTCATGTCGATGGTGCCGGCCACCTTGATGATCTTGGGCGCGTTGCCGCCGTTGGCCAGCGCGTTCAGCAGCTGGGCACGGTTGGTCACCGTGTAGATGTGCTCGGGCGTGGCGGCGCTGCCGCCCACGGTGCCGGCACCCCAACCGTCGGCCGGGGCGGTCTGCTGCGCGGCATCGATCGCATGGGCTTGCAGGCTGAAGGCCAGCAGCGCGGCCAGGCCCAGGGGCTTGAAGGCCTTCATGCGGCGGCCCTCCGCGCGCGGCGCAGTGCGACCAGGCCGAGGCCGGCGCCCAGCATCAGCACGCTGGCGGGCTCGGGCACGGCGCTGACGTTGAGCTGCGCGGTGAAGCTGCCGAAGTCGCCGCCGAAGTCGAGGTTGCTGAAGCTGATGCTGACGCTGCGCTCGCCCAGCACCTGCAGGGTCACGCCGCTCAGGCCCGGCGGCGTCCAGCCCGTGATGGCAGGGCCGGCCCCGGCGAAGTCGAAGGTCAGCGTGTAGCTGCCGAGCAGCTGGGCGGTGTCGCTGTTGTTCCAGACCTGCACGCGACCGTCGCTGAAGAAGTCCACCGCAACCTGGGCGTCGCCGGTGATGAACTCCAGGTCGGCCGCCGCCAGCGCCGTGGTGTTGCTGCCGGGGACGTCGGCGAACAAGTGGTCCAGGCCCAGCAGCGTGGCGCTGGCGCCCGAGACGGTGCCGGTGATCAGCGTGCCGGCGGGCAGCTTGTCCGCAGCCCAGGCCGCGGTCGTGGTCAGCCATGCGGCGGCGATGACCGCCAAGGTCTTGCTTGTCTTCATGGGGTCTCCGTTGATGAGGCTCAGGCCGCGCGGTAGGCGACGGCCGGCACTTCTGTGGCGGAGACCTGCAGGGTCCCGCTGGCAAAAAAGGGCACAGACAACAGGTCTGTGCCCTTTGCTTGTCTAGGCTGCGTGCGCCTTAGAACTTGTAGCGGCCACCGATGACGAACTCGCGGCCGGTGTAGTTGTTCACCACCACGTTGTCCATCGCGCGGGAGATGAACTGGTCGTTCGGCTGGTTGGTCAGGTTGGTCGCCTCCAGCGTGAACTCCAGGTTCTTGGAGTACTTGTAGCCCAGCGACATGTCGACGTTGAAGGTCTTGTTCTTGCCTGCCACGTCCTGGTTGTTGCCGGCCGGGATGGTGGTCAGGAAGGCCGAGCGCGCCGAGCTGGACACGCGGCCGCTGAAGGTGCCGTCGTCGTAGTAGACCGACAGGTTCCAGGAGCGCGGCGACAGGTTGACCAGGTCTTCCGTGACGGTGGGCGAGTTGACGGCCGTGGACAGCACGTAGGCCATCTTGGACTTGACCTGCGTGTAGTTGGCCAGCATGCCGAAGTTCTTGCCCCAGCCCGGCAGGAAGGTGAACGGCTGCTGCACGTTGATCTCGAAGCCGGTGAGCTTGCCGCCCGGGGTGTTGACCGGGGCGCTGACGAGGAAGATTTCGTCGCCGGTGAAGTTGCTGGGCAGCAGCGACATCGGCAGGCCGGTCTGGTTGTAGGGCACGTTCTGCCCGCGCGTCAGCACGTAGCTCTTGATCTTCTTCTCGAACACGCCCAGGCCAATGAAGGCGTTCTTCGAGTGGTACCACTCGAGGCTGGCATCCAGCGTGGTGGCGCGGAACGGGTCCAGCGCCGGGTTGCCGCCGGTGTAGCTCAGCGTGCCGGTGGTCGTCAGCGTGCCGCCCGGGTTCAGGTTTTGCATCGGCGGGCGCGACATGACCTTGGCCGCCGCGGCGCGCACGATCAAGTCCTTGGCGACGTTGACGGACAGGTTGGCCGACGGCAGCCAGTCCTTGTAGACGCGCTCGGCGGTGACCAGGCTGCCGCCACCGGTGGCCAGGTAGCCGCTGGCCGAGATGGCCGTCTTCACGTAACGCGTGCCGAGGTTGCCGCGCACGGCCATGCCGCCCAGCTTGGTCTCGAAGTCGGCCATCATCCAGGTGCCGGTGTCGGTCTCGATGATGGCGCGGTTGCCGCCGCGGCCGGCGCCGTTGGTGATGGACGTCAGCGTGAAGTCGCCGGGGCCGCCGGCCGCGCCGGTCTTCAGGCAGTTGCAGTAGATGTCGTAGGCCTGGGCGATGGCGTCCAGGTTGGGCAGCACCCAAGAGGTGACGGAGCCGTCGGGCAGGTTCTGGCCCTTGCCGAAGCCGCTCAGCGTGGTCACCAGGCTGGTCGGGATCACGTTGGCCGGCAGCGTGTTCATCGTCTCCACCGTGCGGCGGAAGTCGTAGCTGGTGAACTTGAACTGCTTGTAGCTGACGCCGCCCTTCAGTGTCAGCGCGTCGGGGATGACTTCCCAGGCGATGTCGGCCGTGGCCACGTCCTGGCGGTTGGTCACGCCGTTGGGGCGCAGGCGGATTTCGCTGGGCGTGAAGTTGGCGATGCTGGTCGAGCCGACCGGCACGCCGTAGATCTGGAAGCCGCCGCTGGCGCTGGCGGGGTTCAGCGTGCCGTAGCCCAGCAGCGGCGCGCGGTCGTCACCCCGGGCATCGAACACGTAGCCGTTGACGTTGGGGGCGTCCAGCGTCGTGGTGGTCTGGATGGGGTTGCTGAACCTGGACTTGGCGCGGCCACCGCGCACGGTCACCTTGATCGACTCGCCGATGTCCTGCTCCACGGTCAGCGTGGGCTGCGTGAACTCGGTGCTGAGCTTGTCGAAGCGCGACTCGGAGCGGATGTCCACGCCGTTGAACTTGCCGTACAGCAGCTGGCCGCTGGGCGCGTACTGCGCCTCGACGACGCTGGTCTGCTGCTTGCCGCCGGCCGACAGCGCGCGGCTGAAGGAGATGGCTTCAAGGAAGTCTTCCTGGCGCGTCGCGTCGAGCTTGCTGTACAGCATGTCGAAGGTCAGCAGCGTCGTGTCCGACGCGCGGACCTGGATGGAGCTGGTCAGGCCCAGGCGTTCCTGGTCATGCGTGAGGCGGCCGTAGCGCGGCAGGCGCGGGTGGAAGTTGGTGGCCGACGACGCCGTGTTGTAGGCCGCCACGTAGCCGGCCTGGACGGCCGGGTCCGTGCTCACGAGGCGGGGCACGCCCTGGGCGGCCGGGCCGCAGGTCGTCGCCGTCGAGCCGGTGGGCAGGTTGGTCGTGATGCCCTGCGGCGGGCACCAGCCGCTGAAGGCGTTGCCGCTGGACGGGCCGTTGTCCCAGCGCACCGTGCTGAAACCTTCTTCGTAGACCTTGCGCTTGGAGTAGGCGCCCGACAGCAGCATGCCGATCTTCTTGTCGGCAAAGGTGTTGGAGATCAGGAACGATGCCTTGGGCGTGGCCTTGCCGCGCAACTCGTTGTACGTGCCCTTGACGGACACGGCCGCCGCGAAGCCCTTCATGTCGAAGGGACGGGCCGTCTGCAGGTCGATGGTGGCGCCCAGCGAGCCTTCGTCCACGTCGGCCGAGCTGCTCTTGCGCACGGTCAGCGAGTTGAAGAGGTCGGCCGCGAAGACGTTGAAGTCGAAGGCACGGGTGCGGTTGGCGCCGCCCGAGCTGTCGGTGCCGCCGGTGGTGGCCAGCGCCTCGATGCCGTTGATGCGGGTGCGGGCGAAGTCGCCGCCCAGGCCGCGCACGGTGATGTTGCGGCCTTCGCCGGCGTCACGGTCGATGACCACGCCCGGGATGCGCTGCAGCGATTCGGCGAGGTTGGTGTCCGGGAACTTGCCCATGTCCTCGGCCTTGATGACATCGACGATGCCCTTGTCCTGGCGCTTGGCGTTCAGCGCGCTCTCCAGCGACGCGCGGATGCCGGTGACCGTGACGGTCTCCAGCTGTGCCGAGGCGGCGGGGGCGTCCTGCGCCCAGGCGGGGGCGGCGACGAGGGCGACGGCCAGGGCCACCGGACGCAGGGCCAGGCGGTGGGACGGACGGATTACGGGCATGAAGGTCTCCTGGTGCAAGGCCACCTGGGCGTCTTGGCGCTGGCGGCTCTCGGGTTCTGGGGTTTGGCTACCCGGGCGCACGCAGGGCACCCGTTGATTTTTGAAGGCCGGTGTCGCTGCAGTGCGAGCGCCGGCCGGGCCAGGTCGACTAGTCGGCTCGGCGGGTGAAAAACGGGCCCAGCGGCGTGGCACCTTCATGGCCCGCAACAACGCCGTGCGAGGCCAGGCCCGGCGCCAAGAAGGCATCACCGGGCTCAGTCCAGGGCATGGCGTCGTTGTGGATACAGGTGCTCATGTTCTTGCGTTTTTTGGCTGGCTTGTGGACGATGATAGGTCGAAGATTGCAAAATCGGAACAGTGGTTCACTAAATAGAAACCATGATTCCGCCGCAATTGACGCCCGCCTAAGCTTCGGTCACCCGAATTTTTGGAACCGCGTTTCAACTCAAGCGGTCTACCTCCCGGCTTCCGCACTTCCCGCGCCCAGCCGGCTCATTCGACGCAACCGGTGCACTTCGCACCTTGGACAAAGACATGGTTCTCCAGAACTTCAACCTGGCCGGCAAGACGGCCATCGTGACCGGCTGCAACACCGGCCTGGGCCAGGGCATGGCGCTGGCACTGGCGCAGGCCGGTGCCGACATCGTCGGCGTCAACGTGTCCGACCCGGACGAGACCAAGGCCGGTGTCGAGGCGCTCGGGCGCCGCTTCCTGGACCTGCGCGCCAACCTGGCCGAGGTCGGCAGCATCCCGGACCTGGTCGCCCAGGCCAAGGCCTTCACGGGCGCGGTCCACATCCTGGTCAACAACGCCGGCATCATCCGCCGCGAGGACGCCATCAAGTTCTCGGAAGCGGACTGGGACGACGTCATGGACCTGAACCTGAAGTCGGTGTTCTTCCTGTCGCAGGCCGTGGCCAAGGTCTACATGGCCCAGGGCACCGGCGGCAAGATCATCAACATCGCGTCCATGCTGAGCTTCCAGGGCGGCGTGCGCGTGCCCTCGTACACGGCCAGCAAGAGCGGCGTCATGGGCATCACGCGGCTGATGGCCAACGAATGGGCCTCGCACGGCATCAACGTCAACGCCATCGCCCCGGGCTACATGGCCACCAACAACACCGCTGCGCTGCGCGCCGACGAGCAGCGCAACAGCGCCATCCTGGAGCGCATCCCCGCCGGCCGCTGGGGCAAGCCCGAGGACCTGGCCGGCCCGGTCGTGTTCCTGGCGTCGACCGCTTCAGACTATGTCAACGGCTACACCATCGCTGTCGACGGCGGCTGGTTGGCCAGGTAAACGCCCCTCGCCCAGCCTCGCAGCGCTGAACGCGCGCGAGTCTGGTCGGTCCCCCGAGGGGACGGCGATGCTTGCCGGCTCGACCGGCAAGCACATCGCCAGATGGGCCGGCTCGGGAGCGGCCCAGCGCTCGGCCCAAAAAGGATCACGCCATGAAGTCCACCGAACGCAAGTTTGAATTCCTCACCCGCGAGGACCCCGACACCGGCGCGCGCGTCACGCGGCTGACGCCGCCGGACGTGACCTGCCATCGCAACTACTTCTATCAGAAGTGCTTCACGAACGACGGCCGCAAGCTGATCTTCGGCGGCGAGTTCGGCCCCCACCCCAGCCCGAACTGGAACTACCACCTGCTCGACCTGGACACTCGGACGGCCATCCAGCTCACCGACGGCGCGGGCGAGAACACCTTCGGCGGTTTCCTGAGCCCCGATGACCGCCACCTCTACTTCGTGCGCGACAAGCGCCAGTTCATCCGCCTGGAGCTCGCCACGCTGAGGGAGGAAGTCCTCTACATCGTGCCCGACGCGTGGGTGGGCTATGGCACCTGGGTCAGCAACAGCGCCTGCACGAAGATCGTCGGCATCGAGATCGCCGCCGAGGACTGGTTCCCGCTGAACACCTGGCAGAAGTTCACCGACATGTTCCACAAGCGGCCGCTGTGCCGCCTGTTCAGTGTCGATCTCGCCACGGGCAAGCGCACCGTCATCCTGGAGCAGCGCGGCTGGCTGGGCCACCCGCAGTACCGCCCGTTCGACGACAACACCGTCGCCTACTGTCATGAAGGCCCGCACGACCTCATCGATGCGCGCATGTGGTTCATCAACGAGGACGGCACCAACCGCCGCTGCGGCAAGGAGCACCAGAACGGCGAAAGCTGCACGCACGAGTTCTGGGTGCCGGACGGCAGCGCCATGATCTACGTCAGCTACAACGAGAAGTCGCCCGAGCGCTGGATCTACAGCCTGGACCCGGTCACGCTGCAGAACAAGCTGCTGACCGAGATGCCGCCCTGCTCGCACCTGATGAGCAACCACGACGGCACGCTCATCGTCGGCGACGGCTGCGGCAAGGCCAGCAGCGGCGACAACGAGATGCTGGCCGGCGACCCCTACCTGCACCTGTTCGACCTGAAGGCTGGCACGACCCGCACCATCGCCCGCCACGACAGCGGCTGGGACGTCTACAAGGACGACCGGCAGGTCACGCACCCGCACCCCAGCTTCACGCCGGACAACAAGCAGGTGCTGTTCAGCTGCGACAAGGAGCGCGCGAACGGCGTCGAACCGGCCCTCTACCTGGCCGACCTGTGAAGCTGGCGCTGACCCTGCTGGGGTTCATCGTCGCGACGGCAGCTCAGGGGCAAGCACGCCCTCAGCTGCCGGCCGAGCAGGCCGCCGCGCACACCGCGGCGGCCTACCTCGGCGACTGGCAACCCGCGCCGCTGGCCGACCTGGCCGCGACGCCGCCTGACTTCTCCGTCAAGCCCGGCGAGTCCGTGCAAGCCGCCATCGACAAGGTCCCCGCCGACGGCACGAAGCGCTGGGTCATCCACATCCAGCCCGGCACCTACCGCGGCCCGGTCTGCATCAAGGACAAGGCGCCCATCGCGCTGATCGGCTCGGCGCTGGACGCCGCCGCCGTCGTGCTGGTCGACAACCGCTTCTCCGGCAAGCCCAAGGGCGAGAACGAACCGGCCCACCCCTGCTGGCCGGAGCTGGGCAAGACCACCATCGGCACCAGCGGCAGCACCAGCATGCTGGTGCAGAGCAACGACGTGCAGCTGATCTCGCTGACCATCGCCAATGACGCGATGGACGGCGTGCGCCGCGGCGAGGCCTACCCGCCCGGCGTCGGCGAAAGCGGCGGCGCGCAGGCCGTGGCGCTGACGCTGGCCGGCGATCGCATCCACCTCGACAACGTGCGGCTGCTGGGCCACCAGGACACTCTCTACGCCAAGCGCCGCGCGGCAGACGCGCCGGCACGCCAGCTGATCCGCCACAGCCTCATCGCCGGCGACGTGGACTTCATCTTCGGCAACGCCGTGCTGGTCATCGAGCACTCCACCATCCTGACGCGCGCCAACCGCCGCACACCCGGCCACGGCGGCATCATCCTCGCGCCCAGCACCGCACCGGACGTGGCCCAGGGCTTCCTCGTCACGCACAGCCGCCTGGTCGGCGAGCCTGGCGTCGCGCCCGGCGCCACGGCCATCGGCCGCGCCTGGGATGCCGGCGTGAAGGCCGGCACGTGGCAGGCCGGCACCAGCCCCAACGGCGTGGCCGTCGTGCGCGACAGCGAGATCGGCGCCCACGTCGGCCCCTGGTCCGCCAGCACATCGCGCCGCCCCTTTGACGCCGCCTCGAATCGCCTCAGCGAATTCAACAACCGCCCATGACCGTCAACCGCCGCCACCTCCTCGCCCTCGCCGCCCTGTCGACCGTCGGCGGCTGCGCCAGCACGCCGCCGCCCGTCCTCGTCGAGAACCCGCTTGGCTGGGCCAGCGTCGGCGCGACGACGGGCGGCGCCAAGGCCCTGCCCGAGCATGTCTTCGACGTGCACGACCGCGCGGGCCTGGACGCCGCGCTGCGTCTGGGCGACAAGCCCAAGATCATCCGCATCCACACCTTCATCGACCTGTGCCCCGGCGGCGTCGAAGCCTTCCGCGACCCAGCGTTCAACTTCGACGCCTTCGACCGCGCATTCGACCCCGCCACCTGGGGCCGCGACGACCCCAAGGGCCCGCTGGAAGACGCGCGCAAGCGCTCCGAGAAGCGCCAGGCCGCGGTCTCCATCCTGCGCCTGCCGTCCAACACGACGCTGCTGGGCGCCGCGCCCGGCGCGGGCTTCCAGCACGGCATGGTGCTGCTGGACAAGGTCAGCAACATCGTCATCCGCGACCTGCGCTTCTCCGACGCCTACGACCACTTTCCCGCGTGGGAGCCGCGCGACAACGTGCACGGCGAATGGAACTCGGAGTACGACGCGCTGTCGCTGCGCGGCGCCGAGCGCGTGTGGGTGGACCACTGCCTGTTCGACGACGGCAACCACCCCGACAAGCTCGAACCCATTCGCCTGGGCCAGCGCGTGCAGCACCACGACGGGTTGCTGGACATCACCAACGGCAGCGACCTGGTCACCGTGTCCTGGTGCCGCTTCCAGGCTCATGACAAGACCATGCTGATCGGCAACAGCGACGGGCTGGCTGCTTCGGACACCGGCAAGCTGCGCGTGACGCTGCACCACAACCATTTCCACGCCTGCAAGGAACGCACGCCGCGCGTGCGCTTCGGTCGCGTGCATGTCATCGGCAACCTGTTCAGCGCCGACCACGCCGAGGACTTCGGCTATTCGCTGGGCGTGGGCATCCAGTCGCGTCTTCTCAGCGAATCCAACGCCTGGGAGCTGCCCCCCGGCATCACCGCCGACAAGCTGATCCGCCGCCTCAAGGGCAGCGCCTTCCTGGACCGCGGCAGCCGCCTGAACGGCCGCCCGGTCGACATCCTGGCCGCCTGGCGCGCCGCCCACCCGGACGAAACCCTGTCGGCCGACGTCGGCTGGGTGCCGGAAAGCTTCTACGACACCGCGGCACTGCGCCCAGCCGATCCCAATCGTCTTGATGAGCAAATCCGCACTGGCGCCGGGCCTCGCCGGGCCTGAGTCAGAATCCGTTCTTTGGAACAAGTGCCCGAAAGAATCAAAACGATGGACGAAGACATTGGTGATTCAAAGCAACCGGAATCGGTTGCCGCGGTACTCAAGGTGTTCGCCATCCTGAACGCCCTGGGCGAGCGCAGTGACATCGGTATCACTGACCTGTCCGTGCGCCTGGCCATGCCCAAGGCGACGGTCTACCGCTTCCTGCAGACGATGAAGGGCCTGGGCTATGTGCGCCAGGAGGCCGACAGCGAGCGCTACGGCCTGTCGATGCGCATGTTCGAGATCGGCGCCAAGGCCCTGCCCTCGCCCGAACTGGTGGACCTGGCCAAGCACCACATGCAGATGCTGGCCGACGCCACCGGCGAGACCGTCCACCTGGGCAGCCTCATCGACAGCGAGATCATCTACATCCACAAGGTCGACTCGCGCCACATGCTGGGCATGTACTCGCGCATCGGCCGCCGCGCGCCGTTGCACTGCACGGCCATCGGCAAGGTGCTGATGGCCTGGGAACACCCGGCCCGCCGCGATCGCATCCTGGACGGCGCCGAGTTCAAGCGCTTCCGCGACAAGACCATCACCGACCGCGCCGCCTTCCTGGCCGAGCTGGCCACCGTCAAGGCGCAGGGTTTCGGCGAGGACCGCGAGGAGTTCGACGACCACATCCGCTGCATCGGCGTGCCCATCTTCGACCGCCTGGGCCAGCCCATCGCCGGCATGAGCGTGTCCTTTCCGACGTTCCGCTTCGACGTCGAGAAGGCGCCGGATGTCGTCAAGCTGCTGCAGACCGCCAGCCGCGACATCTCCGAGAAACTCGGCTGCACGCAGTACCCGATCAAGGCCTGAGGCGCGCTCCCTAGGCCGTTGTCGCCCCAGGGACTCAGGGCCCTGGCGACGGATGCTTCAATGGCGGCTGTTGTGTGAACCAGCAGCCCCATGAGCCAAGTCAACCGCCAGATCGTCCTCGCCTCGCGCCCCAAGGGTGAGGTCACGCCCGCCAACTTCCGCCTCGTCGAAGCGCCGCTCGCGCCGCTGGCCGACGGCCAGGTGCGCGTGCGCAACCACTTCCTCAGCCTTGACCCCTACATGCGCGGACGCATGAACGAGAGTAAGAGCTACGCGGCCTCGCAGCCGCTGGACGAGGTCATGATCGGCGGTACCGTCGGTGAAGTGGTCGAGTCCAGGAATGCCAGCTTCGCCGTCGGCGACAAGGTCGTCGGCATGGGCGGCTGGCAGGAGTACCAGACCGTGGACGCCACGCAGCGCGGCGTGCTGAACAAGGTCGACACCACCCACATCCCCCTGTCCGCCTACCTCGGCTCGGTCGGCATGCCCGGCGTGACGGCCTGGTATGGCCTGATGAAGATCATCAACGTGAAGGCCGGCGAAACCGTCGTCGTCAGCGCCGCCAGCGGTGCCGTCGGCAGCGTCGTGGGCCAGCTCGCCAAGGCGCGCGGCGCCCGCGCGGTGGGCCTGGCCGGCGGCGCCGACAAGTGCGCCTACGTCGTCGATGAACTGGGCTTCGACGCCTGCATCGACTACAAGCAGCACCCCGACGTGAAATCGCTGTCCGGCGCGCTGAAAGCCGCCTGCCCGCAAGGCATCGACGGCTACTTCGAGAACGTCGGCGGCATCATCCTGGACGCCGTGCTGCTGCGCGCCAACGCCTTCAGCCGCATCGCCATGTGCGGCATGATCTCCGGCTACGACGGCCAGCCCATCCCGATGGCCGCGCCGCAGCTCATCCTCGTCAACCGCATGAAGGTCGAGGGCTTCATCGTCTCCGAGCACATGGAGGTGTGGCCCGAGGCGCTGAAGGAACTGGGCGGCATGGTGGCCACCGGCAAGCTGAAGTTCCGCGAGTCGATTGCCGACGGCATCGCCAGCGCACCCGAGGCCTTCATCGGCCTGCTCAAGGGCAGGAACTTCGGCAAGCAGCTCGTCAAGTTGATCTGATGCGCTGGGCTTGCCTGGCGTTCGAAGAGCTGAGCGTCCAACAGCTCTATGCCGTGCTGGCGCTGCGCTCCGAGGTCTTCGTCGTCGAGCAGAACTGCGTGTTCCTCGACATCGACGGCCTCGATCCGCAGACCTGGCATCTGCTCGGCACCGGCGATGACGGCGCGCTGAAGGCCTACGCCCGCCTGCTGCCGCCCGGCATGAAGTCGCCCACCGACGCCGTCATCGGCCGCGTCGTCACGTCGCCGGCCGCGCGCAGCGGCGGCGTCGGTCGCGGGCTGATGGCCCAAGCCCTTTTGCACTGCGAGCGCCTGTGGCCCGGCCACGCGATCACACTGCATGCGCAGGCGCACCTCGAGCGTTTCTACGGCAGCTTCGGCTTCTCGCCGGTCGGCGAGCAATACATGGAAGACGGCATCCTTCACCAAGAGATGCGCAAGGAGACCCCCCGATGAGCAAAACGCAAACCGCCGTCATCACCGGCGCCGGCTCCGGCTTCGGCCTGGAGACCGCCCGCCTCGCCGCCAAGCGCGGCATGAACCTGGTCCTCGTGGACGTCCAGGCCGACGCGCTGGAAAAGGCCGTCGCCGAGTTCAGCGATGTGGCAGTACTGTCTCGCGTCGTCGACGTCGCCAAGGCCGACCAGATGCAGGCACTGGCGGATGCCGTGCAGCAACGCTTTGGCGCGCCGCACTTCGTCTTCAACAACGCCGGCGTCGGCTCGGGCGGCCTGATCTGGGAAAACTCCCTGGCCGACTGGGAATGGGTCATGGGCGTCAACGTGATGGGTGTCGTGCACGGCGTGCGCCTGTTCACGCCCATGATGCTGGCCGCCGCCAAGGCCGACTCGAACTATTCCGGCCACATCGTCAACACCGCCTCCATGGCCGGCATGCTGGCGCCGCCGAACATGGGCGTCTACAACGTGTCCAAGCACGCCGTCGTGGCGCTGTCGGAGACGCTGTACCAGGACTTGTCGCTGGTGACCGACCAGGTCCACGCCTCGGTGCTGTGCCCCTTCTTCGTGCCCACCGGCATCAGCCAGAGCCACCGCAACCGCCCCGGCGAGTTCGCCGCGGCCAAGCCGACCAAGAGCCAGCTGATCTCGCAGGCTCAGACCGACAAGGCCGTGTCCTCGGGCAAGCTGACGGCCGCCGACGTCGCGGCGATGGTCTTCGACGCCATCGACCACAACAAGTTCTACATCTTCAGCCACCCTCAGGCGCTGGCCGGCGTGCAGACGCGGCTGGAAGACGTGATGCTGCTGCGCAATCCGACCGATCCTTTTGCCGACAAGCCGGAGATCGGTGCGGCACTGAAGGCCAAGCTGCGCGCGGAATGAGCCCGCTCAGCGGGGCCTGACCATCGCGTCTGCCCCGCTGCCCACCTTCAAGCACCGGCCCGAAGCTCGTCCGGCCGCGGCCGGCCCGCCTTGGGCGTGGCGACCATGGCCGATGGCCAGCGTCGACGCCCTCGCCACACCGCCCATCAGGCTGACCGCGCACGCCGTCGCCGGCGGCGCCACGCCCGCGCGACTTGCTGACGCCCCATCGAGGAGCGCCCGCAGGCGACCGGCACGAACCTCATGACCCAGGGTTGACGGCAGGCCCCAAAACATCCGGAAATGGGATACTCGCATCACGGAACGACAGACCACAAAAAATGAAACTGTCTTCCGAAATACCGGAGACAGCAAGTCATGGGCAGAACGATCTCGATGCGGCACACGCTGGCCTACGGCAGCGCCAACCTGCTGGGCAGCGGCGCCCTGGCCATCGCGGCCGCCTGGCTGCTCTATTTCTACACGACCTTCTGCGGGCTGACGGTGGTCGAGGCGGCCACGATCTTCTCCGTGGCCAGCATCCTGGATGCCATCAGCAACCCCGTGATGGGGTATATCAGCGACAACTTCTACAACACGCGACTGGGTCGCAGGTTCGGGCGCCGACGATTCTTCATTCTGGTCGGCATCCCGGCGGTGCTGCTGTATCCGCTGATGTGGATCGAGGGTTTCGGGTTCTGGTATTACCTGAGCATGTACGCCCTCTTCGAGCTGGTTTACACCATGATCATGGTGCCCTATGAAACCCTGGCGACGGAGATGACCACGGATTTCTCCGTCCGATCCAAACTCACGGGCTCCAAGGCCATGTTCGGCAAGGGCGCCAACTTCCTGGCGGCCTTCATCCCGGCCCAGCTGTTCCTGGTGTACAGCAAGGAGTCGGCCACGCCCTTCCTGCTCACCGGCATCATCTACGCCCTCATCATGTGCGCCGCCATGACGGCCCTGTACTTCTCCTCCTGGGAGCGGCCCGTCACCGAGGTCGTGCAGGAGCGCGCCGGCAGCCTGGGCAAAGCCCTCAAGAAACTCGCCCTGGACATGATGTCCACCTTTCACTTGAAGATTTTCCGCAAGCACCTGGGCATGTATCTGCTGGGGTTTGGGGCGGAATGGCTGTTTGCGTCGATATTCACCTATTTCATTGTCTTCTGCATGGGGCAGGACAAATCCGTCGTCGGCTACCTGAACAGTTTCAGCTCGGTGATGCAGCTGATATCGACCATGCTGTTCATCGGCCTGTGCATCAAGTTCGGTTTTGCGCGGCCCTACCGCATCGCCCTGCTCGTCGTTTGCGGCAGCGTGCTGGCCTATACCGCGCTGTTCTACCTTGGCTGGTCAAAGCAGACCACGGCCATCGCCCTCTTCGCGGTCACGGCCGTGTTCGGCCTGGGCACCGGCGGGGTCTACTACATCCCCTGGACGGTCTACACCTTCCTGGCCGACGTCGACGAAGTCCTGACGGGCCGGCGGCGTGAAGGCATCTATGCCGGCGCCATGACCTTCGCCGGCAAGATCACCCGCTCGGCCATCGTCTTCGCCATGGGCTGGACGCTGGGCCAGTTCGGCTTCCTGTCCGGCCAGGCCACGCAGCCGGACATCGCGGTCAACGCCATCATCGGCATCTTCACGCTGGGCGTGATCGGCCTGGGCCTGGGCGGCATCTACTACACCACCCAGATGAAGCTCGACCGCAAGAACCACGCCGTGCTGCTGCAAGAAATCGCCCGCATCAAGGCCGGTGGCCGCATTGCCGACGCCCCCGCAGAGGCCCGCGCCGTGGCGGAGGAACTGACCGGCTGGAAGTACGAGAAGTGCTGGGGCAACAACGCCCTGGCGCTGGCGGGGGCGAAACCGTCGGCAGCGGCCTGAGAGGCGGGGGCCCTGCATCGATGCCCGCGCCCGGCAGTCGGCCGGGCCTGCCTTCGCCGGACCCTGCGAGGGCGCCAGTTCCTAGAATCTGGCATGCATCCCAACAAAGATCTCACGGCCGATATCGCCATCATCGGCGGTGGCCCGGCCGGCCTGATGGCGGCCGAAGTGCTGGCCGCCGCCGGCCATGCCGTCACCGTCTTCGACGCCAAGCCCAGCGTGGGCCGCAAGTTCCTTCTGGCCGGCAAGGGCGGCCTCAACCTGACCCATTCCGAGCCCTTCGAGCCCTTCGTGGGCCGCTTCGGCGACCGCGCCGCGCAGCTCGAGCCGCTTCTGCGCGCGTTCGACGGCGACGCGCTGCGCGACTGGGCCGCGGGCCTGGGCGTGGAGACCTTCGTCGGCACCTCGGGACGCGTCTTCCCCAAAGACCTCAAAGCCGCGCCGCTGCTGCGTGCCTGGCTGCAGCGCCTGCGCGGCGCCGGCGTGAAGTTCGCGATGCGCCACCGCTGGACCGGCTGGGCCGCTGAATCTGACCCGGGTGCACTGCGCTTCGACACCCCCGACGGCGAACGCCTCGTGAGCCCGCGTGCGACGCTGCTCGCGCTGGGCGGCGCGTCTTGGCCGCAGCTGGGTTCGGACGGCGCCTGGGCGCCGTGGCTGGCCGAGCGCGGCGTGGGCATCGCGCGGCTGCAGCCGGCCAATTGCGGCTTCGACGTCGGTGCCACCGCCGCCCACCCGGACGGCCCGGGCTGGAGCCACCGCTTCGCGAGCGAGTTTGCCGGCCAGCCGATCAAGCCGGTCGCGCTGCAGACCGACGGCTTTCCCAACCGCGCGGGCGAATTCGTCGTCACGGCCACCGGCATCGAAGGCTCGCTGGTCTACGCGGCCAGCGGCCAGCTGCGCGAGCAGATCGCCAGCGCTGGTGCCGCCACGCTGCATCTGGATCTGCTGCCGCAGCTGGCGCCCGAGCGCGTGCTGGCCGAGGTCAGCCACCCGCGCGGCAGCCGGTCGCTGTCCTCGCACCTGAAAAGCCGCCTGCACCTGAACCCGCTGAAGCTGGGCCTGCTGCACGAACTGCTGACGCGCGAGCAGATGCTGGATGCGCCGACGCTGGCCGCCGCGCTCAAGCACCTGCCGCTGACGCTGCATGCGCCGCGCCCCATGGCCGAGGCCATCAGCACAGCCGGCGGCGTGCGCTTCGATGCGCTGGACGACGGCCTGATGCTGACCGCACTGCCCGGCGTGTTCTGCGCCGGCGAGATGCTGGACTGGGAGGCTCCCACCGGCGGTTACCTGCTGACCGCCAGCATCGCCAGCGGCCGCGCGGCGGCGCAGGGGCTGGCGCACTGGCTGTCCAGCAGGGGCTGAGCACCGCTGCGCACGCGGCGAGCGGGCGCTGTCCATCCCCTAGGCCGCAGTGCCGATTTCACCGCGCTGGCCCGGCGGGCGTTCATAGACTGCGCCGTCGCCACTTCACCCCGCGCTCGCATGCACGCCGTTCGCTTCAGCACCTTGGCCCTGAGCCTGATCGCCGCCTTCGTTCACGCACCCGCCGCGGCCGATGTCACGCCCCCGCCCCTGTCACTGGGCACGCCCGACATCTCCAACCTCTTCGGGCTGGAACTCAACCAGTGGTACGTCTTCGCGAACCGAGCCGCGGCAGGCACCATCGTTGACGGCCAGCTCAGCGAGCAGGTGCTCTCCAAGGTCGTGCCGACCGGTGCAGACCTGAGCCTGCGCGCCGAGGATTCGCAGACTTCCGGCAGCAAGCTCGCCTCGGCGATGGCAAGGGTGTCGCCCACCAGCATCGGCGCGTCGGCGTCCGCACACGACCCGCTCAACCCGCTGGGCGCGGGGACGGCGGCGATCAGCTATTCGACGGTGACCTACTTCGCCCTGCTGGACCAGGACACCAGCTTCAAGTTCGACTTCAAGCTCGACGGGCAGCTGCGCAGAGTGGGCGATGCCATGGCGCCCGATACCTCGGGCGCCGCGGTCGCCGGGCTGGCCTATGGCTCGCACGCCAACTACACGGGCGCCGCCGCGAACGCCGCCTTCCTGGCAGCCGGGCTGGACCTGGATGCCGGCAGCGAGCCGCTGATCCAGCAACTGAGCCATCTGCAGTCCAGCACGCAGACCCACCTCGACGCCTTCGGCGCCCAGACCAGTTCGGTCAACAGCTCGATCGACGTCGACACCACGCTGCACGTGACGGCGCAAGGCACGCAGCAGAACTGCCAGACCCCGATCTCGCCGGCCTGCGGTCGCTATTTCTACTTCTTCAACGTGCTGCTATTCAACGGCGCGCAGAACGGCGGCGTCGCCGACTTCTCGAACAGCCTGAAAGTCACCGGCGTCTCGATGGATGGCGGCCCCGCCCTGCCCTTCAACGCCATCTCGCCCGTGCCCGAGCCGACCAGCGCAGCGCTGCTGTTCGCCGGGCTGATGGGCGTGGCTGGCATCGTCGCGCGCCGCCGCCGTCAGATCGCCTGACCGCCCGACACCTCGACGCGCCGGGCGACGGCCGCCCGGCTCGGCGTCCAGGCGGCGTGAGCGGCCCGGCCCCGCAACTGCGGGGTCCGGCGCCCCTAGCTTGAAGCCTGCAACGCATGAGGGCGGGCCCGACACCTTCCTAGACTCGCGGCTCTTTTGCCTGCCCATCGCCTCATGCTCCATCGCACCCCGCTTGCCCTCTCCCTCGGCCTGCTGCTCAACGCCGGCGCCGCCGTCGCGCAGGCCACGCTGCCGCTCCCGCCGCTGTCCGGCCTCACGCCGGGCCAATGGTTCGTCGGCAGCAACCAGGTGTCTGCCAGCACGCTGATCGACGGCATCGAGAGCGGCAAGGACGCCTTCCACATTGCGCCCCGGCCGACCGAACTGGCGATGGACGTGAAGGACGGCCAGACCCAGGGCAGCAAGTCCGCGACGGCTTTCGCGCGCGTGGGGCCCAACAGCCTGGGCACCGCCGTCGGCGCCAGCGATCCGCTGAACCCCGACAGCACGTTCACGGGCGCGCTCGCCCAGGCGTCGCTGCTGTATGTGGCCGTGCTCGACAACCCGGTGTCGGTTCGCTTCGAACTGAAGCTCGACGGCCAGCTGGACGTGAACGGCAGCCGCAGCCTCGGCAGCGATCGCTCGAGCGCATCGCTCGCGATGTTCGCGTGGGGTTCGCAAAGCAATGGCACGACGGAGCAGCAGCGCGCGCTGTTCGCCAATGCCGGCATCGACATCGACGCCGAGGGCGACGCGATGCTGGCACAGCTGCAGGCCTGGCCCACGTCGACGCAGGCCCACCTCGCGACACTGGGCGCCCAGGCCACCACCAGCAGCCCCCATGTGACGGTGGACGAGACGCTGCACGTGACGGCCGAGGGCACGCGCATCGACTGCGACGTCAGCGTCGCGCCCATCTGCGGTCGCTATGTCTACTACGTGGGCGTCTCGCTGTTCACGCTGGCCCAGAACGGCGGCTTCGCAGATTTCTCGCACACGCTGCAGGTCAGCAGCTTCAGCATCGATGGCGGGGCAGCACAGGCCTTCGCGCCGACGTCTCCCGTGCCCGAGCCCGCGAGCGCGCTGCTGATGCTGATCGGTGGCGCGGCGCTGCTGGCGCGACGCCGGCGCGCGCGCTGAGCCCTCAGTTCGGCCCCAGCTGGGCCTGCAGCTGCGCGACGTCTTTGCCCAGCTCGGCCAGGTAGCGGTCGCGCTCCTCGCTGGTCCACTCCGTGTCCGCAAAGCCTTTCAGCGCGTAGCTGCCGCTTCGGTGCACAACACCCTCCCGCCGCGGCAGCATCGCGCGGTCGGGGAAGCGGTCCTGCAGCAGCAGGAAGCCCTGCAGGTCCCGCAGCCGCAGCGGCATGGCCGGCGCCGCATCGCGCAGCAGCTTGCCGAACACGCGCAGCCGCGCCGTCTGCGCGCCATTGCCCAGCTCCTCGTTGAAGCTGACCAGCGCAAACGGCTCGCCCCTGGCGTCGTCCACCCGTGCGTTGACGACGTAGCGGCCGGCCTGCTTGACGTTCAGGCCGACGACGAAGTCCAGTGAACCGTCCGCGACGCGGTCGCTGATGGCGCCCCATTCGGCCGGCACCAGCGGCTGGTAGACGACGTCGAAGTTGACGACGCCCTGGCGGCCGTCCTGGCTCAACGTGACCTGCAGGCGCACCGTGCCGGCGAAGTCGGAGAAGGCCGTCTGCGACGGCTGGAACAGCGCGCTGTAGACGCCCTCGTTGCCCGTGAAGTTCAGCGCCAGCTGCGGCCGGCCGGCCACCTGACGCGGGTCCGGCAGGTCGAAGGCGACGGCGCGCGTGATCAGCAGCGGCAGCGGCTTGCCCGCGTCATCCTGCGCGCTGACGCTGACCTTGACGACCTCGTCGCCGCTCATGAAGACGCGATCCTGCGTGGTGACGATGCGCACGCCCGGCACCGCGGCCTTGCTGCCGGGAAAGCGCAGCGGCAGGCTTTCCTGGATGGGCGCGAAGGGGTGCAGCTGGTCCGGGTGCTCGGCGATGGGGCGCGACTCGTGCGGGTAGCGCGTCTGCTCGCGGTAGGTGGCCAGCGTGACGCGGGCGCGCTCCAGGCGCTGCAACAGTTGCTCGCGCTGGGCCAGGCGCTCGCGCAGTGCCGCGTCCGTGAACGGCGCCCCCGTCTGCCGGGATGGCACTGCCGGGGCGGCGACCGGCAGCGCAAGGTGGCTGCGTCCGGCCGCGTCGCTCACGGCCACCGGCGCCGCCGCGCGCCCGGGCCAGGCCCACCAGGCCAGCAGGCCGGCCAGCGTCGCGCCGGCCAGCCAAGCCGCGGGCTTCATTTGGCGTAATTGACCATGTCGGCCCGCACCAGGCCCACGGTGCCCTGCCAGTTGCCGCTGGTGTAGTGGTTGTAGGCCTCGCCGGTGTCACGGAACACGACCGAGTGGTTGCTCCACTTGGCCTTGCCGCCCTCGGCCGGCGCGGTGCCCAGCGTCAAGTCGTTGCACAGCCAGTC
The DNA here is from genome assembly GCF_056406315.1 of Roseateles sp. P1_C6. Classification (NCBI taxonomy): domain Bacteria; kingdom Pseudomonadati; phylum Pseudomonadota; class Betaproteobacteria; order Burkholderiales; family Sphaerotilaceae; genus Roseateles; species Roseateles sp. P1_C6. The sequence goes on from NZ_JBFUAK010000008.1 coordinate 261,766, forward strand.
GCTGGGGTTGCAGTAGCTGCCGCCGCCGCTGCCGGAGATGCCACCGGCGGAGTGATAGGCGATGGCCTCGTCGTCCTGGCCCGGCAGCACGAAGGAGTACAGCGTGCCCTTGGCGCCCGCCCACATGTAGAACATCTTGGCGCGCGTGTTGTTGTGGTCGTACAGCGCGCGCGCCGTGCCCGTCTTCAGGTCGGCCACCAGCGGCTCGCTCAGGGCCCAGTCGCCCGCGTTGGCCAGCTCGCTGCCGCCACCGGCGCCGGCCGCCACGTCCACCCACTTGATGTTCCAGCCCGTCTGCGTGGAGCCGTCGGTGTTGCCGCAGGCGCCGTCCGGGCCGGGCGACGCGTTCTTCTTGTAGCGCGCGCTGCCGCCGTACAGGGACAGCGTGTAGCCGATCATCAGGTCGCCCGCGCTGTGGGCGGCCACGTAGCACCAGTTGGCGCCGGTGCAGTAGCAGTCCAGCGCGTTGCGCACCAGGTAGTTCTGGTCCGAGATGTGGTTGTAGCCGTCCCAGTTGACGGCCTTCTTGTTGACGCCGGCGGCCGTGCCGGCAGGGCCCCAGTAGGTGAAGTCGGCGTAGTTGCCGGCCACGCCGCCGCCGGTGCGGCCGTTGACCCACAGCGAGTAGTTGGTCGCCAACGCGGCCCCGGCCGCGAGGGCGGCACCGAGAACCATCAGAAACCGGCGAGAAAGGATCTTCCGCATCGTTGTCTCCTGTGTTGTTTGATCTCTGGGTATCGGACTTGCGCGGCGGACTTTATTGAGGGGCCAGCCCTGGCAAACCCTCGGTAACCCGCAGAAATCGCGCACGCCCCTACAGATGGGAGCGACAGGAAAAGGAGACTTGACGCGGCAAGCGTCAACAGGCAGCACGGCCTGAGAGACGCGCAGCGGCTCGTCGAACCTTTCGCCAAAACCCGTGTGGGAAAATCGAAGGCTTTTCGCCCGATTTCCCGAGCCCGTTTTGGACACCACCAAGCTGATCGTTTCCCAGATTGCCGCCGAGCTGAAGGTGCGGCCCGCCCAGGTGCAGGCCGCCGTCGAGCTGCTGGACGGCGGGGCCACCGTGCCCTTCATCGCCCGCTACCGCAAGGAGGCCACCGACGGCCTCGACGACATCCAGCTGCGCGAGCTGGACGCCCGCCTGGCCTACCTGCGCGAGTTGGCTGACCGCCGCGAGGCCGTGCTGAAGAGCATTGCCGAGCAGGGCAAGCTGACGCCGGAACTGGAAGCCGCCATCCGCACGGCCCCGACCAAGCAGGAACTGGAAGACCTCTACCTGCCCTACAAGGTCAAGCGCCGCACCAAGGGCCTGATCGCCCGCGAGGCCGGCCTGGAGCCGCTGGCCGACCAGCTGTTCGCCGACCCAACGCTGGAGCCGCTGGCTGAAGCCGCGAAGTTCATCAACGCCGAAGCTGGCTTTGCCGACGCCCACGCCGTGCTGGACGGCGTGCGCGACCTGCTCAGCGAGCGCTGGGCCGAGGACGCCCTGCTGGTGGGCAAGCTGCGCGAGTGGCTGTGGACCGAAGGCCTGTTCCAGAGCAAGCTGATGGACGGCAAGAACGGCGAGCTGCCCGACAACGCCAAGTTCCGCGACTACTTCGACTACGCCGAGCCCATCCGCACCGTGCCGTCGCACCGCGCGCTGGCCGTCTTCCGCGGGCGCACGCTGGAACTGCTGGACGCCAAGCTGGTGCTGGACGAGGAAGTCGTCGCCGGCCAGCCGACGCTGGCTGAAGGCCGCATCGCCTCCCACCTGGGCTGGCGCCATGGCAACCGCCCGGGCGACGCGCTGATCCGCAAGACCATTGCCTGGACCTGGAAGGTCAAGCTGTCGCTGAGCCTGGAGCGCGACCTGTTCGCCCGGCTGCGCGAGGCGGCGGAAGCCACCGCCATCAAGGTCTTCGCCGAGAACCTGCGCGACCTGCTGCTGGCCGCACCCGCCGGCAAGCGCGTCGTCATGGGGCTGGACCCCGGCATCCGTACCGGCGTGAAGGTGGCCGTGGTGTCCGACACCGGTCGCGTGCTGGACACGTCCACCGTCTACCCGCACGAGCCCCGCCGCGACTGGGACGGCTCGCTGCACACGCTGGCCAAGCTGTGCGCCACGCACGGCGTGAACCTGATCGCCATCGGCAACGGCACCGCCAGCCGCGAGACCGACAAGCTGGCGGCTGAGCTGATCAAGAAGCTGCAGGCGCTGGACGCGTCGGTGCAGATCGAGCGCGTGGTCGTCAGCGAGGCCGGCGCGTCGGTCTACTCGGCGTCGGAGTTCGCCTCCAAGGAGCTGCCCGATCTGGACGTCAGCCTGCGCGGCGCCGTCTCCATCGCCCGCCGCCTGCAGGACCCGCTGGCCGAGCTGGTCAAGATCGACCCCAAGAGCATCGGCGTGGGCCAGTACCAGCACGACGTGAACCAGAGCGAGATGGCGCGCGCGCTGGACGCCGTCGTCGAGGACTGCGTGAACAAGGTGGGCGTGGATCTGAACACTGCGTCGCAGGCCTTGCTGGCCCGCGTGTCCGGCCTGTCGGGCTCGGTGGCCAGCAGCATCGTGCGCTGGCGCGACGCCAACGGCGCCTTCCGCAACCGCCAGCAGTTGCTGGACGTGACCGGCCTGGGCCCCAAGACCTTCGAGCAGTCCGCCGGCTTCCTGCGCATCCGCGGTGGCGACAACCCGCTGGACTTCAGCGGCGTGCACCCCGAGACCTACCCGCTCGTCGAGAAGGCGCTCACGCTGCTGAAGCGCTCCGCCGACGAGATCGTGGGCCGCAGCGAGGTGCTGCGCACGCTCAAGCCGGAGCTGCTGGCGGACGAGAAGTTCGGCCTCATCACCGTCAAGGACGTGCTGGCCGAGCTGGAAAAGCCCGGCCGCGACCCGCGCCCGGACTTCAAGGTGGCGCGCTTCAACGACGGCGTCGAGGACGTCAAGGACTTGCAGCCCGGCATGCTGCTGGAAGGCACGGTCAGCAACGTCGCGCAGTTCGGCGCCTTCGTCGACCTGGGCGTGCACCAGGACGGCCTGATCCACGTCAGCCAGCTGTCCAACAAGTTCGTCAGCGACGCCCGTGAAGTGGTCAAGACCGGCGACATCGTCAAGGTCAAGGTGCTGGAAGTGGACCTGGCTCGCCAGCGCATCTCGCTGACGATGAAGCTGGACGCGCAGGCGCCGCGCGGACCTAAGCAGGACAACAGCTACCGGCCGCCCGCCCGCAACGAACGCGCCGGCGGCGCCTCGCGCGACGCTCAACCCGCCGCCGGCGGCGCGATGGCCGCGGCCTTCGCCAAGCTCAAACGCTGACGCGTTGCAGCGGCGCACTGACCTTCGTCATCGTCACAAGCTGCTGCCATCATCGCGGCCCACACCACGGGCCGTCGATTGACGCCCCTGAAATTGCAGCTTGTCGCAGCACCGCTGCGCAGCGCCCTCGGCACGGCTATGGTCCGCGCCGCCTCGTACCCTCGGAGTCCCTTTTGAAAACCCCCGCCCTCGCCTCGCTGCTTCTGCTCAGCCCCGTCCTGGTTCTGGCCCAGCAGGAGGTTGACCGCGCACAAAGCTCGCCCTCGCCGCAAGGCAACCAGCTCGAGCGCGTCTCGGTGACGCGCCAGCAGACCGACACCGACCTGCGCCGCCGCGAGCCCGTCGCCAAGCAGCTGTACGGCCGCGAAGAGCTGGACAAATACGGCGACACCCAGCTCTCCGACGTGCTGAAGCGCCTGCCGGGCATCAACGTCTCCGGCGGCCAGCTGCGCATGCGCGGCCTCGGCGGCGCCTACACGCAGATCCTCGTCAACGGCGAACCGGCGCCCCCCGGATTCAGCCTGGACAACCTGAACCCTGCCCAGGTCGAGCGCCTGGAGGTGACCAAGGCGCCGACGGCCGACCAGAGCGCCCAGGCCATCGCCGGCACACTGAACATCATCCTGAAGGACGCCCCACGCGTCGTGCAGAAGGACCTCCGGCTGGGCATGTCCTATGCGTCAGAGAAGCCGGTCATCAACGCCGGCTTCACCTATGGCGACCGCGTGGTGGGCGGTCTGGGCTTCGTGCTGCCAATCTCGGTCTACCAGTGGAACTTCAAGAACGAGCTGGACGGCGAGCGCCTGACCAACGCCAACCCGGTGGCGCCCGCCGTGCGCCAGCACGTCAGCAGCGAGGGCTACGACCGCGCCCATGGCCGCGGCATCAACGTGTCGCCGCGCCTGAACTGGAAGCTGGGCGACGACGAGACGCTGAGCCTGCAGGGTTTCTTCGTCAGCAACCGCTTCCGCAACGAGGGTGAGAACACCATCACCAAGGCGGCCGACAACGACGCCAGCTACACGCCACGCGCGCTGAACGAGACGACGCGCAACCGCGGCACATTCTCGGCGCAGCGCGTCAACCTGCAATACAACAACCGCTTCGGCGAGGACCGCCGCATCGAGCTGCGCGCCGGTGCCGGCTCCGGTGGCGCCGACTTCAACTTCGACTACGAAGGCCGCGGCGGCATCGTGCCAATCCAGCGCACCACATCGGGCGAGAACCGCAACCGCAACGCCACGCTGTCGGGCAAGTACAGCCAGTACGCCGGCGAGGCACACACCGTCACCGTCGGCGGCGAGCTGGAACGCCGCACGCGCGACGAGCAGCGCCGCACGGTGGAAAACGGCAACGACCTGCTGCCCGGCATCGAGGGCCAGCCCTTCAACGCCCGCATCACGCGCACGGCCTTCTACGCGCAGGACGAGTGGGAGATCAACAAGCAGTGGTCCGCCTACTTCGGCGTGCGCCACGAGGAGCTGAAGTTCGAGAGCGAAGGCGACCGCGACTTCGTCGGCAGCAGCGATTTCAAGAGCACCAGCAAGGTCACGACGCCGCTGCTGCACCTGAACTTCAAGCCCGACCCCAAGGGCCGCGACTTGGTGCGCGCCAGCCTCACGCGCAGCTACAAGGCGCCCGATGTGCAGCAGCTGATCAACCGGCCGTCCATCAACACGACCGAGCCACTGATCGTCGGCAACACCCGCACGACACCCGACCGCACCGGCAACCCCGCGCTGAAGCCGGAGCTGGCCACCGGCCTGGACATCGCCTACGAGAGCTATCTGCCGGCCGGCGGCCTGGTCTCGGTGGGCGTGTTCCATCGCCGCATCACCAACCTGATCCGCACCGACCAGCCGCGCCTGATGACCGTGCCCTGGGCGCCGACGCAGCGCTGGGTCGTCACGCAGATCAACCTCAGCAAGGCCACCACGCAAGGCCTGGAGCTGGAGGTCAAGGGCCGTGCGGGCGAGCTGTTCCCCAGCCTGTTCGAGCCGACCACGGCGCTGTCGCTGCGCGCGTCGTTGAATGTCTATCGTTCGTCGGTCAGCGACATCCCCGGGTCCAACAACCGACTGGAAGGCCAACAGCCCTGGCAGTTCAACTTTGGCGCCGACTACCGCATGAAGAGCCTGCCGATCAGCATGGGCTTCAGCGCGCAGATCGCGCCTGAATACGAGGTGCAGCAAAGCGCGCTGCAGAGCCAGGAAACCTTCCCCGCCCGCTCGGTGGATGCGTTCGCGATGATGCAGGTCAACAAGCAGGACAGCGTGCGCGTCAGCGTCAACGGCCTGTTCCAGCCCAGGCAGGGCAACCGGGTGACCTTCACTGATCTGGCGGACTTCACGATGAACGAGCGCAAGCCCGTCGCATGGTGGTCGGTGAACTGGGAACACAAGTTCTGAGCGACTGCGCCGTCCCGGCCGTGTCATGCGGCATGGCCGGGCTCGGCTATCTTGTGAGGCCATGACTTCACAAGCCCTTCAAGTGTTTGCCGGCCCGGCCGCCAAGGCCCGGTTGGCCGAGCGCGGCCTGCGCGCCGCCGACGTCGGCCTGATCCCCGCCGCTGCCGGCGGCCCCAAGGGCCTGATCCTCAAYGGCCTGGACCGCTACGTCTTCGGCGACTGGCTGCCGCAAAGCACCCAGACCGTCCACCTGGTCGGCGCCAGCATCGGCGCCTGGCGCATGGCGACCGCCGCGCTGGCTCACCGCGACGTGGCCGCGGCCTTCGACACCATGGCCGAGGCCTATGTGACGCAGGAGTACGACGTGCTGCCCGGCGAGAAGCGCCCGCGGCCGGAGGGCGTCAGCAAGCGCTTCGGCGAGATCCTGGGCGAGATCTTCCAGGGTCGCGAATCGGAAGTGCTGGCCCACCCGCGGCTGCGGCTGCACGTGGTCACATCGCGTGGTCGCGCCGGTTTGCTGGCGCGCGAAGGCAAGCTGCGCACGCCGCTGGGCTACCTGGGCGCGTTCGCGGCCAATGCCGTGTCGCGCCCGCTGCTGGGCCAGTTCCTCGAGCGCGTCATCTTCTCCGACCCGCGCGACCGCCTGCCGTTGAAGCTGGTCGACTTCACGACCCGGGAGGTGCACCTGTCGCGCGCCAACCTGCGCGGCGCGCTGCTGGCCAGCTGCTCCATCCCGTTCTGGCTGCAGGCCCAGCACGACCTGCCCGGCGCACCGCGTGGGGCCTACTGGGACGGCGGCATCACCGACTACCACCTGCACCTGGACTACCGCGCGCTGCAGGACGCGCACGCGCCGCTGGTGCTGTACCCGCATTTCCAGCGCCAGGTCGTGCCCGGCTGGCTGGACAAGGCGCTCAAGCATCGCCACCGCGCCACGGCCTTCCTCGACAACGTCGTGCTGCTGTGCCCGTCGCCCGAGTTCATCGCCCAACTGCCAGGCGCCAAGCTGCCGGACCGCAACGACTTCATCAAGCTGGACGCCGACGAACGCCGCCGCCGCTGGCGCGTGGCCGTGACAGAGAGCCAGCGACTGGCCGACGAATTCGCCGCGTTGGCCCAGCGCGACTCCATTTCGGCACTGCCGCTTTAGAATCGCGGCTCCCTCCCCTCAAAAAGAGCGAGAAAGGCACCCTGGTTATGACACCGCGAACTACGACCACCTTCACCGGTACCTAGTCGGCCGCGGCTCGTCACGCCAGTCCTTTGGACTTTCACCAATCAAGCGCGGCAAGTGGCCGCGCTTTTTTGTTTTCGCTTTCCGGAGCACCCCATGATTTCCATCCAACTCCCCGACGGTTCGCGTCGTGAGTTCCCCGCCGCACTGTCGGTTGGCGACGTTGCCGCCAGCATCGGCGCCGGCCTGGCCAAGGCCGCGCTCGGCGGTCGCGTTGACGGCCAGCTCGTCGACCTCAGCCACGTCATCGACAAGGACGCCCAGCTCGCCATCGTCACCGACAAGGACGCCGACGGCCTGGAGCTGATCCGCCACTCCACGGCCCACCTGCTGGCCTATGCCGTCAAGTCGCTGTACCCCGACGCCCAGGTCACCATCGGTCCGGTCATCGAAAACGGCTTCTATTACGACTTCGCCTACAAGCGCCCCTTCACGCCCGAGGATCTGGCCGCCATCGAGTCCAAGATGACCGAGCTGGCCAAGAAGGACGAGAAGGTCCAGCGCCGCGTGCTGCCGCGCGACGAGGCCGTGGCCCACTTCAAGGCCATGGGCGAGGCCTACAAGGCCGAGATCATCGAGAGCATCCCGGCCGACCAGGATGTCTCGCTGTACGCCGAAGGTGCGTTCGAAGACCTGTGCCGCGGCCCGCACGTGCCCAGCACGGGCAAGCTCAAGCACTTCAAGCTGATGAAGGTGGCCGGCGCCTACTGGCGCGGCGACCACCGCAACGAACAGCTGCAGCGCATCTACGGCACGGCCTGGGCGACCAAGGACGACCTGCAGAAGTACCTGACGATGCTGGAGGAAGCCGAGAAGCGCGACCACCGCAGGCTAGGCAAAGAGCTGGACCTCTTCCACATCGACGAGCACGCCCCCGGCGTGGTCTTCTGGCACCCCAAGGGCTGGACGGTCTGGCAGGAGGTGGAACAGTACATGCGCCGCGTCTACCGCGACAACGGCTACCAGGAGGTCAAGGGCCCCCAACTGCTCGACAAGTCGCTGTGGGAGGCCTCGGGCCACTGGGACAAGTACAAGGACAACATGTTCACGACGGAATCGGAGAAGCGTGACTACGCGCTCAAGCCGATGAACTGTCCAGGGCACATCCTGATCTTCAAGCACGGCGTCAAGAGCTACCGCGACCTGCCGCTGCGCTTCGGCGAGTTCGGCCAATGCCACCGCAACGAGCCCACTGGAGGCCTGCACGGCATCATGCGCGTGCGCGGCTTCACGCAGGACGACGGCCACATCTTCTGCACGGAAGACCAGATCCTGCCGGAATGCGTGGCCTACACCGCCCTGCTGCAGCGCGTCTACAAGGACTTCGGCTTCACGGACATCATCTACAAGGTCGCGACACGCCCTGAGGCCCGCATCGGCTCGGACGAAGTCTGGGACAAAGCCGAGCACGCGCTGATGGAGAGCCTGCGCGCCTCCGGCGTTGAATTCGAGGTCGCACCGGGCGACGGCGCCTTCTACGGCCCCAAGATCGAGTACACGCTGAAGGATGCCCTTGGCCGCCAGTGGCAGTGCGGCACGATGCAGGTCGATTTCTCGATGCCGGGCCGATTGGGCGCCGAGTTCGTCGACGAGGACGGTCAGCACAAGAACCCCGTCATGTTGCACCGCGCCATCGTCGGCAGCCTGGAGCGTTTCATCGGCATTCTGATCGAGCAGCATGCCGGTGCGCTGCCCGTCTGGCTGGCGCCGACGCAGGTCGTGGTGGCCAATATCACCGACGCGCAGGCCGATTACGTGTCTGAAATTGTGAAATCGCTGCAAAAACAAGGGCTTAGGGCCTCGGCGGATTTGCGCAATGAGAAGATCACCTATAAAATCCGCCAGCATTCCATGCAAAAGCTGCCGTACATCCTCGTCGTAGGCGACAAGGAAAAGGCGAATGGCAGCGTTGCGGTACGCGCCCGTGGCAACCAGGACCTCGGCGTGATGCCCCTGCAGGACTTCCTCAACCGGATCTCCGCAGACATCACCAACAAGGTCTGACAAGCCTTTCGGGCGCGATTTGTTTTGTTTGGGCCCCTCGCCTTGGGGCCTGTTGAAAGGTCTACACCATCGCTACGTTTGCCGACCGTCGTGCGATTCCGGAGCGCAAGCACCGGTTGAACCGCGAAATCATGGCTCCCGAAGTCCGTCTGAACGGCCCCGAGAACGAACCCATCGGCGTCGTCAGCATCCAGGAAGCCCTGCGTATGGCGGGCGACATGGATGTGGATCTGGTCGAGATCTCTGCCACCGCCAATCCGCCGGTCTGCCGGCTGATGGACTACGGCAAGTTCAAATACCAGGAGCAAAAGCGCGCCGCCGAAGCCAAGGCCAAGCAGAAGATCATCGAGATCAAGGAAGTCAAGTTCCGCCCGGGCACGGACGAAGGCGACTACCAGATCAAGATGCGCAATCTGCGCCGCTTCATCGCCGAAGACGGCGACAAGGGCAAGGTCACGCTGCGCTACCGGGGCCGTGAAATCACCCACCAGGACATCGGTATGCGCCTGCTGGAGCGGATTCGCGACGAACTGGCCGACGTGGCGATCGTGGAGAACATGCCGAAGCTCGAAGGTCGGCAAATGATCATGGTCCTGGCGCCCAAAAAGCGTTAAGACCAAAACAGGTTTGATCGGTCGGTTTGGTCGCCGGCCGATTCACAAGTCTCCTGAGGCCAACAAGCATGCCGGGCTCACCGGTATCGCCCCAGGGACACACTTAGAAGGAGCATCAACATGCCCAAAATGAAGACCAAGAGCAGCGCGAAAAAGCGTTTTCGCGTTCGTCCGGGTGGCACCGTCAAGCGCGGTCAGGCGTTCAAGCGCCACATCCTGACCAAGAAGACCACGAAGAACAAGCGTCAGCTCCGCGGCGCCGTCACCGTGCACGAAACCAACATGGGTCACATCGCTCAGATGCTGCCCTTTGCTGGTCTGTAATCCACTAAAGACTCAAGGAGAAACACATGCCTCGCGTCAAACGTGGTGTAACCGCTCGTGCCCGTCACAAGAAGGTCTTGGCTCTGGCCAAGGGCTTCCGGGGTCGTCGTAAGAACGTCTTCCGCATCGCCAAGCAGGCGGTGATGAAGGCGGGCCAATACGCCTACCGTGACCGCCGTACCAAGAAGCGCGTCTTCCGTCAGCTCTGGATCGCCCGTATCAACGCAGCTTCGCGTGGTCTGGGTCTGTCCTACAGCAAGTTCGTGGCGGGTCTGAAGAAGGCCCAGATCGAGATCGACCGCAAGGTCCTCGCCGATCTGGCCGTGAACGACCCGGCTGGTTTTGCCAGCATCTTCGCCAAGGTGAAGGCCGCGCTCGCCTGATTGCGACCCGCTCCGGCTCACGTCGGAGCACGCAAACTTTCGGGGCCGGCCCACCAGGGTCGGCCCTTTTTCATTCCAAATTCCGAATGTCTGATCTCGACGCTTTGCTGGAGTCCGCCAAAGCCGACTTCGCCGCCGCTCCCACGCCCGCCGAACTGGAGAACGCCAAGGCCCGGTTCCTCGGCAAGTCCGGCCGCGTGACCGAACTGATGAAGGGCCTGGGCGCCCTCAGCATCGAGGAAAAGAAGACCCGCGGCGCCGAGATCAACCAGCTCAAGGTCGGCATCGAAGCCGCGCTGACCGCTCGCCGTGATGCACTGGCTGCCGCCGAGCTTGAGAAACAGCTCAAGGCCGAAGCGCTGGACGTCACCCTGCCCGGCCGCAACCGCGGCACCGGCGGCCTTCACCCGATCACCCGCGCGATGGAGCGCATCGAGGCGATCTTCGGCTCCATGGGCTTCGACGTGGCCGATGGCCCCGAGATCGAGACCGACTGGTACAGCTTCTCGGCACTGAACAACCCCGAGAACCACCCGGCCCGCTCCATGCAGGACACGTTCTACGTCGACATGAAGGACGAGAACGGGTCGTGGCTGAACCTGCGCCCGCACACCAGCCCCATGCAGATCCGCTACGCGCAGGCCCACGCCAAGCGCTACGCCGATCAGGAGACGATGCCTGAGATCCGCGTCATCGCACCGGGCCGCACCTACCGGGTCGACAGCGACGCCACCCACTCGCCGATGTTCCACCAGGTCGAAGGCCTGTGGGTGGGCGAGAACATCAGCTTCAAGGACCTGAAGGCGGTCTACCTGAACTTCATCACCGCCTTCTTCGAGACTGATCAGCTCCAGCTGCGCTTTCGCCCCAGCTACTTCCCCTTCACCGAGCCCAGCGCCGAGATCGACATCATGTTCGAGAGCGGCCCGCTGAAAGGCCGTTGGCTGGAGGTGTCGGGCTCCGGCCAGGTGCACCCGCAGGTGATCCGCAACATGGGCCTGGACCCGGAGCGCTACATCGGCTTCGCCTTCGGCTCAGGCATCGACCGCCTGGCGATGCTGCGCTACGGCGTCAACGACCTGCGCGCCTTCTTCGACGGCGACCTCCGCTTTCTCTCGCAGTTCAAGTAATCAGCACGTTATGCAATTCCCCGAGTCCTGGCTGCGCGAGTTCTGCAATCCGCCGCTGTCCACTGAAAAACTGGCCGAACTGCTGACCATGTCCGGCATGGAGGTCGAAGAGCTGCGCCCCGTGGCGCCGCCCTTCCACGGCATCGTCGTCGCCGAGATCCTCGAAGCCGAGCAGCATCCCAACGCCGACAAGCTACGCGTCTGCAAGGTCAACGCCGGTGGCGCAGAACCGCTGCAGATCGTCTGCGGCGCGCCCAATGCCCGCGTGGGCATCAAGGTGCCGCTGGCCACCGTCGGTGCCGAACTGCCCACGGATGACGCCGCCAAGCCCTTCAAGATCGGCGTCGGCAAGCTGCGCGGCGTCGACAGCTTCGGCATGCTGTGCTCGGCCCGCGAGCTCAAGCTCAGCGAAGACCACGGCGGCCTGCTGGAGCTGCCCGCCGACGCCGTCATCGGCGAAGACATCCGCAAGCACCTCAGCCTCGACGACACGCTTTTCACGCTGAAGCTGACGCCCAACCTGGGCCACGGCTTGAGCGTGTTCGGCATCGCCCGTGAAGTGGCTGCGCTGACCGGCTCGCCGCTGCTGAAGGCGGAGTTTCCGGCCGTCAAACCGACGACCGACGACAGGCTCCCCGTGCGCGTGGAAGCCCCCGACCTGTGCGGCCGTTTCTCAGGCCGCATCGTCAAGGGCATCGACACGAAGGCACAAACGCCTGCGTGGATGGTCCAGCGCCTGGAGCGCTGCGGCCAGCGCTCGGTCACCGCACTCGTCGACATCTCCAACTATGTGATGTTCGAGTACGGCCGCCCATCGCATATCTTCGACCTGGACAAGATCAGCGGCGAGCTGGTGGTGCGCTGGGGCAAGAGCGGCGAACAGCTGAAGCTGCTGAACGGCAACACCATCACCGTCGACGAGAAGGTCGGTGTCATCGCCGATGCGCGCGAGGTCGAGTCGCTTGCCGGCATCATGGGCGGCGACCACACCGCTGTGTCTGACGACACGCGCAACGTCTATGTCGAGGCGGCGTTCTGGTGGCCCGAGGCCGTCATGGGCCGCGGCCGTCGCTACAACTTCTCCACCGACGCCGGCCACCGCTTCGAGCGCGGCGTCGATGCGTCGCAGACCGTCGAGCACATCGAGCGCATCACGCAGCTCATCATCGACATCTGCGGCACGGCGGAGACGAAAGTCGGCCCGATGGACGACCAGTCGCCCAACGTGCCCGTGCGCCAGCCCGTGGCCTTGCGCGTCGCGCGTGCGGCCAAGGTCATCGGCATGCCGTTGACGCAAGCGCAGTGCGAAGGCGTGTTCACGCGTCTGGGGCTGCCGTTCACGGCCGCGGACGGCGTCATCACCGTCATGCCGCCGAGCTGGCGCTTCGACATCCTGATCGAGGAAGACCTCATCGAGGAAGTCATCCGCGTGCTGGGCTACCCCACGCTGCCGTCCACCGCGCCACTGGCACCCATCGTCGGCCGCACGGGCTCGGAAGCGCGCCAGTCCACGCATGCGCTGCGCCGCGCCGTGGCCGCACGCGACTACTTCGAGACGATCAATTTCAGCTTCGTCGAGGAGCGCTGGGAGCGCGAGCTGGCCGGCGTCACCGACCCGATCAAGCTGTTGAACCCCATCGCCGCGCCGCTGTCGGTGATGCGAACCAGCCTCATCGGCAGCCTCGTGCAGGTGCTGCGCCACAACCAGGCCCGCCGCGCCACGCGCGTGCGCGTGTTCGAGCTGGGTCGCGTGTTCAAGCGCGACGCAGGCGTGGCAAACGGCCCGCTGAGCGTGGCCGGCATCGCCCAGCCACTGCGCCTGGGCGGCCTGGCCTGGGGCCCAGCCGATCAGCAGCAATGGAGCCAGCGCGACCGCACCGTCGACTTCTTCGATGTGAAGGGCGACCTCGAAGCGCTGTTCGCGCCGCAGACACTGACCTTCGAAGCCGCCGAGCACCCGGCGCTGCACCCGGGCCGCAGCGCCCGCGTGACGCTGAGCGGCGCCGTCATTGGCGTCATCGGTGAACTGCACCCGCGCTGGCGCCAGGGCTACGAGATCACCGGCAGCGCGCCGGTCGTGTTCGAGCTGGACCTCGATGCCGCCCTGACCCGCACGCTGCCGCAAGGCCAGCCCCTGCCGCGCCAGCAGGTCGTGCAGCGCGACCTCGCCCTGGTCGTGAAAGACAGCACCAGCCACGATGCGCTGATGGCCGCGATCATCGCCGCAGGCGGCGCGCTGCTGCGTTCGGCCAAGCTGTTCGACGTCTTCAAACCGGCCGCAGGCAGCAGCACCGACCTGCAGGCCGATGAACGCAGCCTGGCCGTGCGACTGGAACTGCTCGACGACGAGGCCACGCTGACCGACGAGCGCATCGACGCGGCCGTGGCGGCCATCGTTGCAGCGGCCAGCAGCCAACTCGGTGCCCGCCTGCGCGGCTGACCCTCAGGAGGAGGAAAAACCATGGACGCGAACGACGTCAAGAAAGAGGCAGCGGCTGTCGTCATCGGCAGCCTGGAAACGCCCACGCTGACCAAGGCCGAGCTGGCCGAACTGCTGTTCGACAAGCTGGGGCTGAACAAGCGCGAGTCCAAGGACATGGTCGAGGCCTTCTTCGACATCCTGCACGACAGCCTCGTCAAGGGTCAGGACGTGAAGCTCTCGGGCTTCGGCAACTTCAACATCCGCCGCAAGGCGCCGCGCCCCGGGCGCAACCCGCGCACGGGCGAGTCCATCCCCATCAAGGCCCGCAACGTCGTGACTTTTCACGCCAGCCACAAACTCAAGGGGGTCGTGCAAGGGGATGCGCCTGCCGGGGAAGACTTCGAGTAGAGTCTCCCCTCCCCTCGCGAACTTGTTGATTTGCAATGGAAAAGGCGCTTCCGGCCATCCCCGCCAAACGCTACTTCACCATCGGTGAGGTCAGCGATCTTTGCGGCGTGAAGCCCTATGTGCTGCGCTACTGGGAGCAGGAGTTCACCCAACTCAAGCCCATGAAGCGGCGCGGCAACCGGCGCTACTACCAGCACCACGAGGTGCTGCTGATCCGCCGCATCCGTGACCTGCTCTACGACCAGGGTTTCACGATCAGCGGCGCGCGCAACCAGCTCAGCGAAGGCCTGCCGCCGGCTGCGGCACAGAACTTCCGTGACGAAGCCGAGGCCGCCCAGGCGCTCGACGTCATGGACGGGCTGGACGACGAGGACGACCTTGATGCGCCTGCCGAGCTGCCTCATCTGCCCGCGGCGCGCCACGCGCCGTCGCACGTCCACGCCCAACCGCTGAAGGCTGCCGAGGCGTCGTTGACGCTGCCGGTGCTTTCGGTCGACCCGCTCACGTCGCTGGAGCAGGTGCGCGCCGAATTGCTGGCGATCAGAGCCACCCTTCTCAACTGAAATAGACCCGTCATCCGGGCGGAAGGCCAAATTCCTCGGTTATACTGATTGGCTCAGTCGGGGCGTAGCGCAGCCTGGTAGCGCACTTGCATGGGGTGCAAGGGGTCGCGAGTTCGAATCCCGCCGTCCCGACCAAATAACAAGAAGAGAATCAACGGCTTAGCAGCTTCGGCAGCTAGGCCGTTTTCCTTTGTGCGCTCGGATTTCTCCCAGCGACACCTAGGGGACAGCGGCCATTTGCTGGGCCTGCTTCGTCCGGCCAGTTACCGGCCGCAGGACGGAAAGCGAAGCGTCGTTTCACGGCGCGCGCGCGGATCGACGCGGCCTCCAATCCGCTCGCCGCCCGGTGCTGCGCCGGCGTTGCAGTGACCTATCTCCGTTGTCGCCCACAACGGAGAAGGCGCCCCGTCAGCGCAGCAGCGATCGAGACGCCGGTCGGTGCCGTGCAATTGCAGTTCATCCGCTCCCGCTGGCGATCCATCGCCCGGCGCTCGCGGCAGCCGGGGCGGCTGAAGACACTGCAATCACTGACACAGCACACCCACCGGAGCCCGCCATGAACACCGCCGCCCAGACCTTCGTCGTTGCCATCGTTTCCGTTGCCGCCGCCGCTGCGATCGGCGTGGGCCTGGCCAACCGCACGGCAGCGCCGGCCGCCGAGGTCGTGAAGCTGGAGCGGGTCGTCGTCGTCGGCAAGCGCATGGACACGACCGTGGTGGCCAAGCTGCCGCGCGTCGTCATCGAGCAGCGCCGCGCAGCGACGGCGGCAGACATGAAGATGGCCGCCGCCCTGCCCGCCGTGCCGCTGGTCTGAAGCACTGACCCCGGGGACACGTCACGCCAGGCCTGGCATCGCGAGATGCCAGGCTTTTGCTTTTTCAGGGCTCACCCGCCGGCGCCTCGTCGCCGTCCAGCGGCGCCAGCAGCAGGTTCAGCTCCGTCGCGCTGAACTTGCTCAGGGCGCCGCCATCGTCGCGGCCCAGCAGCCCGTCGGCCAGCGCCTTCTTGCGCGCCTGCAGCTCCAGCATGCGCTCCTCGATGCTGCCCTGGGCGACCAGCTGGTAGACGAACACCGGCTGGTCCTGGCCGATGCGGTGGGCGCGCGCGCTGGCCTGGCTTTGCACCGCCGGGTTCCACCAGGGGTCGACATGGATGACCGTGTCGGCGGCCGTCAGGTTCAGGCCGACGCCGCCGGCCTTCAGGCTGGCCAGCAGGATGGGCACCTCGCGGGCTTGGAAGCGCCGCACGATGTCGCCGCGCTGGGCGGCCGGCGTCTGGCCGGTCAGCCGCAGGTGCGCCAGGCCCAGCTCGTCCAGCGACGCGGCGATCAAGTCCAGCATTTCGGTGAACTGCGAGAACACCAGCATACGCCGGCCCTGGGCAGCGAAGTCCGGCAGGTGCTCACGCAGCCATTCGAGCTTGGCGCGCTCGATGTTCGGCGCCATCTCCACGCCCTTGACCAGCCGCGGGTCGCAGCAGACCTGGCGCAGCTTCAGCATCGCGTCCAGCACGCTGATGAGATTGGTCGCGTTGAAACCGTCGCGGGCCAGGATGCGGCGGACCATGTGGTCGGCCGCCACGCGCACGCTCTCGTAGAGCTGCTTCTGCTGCCCGACCAGCGTGACGCGTTTGACCAGCTCCGTCAGCGGCGGCAGCTCGGTGGCCACCTCGGTTTTCATGCGGCGCAGGATGAAGGGCCGCACGCGGGCCGCCAGCAGACGTGCGCGGGCACCTTCGCCGTTGACTTCGATGGGCTTGCGCCAGTGCCGCGCGAAGTTGCGCGAGTCACCGAGAAAGCCCGGCATCAGCAGGTCGAACAGGGCCCACAGCTCGCCCAGGTGGTTCTCCAGCGGCGTGCCGGTCAGCGCCAGCAGGTGGCGTGCGTCCAGCCGGCGCAGCGCCCGCGCAGCGCGCGCCCGGGCGTTCTTGACCGACTGCGCCTCGTCCAGGATCAACAGGTGAAAGGGCTGGGCGGACAGCACGCGCAGGTCGCGCCAGACCAGTGAATAGGTGCTGAGCACCATGTCCGCGTCGGCCAGGCTGGCGGCCGTGCGGTCGGCGCCGTGCCACAGCGCCACCTTCAGCCCGGGCGCAATGCGTGCGGCCTCCTGCTGCCAGTTGAAGAGCAAGGAGGTCGGCACGACAACGAGCGCCGGCCGGTCCAACCGCCCGGCCAGCTTCTCGGTCCAGATGTGGGCCAGCGCCTGGGCTGTCTTGCCCAGGCCCATGTCGTCGGCCAGGATGCCGGCGAGGTTCTGCTCGCGCAGGTATTGCAGCCAGGCCAGGCCGTGCAGTTGGTAGGGCCGCAGCGGCAGGCCCAGTCCGGGCGGCTGCGTCAGCGCGGTGGGCGCGCCGGCCGCCAGCAGTCGCTGGCCGAGCGCCTTCAGGCCCGCGTCGCCATGGATCTGCCAGCGGCCCTGCGCCTCGTCTTCGACACAGCGGATGCGCGCCGCGTCCCAGTCGTTCAGCCGGAGCGGCTGGCCCTTGTCCAGCTCGGCCGGCTTCAGCAGGTCCAGCAGCGCCAGCATGATGGCCTTCAGCGGTGCCGCCTGCGCATGGAAGCGCCGGCCCCCAGGCGCGCGCAGCTTGATGATGGCGTCGTCCTCGATGGCGGCGATGGCGACGGCGTCCACCCAGCGCTTGTCGCGGCGCAGCAGGTTGGCCATCAGCGGCGCCAGGTCGATGCGCTGGCCGTCCACCTCCATGCCCAGGCTGACCAGCCAGGCGCCTTGGCGCCGCGCCAGCCCCAGGCCTTGCACGCGCCGGCTGGGGCGCGGGGCATCGGCAACGGTGGTGTCTTCCGTCAGCCCCAGTTGCCAGCCGCTGACGGCCTGGCTGTGGTGGGCAAAGCCCGCATGCGTGTCGACGCTCCAGCCCTGGGCCAGCAGCTCCGGCACTTGCTCGGCATGGAAGTCACCGAAGAATTCTTCCTGCACCAGCGTCCACAGCGACCTGCCCAGCGACAGCGGGTCGCCGCGCCATTGCAGCAGGCTGGGGTCCAGCGGAACCAGGCCCAGTTTCAGCAGCGTCGGCTGGGCCTGCGCGTCCGCCGACGCCAGCATCGCCACCGTCACCTGCTCGCCGCGCGGGCCGAGGGCGCCGCGGGGCCGCAGGCCCAGCAGGCCGTCGCCGCGCGTCAGCGTGCGCAGCGTGAGGTGGGGAGGGAGCGACGAGGACATCGCGACAGTCTCGCAGCCTGCGAGACCGTCGCAGTCGACGTCAGCTCTTCAGCACGCCCTTGATGTGGGCGGCGATGGCGTCGTCCTGGCAGTTCGTGAAGAACAGTTCCTGGAACTTCTCGCCCGACACGGCAGCCTTCAGCAGGTCCTGGTCGACCGCCTTCAGCGTGGTCAGCATGTCCTTGCACGACGCGGCCTTCAGGTCCTTCAGGATGCCGCGGTTCTTGGCCATGATGGCGGCGCGCTCCTTGGGGTAGCCGGCGCCGCGCTCGTTCTCCAGCAGCTTGCGGTAGCAGTCCTGCAGGTTCAGCTCGGCCGCCCAGCCGAAGCCCTTGGCGTAGGGCATGGACATGCAGTTGCCGTCGTTGATCTGGCCGAACAGGAAGGCGTCGGTCGGGTCGATGACCAGGCCGCAGAACACGCCGGGCATGCTGTTGCAGGCCAGCATGGAGCCCATGCCGGTGCCGCAGCCGGTGACGACGAAGTCGGCGGCCTTGGAGTTCAGCAGGATGCCGGCGAGCAGGCCGTTCATGACGTAGGTCAGCGAGGCCTTGTCCTCGGGCGTGTACATGCCGTAGTGGTGGACGCTGTGGCCCAGCGGCTCGGCGACGGTCTTGAGCGCGTTGTGGACGATCTCGGACTTGGCGGCCTGGCTGTTCTCGATGATGAGGGCGATCTTCATGGCGGTGGCTTTCGGTAGCGGAATGAGGGCTGAGGCGGCACAGGCCACCTCGGTGCATGGGCCGCTGCGGCTCAGGCCAGAGGGGCCTTGAGCGCGGGCCGTCATGCCAGGCGTCATCCCCGAAAGGGCGGGACTGCATGGTCCCGCTTGAGCGACCTGGCCAACCGCGCACCTGGGTCGAGGTGCTGGCGCAGCCGCGATTGTGCCCGTTATTGGAACGGCGTTTCAGTAAAACCGCTCAATCCCGAGAGCGATGCGGGGATTCAGTCACCTTCGCCACCGAGCGGCTTGAGCTGGCGACCGGCGGGCAAGGCGCGCAGGTACTTGAACGTGCCGGTCGCGTGTGCGCACAGCTTGTCATCAGCGCCGAACACCGAGCCCTCGCAGAAGGCCATGGTCGTCGAGCGGTGCAGCAGCTTGCCCACCGCCCGCAGCGCCCCCTCCCCCGGGCGCATGAAGCTGGTCTTCATCTCCACGGTGACGACACCAGGCCCGAGGTCGGGGAGGTGCCGGTTCACGCTGCGGGCGGCATGGGCCATGGCCACGTCCAGCAGCGTCATCACGACGCCGCCATGCGCCACGCGCCAGGAGTTCAGGTGCTGCTCGCTGATCGTCAGCCGCAGCTCGGCCTCGCCGTCACCCACCGATTGCAGCTCAAAGCCCAGTTGCTGGACGAAGGGGATGTGGACCGGGAACTCCATGGCAGCCTAGAAACGGTAGTTGGGCGCGGCCGAAGGGGCTGCGCTGGGGCGCGCTGACAAGGCGCGACGACGCTGCGGGCTCGTGCCCGCGAGAAGGAGCAACGCCGTCAACGTGCGCCAGCGCAGGCCAGACGGGCGTGCAGCGTTACCACCTTCATGATGAACGCGGCCGTGGATCCAATCCCGGGATGAAGCAAGAACTTGCATGCGCTGGGTAGCGGTCAACTGCCGTTTCTAGGCTCTAGCCGCCGTGGATGGCGGACACGCCACCGTCCACCGCCAGGATCTGGCCGGTGATGTGCTTGCCGGCACGGGACGCGAACAGCAGCGCCGCGCCCTTCAGGTCGTCGTCGTCGCCGATGCGGTTCAGCGGGGCGTGCGAAGCCATCTTCTCCTCGCCGACGGCCGCGAGCAGGCCCTTGGTCATCTTGCTCGGGAAGAAGCCCGGCGCCAGTGCGTTGACGGTGATGCCGTAGGCGCCCCACTCGCCGGCCAGCGCGCGCGTGAAGTTCACGGCGGCGCCCTTGCTGGTGTTGTAGGCGATGGTCTTCATGACGGCCGAGTTGCCGGACAGGCCGGCGATGGACGCGACGTTGATGATGCGGCCCGACCTGCGCGGGATCATGCTGGCCTTGGCCACCGCCTGCGCGAACACGAACAGGCTGCGGATGTTCAGGTCCATGACCTTGTCCCAGGCCTCGATGGGATGCTCTTCGGCCGGCGCGCCCCAGCTGGCGCCGGCGTTGTTGACGAGGATGTCGATCTGGCCCAGGCGCTCCATCGTCTCGTCGACGACGCGCTGCGCGTCCTCGGGCTTGGACGCGTCGGCCGCAACCCAGCGCGTGTCGATGCCGCGCGCCTGCAGGTGGGCCGCCGCTTCTTCTAGGTCGGCGGCCTTGCGCGAGGTCAGCATGATCTTGGCGCCCGCGTCACCCAGCGCCTCAGCGATCTGCAGGCCCAGGCCGCGCGAGCCGCCGGTGACCAGGGCCACCTGGCCGCTCAGGTCGAAGAGGTCTTGGACTTTGGTGCTCATGTCATGTCTCCGGTTCAGAAATATTCGGGTTTCATCTCGCGGCACAGCGGCTCGCGGCGGGCGACGACGTCCAGCCAGGCGCCAATCTTGGGCAGCTCGTAGGCGAAGAAGTAGCGGGCCGCCGCGCGCTTGCCGTGGGCGAAGTCGCTGTCGCCCTGCACGCTCAGCACGACGTCCAGCCACAGCCAGGCCAGCACGGTGTGGCCGAAGGCCTGCATGTAGGGCGTGGCATTGGCCAGCGCCTCCTCGGGCTCGCCGGTGCTCCAGGCCTTCTTGGTCGCGCCGCCGACCTGGGCCAGCGCGGCGGCGAGCTGGTTGGCCTGCGGTGCCCAGTCGGTCTGGATGGCGCGCTCGATCGTGGCCTGCACGCGCTTGGCCAGCGCGGCAAGCGACGCCCCGCCCTGCTGCACGACCTTGCGGCCCAGCAGGTCCAGCGCCTGGATGCCGTGCGTGCCCTCGTGGATCATGTTCAGGCGCTGGTCGCGCCACAGCTGCTCGACGGGGAAGTCCCGTGTGTAGCCATACCCGCCCAGCACCTGGATGGCCAGCGAGTTTGACTCCAGGCACCACTCGCTGGGCCAGCTCTTGGCGATGGGGATAAGCACGTCCAGCAAGGCTTGCGCCTCGGCCTTGGCGTCGCCGGTGTTCAGCTCGTCGACGAGGCGGGCGCAGTACAGCTCCAGCGCCAGGCCGCCCTCGACATAGCTCTTCTGCGCCAGCAGCATGCGGCGCACGTCGGCGTGTTCGATGATGGGCCGCTGCGGGCTGGCCGAGTCCTTGCCGGCCGTCGTCATCGGCCGGCCCTGCGGGCGCTGCTTGGCGTATTCGAGGCTGGCCTCGTAGCCGGCATAGCCCAGCATGACGGCACCCAGGCCCACGCCAATGCGCATCTCGTTCATCATGAAGAACATGCAGCGCAGGCCCTCACCAGGCTTGCCGACGAGGTAGCCCACGGCGCCCGGGCGATCACCTGGCGTCCAGCGGCCCTCGCCAAAGTTCAACAGGCAGTTGGTCGTGCCGCGGTGGCCCAGCTTGTGGTTGAGTCCGGCCAGCGCGATGTCGTTGCGTTCGCCGGTCAACTGGCCGTCGGTGCCCACCATCTGCTTGGGCACGATGAACAGCGAGATGCCCTTGGTGCCCGGAATGAGCTTGCCGTCCGGGCCGGGGATCTTGGCCAGCACCAAATGGACGATGTTCTCGCGCAGCTCATGCTCGCCGCCGGAGATCCACATCTTGTTGCCGCGCAACCGGTAGCGGGCGCCCAGCGGGTCGTCGGGGTTCTCGAGCTCCGCGCGTGTGACCACGTCGGACAGCGACGAACCGGCCTGCGGCTCGGACAGGCACATGGTGCCGAACCATTGGCCGGCGAGCAGCGTCTTCGCGAACACCTCGCGCTGGCGCTCGCTGCCATGTTCCATCAGCAGGTTGGCATTGCAGGTCGTCAGCACGGCGTACGACCCGGCATGCACATTGGCCGCGCTGACGAAGGCATTGGCGGCCGTCTCGACCAGGCAGGGCAGCTGCATGCCGCCCAGCTCGTAGTCATGGGTCGCGGCCATCATGCCGCTGTCGACGAGGGCGTTGACCGCCTCCAGCGTTGCCGCGGGCAGGTGCACGCGCTCGCCATCGAAGCGCGGCTCCTCGGTGTCCATCAGCCGGTAGCTGGGTGCGAACTTCTCGCGGGCGATGCGCTCGCAGGTGTCCAGCACGGCGCTGAAGGTCTCGCGCGAATGGTCGGCAAAGCGCTCGCGCGCCGTCAGGTCGCCGGCATGCAGCCAGTCGAACAACAGGAATTCCAGGGTGTCGCGCATCACGGCTGTTCCGCCTTGGTCACGGCCATGGTGCCGCTGGCCTTGGCCACGAGCCTGCGCTCGCCGCCCGTCGCCACCGCATACACCTCGGCCTCGGTGAAAGAGACTTGTCGGCCGGGCTTCACCACCCAGGCCTCGCATGCGAGCCGCTCGCCGCTGGCGCCGCGCAGCAGGCTGGTCTTGAATTCGGCAGTCAGCACCCAGTGGCCCTCTGGGGCCATGGTCTGCGCCGCCGCCCCCATCGAGTGGTCCGCCAGCGCCGCGATGACGCCGGCATGCACGACGCCGGTGTGCTGGCGGTGACGCGGCGCAATGACCAGTTCGGTCGTCACGCGGCCGGCCTCGACGGCGGTGGGCTCTACGCCCAGGTCGACCATGAAGGGCGCCGAACGGAAGAAGCCGCGCAGCGTGTCGAGGTCGACCTGCATGATCAGTTGTCTTGCGACAGGCGCACGATGGTGCCCTGCGCCAGCGCGCACAGCTTCTCGACGCCGTCCTTGACCGCGAACACCTCGCAGCGGCACACCGCCTGGGTCTTGCTGACGGCGTCGGCGCTGGCGCGCGCGATCAGCCGCTCGCCCACGGCCGGGCGCACGTAGTTGATCTTGAACTCGGACGTCACGACCGGCACCTGCATCGCGGTGCCGCCGGCAAAGGTCAGCGCGTTGTCGGCCAGGTAGCTGACGATGCCGCCGTGGGCAAAGCCGTTCTGCTGCAGATGCTCGGGCTTGAGCGGCAACTGCAGGTCGACCTTGCCGGGCGACAGCGCCGCCAGCTCCGCGCCGAGCAGCACGCTGAACGGCTGCTTGGCGAGGACCTCGCGGCCCATCGCCAAAAAGACCTCGGGCGACACGCTCATCAGAGCACTTCGAACACGCCCGCCGCGCCCATGCCGCCGCCGATGCACATCGTCACGCAGACGCGCTTGGCACCGCGGCGCTTGCCTTCGATGAGGGCATGACCCGTCAGGCGCTGGCCCGACACGCCGTAGGGGTGACCGACCGCAATGGCGCCGCCGTTCACGTTCAGGCGGTCCATCGGGATGCCCAGCGTGTCGGCGCAATACAGCACCTGCACGGCGAAGGCCTCGTTCAGCTCCCACAGGTCGATGTCGGCGACCGTCAGGCCCAGCTTCTTCAGCACCTTCGGGACCGCGAACACGGGGCCGATGCCCATCTCGTCGGGCTCGCAACCGGCCACCGCAAAGCCGAGGAAGCGGCCGATGGGCTTCAGGTTGTGCGTGGACGCGTACTGCTCGCTGACCAGCGCGCAGGCGCCGGCGCCGTCGCTGAACTGGCTGGCGTTGCCGGCGCTGATGACGCCGCCGGGCAACGCCGTGCGCAGGTCCTTGATGCTGTCGTAGGTGGTGCCTTCGCGCAGGCCTTCATCCGCGCTGACAGTCACTTCCTTGCTCATCAGGCCCATGACCTTGTCGGCCACGCCCATGGTGGTTGTCACCGAGATGATCTCGTCGTTGAACAGGCCGGCGGCCTGCGCCGCACAGGCCTTCTGCTGGCTGCCGGCGCCGTACTGGTCCATGCGCTCGCGCGAGATGTTGTAGCGCTTGGCCACGTTCTCGGCGGTCTGCAGCATGCTCCAGTAGATCTCGGGCTTGAGCTTGAGCAGCGACGGATCGGCCAGCATGTGTTTGTTCATTTCCTGCTGCACGCAGGAGATGCTTTCCACACCGCCGGCAACGTAGACGTCGCCTTCGCCCGCGATGATGCGTTGTGCGGCCATCGCGATGGTTTGCAGGCCGCTGGAGCAGAAGCGGTTGATGGTGACGCCGCTCACTGTCACCGGCAGGCCGGCCTTCAGCGCGATCTGGCGGGCGATGTTGGCGCCGGTGGCGCCCTCGGGGTTCGCGCAGCCCATCAGCACGTCCTCGATGGCGCCGCCATCGATGCCGGCGCGCTCGACGGCTGCCTTGACGGCATGGCCGCCCAGCGTCGCGCCATGGGTCATGTTGAACGCGCCCTTCCAGCTCTTGGTCAGCGGGGTGCGGGCGGTGGAGACGATCAGTGCGTTGCTCATGTCTTGATCCTTGTTCGGTAGGCGCTGGCGGGGTCAGGTGAAGGACTTGCCTTCAGCAACCAAGCGAGCCAGCAGCGGCGCCGGCGTCCAGAACGCGCCGTCGTCCATCGGGTTCTTGGCAAAGCGCTTCATCGCCTGCACGACGTTGAAGAGGCCCAGCGTGTCGGCGTAGCACATGGGGCCACCGCGGAAGATGGGGAAGCCGTAGCCGGTCAGGTAGACCATGTCCACGTCCGACGCGCGCTGGGCGATGCCTTCTTCCAGCAGGTGCGCCGCCTCGTTGACCAGGGCGAACACCAGGCGGTGCACGATCTCCTCATCGCTGATGTCGCGCTTCTTGGCGCCGATGGCCTCGCGGTGCTTGGCCAGCATCTCCTCGACCACCGGCGACGGGATCGCGTCGCGCTTGCCGGGCAGGTAGTCATACCATCCGGCACCGGTTTTCTGGCCGAAGCGGCCCAGCTCGCACAGGCGGTCGGCGCTGGCCGAGTACTTCATCGTCGCGCGCTCGACGGCACGACGCTTGCGGATGGCCCAGCCGATGTCGTTGCCGGCCAAGTCGCCCATGCGGAACGGGCCCATCGCAAAGCCGAACTTCTCGACGGCCTTGTCCACCTGCTGCGGCGTGCAGCCTTCATCGAGCAGGAAGCCGGCCTGGCGGCTGTACTGCTCGATCATGCGGTTGCCGATGAAGCCGTCGCAGACGCCGGACACGACGGCTGTCTTCTTGATCTTCTTGCCAATGGCCATGACCGTGGCCAGCACATCCTTGGCCGTGGCCTTGCCGCGCACGACCTCCAGCAGCTTCATCACGTTGGCCGGGCTGAAGAAGTGCATGCCCACGACGTCCTGCGGGCGCTTGGTGAACGACGCGATCTTGTCGACGTCCAGCGTCGACGTGTTGGACGCCAGGATGGCGCCGGGCTTGGCGACTTCGTCCAGCTGCTTGAAGACGGCCTCCTTGACGCCGATCTCCTCGAACACCGCCTCGATGATGAGGTCGGCGTCTCCCAGGTCGGCGTAGTTCAGCGTGGTCGACAGCAGCGCCATGCGTTGCGCGTACTTGTCTTCCTTCAGCTTGCCCTTCTTGACCTGGGACTCGTAGTTCTTCTTGATCGTGGCGATGCCGCGGTCCAGGGCTTCCTGCTTGGTCTCGAGGATGGTGACCGGGATGCCCGCGTTCAGGAAGTTCATCGAGATGCCGCCACCCATCGTGCCGGCGCCGATGACGCCGACCTTCTTGATGTCGCGCAGCGGCGTGTCTTCGGGCACGTCGGCGATCTTGCTGGCCACGCGCTCGGCGAAGAACAGGTGGCGCAGCGCCTTGGACTCGGGGGTCAGCATCAGCGCCGCGAAGCCCTCGCGCTCGGCGCGCATGCCGTCGTCGAACTTCAGTTTGACCGCACCGGCCACGGCTTCCAGGCAGCGCAGCGGCGCCGGGAAGTTCTTGCTCATGCCGCCCACCATGTTGCGAGCGAACTGGAAGTAGGCCTCGGCGTTCGGGTGGCGCGCCTTCAGGTCACGCACCTTGGGCAGCGGGCGCTTCTCGGAGACTTCTTCAGCGAACTTGACGGCCGCGGCCACCACGTCGGCATCGACGATCTTGTCGAACAGCTTCTGGCCGGGAACCATGGCCAGCATCTGCGCTTCCACCGGCTCGCCGCTGACGATCATGTTCAGTGCGGGCTCCACGCCCAGCGCGCGCGGCAGGCGCTGCGTGCCACCAGCGCCGGGCAGCAGGCCCAGCTTCACTTCCGGCAGCGCGACCTTGGTGCCGGTCTGCGCGACACGGTAGTGGCAGCCCAGCGACAGCTCCAGGCCACCGCCCATGCAGACGCTGTGGATGGCCGCGACGACCGGCTTGCTGCAGTTCTCGACAACCGAGATCAGGCTGAGCAGGTTGGGTTCGGCCAGCGCCTTGGGCGAGCCGAATTCCTTGATGTCGGCACCACCCGAGAAGGCTTTGCCGGCACCGGTGATGACCAGGGCCGTGATGGCCGGATCGGCTTCGGCGCGTTCCACACCGGCGGCGACCGCCGAGCGGGTGGCAAAACCCAGACCGTTGACCGGCGGGTTGTCGAGCGTGATCACGGCAATGGGGCCGCGAACTTCGTAATGGGCTGTCATGGGCACGACCTCGGTTGACGGGCCATAGCCGCGTCTCCTGCAGCCGGCCCAGAAATAGAACGACCGTTCGATTCTAGGCAGCGCTCGCCGCGCAGTCTTGTCCCGGCAGTGACAAGGCCGCGCTTGCCGGGCCTCAGTCCGCGCCGCGGCGCAGCACGACCGTGTCCTTGAACGCCTGCGGCTTCTCCGCGGGGGCGGGCGGCTGCATGCGTTCCTCGGCATAGCGGCGCGCCGCCTCGGCGGCATCGACCGGCGCCTCCGGCGCTGGCGCCGCGCGCGGCGCGGGCCGTACCGCCAGCTTCAGCTCATGGCATTCGCGCTGCAGCTGCTCGATCTGCTTGCGCGCCTGCGTGACCTGCTGCGCCACCAGCAGGCGGGCCTGCTCGACATGCTGCGTGCGCTGCTGCTCGCGCTTGAGGCGCTGCGACAGCCAGGCGAACACGCCTCCTGCCGCCAACAGCGAGCCCAGCAGGAAGCTGCCCACCAATTGCATCATCTGACCGCTGTCCATGTTCTCTCCCCTGACGTCGGCGTCGCACCAAATGTATCGGCGCAACGCGGGCTTGCGGCACCCTCGTCGCGCCGCCGGAGGAGGGTTTCCCAGGAGTTGCCTCCCCGCGGATATCCGCCTTGGACACGCCGCAGGCCGGGGCTAGAGTGCAGGCCATGCTGATTCCGGTCGTCTACCCGTCCCACGAACCCGCGCCGCCGCCACAGTTCACGCCGCCGCCACCGCCCCCGCCGCAGCCCGACGAGTCCGGCCCGCCGCGCCCGCCCGAGCCGCCGCCCACGGCGCCGRCACCGCCGCCCGAGGGCGACGTGCCCTGGGCCTTGTACCTGCTGCGCGTGCTGTGGCTGTGCGCCTTTCCGGTGGGCATCGTCGCCGCCGGCGTCGTCGTGCTGCTGGGGCTGGACCAGGCCCAGGAGACCTTGCTGTCGCTGGAGTCCGGCAGCGCGCAGACCGCCACGCTGGTGTTCTCGTTCGGCCTGTGGCTGCTGCTGGCCTGGTACACCAGCCGGCTGCTGCTGGACCGCCGCTTCAAGCCTGACTCGCTGGGCGAATGCGTGAACGCGCGTTTTGCGGAGCGCCTGCGCCGCTGGCTGCCGCGCGGCCTCATCCTCGGCGGCGGCCTGCCCATCGCCGCGTTCTTCCTGCTGCAGACGCGCGAGCGGCTCATCGGCGTCAGCCTGCTGGCGGTGACGGCCCTCCTCTACCTGTTCGTCTGGCGGCGGCGCGCGTGGCTGCTCAAGCTCGGCACCGGCTCCACGCTGGCGCGCTGGCTGGCACTGGACTACCGGCGCGATGTCATCGCCGCAATGGCGCGCGAAGACCGCATGAGCACTCCGTCTCGCGTGCTCGTCGTGCTCGTGATGCTGCTGCAATGGGCCGTATACGCCGCTCTGGTGGCCTGGCCCGAGGCGACCGCGCGGGCGCTGGGCTCGCCGGCGCTGGTGCTGCTGGCGATGGGCAGCTGGATCGTCTTCGGCGGCATCCTGCTGACTTATGTGCCCAAGGCCATGATCGGCTATCCGCTGACGCCGCTGCCACTGCTGCTGTTCGTCGCCTTCGCGCCGCTGAACGACAACCACCGCGTCGCCCACCCGGAGCGCAGCGCGCGCGCCGCGGTCGGCAACCGCCAGCCGGCGGATGCCTGGGTGCAGACCTGGTTGCGCACCGTGGGCGCCGACGGCAAGCGCCCGCTGGTGCTGGTCGCCTCGGCCGGCGGCGCGTCCCGCGCGGCCTACTGGAGCAGCGCGGCGCTGGCCCGCCTGCAAGACCTGGGCGAGCAGCAAGGCGTCAACTTCTCCGACTCCATCTTCACGATCAGCGGCACCTCCGGCGGAGCACTGGGCGCGGCCGCCTTCGTCGCCGCCGTCGATGCGCGCCGCCAGGCCATCGACATCACGGCATGCACGCCCTGGAAGCTGGTGCGCGACTTCACCGGCCAAGACCATCTCGCCACGCCGGTCGGCGACATGCTCTACCCCGACCTGATGCAGCGCTTCCTGCCGGTGGTCTTCCCCGGGGCCGACCGCTCGCTGGGCCTGGAGCAGGTCTGGGCGCGTGACTGGCCCAAGAGCCTGGCCCGCCAATGCCCGTCGCGCACCGCCGCCCACCCGGCACCCTGGGGCGAGGCGTTGACGGCCTTGCATGCCCGCGCCACCGACGCCGAATGGCTGCCGCTGCTGGCGTTGAACACGGCCGCCCTGGAGCGCGGCCAGCGCGTCTACCAGGCCGACTTCCTGCTGTCCGGCGGCGACGGCGTGGACTTGCTGGACCCATCGCTGGGCCTGGACGTCGACCGCATCACGCTCGCCCAGGCGGTGCACAACAGCGCCCGCTTTCCTTTCATCAGCCCGGCCGCGGCGGTTCACTTCAAGGAAGCACACCGGGACACCGAAGCCGACGACGTGGGCGAAGTGTGGGACCGCCTGGGTGACGGCGGCTACGTGGAGGCCAGCGGCACGCTGATGCTGTCGGACCTTCTGCGCGACCTCGAAGCCTCGGGCCGGCTGCGCAATTGCAAGCCCGAGGACGACTGCGCGCGCCAGGGCATCCTGGACCGCTCGCGGCTGCGCCTGCTGCTGCTGGTCAACACGCCGGCCCAGGTTGACGACTGGCTGTGCCGTGACGCGCCGCAGGCCGCCGACGCGATGCCGCTGGACGGCCGCCGCTACCGCGCCACGCACATGGGCCTGCACGAGATCGTCGCGCCGCCGCGCGGCATCCTGAACAGCAACAGCGCACGCGGCCGGGACTCGGCGATGGAACTCATCAAGCGCATCGGTGGCTGCGGCCAGGTGGCCGAGCTGCGCCTGCCGGCCGTCCAGGGCGAGCGCCCGCCGTCGATGAACTGGATGCTGAACGCCGTCTCGCGCGCGCAGATCGACGCCGCGCTGCTGGAGAAGCTGCCCATCACCGACCCCGCCGTCGGCCCGGCACAGGCGCAGTTGGCCGCGCACCTGCGCCAGGCCAAGGGGTGGATGCGCCAGATGAAGTGACACGCGGGCGGGCCACAATGCCGCCCGCCATGCCCAGCCTCCTTCTGAACCTCTGCGCCGCCCCCGAGCGCCGCCCGCTGTGGCGCGTGCTGCTCGTACTGCTGCTTGTCGCCATCACGTGGCTGGCTTTGTCGCCAGCGCCGCCCAAGACCATCAACACCGGCTGGGACAAGGCCAACCACGCCCTCGCCTTTGCGTCGCTGGCCTTCGCCAGCGTCTGGGCCTGGTGGCAACGCCCGCGCCAGTGGCTGCTGCTGGTCGCGGCACTGCTCGCCTACGGCGGCGCGATCGAGATCGCGCAGAGCTTCCTGCCGCCACGCGAGGGCGACTGGTGGGACCTGCTGGCCGACAGCGTCGGCATCGCGCTGGGCCTGCTGGTCGCCTGGCCGGTCGCCGCCTGGGCCGCGCGCCGGCCCTGAGCAGCGCGAAGCTGCGGGCTTGTCAACCCAGGGGAAGCAAAGACCCTGAGCCCGGCGCCGTCCTACAGCGAGAGTCCCTGCACTGACATACCGTTGGCAGCAGTTTGCGCTACGGTTCCGTTCCATGTTGACCGCCCCGCTGCCGGACCTCGTCCGCACCACGCGCGCCCACACGCTGGCTCTGGCCCTGCCGTTGTCGGATGAAGACGCGCAATTGCAATCCATGCCCGACGCGAGCCCGGCCAAATGGCATCTCGCGCACACGACCTGGTTCTTCGAGACCATGGTGCTGTTGCCCCATCTGCCGGGCTACTGTGTCTTCGACGAGCGTTGGCCACGGCTCTTCAACTCCTATTACGAAAGCCTGGGGCCGCGCCACGCGCGACCGCAACGCGGGCTGCTGAGCCGGCCGTCGCTGAGCGAGGTCAAGGCCTACCGCGCCCACGTCGATGCCGCGCTGGCCGACCTGCTGCCCTTCGCGCCCGAGGAGGCCCACACGCTCATCGAGCTGGGCTGCCACCACGAGCAGCAGCACCAGGAGCTGCTGCTGACCGACATCCTGCATGCCTTCTCCTGCAACCCGCTGCTGCCCGCCTATGACGCGGGCGCGCCGCTCGCCGCCCAGGCACCGGCCCAGGCCTGGCTGAAGCACCCTGGCGGCATCGTCGACATCGGCCACGGCGGCGCGAGCTTCGCCTTCGACAACGAAGGCCCGCGGCACCAGGCGCTGCTGGCCCCCTTCGAGATCAGCAACCGCCTGGTGACCTGCGGCGAGTACGCCGATTTCATCGACGCCGGTGGCTACCGCGAACCGCTGCTGTGGCTGTCCGACGGCTGGGCGGCCGTGCAAGCCCAAGGCTGGCAGCGTCCGGCCTACTGGCTCGACGACGGCCGCGTGTTCGGGCTGCACGGCGCACAGCCGCTGGACCCGCATGCACCCGTCACGCAGCTGAGTTTCTACGAGGCCTGCGCGTTTGCCGAATGGGCCGGCGCGCGGCTGCCGACGGAGTTCGAGTGGGAGGCCGCGAGCGCACTGCAAGGCTTCGCACCGGCCGCCGACCAAGCCTGGCAGTGGACGCGTTCCAGCTACGCCCCCTACCCCGGCTTCAAGCCAGCAGCGGGCGCGGTGGGTGAATACAACGGCAAGTTCATGGTCGGCCAGCAGGTGCTGCGCGGCGGCAGTCTCGCGACGCCCCTCGGCCATGCACGGCCCAGTTATCGCAATTTCTTTCCGCCAGCGGCGCGCTGGCAGTTCAGTGGAGTGAGGCTCGCAAGATGAAACCCGGAATCGATTGGCGCCAGCCTCGGGCGGCGGCGGAGAACGAACAGTTCGCGGCCGACCTGCATGCGGCGCTGCGCAGCACGCCCAAGGCGATCTCGCCCAAGTACTTTTACGACGAAGCCGGCTCGCGGCTGTTCGAACGCATCTGTGACCTGCCCGAGTACTACCCGACGCGCACCGAGCTGTCGCTGCTGCAGACGCACGCCGCCGACATGGCCGCGCAGTTCGGCCCGCAGGTTCAGCTCGTCGAGTACGGCGCCGGTGCGCTGCGCAAGGTCAGGCTGTTGTTGGACGCGATGCCGCGCGACGGCGTGCAATTCGTGCCGGTCGACATCTCCGGCCCTCACCTGCTCGCTGCCTGCGACGGTCTTGCGGCCGACTACGCCGGCCTCGCGATCCAGCCGCTGGTGGCAGACTTCACGCAGCCCCACGAGCTGCCCCCCTGCCCCGACGGCGCGCGTCGCGTCGGCTTCTTTCCCGGTTCCAGCATCGGCAACTTCAGCCCCGACGAAGCCGGCGCCTTCCTGCGCATGGCCGCGGCCGAGCTGGCGGGCGGCGGCCTGCTCATCGGCATCGATCTGGTCAAGGAGGCCGCGGTGCTTCATGCCGCCTACAACGACGCCGCCGGTGTGACGGCGGCGTTCAACCTGAATCTGCTGGCCCGCGCCCGCCGCGAGCTGGGCGCTGAGTTTCCGCACGACGGCTTCGAGCATGCCGCGCACTTCAACCCGCAGCATTCGCGCATCGAGATGCATCTGCGCGCCCGCCGCGCGCTGCAGCTGCAGGTCGGCGGCGAGATCTATGCGTTCGAGGCCGGCGAGACCCTGCACACCGAGAACTCGCACAAGTACACCGTCGAGGGCTTCCAGGCCCAGGCTGCGCGCGCCGGCCTGAAGCCGGGGCGGGTGTGGACCGACCCGCAGCATTGGTTCGCCCTGCTGTGGTTCGACGCCCCGGGGCACTGAACCGCCCGCCTCAGTGCAACGGCGGCGGCCCCTGGCTTTCGGAAGCCGGCGGGGTGTCGTGGCTGAGGTTCCATTCACGCGCCAGCTGCTCGAAATCAGCCTCCCCCAGCTCGGAGACTTCGACGTGGTCCGCGGCATCGCGCATCGGCACGGTGTCGCCCTGATCGCGCGACTCGAGTGCCGCTTCAGGCAAGTGGGCATTCAGCTGGCGCAAATGATCCAGCAGCGCGGCCAGAGCCGGTGCGTCGAGCGCAGCCACGGCACGCCCCTGGGCCAGTGCCTTGCGGATCAGCTCCGGCGGCAGCACGGCCAGGCCCGGCCAGCCCTTGAGGACGAGCTGGTCGTGCACGCGGACCAGATGCGGCATGGTCGACGCCGCGTCGGGGTGGGCCATCAGCGCGATCTCGAGTTCTGCGCTCACCTGGGCACTGCTGGCGGGGTCAGCCGCCCCTCGCTGGCGCCGCCGTTCAACCCAGACCAGGTGCGGCACGCCCTTCGCCCAACGCAGGCTGAAGGGTCGCCCGATCAGGCCACGCAGCCACAGGACGCCGGCGCGCAAGGACCCATCGCGTGCGCAGCGGCGCTCCTTGGGCGCGAAGGGCCGCCGGCCGGGCGAGGAACTGGACTGGGCTTGACGGCGCATGGGCGCTCTGACTGAGTCCCGCCGCCGCACCGAGGCGGGTGCATCGGTGTGGGCGGGTCTCTGGAGAGGCCCGATTCTGGGCGCCTGGTGAGGCGACCGATACCCGGCGAACTAGGGGCCGCCCCCCCGGGCGACCGGCCTCAGATGGCCAGCCTCTCCCGCACCCCATCCGCCGCCATGTCCTTGCCGCGCCCGCGCATGACGATCTCGCCGCGCTGCATCAGCAAATACTGGTCGGCCAGCTCCTCGGCGAAGTCATAGAACTGCTCCACCAGCACCACCGACAAGCCCTTGTCGTGGGCCAGGTGCTTGATGACACGGCCGATGTCCTGGATGACGTTGGGCTGGATGCCCTCGGTCGGCTCGTCCAGCAGCAGCACCTTCGGGCCCGGCGCCAGCGCGCGGGCGATGGCGAGCTGCTGCTGCTGGCCGCCCGACAGGTCGCCGCCGCGGCGTGAGCGCATCTTGGCGAGCACGGGGAACAGCTCGAACAACTCCACCGGCAGTGGTGTGCCGGCGGGCTGGCTGCTGAGGCCCATCTGCAGGTTCTCGATGACCGACAGCCGGCCGAAGATCTCGCGGCCCTGAGGCACGTAGCCCAGGCCGGCACGCACGCGCTGATGCGTCTTCAGCTTGTTGATGGGCTCGCCAGCCAATGTGATGCTGCCGGACGTGACGGGCACGACGCCCATCAGGCTCTTCAGCAGCGTCGTCTTGCCAACGCCGTTGCGGCCCAGCACGACGGTGATCTCGCCGGGCTTCAGGTCGAAGCTCAGACCACGCAGGATGTGAGAGCCGCCGTAGTGCTTGTGCAGGTCCTGGACCTTCAAGATGTCATCGGCCAAGGTACACCTCGATCACTTTCTCGTCGGACTGCACGGCGGCCATCGTGCCTTCGGCCAAGGTCTTGCCTTCGTGCAGCACGGTGACTGTGCGATGCGCGCCGGCCAGCGTGCCAACGAAATTCATGTCGTGCTCGACGACCACGAGCGAGTGCTTGCCTTCCAGGCTCAGGAACAGCTCGGCCGTGCGCTCGGTCTCCTCGTCGGTCATGCCGGCGACGGGCTCGTCCAGCAGCAGCAGCTTGGGGTCTTGCGCCAGTAGCATGCCGATCTCCAGCCACTGCTTCTGGCCGTGGCTCAGCAGGCCGGCGACGCGCTCGCGCTCCTCGGTGAGATGCACAGTCTTGAGCAACTCATCCAGTTGGTCGCGCTGCTCGCCGCTGAGCTTGGCGCGCATCGCAAAGCGCGCACGGCGGTCCCCCGCCAACGCCAGCTCCAGGTTCTCGGTGACCGACAGCGCCTCGAACACCGTCGGCTTCTGGAACTTGCGGCCGATGCCCGCGCGCGCGATCTGCTGCTCGCTCATCTGGCGCAGGTCGAGGTTGCTGCCGAAGAAGATGCGCCCGCTGTCGGGCCGGGTCTTGCCGGTGAGGCAGTCCATCGTCGTCGTCTTGCCGGCGCCGTTGGGGCCGATGACGCAGCGCAGCTCGCCCACACCGACGGTGAACGACAGGCCACCCAGCGCCTGGAAGCCGTCGAACGCGACTTTGAGGTCTTCGACATACAGCGCCACGCCCTGGTTGAACACCGGGCCGTCGTCGGTGACGACACGCGTCAACGATCGCGAGCGCGCCTCGGCGCCGGCTTCAAGGAGTTCCGGCGTCATTTCTTGAACCTCCGGGCCAGGCCCATCAGGCCTTGCGGCAGGAACAGCGTCACCGCGATGAACAGCGCGCCCAGCACATAGAGCCAGCCCTCGGGCCACACGGCCGTGAAGACCGACTTGGTGCCGTTGACGAAGAAGGCGCCCAGCACCGGCCCGATCAAGGTGCCTCGGCCACCCACCGCGGCCCAAATGGCCATCTCGATGCTGGCCGCCGGGCTCATCTCGCCGGGGTTGATGATGCCGACCTGGGGCACGTAGAGGATGCCGGCCAGCGCGCACATCAACGCGGAGATGACGTAGGCGCTGAGCTTGAACGCGACCGGGTCGTAGCCGAGGAAGCGCACGCGGCCTTCGGCGTCGCGGATGGCCTGCAGGATGCGGCCCCAGCGGCTTTGCGTCAGCGCGCGGGCGACCAGGTAACAGGCGATCAGCGCGACGCCGCTCGCCACGCACAGGCCCACTTTCATGCCGGGCGTGTTCAGCGGCAGGCCGGCCAGGCGCTTGAAGTCGGTGAAGCCGTTGTTGCCGCCAAAGCCCGTCTCGTTGCGGAAGAACAGCAGCATGGCCGCCACCGTCAGCGCCTGCGTGATGATGGAGAAGTACACGCCCTGGATGCGCGAACGGAACGCGAAGTAGCCGAACACCGCAGCCAGCAGGCCCGGCACCGCCAGCGCCAGGAAGAGCTGGCCCACGAGCGAGTCGCTGAGCATCCAGTGCCAGGGCAGCTCCTTCCAGTTCAGGAAGACCATGAAGTCCGGCAGGTCCGACTGGTACTGACCTTCGCGGCCGATCTGGCGCATCAGGTACATGCCCATGCCATAGCCGCCGAGGGCAAAGAAAAGCCCGTGGCCCAGCGACAGGATGCCGCCGAAGCCCCAGATCAGATCGAGCGCCAGCGCACAGATGGCAAAGCACAGGAACTTGCCGAGCAGGCCCACGTAGAACTCGCTGAGGTGCACCGCATGGCCGGGCGGGAAGGCCAGGTGCAAGAAGGGCACGAGCAGCGTCAGCACCGCCACTGCGATGAGCAATGTCTTCTTCATTCGACCGACCTGCCCTTCAGTGCGAACAGGCCTTGCGGCTTCTTCTGGATGACCAGCACGAGCAGCATCAACAGCGCGATCTTGGCGAGCACCGCGCCCTGCCAGCCCTCCAGCAGCTTGGACAGCACGCCCAGCCCCAGCCCGGCGTAGACGGTGCCGGCCAGCTGCCCGACGCCGCCCAGCACGACCACCATGAAGGCGTCGACGATGTAGCTCTGGCCCAGGTCGGGGCCGACGTTGCCGATCTGGCTCAGCGCGCAGCCGGCCAGGCCGGCGATGCCCGAACCCAGCGCGAAGGCCAGCGTGTCGACCTTGGCCGTGTTGACGCCCACGCAGGCGGCCATGCGGCGGTTCTGCGTGACGCCGCGCACCATCAGGCCCAGCCGCGTCTTGGCCAGCAGCAGCGCCATGCCCACCAGCACCAGCGCGGCAAAGCCCAGGATGGCCAGGCGGTTGTAGGGCAGCGTCAGGTTGGGCAGCAGCGCCCAGCCGCCGGACAGCCACGTCGGGTTCTCCACCGCCACGTTCTGCGCGCCGAACAGCGTGCGCACGGCCTGCATCAGCACCAGGGAAATGCCCCAGGTGGCCAGCAGCGTCTCCAGCGGCCGGCCGTAGAGCCAGCGGATGACGGTGCGCTCCATCGCGGCGCCGACCAGCGCCGCGGCCAGGAAGCTGGCCGGCAGCGCCAGCCACAGGTAGTAGTCGAAGGCAGCCGGCAGCCAGGCGCGAAAGCCTTGCTGGATGCAGTAGGTCGCGTACGCGCCCACCATCAGCAGCTCGCCATGCGCCATGTTGATGACGCCCATCAGGCCGTAGGTGATGGCCAGGCCCAGCGCGACCAGCAGCAGCACCGAGCCCAGGCTCAGGCCCGAGAACAGCAGTTGCGCGCGCTCACCCCAGGCCAGGCGGTCGCCAATGGCGTCGATGGCGTTCTTCATCGCCGCCTTGGTGGCGCCGTCGGTCTCGCTGCTCAGCCGCTCCAGCAGCAAGGCCCGCGTCGCCGGATCGGCGCTGCCGGCCAATTCGAGCGCCGCGGCACGGCGCTGCGCTGCGTCGGTGGACGACAACTTGGCGCCGGCCACCAGCGCACCCAGGTTGGTCTTCAGCTCGGCATCGGTCTCCGCCGCCAGCGCCTTCTCCAGCAGCGGCAGCTTGGACGCATCCGCATCGTCCCGCAGCGTCGCCAGCGCCTTGGCGCGCGTCGCGCGGTCGGCGGACAACAGGTCCAGCCCCGCCAGCGCCGAGTCGATCTCGCGGCGCATGCGGTTGTTCAGCATCGGCTCCTCGGTATCGGCCGGCGCGCTGGCGCCCTCGGCGAGGACGATGGCCTGGCCACCCTTGAGCCGCACGCGGCCGTCCTGCAAGGCACGCAGGAACGGCCCGAGCGACACATCGCCGGCAGCCAGCGCCTGCTGCAGCGCGGCGACGCGCTCATCGCCCTCACCCGCCGCGATGCGTGTTGCCAGCTCGGGCGACAGCGCCCAGGCCGAGCAGCTCAGCACCGCCAGCAGCCAACCCAAAACAAGTCGTTTGATCATGAAGATCCAAGCGAACACAGAAGTGCCGCGCCAAGCGCGCACGTCCCTCAAGCAGCCGCCGTGGAACTGGCTTTGCCAGGCCACTGGCGGCGCCCCCTTGGGGGAAGCGCCGCAGGCGCCTCGGGGGGTCTTATTTAGCGGGCTCGTCCTTCTTGCCCTTGTTCTCGGGGATGTACGGGCTCCACGGCTGGGCCTTGACCGGGCCGGGCGTCTTCCACACCACGTTGAACTGGCCGTCACCCTTGACCTCGCCGATGAAGACCGACTTGTGCAGATGGTGGTTCTTCTCGTCCATCTTGGACGTGATGCCCGACGGTGCCGTGAAGGTCTGGCCGGCCATCGCGGCGATGACCTTGTCGGTGTCCGTGCTCTTGGCCTTGGTCACCGCCTGCGCCCACATGTTGATACCGATGTAGGTGGCTTCCATCGGGTCGTTGGTCAGCGGCTTGTCCTTGTGGCCGGCAATGCCCTTGGCCTTGGCGTAGTCGCTCCACTTCTTGATGAAGGCGTCGTTCGCGGGCGCCTTGATGGACATGAAGTAGTTCCACGCGGCCAGGTGGCCTTGCAGCGGCTTGGTGTCCACGCCGCGCAGCTCTTCCTCACCGACGGAGAAGGCCACCACCGGCACGTCCGTCGCCTTCAGGCCCTGGTTGCCCAGTTCCTTGTAGAAGGGCACGTTGGAGTCGCCGTTGATCGTCGAGATCACGGCCGTCTTCTTGCCCTCGGCGGCGAACTTCTTGATCTTGGCAATGATGCTCTGGTAGTCCGCATGACCGAAGGGGGTGTAGTCCTCCATGATGTCGGTCTCGGGGATGCCCTTGCTCTTCAGGAAGGCGCGCAGGATCTTGTTGGTCGTGCGCGGGTAGACGTAGTCGGTGCCCAGCAGCACGAAGCGCTTGGCGCCGCCGCCGTCCTTGCTCATCAGGTATTCCACCGCGGGAATGGCCTGCTGGTTGGGCGCGGCACCCGTGTAGAACACGTTCTTGCTCAGCTCTTCACCCTCGTATTGCACCGGGTAGAACAGCAGCGAGTTGGTCTGCTCGAACACCGGCAGCACCGACTTGCGGCTCACCGAGGTCCAGCAGCCGAACACGACGGCGACCTTGTCCTGCGAGATGAGCTGCTTGGCCTTCTCGGCGAACAGCGGCCAGTTGGAGGCCGGGTCCACCACGACGGGCTCCAGCTTTTTGCCCAGCAGACCGCCCTTGGCGTTGATCTCGTCGATGGCCATCAGCACGGTGTCCTTCAACACCGTCTCGGAAATGGCCATGGTGCCCGACAGCGAATGCAGCACGCCGACCCTGATGGTGTCGGCGGCATGGGCGGCGGGAGTGAGGAGAGCGGCGGCGGCGGAAGCGGCCAGGGCCAGGGCGGAACGGCGAAGCATCGAGAGTCCTCCAGAGGGGTTTTGGGGATGAAGTTCGGTAGCCGATGGCACCGTCCGCAAGGCCCGTGCCAGCTCGTGAACTTCTTCACGCCCCAGGTCGGCCCGCGCCCAAACCCTGTTCTGGTGCGGCTCGCACCGTTGGTGTACCGCAGCATGGCGACCACGCACCACGGCGGTCCGCGAGAGCCGGGTTTCTCCCGCCTTGGTGCTCAGTCGGCCAGCGCGCGCAAGACCTGGGACCGGCTGCGGCTGACAGGCAGCGCACGGCCGTCCTTCAGCTCGGCGCTGAGCTGGCCATTGGGCAGGCGACGAAAGCGCTGCACCGCGTCCAGGTTGACGATGCAGCCGCGGTGGATGCGCACGAAGCGCTGCGCGTCCAGCCGCTCCTCCAGTCGCGCCAGCGCCAGGTGCAACAGGTGCTCGGCACCGCCGGCGTGCACGGCGACGTAGTCACCCACGGCCTCGAAGTGGCTGACGTCGGCCACAGCCACCGGCACGATGGCCGCGCCGCTGCGCACGAACAGCCGCGTGACCGGGCCGCGCCCCAGCAGCTCGGCCAGCCGCTCCAGCGCCGGCGGGCAGGGCTCGCCCAGGGCCGCGCGCACGCGCTCCAGCGTCGCGTTCAGGCGCTCCGCGCCGAAGGGCTTGAGCAGGTAGTCCAGCGCGCCCAGCTCGAAGGCGGTGATGGCATGTTCGGCA
This sequence comes from Roseateles sp. P1_C6, assembly GCF_056406315.1. Classification (NCBI taxonomy): domain Bacteria; kingdom Pseudomonadati; phylum Pseudomonadota; class Betaproteobacteria; order Burkholderiales; family Sphaerotilaceae; genus Roseateles; species Roseateles sp. P1_C6. The sequence continues at coordinate 300,768 of NZ_JBFUAK010000008.1, forward strand.
TGCGCCGTCGTGAAGACCACCAGCGGCGGCGGCGCGCCGCCCGCGGCCAGCAGGCGCTGCAGCACCTCGGTGCCGAGCAGGCCGGGCATCTGGATGTCCAGGAACACCAATTCAGGACGCAGGCGCTGGATCTCGGCCAGCGCCGCCGGGCCGTCGGCCGCCTCGCCGACGCACAGCAGCCAGGGCAGGCCGCGCAGCAGATGGCGCAGGCCGGCGCGGGCGACCGGCTCGTCGTCGGCGATCAGCGCGGTGACGGCGGCGGTCATTCGTCGGCGTCGCGCTGCAAGGGCAGGCGCAGCTCGGCGCGCAGGCCGCGGCCCGGCGCGGTGTCGAGCGCCAGCGTCGCGCCGCCGCCGTAGATCCCGCTCAGCCGCTCGCGCAGCCGGCGCAGGCCCGTGCCCGCCGCTTGCAGCGCGGCGGGCTCGGCGCCCATGCCATCGTCTTCGACGACGATGCGCAGCCCGGCGCCCTCCACGCTCGCCCGCACGCGCAGCGTCGTCGGCGCCACCCGCGGCGCAGCGCCGTGGCGCACGGCGTTCTCCACCAGCGTCTGCAGCGCAAAGCTGGGCAGCGCTTCGCCCAGCGCGGCGGGCGCGAAATCGGTGGCGACGATGAGCCGCTCGCCAAACCGGATGGCCTCGATGTCGAGGTAGAGCTGCACGACGGCCCACTCCTCGCGCAGCGTGACCAGCTCGCGCGGGTTGTCGAAGCTGGCGCGCAACAGCGCCGCCAGCTGCTCGGCCGCGCGGGTGGCGCGCTCGGGGTCCAGCGGGATCAGCTGCACCACCGTGTGCAAGGCATTGAACAGGAAGTGCGGATGCAGTTGCGCCCGCAGCGCGGCGAGCTGGCTGCGCGCCTGCAAGGCCTCCAGCTGCGCGTTGCGCGCGGCGGCGCGCTGCGCATAGGCCACGCCGGCGATCATCACGTAGAACCACACGCCGGTGACGAGGTAGGCGGCAATGCCAGGCCCGACCACGACGACGACACGCCTCTCCACCACGCTCTCGACGGCGCTGTTGGCCGCCACCCAGGCGACGGCATACAGCGCCGCGCCCAGCGCATGCTTGGCGATGAAGCCAAATTTCAGCGGATGCGGCCAGGGCAGGCGCGCCGTGAAGCGGTGCACGAGCAGACCCAGCAGCGCCGCCGTCGCCATCAGCCGCAGCGAGTAATGCAGCGCCGACGCGAACCCAGCGCCATGCACCGTCATCATCAGCACCGCAAACAGCGCCGCCACCGGCAGCCAGCCGATCAGCCATTGCGCCCAGATCCACGCTCGCCCCATCACCATCCTTTGCTCTACCGGACTGCCTTGCGCGACACGCGCTTGGCCACGACGGTCAGCGCGCCCTCGTCCCAGCTCGCGCCATTGTCGAGCGAGCGGTCCTGGCGCATCTTGAAGCGGTCGGCCGAGATCTCCAGGAAGCGCGTGCGCGTCAGCATCGGCTTGCCCTCGGCGTTCTGGCCGCTGCCCTCCAGCAGCATCTCGCCGCTCTGCCACTGGCCGCTGCTGCTGCCGAAGCGCGCGCGATAGACATCCAGGCCGCTGACCAGCCACCGCTTGGTCTTGGCGTCGAAGATGCGCTGGCTGTGGTTGAGCGCCGTCGGGTTGCCCGAGGCATCGAAGATGCGCAGCTCGTCGTCCAGGCCGTGGCCGTCGAAGGACTTCCAGGCCTTCCAGCTGCCGACCAGTCTGGGTGCGCCGTGGATCATCGCCGCCAGGCCACCGACCTTGGGCGACACCTCCAGCTCCCACTGGCCGACCAGGAAGTCGAACTGGGCGGCCTCGGCCGGCGCGGTGGCTGAAGCTGATGCAGCGCCGTGCTGGGCATGGGCAATGCCGGCCACAGCCAGCACGAGGGACAGGACAAGGGCTTTCATGGCGTCTCCAAAAGAAGGGATGCCGCCAGCATCGCGACACACGCCGCCCCTGACGAGGGCCTATTCGCCGAGTGGCACGACGGCGCCGTCGAGCGGTGTGCCGCGCGCCCTGGCGCTGCCTACATTGGCCGGCATGCAACAGAACCCAACACTCATCCGCCTGCGTGGCGTCGGCAAGAGCTACCCCGCCGCGGGTGGCGACTTCCATGCACTGAGCGCACTCGACCTCGACATCCACGCCGGCGAGTTCGTCGCCGTCGTGGGCCCCTCGGGCAGCGGCAAGTCGACGCTGCTGAACCTGCTGGCCGGCATCGACCGCGCGGGCAGCGGCGAGCTGAACGTCGCCGGGCAAGACCTGCGCACGCTGCCCGAGCGCGCCTTGTCGCGCTGGCGCGGCCGTGCGGTGGGCGTCGTGTTCCAGTTCTTCCAGCTGCTGCCCACGCTGACATCGCTGGAGAACGTCATGCTGCCGATGGACTTCTGCGACCAGTGGCCCGCCGCCGAACGGGGCGAGCGCGCCCGCGCGCTGCTGCAGCGCCTGGGCGTGGCCGACCAGGCCGACAAGTTCCCGGCGGCGCTGTCGGGCGGACAGCAGCAGCGGGTCGCGCTCGCCCGCGCGCTGGCAAACGCGCCGGCGCTGATCCTGGCCGACGAGCCCACCGGCAACCTCGACTCGGCCAATGCCGAGGCGCTGCTGGCGCTGCTGGCCGAATTGGCGCGCGAGCAAGGCGTCACCATCGTCATGGTCACGCACGAGGCCGCGGCGCTGGGCCAGGTGCAGCGCAGCCTGCGCCTGCACGACGGCCGCCTCGTCGAGGACCGCCGCCATGCTTGACGCCCGCTCGCGCAAGACCTGGCGCGACCTCTGGCAGCACCGCGCGCGCAGCGGGCTCGTCGTGCTGGCGGTGGCCCTGGGGCTGACGGCCGCCGGCACCATCCTGAACGCCTGGGCGCTCGTCGAGCGCGCCACCGACCTGGGCTACCGCGCCAGCCAGCCGGTCTCGGCCACGCTGCTGCTGGACCGCGCCGACGCGAGAGCGCTGGCACTGGCGCAAGCCCTGCCCGACATCGCCGCCGCGCGCCTGCGGCGCAGCGTGATGGCCGCCGTGCAGGCCAACGGCCGTGCGCGCAACGCCGTCGTCGTCGCGTTCGACGACTTCCAGCGCATCGACATCGGCCGGCTGCAGCCCGCCGCGTCGCCCACCGATGGCGGGCTGTGGATGGAGCGCTCGTCGCTGGATTTCTCCGGTGCCGGCGTCGGCGAGCCGGTGTCGCTGCGCCTGGCCGGCGGCGAGACCCAATCCCTGGCCATCCAAGGCCTGGTGCGCGACGTCAGCCAGGCACCGGGCTGGATGGAGAACCTCGTCTACCTCTACGGCAGCGAGGCGACGCTGACCGGCCTGGGCGCGCCGGCGGGCTTCAACGAGCTGCAGGTCCGCGTGCGCGACGAGCACGCGACCCGCGCCGACGTGCGCCGCATCGCCGAGGCATTGAAGGCCACGCTGAGCAGCGCCGGCTACCGCGTGAACGGCGTCGACGTGCCCGAACCGGGCCAGCACATCCACGCCGCACAGATGGACTCGCTGCTGATGACGCAAGGCGCGTTCGGCCTGCTGGCGCTGCTGGCCTGCGGCTTCCTGGTCGTCAACCTGGTGGCCGCGATGCTGGCCGGGCAGACACGCGAGATCGCCGTCATGAAGGTGCTGGGCGGCTCACCGGGCCAGATCGGCGCGATGGTGCTGGCCCAGGCCGGCGCGCTGGGCCTGTTGGCGTCCGCGATCGCCGTGCCCGCTGCGCTGTGGCTGGGCCGCGTCTATGGCGGGTTGAAGGCGGAGCTGCTGAACTTCCCGCTGGCCGGCATCGCCACGCCGGCCTGGGCCGTTGCGCTGCAGCTGGCCGTCGGCGTGGCACTGCCACTGGCCGCCGCCGCGCTGCCGGTGCGCGCGGCCCTGCGCCGGCCCGTGGGCGAGGCGCTGCGCGACATCGGCATCACGCGCGATGGCCAGGCGCTGAGCCTGCAACGCGGCGCACTCGCCGCCCGGCTGGTGCCTCACCTCGGCGGCTGGGCCAGGCCGCTGCTGCTGTCGGTGGGCAACGCCTTCCGGCGCCGCCAGCGCATGCTGTTGACCGTGCTCGCCCTGGCCAGCGGCGGCGCCGTCTACCTGGGTGCGGCCAATCTGCGCAGCGCGGTGCAGGGTTCGGTGGACGATCTCTTCAACGCCCAGCGCTACCAGGTGCAGCTGCGCGTCGGCGCGCCCACGCCTGCGCCCAGGCTGGAGGCGCTGGCGGCCAACGTGCCCGGTGTCGCCGCGGCCGAGGCCTGGCGCAGCATGCGGGCTACCGGGCTCGCCGAGCCCGTCACGCTGCTGGGCCTGCCCGCCGGCAGCCGGCTGCTGACGCCGCGCCTGCTCGACGGCCGCTGGCTGGCCGAGGGCGATGCGCGCGAACTGGTCGTCAGCCGCCTGCTGCAGAAGCAGCAGCCCGCGCTGACGGTGGGCAGCACGCACCGCCTGGCCGGCCAGGACTGGACCGTCGTGGGCCTTGTCGACAGCGGCCCGCAGGCCCTGGCCTACACATCGCGCGCCACGCTGGATGCACTGGCCGGCAACGATCTTGCGACCAGCCTGGTGCTGAGGCTGGCGACACCCAGCTCGCCCATCGCCTTGCTGGACGCCGTGCAGCAGCTGCGCGAGGTGCTGGCTGAGGCCGGCATCACCGTCGCCGCCAGCCAGTCCCAGGCCGAGAACCGCCGCGTCGTCGAGGACCATCTGCTGATGGTGGTGGACTTCCTCGGCGCGATGGGCCTGGTGATGATCGCCGTCGGCGCGATGGGCCTGGCATCGACGATGGGCCTGGCCGTGCTGGAACGTCAGCGCGAGATCGGCGTGCTGCGCGCCATCGGCGCGCGCGACGGCGCCATCCTCGCCGTGATCCAGGTCGAGGGGCTGACGCTGGTGATGCTGTCCTGGCTGGCCTCGCTGCCGCTGTCGCTGCCGATCAGCGCGCTGCTCGAAGCGGCCTTCGGCCGCATCATGTTCAGCGTGCCGTGGCGGCTGGTGCCGAGCGCTGGCGCGGCCTTCGGATGGCTGGGCCTGATGGCGCTGATTTCGCTCGTGGCATGCGCCCTGCCCGCGCGCCGCGCATTGCGAATTCCCGCCGCGCAAGCCCTCGCTTACAACTGAACGTCACGGTAAGCCCCAATCGCCATTTGCGGCCCTTCTCAAGACAATCACCGCCTCCCGGCAGTGGGCGGTGTCCTTGAGTCACACAACATTACAGAAGTCGTACGAAACGCAAGGTTGGCGCTGCCGGGTCGCCCGCAAGATGCGCCGCATGCTGGCGTTGGCGGTGTTGCCCTGGAGTTGCGCGGCCATGGCGGCCGGCCCGACCGTGGCTGCACCTGCGGCCGAGGGCGCGGGTGAACTCAATGTGCTGCACTGGTGGACGTCGGCGAGCGAGCGCGCGGCTGCCAACCATGTCGCCGCCCGCATGGCCGAGAACGGCTTGAAGTGGGTGGACGGCGCGGTCGCCGGCGGCGGCGGTGGCCCGGCCATCAAGGTGCTGAACGAGCGCATCCTGCGCCGCATGGCGCCCAAGGTGGCACAGCTCAACGGCCAGTCCATGACCGAATGGGCCGACATGGGCCTGCTGCTGGAGCTGGACGGCGTGGCCGCCAGGCGCAACTGGGCCAAGGTCATGTTCCCGCAGGTCATGGCGCAGGTGACCGTGCGCGGCCATGTCGTGGCGGCACCGCTGGGCATCCAGCGCATCAACAACCTCTACCTGAACAAGGCGCTGCTGAAGCGCCACGGCATCGAGCCGCCCAGCGACTGGGATGGGCTGGAGCGCGCGGCGGTGAAGCTGCGTGCGGCCGGCGTCACGCCGGTGGCCTTCAGCGACGAGCCCTGGCAGGTGGCCACCGTGTTCGAGGCCATGCTGCTCAGCGAAGCCGGCCCCGCGCTGTACCGCCGCATGCTAGAGCAACGCGACCTGACCGCCTTCGACGACCCCGCTCTGGAGCGCGCGCTCAAGCGCCTGCGCAACTGGCGCAACCTGGCGCTGCCGGCGAACCCGGCATTGGGCGGCGCGCCCGGCGAGCGGCCATGGACGGACGTCGTCGCCGACTTCGCCAACGAGCGCGCTGCCATGCTCATCATGGGCGACTGGGCGCGCGGCGAGTTGGGCACCCTGGGGCTGGAAGGCGAGCGTGACTTCGCCTGCCGCGCGGTGCCCGGCACGGCCCAGGCGCACCTGTACAGCATCGACACGCTGGCCATGCTGGCCGGCAACGGTTCAGCCCAGGCCGACCAGGAAAAGATGGCCGAGCTGCTGGGCAGCGCCACGCTGCAGCTGGGCTACAACCGCATCAAGGGCTCCATCCCCGTGCGCCGCGACGTGCCGGTGGATGAGCTGGACCCGTGCGCACAACAGTCGTTCCACCTCTTCGCCAACCCGACCACGCCGCGGGTGCCCAGCCTCGTGCACCGCATGGCGTTTGGCGAGGTCGGCAAGAACGCCATCATCGAAACCGTCCACCGCTTTGCGCTGGACCCGAGCCAGACGCCGGCCGCCGCGCAGCGCAAGCTGCAAGGCCTGCTGCGCGCACTGGCTCCCAAGAAAGCCTCCGCCCCATGACCCCGCGCAAGATCCTGATCGTCGACGACGACCAGAAAATCCGCAGCCTGCTGAAGACCTACCTCGAGAAGAACCAGTACGAGGTGCTGCTGGCCCACGACGGCGCCAGCTTCATGGCCGAGTTCGAGCGCCACCGCGACGAGATCAGCCTGTGCATCCTGGACGTGATGCTGCCCGACACCGAAGGCTTCACGCTGTGCCAGTCCGTGCGCCGCCGCTCGGAGGTGCCGGTCATCATGCTGACCGCCAGCGCCGACGAGACCGACCGCATCGTCGGCCTGGAGCTGGGCGCCGACGACTACCTCGGCAAGCCCTTCAACCCGCGCGAGCTGCTGGCGCGCATCAAGGCCATCACGCGCCGCACCGGGCAGGAGAAGGCCAAGGAGCCGCGCTACTACGCGTTCAACGGCTTCACGCTGGATTTGCTGGAGCGCAGCCTCATCGATCCCGACGGCACGGCCTCGGCGCTGTCGGGCATGGACTTCCAGCTGCTGAAGCTGCTGGTGGAGCACCCGGGCGAAGTGCTGGATCGCAGCCGGCTGGCCGAGGTCACGCGCGGGCGCGACCTGGGGCCGCTGGACCGCTCGCTGGACGTGCAGGTCAGCCGCCTGCGCCAGCGGCTGCAGGACGATGGCAAGCAGCCGGCGCTGATCAAGACGGTGCGCGGTTCGGGCTATGTCTTCTCCACGACCGTGACGCCGCGGCATGCCCTCTGAAGCGGCCGAGGCAGACGGCGCGCTCGACGGCCCGCCTCTGCCCGCACGCGGCTGGTGGCAACGCGCCAGCAGCTTTCTGTTCGACAGCCTGCAGGGCCGCTTCGTGCTGGCCATGCTGGGCGGGCTGGCGCTCGTACAACTGACCGTCAACCTTGTCTGGTACAGCCAGATCGAACAGCGCGTGCGGCGCCAGACCGAGCTGGCCGCCCACCACGTGGCCAGCGGCGCCATTGGGGCGGTGCGCGCGTTGCGCGAGCTGCCGGCCGCCTACCGGCCGCTGTTGATCGAACAGCTGCGCACGATGGGTGGTACGCGCTTTCTCGTCTTCTTCAACGGCGCCGCGGTGCCGGTGACGCCGCTGCCCGGCCAGGCCATGGCGCGCATGCTGGAGCAGCAGGTCGCCCAGGAGCTCACGGCGCAGCTGCCGCACGGTACCAAGCTGCATGTGGCGCTGGCGTCGCCCATCGGCCTGCAGGTCTCGCCCAGCGGCGCGCTGCTGAGTGACCTGCCGGAGAGCTGGGTGGAGCCGTCGCTGATCGCCGCCGAGCGGCCAGCGCCCTTCCTCGTCATCCAGGCCGAGACCGAGCCGGGCCAGTGGCTGTACCTCAGCAGCACGCTGCCCGACCCCTACTTCCTGGAGCAGTTGGAGTTCTTCACCTGGCAGCGCCTGACGCCGCAACTGCTGGCCCTGGGCCTGGCCGTGCTGCTGACGCTGATCGCCGTGCGCGCCATCACGCGGCCGCTGGCGGGTTTGAGCCGCGCGGCTGCGCGCGTGGGGCGGCGCGTGGCGCCCAAACCGTTGCGCGTCAGCGGCACGCAGGAGGTGAGGCACGCCATCGAGGCCTTCAACGACATGCAGGAGCGCATCCGCCGCTACATCGGCGACCGCGAGCGGCTGTTCGCGTCCATCTCGCACGACCTGCGCACGCCCATCACGCGGCTGCGGCTGCGCAGCGAGCTGCTGGACGACACCGCCGTGCAGGACGAGTTCCACGAGGACCTCGACGAGCTGGACATGATGGTCAAGACGGCGCTGCAGATCGTGAAGGACACCGACATCCACGAGAACCGCGCGCCACTGCGCATCGACCTTGTGCTGCAGAAGATGGTGCGGGACGCGCGCATGGGCGGGCACAAGGTGGAGCTGGAGAGCCAGCCACTGACGGTGTTCGGCAAACCGCTGGCACTCAAGCGCGCCATCGGCAACCTGCTGGACAACGCGATGTTCTATGGCGAAAGCCAGCAGCGGCCGGTCGAGGTCAGCATCGTGCCCGACGAGACGGGCATGGTGCTGGTGACGGTACGCGACCACGGCCCCGGCGTGCCCGAGGCTGCGCTGGCCAGGCTGGGCCAGCCCTACACGCGGCTGGACCATGGTGCCGCGATGCGCAAGGAAGGTCTCGGGCTGGGGCTGTCCATCGTGCGCGAGATCGTGGCGGACCACGGCGGCACCGTTCGCTTCCAGAACCACCCCGAGGGCGGCTTTGAAGTGCGCCTCGCTCTCCCTGCAGGCTGACGCATGACGCCACCCAAACACATCGCCATCGTCGGCGGCGGCACCGCCGGCTGGATGACGGCCAACCTGCTGCGCCACTGCTGGGCCAGGCTGGGCATCGAGGTCACATTGATCGAGTCGGCCGACATCGGCACCATCGGTGTCGGCGAGGGCTCGACGCCCTTCCTGCGCCACTTCTTCCGCACGCTGGGCATTGCCGAGCACGACTGGATGCCGGCATGCGACGCGACGTTCAAGTGCGGCATCCGCTTTCCCGGCTGGAGCACGGTGGCGGGCTACGAGAGCTACGTCCACCCCTTCTTCAACGAGGCCGATCGCGAGCTGGGCAACCAGTTCTTCACCAACGCCTGCCTGCGCCGGCGCGGCCAGGCGGCGGACGCCAACCCGCAAGACTTCTTCCTCGCCGCAGAGCTCGCGCGGCAGCGCCGTGCGCCGCACTACAAAAGCGAATCGCCGTTTGGCACGGACTACGCCTATCACTTCGACGCCGGCCGACTGGGCGCCTTCTTGCGCACGCACGCCGCGGGCCTGGGCGTACGCCACGTCGTCGACACGGTGGCGCGCGTGGAGCGGCACGAGAACGGCGACATCGCGGCCGTGCACCTCAACAGCGGTGCGCGCATCGCCGCAGACCTGTTCGTCGACTGCAGCGGCTTCAAGGGGCTGCTCATCACCGAGACACTGGGCGAACCGTTCCACCCCTACCGCGACAACCTGTTCAACGACCGCGCGATCGCCATCCCGACACCGCTGGCCAAGGGCGAAGACATCCCTTCGGAGACCGTCTCGACGGCGCTACGGCACGGCTGGGCCTGGCAGATCCCGCTGACGACACGCTTCGGCAACGGCTACGTCTACAGCTCGGACTTCATCAGCGACGACGACGCCGAGCGCGAGCTGCGCGACCACCTGGGCCCGGCGGCCGACGGCGCCACCGCGCGGCGGCTGCGCATGCGCGTGGGCTGCGTGAAACAGCACTGGCGGCAGAACTGCATCGCCATCGGCCTCGCGCAAGGCTTCATCGAGCCGCTGGAGGCGACGGCGCTGATGCTGATCCAGCTCAGCGTGGAGCAGTTCATCGCCGCGTGCGAAGCGGACGGCTTCGGCCGTGCCAGGCAAGCCGCCTTCAACGAGGGCGTGAACGCGATGTTCGAAGGCGTGCGCGACTACGTCGTCGCCCACTACCAGCTCAACACGCGCCGCGACACCGACTACTGGCGCACCAACCGAGCGAACCGCCACATCTCCGACCGCCTCGCCAGCCTGCTCGACGCGTGGGATCGCGGCGGCGATTTCGAAGCCGAACTGGAACGCCACGGCTCGGCGCTGATGTATCTGCGGCCGTCCTGGTACGCGCTGTTCGCCGGCATGGGCCGCTTTCCGGCTGAACTGCGGCCGGCGCCGATGGCTGTCACTGCGGCTCAGGCCAAAGAGCGCCTGCGGCAGCTGGCAGAAGCGTTCAGCTCACATCGCCGCCACCTGACGAGCGCATGAGGCGCTCGGGGCGTGGCATCGCCTGTTCAGCCGGGCTGACCAACAGCTAGAGGCTGGGTGCAGTCGGTCGGTGCCGATCGGCCGAATGCCGGCAACGCCCGCAAGCGGCCGCCTGCCGCATCCAGTGTGAACACGCACCGACGGGAAACGGTGTGCCAGGAACACGGTCTGCACCCGTCAGCCCGACGTGAAGGCACTGTCACTCGACCGCCTCAGAGTCGTTCTCTGCGTGCCGGTCAGGCTCCGTGGTGCGGAGGATTTCGTTCAGAAGGGACGTGGCGTAATTCCCGGCGGGCAAAGAGAACGTGAGCACCAGTTGATGGGCTTGCGGCCATTCCCATGTCATGTCCACGGGGCTCGCCACCAGGGCGCGGCGCTCCTGATCCAGGCCGGCGTGTTCCATGCCGTCGCACAAGGTGGCGTGACGTTCAGCCACGCCGTTCTCCAGGGCCTGCGCGTCATCGGTGGTCATCACGCGGCCCCGTCCCCAGAGCGGTCCGGTCGGCCGGCCCGCGTCGTCCATCACGTCACCGGACAGGGTCTTGCCCCAGAGCCCTTGCCGAATTCGCAGCGCCAGCACTTCATTGAAGACGAAGGAGCGCACCGCCGACAGGTAGATGCCCTTCTTCTTCGGGTTGCGCACGCGGATTTCGCGCGCCAGCATGGCCCGGCCCTGCTCGACGTTGCCGCCCTCAAAGCCGAAACGCTGAGCACCGAAGTAGTTGGGCGCGCCCTGTGACGCCACCGCCTTGAGATTGACCTCAATGGCGTCGCGGTCCCCGGTCACGTCACGCAGCACGATGCGGAACCGGTTGCCCTGCAGGTCACCGCGGCGCAGCTTCTTCACGTGGCGGCTCTGGCTCAGCACCTTGAATTCCGGGTGCTGAAGCAGGGTCAGGTCGAGCGTCTCGCCCTTCGGCCTGTAGATGCTGAACCACTGACGGGTGATGGCGTAGCGGTCCTTGAGGCCGGCATAGCCCACATCCCATTCCTGCACGCCGGCGGCCTCGGCCAGCTGCTGGGCGACGAAGGCGGTGTTGGCACCGTTCTTCTCGACGTCCAGCCAGATGTGTTCGCCCTCACCGGAGGGGAGCTGCAGCGGCAGTTCGGTCACGATGAAATCCTCGTTGAGGCCTTTCAGGGTGGCGCTGGCGCCGCTGGCCGGATAGGCGTTGGGCCACTGCGGCAAGGTCGTGTATTGAGCGTCGGTCATGAGTGGTCTGACGGCATCCGCCGTCGATAGGGACAAGCTGTCTAGCCGACAGGGGCGTGATTCTCTCCCTGCCCACATGCCTCGACGAGCACCAACGGATGCGACCTCGATGGGAACCGTTGCGAGCTACGACAGGCGGCTTCCGGGCGGCGACGTCAACTCACGGGCCCGGCCAGGAACGGAAGTGCGTCCGGGGGCCAATGACGGTGCAAGGCTGGTTGCCGCCGTTCGCGTCAGGTCTGCCCGCTGGCAGCCAGCGACCCAGGGCGGAAATCGGCCTTGCCTGAGTAGTGGCCGGAAAGCTGAAGTTCAACGTCTGAATTGACCGGCGCGCTGCAAGCGATCGCGTGCAGCGCGCAAAGCCGCCAGAGCGTCCGTGTCGAATGAAATGTTAGAAGTCATGCCCAACGGAGGGCCACGCCTAGCAGCGCAATGCCCAGACCAAGAATCGGCGCTAGCTTAGCCTTGAGGCGCACGTTTTCAGTGAAGCGTTCGTGGCGCGACGGAGCGTTGACATAAACAGAGAGCCACAGCGCGAATGCGAATAACGCGTAACCCGTCGCCACCACAAGGTATGCCCAGGGTCCTCCGTCCATGTAGCTGCTCAGCGGGGGCCCTGCAAACACGACTCCGAACACGGTGTACGACAAGCGTGCAAGCCATGTGTCCTCCCGGAAGTTCGCGCGATACCACTTCATGATTTCTAACGTGAAAGTGAGCGGACGCCGCAGGCGGTCCGCTCGAATGGCAGGTTAAGCAGAAGGCTACGCATAGGGCACGAGGTCGACGGAATCCATCCACTGCAGGATTCTGTAGTCGCGCCGCTCCAATTCAATCAGCATTGCTTCAAATGATGGTGCGATGACGGCGCAAGAACGCTCAGCTCGAGGAAAGAACACAACCTGCTCGTCGGCCGAGGAGAGGCCGTAAAAGCTACCAAGCTCATCCTGTGCGAATAGAAATCCGCTCTTGTGTTCCCCCTCCTGAATTGGCTGCAACCAATCATCCCGAAAGCTGAGCACCCGGTCGATATCGCCGTAGCCCGCGATCAGGAGCCAGGACTTCAGATCCGAGGGAAGTCGGCGACCGATTCGCTCTTCGACCTTTGCCAGGTCAGCCTGCGAGGGATGCTTGTACAACTCAAACACGGGCCGCGAACCGAACCGGCCCTGACGCCTTGCGGCTAGAAAACGATCTGCGAGCTCGCGCATCCTGCTGCTTAACGTTAAGTTCAACGGCAGTTTGTAAGTTGTGAATTTGTGGAATATTTTTGCGAAGCAAAACCACAAAGGCGCGACTTACAAACTGTCCAGCGCCGAAGGCGCGTGTTGCAACGCCTTGTTAGGCTTTTGTATTTTAGAATATTTCCATGACAACTGACTCGCCTTGTGGCGAGAAGGTAAAAATTACTGATTCATATTGTCCCTCAACAGTTTCGATATCTATTGAGTCGCCACTTTCAAAGATAATATTCAATAGGTTGCGAGCCTTTAAATGAGCTTTTATGGCCCGCTGACGACCAAGAGAACCCCATGGGCTAGAGTTAGGAGCATCATTCCACTCATAAGCATTTCCATTGATGGAGGCAAACACTCTTTCCTCACATTGGATATTGAAATTAACAAACTGAATATTTAAACCGTAGGAAGCCAGAAGAACCGATTCTACGAATTCTTCATTTTCTGAGAAGTAATTATTCAAAAGCTCTACAATTTCTTCGCTAAAATTAATCATGCTCAGTCCGATTGTGCCTAACTACTAGTTTATCCAGCACGTCGTGCTGCATAACTCCACCGACTGCTGCTTAACCAAGCCCCAGCGATTTCCGGCAAGGCCTTGTCCGGCATAGGAAATTCTTCCGGCTGACCGGAGCTGGGTGTCATTAAATTGATGTGGAAAGCGGCATTCATCGGCGCGACTCTGCCAGCCGCTCGAAGCCGGCGCAACGGTGGAATTTCCCTCACGCAGACCTGGCAACCGACTTGCGCAGATCGGCCATGCTGGCCTCCGCATACCAGCCGCACCCGGGTGACAGCTTCTGGCGGCGGACGTTGACGGCTAACAAGCTGACCGGAAGCAATCGCGGCAGAGCGGTCAACCACAACGACGCGACGGTCGCCTGCTATTTGGATAACGACGCAAGGCCCTGTACGTGCCCCATGTAGCGCACGCCAAACGCTGCCGACACGCAGCGGCGGGTGGGGCCGCAGTGGCTCGTGGCGACAAGACTGCGGCGTTCAACAGCGCGGCGCCCCGCCGACGCTCACCGGCGCCTGAGTTTGCTGCCCACCAGCGCGTAAAAGAGGACCAACGCATACCACGGCAGCATGACCCAGTACGCATGCTGCGGGCCGCTGACGTCGGCCAGATGGCCGTACAGCATCGGGATCAAAGCCCCACCCGCGATGCCCATGATCAGCAGCGCCGAGCCGGCCGCCGTGTATTTGCCCAACCCTTCGAGCGCCAGCGGCCAGATGGACGGCCAGACCAGCGCGTTGGATAGGCCCAGCAGCGCCAGGCACAGCACGGTGTCGGGGACCGGCGGCACGCCCAGCCAGCCGAGCAGCGTCTGCGACAGCGCGGTGCTGGTGGGTGACGTGAGCGCGATGCCGCTGGCGAACAGCAGGCCGGTGACTGACGAGAACACCAGCGCGGCGCGTTGCGACATGAAGCGCGGGATGAGTGCCACACCCAGCACGTAGCCCAGCACCATGAAGCCCATGGTGTACGACGTGAGCACGGCGTAGTGCTCCACGCCCAGTTGGCGGCCGTACAGGCCGATGGTGTCGCCGGCGATGACCTCCACGCCCACGTAGCCGAACAGCGCGATGGCGCCCAGCACGACCTGCGGGTGCTGGAACACGCCCCAGCGCTTGACCTCTCCTGTCGGTGCATCGGCAGCCTCCAGCTCGGGCTCGCGCAGCGACGAGAAGTGGATGAGCAGCATGAACAGGAACAGGCCCGCGGCCATGACCGCGTACGGGAACACCAACCGCTGCGACAGCTCGTTGCGCAGGGCCTCGCGGCCGGCGGCGTCCAGCGCGGCCAGGGCCGACTCCGAGAAGCGCTCCATGCCCGACAGGATCAGCGCCGAGAACACCAGCGGCACGACGATGCCCGCGCCCTTGTTGAACAAGCCCATGATGCTGATGCGCATGGCCGCGCTCTCGCGCGGGCCGATGCAGACGATGTACGGGTTGATGGCCGTCTGCATCAGCGTCATGCCGCTGGCCAGCGTGAACAGGGCGGCCAGGAAGATGGCGTATTGCCCCGACTTCGCTGCCGGGATGAAGGCCAGCGCGCCGAGTGTCATGACCCCCAGCGCCACCGTCATGCCGCGCTTGTAGCCGATGCGCGCGAGGATGGCCGCGCTGGGCAGCGCCATCACCGTGTAGGCGATGTAGAACGCGAACGCGACCCACAGCGCCTGGAAGTTGTTCAGCTCGCAGACGATCTTCAGGAAGGGGATCAGCGAACCGTTCAGCCAGGTGACGAAGCCGAGGATGAAGAACATCAGCCCGATGAAGAGCATGGGCAGCAGCACGCCCTGGCCTGCCGTGGGTGTGAGGGTTTTGGTGTGCATTTGAGAAGGCGTCAGGCAAGGGCTGGCAGCGGTGTGTTTACACCGCCGCCAAGAACCACAACAGAGGTCGAACCTTAGAACTTGGCTCGCACGCCCAGGCTGTAGCGGGCGCCGTTCTCGTACACGCCGACCGGGATGCCGTCGACCGTGTTGGACTTGATGACCTCGTTGTTGAGGTTCACCGCGCTGGCATAGACCGTGACCTTGTTCGTCACGTCCCAGCTGGCCGACGCGTCCCACTGGCCGTAGGCGCTGTTGACGACCTGGCCGCCCATCTCCACGTTGCCATAGCTCTTGGAGCGGTAGTTGTACGAGACGCGCAGGCTGATGGGGCCTTGCTCGTAGTAGCCGCTGAAGTTGAACTGGTCACGCGAGTTGCCCAGCACCTTCAGGCGCGGCTGGCCGGCCACGGCGCCGGCCTTGGCGTCGGTGAAGGTGTAGTTCACGACGGTGCCGAAGCCGCTGTTGCCGAACGGCTGCTGCCACTGCAGCTCGAAGCCCTTGATGTCGGCGCCGTTGTCGGCGTTGTAGGGGCGCTCGACCGTCAGCGTCTCGCTGCCCACCTGCTCGGACTTGGACGCCTTGTAGGTGAAGGTGTCGAGCTTCTTGATGAAGAAGGTGCCGGAGATCAGCGACGCGTCGGCGTAGTACCACTCGGCGCCGATCTCGGCCTGGTTGGCATGGACCGGCTTGAGCAGCGGGTTGCCGGCGTAGCCCTTGCTCAGCACAGTGCCGTCGCGGCGCAGACCGGGGCTGAGCAGGTCGAAGGTCTGGCGGGCCATCGCGCGCGACACCGAGCCGCGCAGGATCAGCTCCTTGCTGAGGTCGTACGCCACGTTGAGGCTGGGCAGCGCGTCGGTGTAGTTGTTGCCGACACTGGTGGGCGAGAAGCCGCCGCTGGAGTTGCCCAGGTAGCCGTCCGAGGTCTGCTGCGTGCGCACGAAACGCAGGCCGAAGTCGCCGCGGAACTTGGCCACCGAGAAGTCGGCCTTGGCGTACAGCGCCGAGATGCGCTCGTGGATCTTGTAGTTCTCGTTGAGCACATCCTTGTACGTCATGGCCTTGTCGTACATCGGGATGGCCTTGCTCGCCACGAGACCGTCATCGAACCAGGCGTACTGCGTCAGCGCATCCGACGTGGCGGCGGCCTGGCTCAGCAGCGGCGACGGGCCGGTGGACAAGTCGGCCAGCGTGAACGACTGCCAACCGGTCGACGTGGGGCCGGCGGTGCCCTGGATGCGGAAGTTCTTCAGCGTGTTGTCGCGCAGCTTCACGCCGAACTTCACGGCGGTGATGGGGCTGTTGTCGAAGTCCAGCGTCACGTCGCCCTGGGCGTAGTTCTCCTTGGCCTCCATGCGGCGGATGCGGTCGTCGCCGGCCTTCAGCGTCAGCGCCTTGGGGTCCAGCGGGCTGATGTCGAGGTACTTCACGCCGTAGTGGTCCGGGCCCAGGCTGATCGTCGTGCGCGTGTCGCCTTCCATCCAGAAGTGGCGGTCATGCGAACTGCCGCCCGAGCTGTTGGTCGTGCCGACTTGCCCGTGCAACTTCCAGTTGCCCGCCTGGTAGCTGCCGTCCAGGTCCGCCACGCGGGACTTGATGTAGCTCTCGCGGTAGATGGGCTCGAAGGACACACCGGTCTTGGGGCCGACCGTGCCGCCCACCAGCGCTTTGCTGCCGTCGCTGACGGTGATGAACTTCGGGTCGGTGACGCTGATGACGCCGCCCACCGCCAGGCCGCCGGCCTGCCAGAGGTAGTTCTGGTTGTTGTTGTCCATCTTCATGTCCGAATCCATCAGGTTCAGGACGATGTCGGTGGCCGGGTTGGGCTGGAACTGCAGCGCCAGGTTGGTGGTGGTGCGCTCGCGCTCCTGGCGGAAGATGGCCGAGCCACCGCCCCAGGAGGCATAGGCGTTGGTGACGGCGCCGTTCTGGTCCTTCACGTCGTACTTGCCGTCGGAGAACTGCTCCAGGCCGTCGCGGCGCATGTGCCGCTTCTGGCTGCTGATGGCCAGCAGCACGCCGAAGGTCTTGTCGTCGCTCTTCCAGTTCAGCAGGCCCGACAGCTGCGGGTCGGTCTTGCCCGGCAGCTTGCTGTACATCGCCTCGGCCGAGACCTGCAGCGTCAGCTGGTCCTTGAAGGCCAGCGGCTTGCGCGTCTTGACGATGACCAGGCCGCCAATCGAGCCTTCATCGAGGTCGGCCGACGGGCTCTTGAAGACGTCCAGGCTGCCGACGATCTCGGACGGCAGCACGTCGTAGTTGAAGCTGCGCGTCTGCGGCTCGTTCAGCCACCACTCCGACGACGCCACGGCCTGGCCGTTGAGCTGCGTCATGTTGAGGTTCTTGTCCGTGCCGCGCACGAAGATGGCCTTGCCCTCGCCCCAGATGCGGTCCACCGAGATGCCCGGCACGCGCTGCAGCGAGTCGGCCACGTTCTTGTCGGGGAACTTGCCCACGTCCTCGGCGCTGATGCTGTCGACGATGTTCTGCGACTCGCGCTTCTCGGCGAGGTTCTTCTTCAGCGTCGCCCGCACGCCGCGGATCTCGACGGTTTCCAGCTGCTGGTTTGCGTCCTGCGCGAAGGCCGGCGCCAGTGCCGCGCCTCCCAGCGCGAGGCCGATGAGTTGGGGCAAGAGAAGGGGCTTGAAATGAGGCTTGGCCACGTAGGTGCTCCTGGGCAACGAGTTCTGTTGGACAACAAGGCGCCGCGCCCGTGGCTGCGTGCCATCGGGTGGGGCTCAACTCAGAAGGCCAGGGCTGCGTTGTCTCTTGTCGTCAGACCCTGGCCAGTGCCCGCAATCTAGCGGCGGCGCTCACGCGCGGCGCACGGCGTTGCGCTTTGTTGGACTTCATTGCGCCGACGTTACGTTGGCGCAAGACAGACTCAGGAACCCGTTCGGGAATTCCCTGTGCAGCGAGTTCCCCAGAGAATCCGCGCCACGCGCTTGGCAACGCAGATGCCGCTGATGCGTCGTCCTGGCCGAATAGATCGACATGAAACAGTTTTTTTGGATACCCGGAACGGGCATTGACCAGTCGGCGTTGGAGCGACTGCGCAAGCACTTCCGCAAGCCTTCCGAGCTCATGGGCGAGGCATGGTTCATGGGTGACGTGCGCAAGATGTTTCCCGAGTTGCGTGGAGGCCTCGAAACGATTTCCACGCGGGACCTGCAGAAGCCGCTTGAAGAGATTGCGACTGGCACCAGTTCGTTCGGTCCGATGAGGGAATGGACTGCTTGGTACCACTATCTTCTTGGCGCGTTGTTGCCGCGGAGCCATGAGGCGCACGTCTCGTACTTGCTGGAGTCGCTGATCACCGGCTTCATGGCGATGTACCCTAATGGCGTCTATCGCGAGCCCTACAAGGGATTCCACGAGGACGCGTTGCTGACCTTGGGGCGTTCCATCATGGACAGCGACTGCTGGAGCGGCGCCGAGGTGGCGATTGGCAAGATGCTGCGCCGCTCGAACAACAACCCAAACCAAGTCTGGATCTGGTGGGACGCAAGCGGAGACTTCACCGCGTCGATGTTCTTCTGCCTGAAGTACTTGCCTGAATCAGCCATTGAGCCATGGCTGCGCTCGGTGCTCGACATACCGTCGGCCCACTGGCGCGCGCAGGTCATCGTCTGGTTTGTCGGAGCGAACGCGATTCTGAACGGCGTCGTGCAGTGGCCTTCAGAATTCCCGATAGAGGCCCGTCCGTACATCGGCTGGGAATGCTCTCATTGTCTCAGGCCCGACTTGGCCAGCTCCGACGAAAGCGGGTCACCACCTTCGGCCACCTTCATCAACGAAAGGTCTCGGACTGCGACCCTGAAGGTCTTGCGCGCGTACTTCAGTGAGGACAAGTTTCTGGAGTGGCTCGAGTGCATATCGACCGTCCCCGACTTGGAGGCAGAACTCGCCGAAATCCCTTCGACGTTCGAAACGCTCTACGTTCGTCCGACGACCTCCGACGAGTAGATTGCCTCCTTAGGAAACGATCTTGCCGTCACAAGCCCCGAAACCGATGCGCCGGAATCCGGGTTTCTCCGCAAAGGCGCGCAGGCCGAGCTGATCGCCATCGAGCACGAAGGTCCGTTGCTCGCCGTTGGGCAACGTGATCGGCTGCTTGCCGCCGCCCGTCAGCTCCAGCAGCGAGCCCGCCTCTTCCTGTGCCGGGCCGCTGATGGTGCCCGTGCCCAGCAGGTCGCCCGGCTGCAGGTTGCAGCCGTTGCTGGCGTGGTGCGTCAGCATCTGCGCGAGCGACCAGTACGCATGGCGCAGGTTGGAGCGCGACAGGCGTGCGGGCTCGTTCATGGCCGGCGTCTTGAACCAGACCTCCAGCTCGATGTCGAAGCTGGCGCTCGCGCGGTGCGCCGGGGAGTCCAGATATGGCAGCGGCTGCGGGTCGCCTTCGGGCCGCGTGAACGGGATGCGGAAAGGCGCCAGCGCCTCCATCGTGACGATCCACGGCGAGATGGTGGTGCCGAAGTTCTTCGCCAGGAAAGGCCCCAGCGGCTGGTACTCCCAGGGCTGGATGTCGCGGGCCGACCAGTCGTTCAGCAGCGTCAGGCCGAAGGCGTGTTCGTCGGCCTCATCGATGCCGAAGGGCTCGCCCAGCGCGTTGCCAGGGCCGACGAACAGGCCCAGTTCCAGCTCGCAGTCGACGCGGGCACTGGGCTTGAAGACGGGCATGTCGGCATCGGGCGGCTTGACCTGGCCCTTGGGCCGGCGCAGCGGCGTGCCGCTGACGACGATGGAGGAACTGCGCCCGTGGTAGCCGATGGGCACCCACTGGTAGTTGGGCAGCAGCGGGTTGTCGGGTCGGAACAGCTTGCCAATGGCGCGCGCGTGATGGATGCCGGTGTAGAAGTCGGTGTAGTCGCCGATGCGGCAGGGCAGCGTGTATTCGGCGGCCGCCTGCGGCAGCAGCTCGATCTCGGGCGCGCCGTCCTTCAAGGTGTCGAACAGGCGGTGGCGCAACGCCAGGCGCTCGCTGCTGGGGCGGGCCATCAGCGCGTTCAGGTCGGTGATGCCCCAGCCGGTCAAGTCCAGGATCTGGTCGCCAATGCCCACGCCGATGCGCCAGGGCTCCAGCGTGCCGGCACGGCGGAAGCTGCAGAACGGCAGGTTCTGCAGCGGGAAGTCGGTGGCCGGGTCATTGGCCGAGGCGACCCAGGAGCGGGCCGCGGCGTCGTGGGTGTGGTCGATGGTGCTCATGCTTTGAATTCGTCTTTCAGGCCCTGCCAGCAGTGGGCATAGGTGGTCTCCAGCGGTGCATCGTTCAGCGCCCAGGCGGTGGGCTTCAGGGGCCAACGCGTCTCGAACATGAAGGCGAGTGTGGCGTCCAGCTTGTGCGGCTTCAAGTCGGCACCGCTGGCCTTGTCGAAGGCCTCGGTGTCGGGGCCGTGCGGCACATAGCTGTTGTGCAGGCTGGCACCGCCGGGTTTAAAGCCCTCGGGCTTGGCGTCGTACTGGCCCAGCACCAGGCCCATGAACTCGCTCATCACGTTGCGGTGGTACCAGGGGGGGCGGAAGGTGTCCTCGGCCACCATCCAGCGCGGCGGGAAGATGACGAAGTCGACGTTGGCCCAGCCGGGCGTGTCGCTGGGACTCGTGAGCACCGTGAAGATGCTGGGGTCGGGGTGGTCGAAGCTGACGGTGTTGATCGTCATGAAGCGGGACGTGTCCCAGCGGTAGGGCGTCAGGTTGCCGTGCCAGGCGACGACGTTGAAGGGGCTGTGCGCCTGCGTCGCGCGCCACAGCTTGCCGCCGTAGCGCTTGACGATCTCGTAGGCGCCATCCTCCCGCTCGTGCCAGGCCACGGGCGCCTCGAAGTCGCGCGGGTTGGCCAGGCCGTTGGAGCCGATGGGACCCAGCTCCGGCAGGCGGAAGGCCGCGCCGTGGTTCTCACAGACATAGCCGCGCGCGGGCACGTCCAGCGGGTCGACCTTGAAGGCCATGCCGCGCGGCAGCAGCGCGATCGAGCCGGGAGTGACTTCCAGTCGGCCCAGTTCGGTCGTCACGAGCAGGCGGCCCTGCTGCGGCACCAGCAGCATCTCGGCGTCGGCATTCACCAGCGCGCGGCGGCCCATGGCGCGCGTCGCGACATAGGCCAGCGCACCCATGCCCTGCATGCCGGCCTCGCCGTTCACCGCATAGCTGCGCAGCCCGTCGATGAAGTCGCCATCGCCTTGCAGCGGCGTTGGCCCCCAACGCAACGGGTCGGGCGAGGCGCACTCGCCTTCAGCCGCGCCGCTCTTCCACAGCGCGTGCGCCAGCGGCTCGTAGCCGCCCACGACGACCGACGGCCGACGGCGGTACAGCCAGGTGCGCTGGTTGTCGGCCCGCGGCGCGGTGAAGGCGCTGCCCGACAGCAGCTCGGCGTAGAGCCCGTGGGGCGCCTTTTGCGGGCTGTTGCGGCCTATGGGCAGCGCGCCGGGCACGGCTTCGCTCTGATGCTGGTTGCCGAACCCGGCAAGGTAGGTCAGTTCAGTCATGGCGTTCGTGATGGGCCAGCGCGAAAGCTTCTCGAAGCACCTCGCGGTCGCCGATGTGGTTGCACAGGATCAGGGTCAGCCGCGCCAGCCAGTCGGCGGCCTGCTCGTCGCCCAGGCTGGCCTGCGCGGCGATCAACTCGGCATAGAAGGCATCGGCCTCGCGACCGAAGTTGGGCGTCAGCTTCAAGGAACTCATGAGGGCCTCCCATGGGCGCGGGCCAGGGCCGCAGCCACCGCGTCGGGGTCGAAACGATGCCAGCGCGCGGCGACGACGGCGTCGGGGCGAATCAGCAGCACGCTGCCCGGGCGGGCGCCATAGCGCGTGGCGGCCAAGCCTTCGCCCGGCAGGGTGATGACACGCAGGCCGGGCACCACCACCGGCCAGCCGAAGGCCAGCAGCACGAAGCCGGCGCCCCACTGCTCGCTGAGCCAGCCGCTCCCCTCCAACGGCGCGTCCGGGGCCGGGCAGCCGGGCGCGGGACCGCCCGCCCAGGCTTCGCCGTCCAGCGTGCTCAAAGGCGAATCGACATGCTCGGTCGGCAGGGACAGGCGGCCGCTGTTGACCAGCGGCTTGGCCAAGTCGGTGCGCGCGGCCAGGTCCAGTGCGGCCTTGCGCAGGCGCAGGCTCAGGGCGCTCTTGGGGCTGATGAAGTCGGTCGCACGCGTCGAATGGCCGATGTTGTCGTCGGCGGCCTCGATGCGCTCGAACTCGTAGCTGTCGAGCAGCACGTCGCCACCCTCGCCTTTCAGCACGGCGGCGAGTTTCCAGCCCAGGTTGTCGGCGTCCTGCACGCCGCTGTTGGCGCCACGCGCGCCGAAGGGCGAGACCTGGTGCGCCGCGTCGCCGGCCAGCAGCACGCGCCCCGACCGGAAGCGCTCGGCCCGCCGGCAGCTGAATTGGTAGATGGACGACCAGGCGAGTTCGAAACCCTCGGTGTCCAGCATCGCGGCGACGCGGGCCTTGATGCGGTCGACATCGCGTTCGGCCGCGACATCGGCGTCACGGCCGAGCTGGAAGTCGATGCGCCACAGCCCGTCCGCCTGCGCATGCAGCAGCACGGACTGGCCGCGATGGAACGGCGGATCGAACCAGAACCAGCGCTCCGGCCGGGCGGGGTCCAGCCCGCGCGGTCGCACGCCCGGTGCCAGTCGCACGTCGGCGATCAGGAAGCGGTCCTCGAACACCTGCCCCTGAAAGCTCAGGCCCAGCAACTGCCGCGTCGGGCTGCGCGCGCCGTCGCAGCCGATGACCCAGTCGGCGCGCATGTCGAACAGGCCGTCCGACGTGCGCACGTTCAGCGTCACGCCGGCCTCGTCTTGCTCCAGGCCGATCAGCTCATGCTTGCCGCGCAACTCGATGCGCGGCTCCAGCTGCACGGCGCGCACCAGCCGCGCCTCGACCTGGTCCTGCTGCAGGTTGACCATGGCCGGCATCTTGTGATGCGCCTCCGGCAGCAGGTCGAAGGCATAGGCCTCGCGCTCGCCGTGGAAGACGCGGCCGCGCTGCCAGCGCACGCCCTCGCGTGCGACGGCCTCGCCGACGCCGAAGCGGTCGAACACCTCCAGCGTCTTCTTGGCCCAGCAGACGGCGCGCGAGCCCTCGCCAATGCGGTCGCTGTCGTCGATGACGACGACGGGCACATCGCGCTTCGCCAGGTCCAGCGCCAGCGTCAGCCCCACCGGGCCGGCGCCGACGATGACGACAGGGCGGCGCTGCGGCTGGCCGGAGCGCTGCTCCAGGCTTTGGTGATACGGGTAGCGCGGCAGGTCCATCACACCAACTCTTCGATCACGTCGTGCATAGCCGCGGGCCGAGCGCCGGGCCGCTGCCAAGCCGGCCCGCTCTGGCGATGTGCGGGCGGCTCGATGCCGCAAGCATCGCCGTTCCCTCGGGGGACCGGCCAAGGTACGCCTTGGACGAGGGGCTCCATGTCAGGCGCCTTCGAGGGCCTTCCACATGTCGACATCGCGCTCCGCGGTCCAGATGCGCGGGTGCGTCGTACCGCCGGCCTCGTCATAGGCGCGGGTCACGTCGAAGGGCATGCAGTGATCGAAGATGACCCAGTGGCCGTACTTGGGCCGCAACGCGGCCATCGTGCGCTGGTAGACGGCCTTCAGCGCCTCGCCGGATTGCGCGCCTGCCTGGACGGCCGTGTACAGCTCGCTGACGAAGGCTCGCGTGCCGGAGAGGCCGGCAGCGACCTGCTCGGCGCCCTTCAACGCGGGGCCACGGCCCGGCACGAGGGCGGCGGCATTCAGCGCGGCAACGGCGTCCAGCGTGGCGGGCCAGTCGGCGAAGTGGGCGTCGCCGCAATACGGCGTCGCATCGAACTCGACGAGGTCGCCGCTGAACAGCACGCGCTCCTCGGGCAGCCAGGCCACCGTGTCACCGGCCGTGTGGCCGCGGCCGGGCGAGAACATCTCCACCTTGACGCCGCCCAGGTCCAGCGTCAGCCGCCCCGAGAAGGTCAACGTGGGCCAGGTCAGCCCCGCAGGGACGGACTCGACGTTGCGGAACAGCCGCGGGAAGCGGCCGATCTCGCTGGCCTTGTCCTGCTCGCCGCGCTCCTTGATGAGGGCCAGCGTCGCATCGCTGGCAATGACCTGCTCCAGCCCTTCTGCCTTGAAGGCCGAGGCCCCCAGCACGCGCACCGCGTGGTAGTGGCTGAGCAGCACGTACTTGATGGGCACGCTGCTGACTTCGCGGATGCGACGGATGACGTCGGCCGCCATGACCGGCGTGGCCTGGGTGTCAATGACCATCGCCGCATCGCGGCCGATGACGATGCCGGTGTTGGGGTCGCCCTCGGCCGTGTAGGCCCAGGCGTGTTCGGACAGGCGTTCGAAGGTGACCTGTTTTTCTTCCAGGTCGGCTTGAGAGGCAAAGGCTTTGGCGGTCATGAGAGTCTCCGGCGCGAGACCTGAAATTTAGCCTATTCCAAATCAATTCACCAATATAGAATTTTCTGCATGACTGAGGCCAAGGCCCCGCGGGGCATACAAAGCATCGAGGTCGGCGGCCAATTGCTGCTGGCGCTGGCCCACCAGGGCCGTCCGATGGCGTTGAAGGACCTCGCCCGCGAGGCCGGCATGGCGCCGGCCAAGGCCCACCCCTATCTGGTGAGCTTCATCAAGCTGGGGCTGGTGGAGCAGGCCGATGGCAGCGGCCCCTACGGCCTCGGGCCGCTGGCCTTGCAGCTGGGTCTCATCAGCCTGCAGCAGTACGACCCAGTGCGGCTGGCCACGCCGGTCATCGAGGAGCTGGCGCTGCGGCTGGGCCACACGGTGGCGATGGCCGTGTGGGGCACGCGCGGGCCCACCATCGTGCGCGTGGCCGAGGGGCCCACGCCGGTGCACATCAGCATGCGCCACGGCACGGTGATGAGCCTGGCCGGCACGGCGTCCGGGCGGCTGTTTGCCACCTACCGGGCGGATGACGCCGCGGCCCTGGGTGAGTTGTTGCCCGATGCGGCCGTGATGGCCGCGGTGCAGCAGGCGGGGCTGGCCACGTCGCGCGACGGCGTGGTGCCCGGCGTCAGCGCCGCAGCGGCGCCGGTCTTCGAGGCTTCGGGGCGGCTGGTGCTCGCGCTCACGGCCATCGGCCCGAGCGCCAGTTTCGACACCACGCTGGACGGCCCGCTGGCCACAGCCCTGCGCGAGGCGGCGGCCTTGCTGTCGCGCCGCCTGGGCCACTAGAGGGCAGGTTCAGCGGCCGGGCGCAGCCGACCCAGCTCCCGAAATGACTCAGCCCAGCTTGGCCAGCATCGCGGCCTCGGTGGTCGCGTCCCAGGCCAGCGGGTAGAGGCTGCGCGCCTGGGCGACCAGTTCGGGGCGACCGCCCCAGAGGGCGATCTGCTCGCGCATGGTCGCGAAATCACAGCTCATCAACACCGCCGGCGCGTTCACGCGTGGGTTGTGTCGCGCCGTCGTGTAGGGCAGCAGCCCCAGCCAGCGGCGATAGAACGCGACATGGCGCGGGTTGACCTCGATGATGAGGCGGTCACAGCGCGCGCGACGGTGGGCATGCAGATAGCCCAGATGAAAGACCTGTGCCAAAAGGCGCTTGGCGTCATAGGCATGACGGTCAACCGCCAGGCCGCCGAATTCGCACAGTTTTTCACCGGCGCTGCGCCATTCGGCCAGCTCGGCGGCGAACAGCAGGTCGGCGTGCAGGCCACCGCCGCTGTCAAAGCGCACCGACAGCGTGCCCACGATGCTGTTGTTGGCATCGCGAGCCGTGCAGACGATGTCGCCATCCTCGTTGCGGCTGCTGAAGCGCTCACGCGACACGGCCAAGCCGCGGTCGCCATAGCGCCGCTCGACCAGGCCCAGTGCATCGCCCTCGAGCGCACCAAAGTCGCTGTTCAGCTCCAGTGGCGGCCCGCCGAATGGGTTGAGTGGCGTACGACGGCTTTCTTTGAATGCGGAGAACATCGGGTACATCCTTGACGCCCAACGCGTCGAGCGCTGGAGTCTAGGGATTGGAATGTGACTTTTCCCGACGACACACAGACAGATACATGTGGATTCCCCTGGTATTTGCGTTTATCCGTCACTCAAAGGGGCGACAAACCACCGATTCAGGGGGAGTCTGGCGGCGCCCGGCGCAAAAGCCAGCAACAAAAAGGCCACGCACAGCGTGGCCTTTCGGAGCAGCAGCGATCAGGCCGCGTAGCGTGCCGCCAGACGGTTCATGTTCGTCATGGACAGGCGGTGCATCTCGATCATCGCGATCAGGCCGTTGCGGTGCAGCTCCAGCACCTTGGCATCCGGCAGCTCGCTGTACTTCTTCTCGTCCAGCGCCAGGAAGCCCTCGACGTCCAGCTTCTCGCCATTGGGCAGCGTCGCCTCGAAGCGCATGTCCTGCAGCAGGTCCATGTCGACCAGCAGGTTGCAGATCAGGCGGGTGCGTTCGGCTTCCTGCTCGAAGTTCTCCAGGAAGGCCTTGGCGTTCAGCAGGAACTCGGTCGGCTCGCCGTTGTTGAACAGCGCCTCGCCGTTGGCTTCCTGGAAGCCGGCCCACTTGCTGTCGTAGCAGACGGCCAGGTTGTTGGCGTTGCCGTCCAGCCGGGCCATCGCGAAGGGGTAGCGACGCACATAGGCCGGCACGTAGTTGCCGGTCCACTTGTCACCGTCGATGAACAGGTTGGAGCCCGGCTTCAGGCCCAGCACGGCCAGCGGCGCGACGGGCTGCTTGCCGTCCGCAGCCGCTTCACCGGCGCGCACGAAGACGACGGGGTATTCCTTGCAGGCGTCACCGAACTCGACGGCCGCGAGGAAGACCGAGTTCTGGTCGGCCAAGCGCGACACGACGGCCTTCGCCGTGTCCAGCTTCAGGTTCTTGTGGACTTCGCGGTCCAGCGGCAGCAGTTCGCCGTACATCGGGGGGTTGCTCATGTTTCTCTCTCTCCAGGTTCGGCCAGACGACTGACCAGCACTTTGTCCACACGCTTGCCATCGAGGTCCACGACCTCGAATCTCCACGCGTCCCACTCCACGACATCGGTCGTGCGCGGCAAGCGCCCCAGCAGCAGCATGACCATGCCTGCCAGGGTGTTGTAGCGCCCACGGTCCTCTTCGGGCAGTTCCTTCAGCTCCAGGCGGTCCTTCAGCTCGGGCACGGGGATGAGGCCATCGATCAGCCAGCTCCCGTCCTCGCGCTGCACCGCCCAGGCATCGCCGTCGCTCGGGGCATTGAACTCCCCGGCAATGGCTTCCAGCACATCGCGCACGGCAATGACACCCTGCACCTCGCCGTACTCATCGACGACGAAGACCAGCGGCGCGTCCGACACGCGGAAATGTTCCAGCAGCTCCATGCCCGACAGCGTCTCGGGCACGAACAGCGGCGCCTCCAGGCCCTCGGTCAGGTCCAGCGCCTTGCCGTCCAGCAGCCGCGCCAGCAGCGCCGGCGCCGACGCCACGCCCAGCACCTCGGCCAGGCCGCCGCGGCACACCGGGTAGCGGCTGAAGCCATGCTCGCGCAGCACGGCCAGCACGTCGGCGGCGCCCGCCTCCGCGTCCAGCCAGGCGATCTCGGCGCGCGGGATCATCATGGAGCCGATCTGGCGCTCGTCCAGGCGGAACACGTTGCGCACCATCTGGTGCTCGTGCTCCTCGATGACGCCAGCGTCGCGGCCCTCCTCCAGGCTGGCGGCGATCTCCTCTTCGGTCACCCCCCGCTGCGCCCGGTTGCGCAGGCCCATCAGGCCCAGCGTCGCCTCGGTCGCAAAGCTCAGCAGCTTCACCAGCGGGCGCGTCGCCGTGGAAATGAGGTTCATCGGCGGCGCAACGAGCCGGGCCACCGTCTCCGGGTAGATCTGTCCAACGCGCTTGGGCACCAGCTCGCCGAAGACGATGGTCAGCAGCGTGATGATGATGACCACCAGGGCCGTCGAGGCGATGTCGGTGGCGTGCGGATGCAGCCCGAAGGTCTCCGTCAGCCAGCGCGACAGCGGGCCGGAGAAGGCCGCGTCGCCGACGATGCCGTTCAGCACGCCGATGCCGGTGATGCCGATCTGCACGGTGGACAGGAACTTGGTCGGGTTTTCGTGCAGGTCCATCGCGGCCTGCGCGCCCCCCTCGCCRCTTTCCACCATCACCTGCAGCCTGGCCTTGCGGCTCGCGGTCAAGGCCATCTCCGACATCGCGAACAGGCCGTTGAGAAGGATCAGAAAGAGAACGAGAGCGGTATCCATCGAAGGCGCCGAACCCTGGGAAAACCCGAGGCGACGCAGGGTCAAAAACGAAGCCCGGGAGACTAGCAGATGGGCGTGACGCGGCCCACCGTGCGATCCCTCGCTCGTGGGGCCGGGAGAATGAGGGCATGAACTATCTGATCGGCGATGTCCAGGGCTGCTGCGACGCGCTGCAGCGGCTGCTGCAGCGGCTGGACTTCTCTGCGTCGCGCGACCGCCTCTGGCTGCTGGGCGACCTGGTCAACCGCGGCCCGGCCTCGCTGGCGACGCTGCGGAAACTGATGGCGCTGAGCGGCTCGGCCACCTGCCTGCTGGGCAACCACGACCTGCACCTGCTCGCGGCCCACCACGGCGTGCGCCGCCCGCATGGAGGCGACACGCTGGACGACATCCTGGGTGCGCCCGACCGCGAGGCGCTGATGGACTGGCTGCGCCACCAGCGCCTGGCCGTCTTCGAGGCCGGCTGGTTGATGGTGCATGCCGGCATCGTGCCGCAGTGGAGCCGCGACGACACGCTGGCCGCCGCCGCCGATGTCGAGGCCGTGCTGCGCGGCCCCGCCCTGCCCGACTTCCTGCGCGCCATGTACGGCAACGAACCGGCCCGCTGGGACCCCGACCTGGCCGGCACCGCCCGGCTGCGCTTCACCGTCAACGTGCTGACGCGGCTGCGCTTTTGCAGCGCCGCAGGCGTGATGGACTTCAAGACCAAGGACGGCGCCGGCGCCGCGCCGGAGGGCTTCATGCCTTGGTTCGATGTGCCCGGCCGGCGCACGGCGGACGTGCCGGTGGCGTTCGGACATTGGTCCACGCTGGGGCTGCTGGCCCGGCCCAACCTGCTGGGCCTGGACACGGGCTGCGTCTGGGGCGGCAAGCTGACGGCCGCGCGCATCGACACGGGCGCGCCCGAGATCATCCAGGTCGACTGCGACCAGGCCCAGCGCCCGGGCTCGTAGAATGCGCACCCTTCGGAGGCTTGGGGGAGCGGTTTAACCCAACGGTCTTGAAAACCGTCGGCCGGTAACGGCCCGTGAGTTCGAATCTCACAGCCTCCGCCAGTGGCGCCGCGAGCAGCCCATGCTCCACCGCATCGACGACGAGATCACCTTTCGCAAGCTCGAGATCCTGCTGGCCTTCATGGAAAGCGGCAACCTCGCGCGAGCGGCGGAGCGACTGGGCATCAGCGCCGTCAGCGTGCACCGCGCGCTGCATTCGCTGGAGACGGGCACGCGCTGCAGCCTGTTCCGGCTCGAAGGCCGCAACCTGCAGCCCAATGACGCCGCCCATGCGCTGGCCGACGTGGCCCGCGAGATGTTGCAGGTCATGGACCGCGGCATCCGCGCGACGCGCGAGATCGCCGGCTACGCGGCCGACCGCATCCGCATCGGCTCGCTGTATTCGCTGACCAGCGGCACCGTGCCCGCCCTCATCATGGGCCTGCGCCTGCGCAAGCCCGACATCCAGACCGAGCTGGTGCTGGGCTCCAACAGCGACCTGCTGCGCAAGCTGCGCGATGGCGCCGTGGACGCGACGGTGATGGGCTTCCCCGACGGCGCGGCGGACGTCGAGTCGCAGCTGCTGTTCGAGGACGAGATCTTCTTTGCCGCGCCGGCCGAGTCGGCCTATGCGCGCCAGCGCGAGGTCGACCTGGGCGCCTGCGCCGACGAGCGCTTCGTGTCGCTGAACGAAGGCTATGTGACGCACGACCGGTTCATTGACGCCTTCCGCACGGCCGGCTTCGAGCCCAACGTCGTCATGACCACCAGCGACATCTTCTCGCTGATGAACCTGGTGGGCGGTGGTATCGGCTGCACACTGCTGCCGGGGCGCATCCGCGGCGTGCTGCCCCGCAACGTCGTGCTGGTGCCGCTGGCGGCGCGCTACCAGATGCGCCAGAAGATCAGCGTCGTCTTCCTGCGCACGCGGGAGCGCGACCCCAACCTGCTGTCGCTGCTGGCCGCCTGCCGCAGCCATAGCGCCGAGCTCCAGGCCGAGCCTACCGCCGCGCGCAAGGGTTAACCCACGACCGTTGCAGCCGGCGTAATGGTCGGCCGGCGAGGTTGATTGATCGTCCCAGGGGTCGCTTCCACACTGCGACCGCATACCGCCCTTGAAGGCGGACACCCTGGAGACAAGCCATGCACCTGACACGCCGCCAATGGATCAACGCCGCCGCCGGCACCGCCGCTGCCGCCTGGCTGCCCGCCGCCCACGCGCAGGCAGGCACGCTGAAGATCTCGCACCAGTTCCCCAGCGGCTCGCTGACCGAAGGTGACTTCCGCGACCGGCTGTGCCGCAAGTTCGCCGCCGAGGTCGAGAAGCGCACCAGCGGCGCACTGAAGGCCTCGGTCTACCCGGGCTCGTCGCTGATGAAGACCAACGCGCAGTTCTCGGCCATGCGCAAGGGCGCGCTGGACATGAGCCTGGTGCCGCTGTCCTATGCCGGCGGCGAGGTGGCCGAGACCAATGCCGGCCTGATGCCGGCACTGGTGCCCAGCTACGAGCAGGGCGCGGCCTGGAAGACGGCCGAGGTCGGCAAGCTGCTGTCCAAGGTGCTGGACGACAAGGGCGTGCTCATCGTCAGCTGGGTCTGGCAGGCCGGCGGCGTGGCCAGCCGCGCGCGGCCGCTGGTGACGCCCGACGACGCCAAGGGCCTGAAGGTGCGCGGCGGCAGCCGCGAGATGGACATGATGTTGAAGCAGGCCGGCGCCTCGGTCATCACGCTGCCGTCCAACGAGATCTACGCCGCCATGCAGACCGGCGCGATGGACGCGGCCATGACCTCGTCCACCAGCTTCATCTCCTTCAAGCTGGAGGAGATCGCCAAGCACCTGACCTCCGGCCGCCAGCGCACCTACTGGTTCATGTTCGAGCCGCTGATGATCTCCAAGGAGGTCTTCAACAAGCTGCCCAAGGCGCAGCAGGACGTCGTGATGGCCGTCGGCGCCGAGATGGAGGTGTTTGCCCGCGACGCCGCCAAGGCTGACGACCAGGCCGCCGCCGCGATCTACGCCAAGGCCGGCGCCAAGGTCTACGACATGGACGAGCCGACGCTGAAGAAGTGGCAGGCCATCGCCCGCGACACGGCGTGGAAGGACTTCGGCGAGAAGAACGAGTCCTGCGCCGCCATCCTCAAGGCCGCGCAGAAGCTGCTCTGAGGCCGCCATGAGCCACGGTTTTGAACTGCAGCCGGCGGCGGTTGCCGGCATCGACCCCGACACGCCCGCCCTGCTGCGGCCGATCGCGCGCGGCCTGAACGTCGTCAACCACGCGATGGTGGTGCTGGGCATGTTTGCGCTGCTGGTCGCGTCCTGCGTGCTGACCTACAGCGTCGTGTCGCGCTATGTGATGAAGGCGTCCACCGACTGGCAGGACGAGGCGGCGGTGTTCTGCCTGGTCGGCGCGACCTTCCTGTGCGGCGCCTTCGTGCAGGCGCTGCGCGGGCATGTGGGCATCGAGGCGATCGCCGGCCTGATGCCGCGATCGCTGAACCGCCTGCGCCTGGCGCTGGTGGACCTGATGTGCACCGCCTTCTGCGCCTTCTTCGCATGGAAGTCGTGGACGCTGTTCCACGAGGCCTGGGCCGAGGGGCAGACCACGTCGTCGTCCTGGGCGCCGCCACTGTGGATTCCCTACGGCCTGATGGCCCTGGGCATGACGCTGCTGAGCCTGCAGCTGCTGGTGCAGCTCACGGCCCGCGTCAACGGCTTCTTCAAACCCACGCAAGGAGCAGCAGCATGAGCATGCTTTTACTGGGCTCGCTGTTCGGCGTCGTCACGCTGCTGTTCATGTTCTCTGGCGCGCCCATCGCGTTCGCGCTGGGCAGCGTCGCGGTGCTGTTCATGGCCCTCTTCATGCCGGCGTCGGCGCTGGACACGGTCACGCAGAACGTCTACGAGGAGATGGCCAGCATCACGCTGCTGTCCATTCCGCTCTTCATTCTGAAGGGCGCGGCCATCGGCAAGTCCCGCGCCGGACAGGACTTGTACGCGGCCATGCACGTGTGGATGGGCCGCATCCCCGGCGGCCTGGGCATTGCCAACGTGTTCGCCTGCGCGCTGTTCGCGGCCATGGCTGGCTCCAGCCCGGCCACCTGCTCGGCCATCGGCAGCGCCGGCATCCCGGAGATGCGCAAGCGCGGCTACTCGCCCGGTTTCGCGGCCGGCATCATCGCCGCCGGTGGCACGCTGGGCATCCTGCTGCCGCCATCCATCACGATGATCCTGTACGCGGTGGCGGCCGAGCAGTCGCTGGGCCGGCTGTTCCTGGCCGGCATCATGCCGGGCGTGCTGCTGGTGGCGCTGTTCGCCGGCTACGCGGCGCTGCGCTACCGCAAGGAATACGCGCTGGCCGAGGCCGAGTACAAGCGCACCGGTGCCGCCTCCGCGCTGCTGGCCAACGAGACCTTCACGAACCGCGAGAAGTTCGAGATGCTGCCGCGCGTCGTGCCCTTCGTGCTGCTGCTGATCGGCGTGATGGTGGCGCTGTACGGCGGCTTCGCGACGCCATCCGAGACGGCCGGCCTGGGCGCGCTGCTGGCGCTGGCGCTGATCGCGGTCATCTACGGCGTCTGGCGTCCCAGGGACGTTGCGCCCATCCTGCAGTCGACGCTGAAGGAGTCGACCATGCTGATGTTCATCATCGGCATGTCGCTGCTGTTCTCGTACGTGATGAGCTACCTGCACATCAGCCAGTCGACGGCGGAGTGGATCGTCGGCATGCAGCTGTCCAAGTGGGTGCTGCTGGCGGCGGTGCTGCTGATGGTCATCCTGCTGGGCTTCTTCCTGCCGCCGGTCAGCATCATCCTGATGACGGCGCCCATCATCCTGCCGCCGCTGAAGGCCGCCGGGTTCGACCTGATCTGGTTCGGCATCCTGATGACCATCGTCATGGAGACCGGCCTCATCCACCCGCCGGTGGGGCTGAACATCTTCGTCATCAAGAACATCGCCCCGGACATCGACCTCAAGGACATCATCTGGGGCGTGCTGCCCTTCGTCGTGCTGATGCTGCTGGCGGTGCTGCTGATCTGCATCTTCCCGGGCATCGCGACGGGGCTGCCGGACCTGGTCATGGGCGTCGCCGCCAAGGCGCACTGAGGAGCTGACGATGAACGCTCCTGCCTGGAACCTGCGCGACCTGCAGCGCCGTGAGCGCCTGGCCCGTGCGGCCACGGCCCTCGGCACGCAGCTGCAGGGCCGACGCGTGGCGACGGCAGCCATCGTGCCGCTGCTGGAGGCCGTGCTGCAGCCGGGCGACCGCGTCTGCCTGGAAGGCAACAACCAGAAGCAGGCCGACTTCCTGGCCCAGTCGCTGACGCAGGTGGACCCGCAGCGCGTGCGCGGCCTGCACATGGTGCAGTCCGTGCTGGCGCTGCCCGAGCATCTGGACGTGTTCGAGAGTGGCATCGCCAAGCGGCTGGACTTCAGCTTCTCCGGCCCTCAGGGTGCACGGCTGGCCAAGCTGGTGAGCAGCGGCGGCATCGAGATCGGTGCCATCCACACCTACCTGGAGCTGTTCGCGCGCTACTTCGTCGACCTGACGCCCAAGGTGGCGCTGGTCGCCGCGCACGCGGCAGACGCGGCCGGCAATCTCTACACCGGCCCCAACACCGAGGACACGCCAGCCATCGTCGAGGCCACGGCCTTCTCGGGCGGCATCGTCATCGCCCAGGTCAACGAGATCGTGCCGGATGGAACGTCGCTGCCCCGCATCGACATCCCCGCCGATTGGGTGGACTTCGTCGTGCCGGCACCCCGCCCCAACCTCGTCGAGCCGCTGTTCACCCGCGACCCGGCGCAGATCAGCGAAATCCAGGTACTGATGGCCATGATGGCCATCAAGGGCATCTATGCCGAGTACGGCGTGCAGCGTCTGAACCACGGCATCGGCTTCGACACCGCGGCCATCGAGCTGCTGCTGCCCACCTACGCCGAGTCGCTGGGCCTCAAGGGCAAGATCTGCAAGCACTGGGCGCTGAACCCCCACCCTGCCCTCATCCCGGCCATCGAAGCCGGCTGGGTGGAGTCCATCCACTCCTTCGGTTCCGAGCTGGGCATGGAGGACTACATCCGTGCGCGCTCCGACGTGTTCTTCACCGGTGCCGACGGCAGCCTGCGCAGCAACCGCGCCTTCTGCCAGGCCGCGGGCCATTACGCCTGCGATCTCTTCATCGGCTCCACGCTGCAGATCGACCTGCAGGGCAACAGCTCCACGGCGACACTGGGCCGCATCACCGGCTTTGGCGGCGCGCCCAACATGGGCGCCGACGCGCGCGGCCGCCGCCACGCCAGCCCGGCCTGGCTGAAGGCCGGGCGCGAGGCGCGTGACGGCCGGCCCGGTGCCGCCGGCACGCCGCGCGGCCAAAAGCTGGTCGTGCAGATGGTCGAGACCTTCCGCGAGCACATGCAGCCCGCCTTCGTCGAGCGGCTGGACGCGTGGACGCTGCAGGAGCAGGCCGGCATGGCCTTGCCGCCCATCATGATCTACGGCGACGACGTCAGCCACATCCTGACCGAGGAAGGCATCGCCAACCTGCTGCTGTGCCGCAGCGACGAGGAACGCGAGCAGGCCATCCGCGGCGTGGCGGGCTACACGGCGGTGGGCCTGGCACGCGATGCCCGCATCGTGGAGAACCTGCGCGACCGCGGCGTCATCCGACGTCCCGTCGACCTCGGCATCGACCCGCGCGACGCGACGCGCAACCTGCTGGCCGCGCGCAGCATGCGCGACCTCGTGCGCGCGTCCGGTGGGCTGTACAGCCCGCCCAAGCGCTTCCGCAACTGGTGAGGATTTGATGACCACCCCCGGCCTCGAAACCCTGGACTACGCCTTCACCGGCACGCGGCCCGCCGGCGCCTTCACGCCGGTGCTGGTCGGCGTGGTCGGCTCCGGCAACCTGGAAGTGCTGCTGGAGCCGGCCGCCGGCGACGGCTGCACCGTCCACATCGAAACCTCGGCACGCGGCTTCGGCGCCATCTGGGAAGCCGTCGTGCGCGACTTCCACCAGCGCCACCAGCTCGCTGGCGTGCGCCTGTCGGTCAACGACATGGGCGCCACGCCGGCCGTCGTCAGCCTGCGGCTGGACCAGGCCGCGCAGGAGCTGCAACCATGATCACCTCTTACGCCGAATGCTCGGCGCGCGAGCGCCTGGCCCTGGTGGTCGACCCCGGCAGCTTCCACGAGTGGCTGCCGCCGGCGATGCGGCTGACCAGCCCCCACCTGGCGCAGCTGGGCGTGCCCTGCGCTTTCGATGACGGCGTGGCCATCGGCCGTGCGACGCTGGCCGGCAACGACGTCTTCGTCGCGGCCCAGGAGGGCCAGTTCATGGGCGGCGGCGTGGGCGAGGTGCACGGCGCCAAGCTCGTCGGCCTGCTCAAGCGCGCGCTGCGCGACAAGCCGCGCGCCGTGTTGCTGCTGGCCGAATCCGGCGGTGTGCGGCTGCACGAGGCCAACGCCGGGCTCATCGCCGTGTCCGAGGTCATGCGCGCGCTGCTGGACGTGCGCGCCGCCGGCATCCCGGTCATCGTGCTGATCGGCGGGGCCAACGGCTGCTTCGGCGGCATGGGCATCGTCGCGCGCTGCGCGGACCACATCGTCATGAGCGACCTGGGCCGGCTGGCCATGTCCGGCCCCGAGGTCATCGAGGCCTCGCACGGCGTCGAGGAGTTCGACTCGCGCGACCGCGCTCTCGTGTGGCGCACGACCGGCGGCAAGCACCGCTGGCTCAGCGGCGACTGCGACGTGCTGGTCGAGGACGACGTGGCCGCCTTCCGCGCCGCGGCCATCGCGGCACTTGACGCGGGCCAGCCCGTCACGCTGGCGCTGCTGGAAGCGGAGCACGCCTGGCTGACCACGCGCCTGGCCTTCGACGGCGCCGAGGCCGTCGCGCTGTGGGCGTCGCTGGGCGTGCCCAACGCGGCCCGTGTGCCCGACCTGGATGTGGCCGGCGTGCTGGCCCTGGGAGCCCACTGATGGACTGGCAGACGCTTGCAACCCGGCTGTTCGGCGCCGACCACGGCATCACGCGTGACGGCGACGTCCTGCGCGGCGAGGTCACGTTCGACGGCGCGCCGCTCACCGTCATCGGCACGACCGACCACGCGCCCATCGGCGTGCAGCTTGCGCTGACGCAGGCCCGCGCGGTGCTGGACACGATGGCGCAACACCCCGGCCGCGCCATCCTGTCGCTGATCGACACGCAAGGCCAGCAGCTGCGCCGCCGCGACGAGCTGCTGGGCATCAACCGCGCGATGGCTCACTTGGGGCTTTGCATCGACCTCGCGCGCCGCCGCGGCCACCGCGTGCTGGGCCTGGTCTACGACCAGGCGCTGTCCGGCGGCTTCATCACGTCGGGCCTGATCGCCGACGCCTGCGACGCGCTGCCCGAAGCCGAGATCCGCGTCATGCGCCTGCCGGCCATGGCCCGCGTCACCAAGCTGCCCGAGGCCATGCTGGCGCAGCTGTCCGAGTCCAACCCGGTGTTCGCGCCGGGAGTGGGCAACTACGTGGCCATGGGCGGCGTGCGCCGGCTCTGGCAGGGCGACCTGGCGCAGGCGCTGCGCGAGGCGCTGGCCGATGCCCCCACCGACGACCGGCGCGCCGAGGACGGCGCCGCGCGCGGCGGCCGGCGGCTGGCCGCCAGCGTCGTGCAGCAGGTTCTCGACGCGGCCTGAGCCCCATGACGCCGCTGCACCGCCACCAGATCGCCTGGCTGTCGCCCGCCGGTTGGCAGCACCTGCGCGACCGCGACTGGGATGCCGAGGCGCGCGACTGCCTCAGGCATTGGGCGGGCCACAACCTGCCGGTCGTCGTCACGCGCCAGCCCGATGAGCACGGCGAGACCGTGGCGCTGGGCCTGTGCGCGCCACGCCGCTGGCGTTATCGCCGCCTGGCGCTGCGCGTGCCACTGGCCGATGTGCTGTATTTCGACGAGTTCCCGCGCCTGGAACAGCTCATCGCGCAATTGCCCAGCGCTGCCCGCGCACCGGCACGCCGGCTCGCCGCCACGCTGCTGGCCAGCGGCACCACGGCGCGCGTCTACGGCAGCCATGGCTGGCAGCACCTCACCGGCATGGCCCATCTGCATGAAGGCTCCGACCTCGATGTCTGGGTGGGCGTGGCCGACGCCGAGCAGGCCGATGCGGTGGCCGCCGCGCTGGGCGACTTCACGGCACCGACGCGGCGGCTGGACGGCGAACTGGTGTTCGGCGGCGACGCCGCCGTGGCCTGGCGCGAGTGGCTGGCCTGGCGCGAGGGTCGCACGCCGGCGCTGCTGGTGAAGCGGCTGCACGGCGCCGCCATCACGACGTCGCCGGCCTGGTTCGAGGCGGCCGAGGCGGTCGCATGAGAGCGCAGCGCGCGCCCGCCTCCGCCGCGCTCACCGCGCAGGAGATCGGCCGCGCCGCCACGCTGGCGCTGCACGACGAACTGGCGCTGTCGCCCAAGCCCGGCCTGGTCACGCTGACCGACCGCGGCAGCCATGCCGACATGGACGCGCACACCTTCATGCGCAGCCTGTTCGCGCTGCGCGGCTACTTCGTGCGCATCGCCGAGCTGGGCGCCGCGGGCGCGCCCTTCGAGGCGCTGGAGCGCTGCGGCATCGCCGCCGAGGCGCGCATGCTGGCGGCCACCGGCGGCATCAACACGCACCGCGGTGCGATCTTCATGCTGGGCCTGCTGTGCGCCTCGGCGGGCGCACTGGCGGCCGACGGCCAGCGGCCAACACCATCGGCGGTGCGGCAGACGCTGGCGGCCCGCTGGGGTCAAGCGCTGACCGCCCGCGCGCAGCGGCCGTCGACGCTGCCCGGCGGCATGGCCGCCCGCCGGCTGGGCCTGCGCAGCGCGTCGGCCGAGGCGGCGCTGGGCTTCCCGGTGCTGTTCGAAACGGCCGAGCCGGCGCTGCGCGCCGCACGTGCCCGCGGCCTCGCGGCGACGGCCGCCCAGCTGGACACGCTGTTTGCCGTCATGGCCCAGTTGGACGACAGCAACCTGGCCCACCGCGGCGGCCTGGAGGGCCTGCACTTCGCCCAGGCCGCCGCGCGCGACTTCCTGGCCGCCGGCGGCGCGGGTTCACCGCAAGGCCTTGAAGCGGCTCGCACGCTGGGCGCCGAGTTCGTGCGCCGGCGCCTGTCGCCCGGCGGCGCGGCCGACACGCTGGCCGCCGCCTGCTGGCTGCAGCGCATCGCCTGAATGGCCCTGGCGCTGCTGTTCCCCGGCCAGGGCGCGCAGCACCCGCAGATGCTGCCCTGGCTGGAGGCCCAGCCCGAGGCTGAGGCGACGCTGGCCGCGTTGGCCGCGCATCTTGGAGCCGACTGGCGTGCGCGACTCGACGACCCGGCCTGGCTGCATGCCAACCCGGTCGCACAGCAGCTGCTGACGGGCATGGGCATCGCCGCCTGGCGCGTGCTGGCGCCGCGGCTGCCACGGCCCGCCGTCGTCGCGGGCTACAGCGTCGGCGAGCTGGCCGCGTTTGCGGTGGCCGGCGTGTTCGACACCACCACGGCGCTGGACCTCGCCGCCGCCCGCGCGCAAGCCATGGACGAAAGCGTGGCCGGCCTGCACACGGGGTTGCTGGCCGTGCAGGGGCCGCATGCGCTGGCGCTGGCCGAGTCGGCTGCGGGCTTGTCGGTGGCCATCCGCATCGGTGCGCAGCGCGCCATCGTCGGTGGGCCCGCCGCCACGCTGGACGCCGCTGCCACTGCCTGGAGCGACGCCGGCCTGCGCTGCACGCGACTGCCCATCGGCGTCGCGTCGCACACGCCGGCCATGGCCGCCGCGGCCACGGCCTTCGCCGCCCGACTGGCCCAGGTCACGCTGCGGCCTGCACAGCTGCCGGTGGTCTGCAATTTCAGCGGCACAGCGAGCCGCGCTGTCACCCAGCTTGCCGACGCGCTGGCGCGGCAGATCGCCAGCACCGTGCGCTGGGACGACTGCATGGACAGCGTCGCCGAGCGCGGCGTGACCTGCGTACTGGAGTTGGGGCCCGGCGCCACGCTGGCGGCAATGTGGCGCGAGCGCCATCCGGCCATCCCGGCACGCTCGGTCGACGAGTTCCAGGGACCGGAAGGCGTGCTGCGCTGGGTGGCGCAGCACACCGGCTAGGGGATCGTCAGGGCGCGCCGACGTAGCGGGTGTGGAAGCGCCGGCCCTGCGCATCCATGGCCTGCAGCCACAGCTCGGACTTCACCTCGGCCGGTGGCATGTAGGCGGTGCCCAGCGCCGACAGCGTCGTCTTGGGCGGCAGCGGCACGGTCACGTCGAGCACGGTGGGCGCACCACCGGCCGTAGGCGTGAAGACGCGCTTGATCTCGATGAGGCGCAGGTCGGGGTTGGCGGTCGCCCAGGTCGCCCAGTTCAGCGCCAGCGTGCCGGTCTGCAGGTCCACCGCGCGCAGCGGCAGGTTGTTGGTCAGTCCATCGATGGCCGGGAAGCGTGCCGCGGCCGGGTCGCCCAGCACGTCGGCCCGCAGGTAGGCATTGCGCGTCTCCACGGCGCCGGCCAGCGTGTAGTTGACGAGGTATTTGGCGCCGCGGATGCTGTCCGCCGTGCCGACCCAGCCCACGGCGGCGCGCTGGATGGCGAGGTCGCCCACGCCGCCGGTGGCGATCAGGCTGGTGGCGCCCGTCGTGGACGACACGCACAGCTGCGGCCGGCTGCAGTAGCCGAACGGGATGCTGAAGCCGCCGGGCAGCTGCACGGTGGCCGAGCTGAGCAGCTGCAGCGGCGGGTTGACGGGGATGGGGTCGGGCGTCTGTGCCTGGATCTCGACCTGCAGGCCGATGCCGGGGTTGGGCGACAAGGCCGTGTCGGCGCTGCCGTCGGCGGTCTTGGCCGTGAAGGCCAGCGGGTACACGGCGACGGCCAGCTTCTTGCCGTTGCCGACCAGGTTCCACTTGTTGGTCGTCGTGGCACTCTTGTTGTAGCTGACGGCGTCGCTGAACAGCTCGACGACGGTGCCGGTGGAGTCGCTGATGACGGCGCCCACCAGCACCTTGCTGCAGTTGCCCGCGGCCGGCAGGTCGTCGCCACAGCCCAGCAGCTGGAAGCGGCCGAACTGGCGGTTGGCCGCCGTGTAGGTGGACAGGGTGGCCGCCAGGTCGGTCTTCACGTGGCCGTTGTGCTTGTCATAGCCGGTGACCAGGGCGTGCGTCAGGATGGTGCTGACGTCCTTGCCTTGGGCGATGAGCTGGTTCAGCGCTGCGCCCAGGTCGTCCAGGCCGGGCAGGTTGCCCAGCAGCGTCGTCGCGCTGGTGGCGGCCTTCAACGTCGAGGTGATGGCATTGGCCGGCGTGGCGCCGGTGGTCTTCAACAGCTCGGTCTGGGCCGTGGGCAGCTCGACGACGACTTCGGCCGTCGTTCCGGCGAGGAACTTGTTGCCGACCTGCAGCTGGGGCACGTTCAGGCGCGAGCGGGCCAGGTCCACGCGCACGCTCTCGATCAGCAGGTCGTGCGCGCCCTTGTTGGCCGCGAACGTCGCATCGGCCAGCAGGTCCAGCGTGGTGATCTTCAGGTCCGAGATCTGCGTCTTGACCAGCGTCTTCAGGAAGTCGGCCGCAGCCGGCGTCGCCGTGGCCATCTGCGTGAGCTGGCTGGCGCTGGTCGCCGCGGCCGTGAAAACCGGCGCGGGTTCGGTGCCCAGGGCCAGCGCGACGACGGCGTTGGTCAGCGGCGTCACGTGGCCCACCATGGCGGCGCTGATGGCCGGCACCGTGGAGTGCAGCACCTGCATGGCGCCGGCGGCGTCCATGCCACGGGCCTGGATGAACAGCGGCGCGCTCGGGCTCTTGACGCTCAGCGTTAGGCTGTAGCTGCCGTCGGCGGCATGGGTCGTCGCGGTGCCGACGGCCTTGCCCTGGCCATCGACGACGCTGATCTGGGCGTTGACCAGGGGCGCGCCCGTGGCGGCGACGCCGCGCAGCGTGGGCGGCGTGTCGGGCACGGGCGTGCCGGAGTCCCCGCCGCCGCCACCGCCGCCTCCGCAGGCAGCGAGCAACAAGGTCAGGACTAAGGCGGCAAAACGGTACGGCATGGCGCGGGCATGGAGCGGGGCTCTTGCCAGTGTGCCGCCGCGGCGTCGGGGTCAGTGGGCCGTAAAACGGCCTAATTCAGCGGCTGATCTGCACCCAGGCGAGTTCCAGCCAGTTGTCGGGGCGGTGCACGACCGTGACATTGGCCCGCGCCGCCCAGGGCACGACCTGGCGGTGCAGCGGGATCACGTTAACCTGCTCGCGCAGCTCGGTCAGCGCACCACGGATCTGCTGCTCGCGCTTTTTCGCGTCCGGCTCGACGCTGGACTGCGCTGCCAGCGCGTCGGCGCGGTCGTTGCGGAAGCCGCCGAAGTTGTAGGTGCCCACGCCCTTGTCGCCGCGGTTGCGGTACAGCGGCGTCAGGATGGCCTCGGCGTCGGTCACCGAGCCGCCCCAGCCGTACATGTACAGGCTGGTGTCGTACTTCTCCAGCTTGGGGAAGTAGATGACGCGCGGCATCGCGTTGACACGCACCTTGATCTTCAGCTGCGCCCACATCG
Source organism: Roseateles sp. P1_C6 (assembly GCF_056406315.1). Lineage (NCBI taxonomy): Bacteria > Pseudomonadati > Pseudomonadota > Betaproteobacteria > Burkholderiales > Sphaerotilaceae > Roseateles > Roseateles sp. P1_C6. Next base: position 342,514 of record NZ_JBFUAK010000008.1, read on the forward strand.
AGGCCAGCGCGGTGCAGATCTCCTCGTCGTTGATGTAGCGGTTGTTGGGGCAGTCCAGCGTCACCTCGAAGCCGTCGGCATGGCCGGCGTCCGCCATCAGCTTCTTCGCGGCGGCCAGGTCGTGCGGCAGACGGGTCTGCAGCGCGGGGTCGTCGAAGGACGCATTGCCGGACGGCGTCAGCGCGCCGGTGGGCACGGACAGGCCGCTCATCAGCTTGGTCTTCAGCGCCTCGACGTCGATGGCCTGGTAAAGCGCCTTGCGCACGCGCTGGTCCTTGAACGGGTTCTTGTGCCCGGGCACGTTGCCGTACAGCAGCTTGTCGCGCGACTGATCCATGCCGATGAAGACCAGGCGGTTCTCCGGCCCCTCGATGACCTTGACGCCGGCCGTGTTGCGCAAGCGGGCGATGTCGCGCGGCGCGGGGTCCAGCACGAAGTCGATCTCGCCCGACACCAGCGCCGCCAGGCGCGTCGCATCCGTCGCGATGGGCGTGTAGACCACCTCCTGCACATTGCCGTCCGACTTGTTCCACCAGGCCGGGTTGCGCTTGAGCACGGTCTTGATGCCGGGCTGGCGGCTGGCCAGCATGTAGGGGCCGGTGCCGTTGGCGTTTTGCGCGGTGAAGCTCTCTTCCTTGTTCTTGAAGTCCAGCGGCTTCGTCACGCGGTGGGCCTCGCACCACTTGCGGCTCATGATCCAGAGCTGGTCGATGTGCTGCAGGAAGATGGGGTTGAAGACCGGGAGCTGGAAGTCCACGGTCAGGTCGTCGACGCGCTTGGCCACCCCGACGGCGTTGGCGTAGACGGCGATCAGCGACGTCGGCTCCTTGGCGCGCTGGATGGAGAAGACGACGTCATCCGCCGTGAACGGCGTGCCGTCATGGAACTTGACGCCAGGGCGCAGCTTGAAGCGCCAGGTCAGCGGGCCGGTCTGCGTCCATTCAGTGGCCAGGCCAGGCACCAGGGCCAGCTTGGCGTTTCGGTTGGTCAGCCGTTCGTAGACCTGCCCGTTGACCATGTTGGTCAGGCTCTCGTTCTGCGAGTGCGGGTCCATGGTCTGCGGGTCGCCCTGGCTGGCCCAACGCAGGGTCTGGGCCGGCACGCTGCCGGCCAGCGCCAGCAGCGCCACTGCTATCCATCGTTTCATTGCTGATCTCCCAACTGCATGGAGCGGCAGTTTAGGAGGGCGAACAAAGCCCCTTCGTTACCGTTTGCCGGCCGGGTTCCAGAGCTCGTCGAGATGGGTGAAGTTCCAGTTTTCCGGGGGTTCGCGGCCGGCAATACGGTCCGTCGTGCCGGACGCTGCCAGGTCGATGACCTGCAGCGGGATGGGCATGCCGGACTTGGTCGAATAGAAGACCTTGACGCGCGGCGCGACCAGCGACGCCGGGTTCTGCTCGACGACCACGGCCAGGCGCCCCGACTGCAGGCGCACCAGCGTGCCGGTCGGGTAGATGCCGATGCTCTTCACGAAGGCCTGGAAGATGCCGGGGTCGAACTGCCCCTTCCACTGCGACATGCGCTGCAGCGAACCGGCCGGGTCCCAGGCGTTCTTGTACGGCCGTGCCGAGGTGATGGCGTCGTAGACGTCGCAGACGGCACCCATGCGCGCGAACAAGCTGATCTGCTCGCCTGCCAGCTTGTGCGGGTAGCCGGTGCCGTCCATCTTCTCGTGGTGGTGCAGGCAGACGTCCAGCGCCGAGGCGGGCACCTTGGCGCCATCCTTCAGCAGCTCGAAGCCACGTTCCGGGTGGCTGCGCATGACGCTGAACTCGGCGTCGGTCAGCGCGCCGGGCTTGTTCAGCACGTCCAGCGGCATCTGCATCTTGCCGACGTCGTGCAGCAGGCCGGCCAGCCCCGCCTCGCGCACCTCGGCGTCGGCCAGGCCCATGTGGCGGGCCAGCGCCACCATCAGGCCGCAGACGGCGACCGAGTGCATGTAGGTGTAGTCGTCCCTGTCCTTCAGCCGGGCCAGGCTCACGAAGGCGGACGGGTTGCGCGCCAGCGACGACGTGACCTCATCGACGATGGGCAGGCAGACCTCGCTGTCGATGGCCTTGCCCAGACGCGCTTCGCCGAACAGCGCAATGACGGCGACCTTGGCCCGGCCCAGCACCTGGGCGGCGCGGTCCAGTTCGTCCTCCATGCTGGCGCGCGGCTGCTGCGCCGGTGCGGCGACGGGCGCGGGCACCGGGCTGGTCACGACGGGATGGGGCGCGGGCGGAGCAGCGGCGGCCACGTCGCCGCCCTTGCTGACGTCTATCCAGACCGCTGGCACGCCGCTGGCCTTCAGTGCCGCCAGGTCGGCCGGGTCGGTCAGCACGAACTTGGTCTTCCAGAACGGATGGGACAGCCATGCCCCCTCCATCGCTTGGAGATACATGCCCAGCCTCACCTCGGTCGTCGAGATCTTCTTCAACATGACACCGTCGTCTCTGTTACCGCGAGTATCAGCGGGCATTGGCAATGACGACTGTGCAGCCCTGCACGCTTTCAAACGGGGGCATGAAAAAGCCGCCTCGAAGGGCGGCTTGTCGGTGAGCTGGGCGGCCGATCAGCGGAACTTGCCTTGCGGGACCGTCGCCAGCTCGGTGGGCAGCGTGCTGATGTACGACGCGATGGCCTTCAGCTCGGCATTGCTGAACTGCTTGACCTGGCCGGCCATGACGCCGTTGTTCCGGCCGACATTGGCGTTCTTCTCGGTCTTGTAGGCCTTCAGCGCGACCGTCAGGTAGTCGGCGTGCTGGCCGGACAGCTTGGGATAGGTCGGGTCGATGGGCTTGCTGAAGTTGGCGCCATGGCAGGACACGCAGGCGCCCTTGGTCAGCAACTCGGCCACATTGGCGGGCGCGGCGGGAATAGCTTCCGGCGCGGCCGGGGCCTTGGCCTGCTGCTCGTAGAAGGCGCCGATGTCGGCCATGTCCTGCTCGGTCAGCGAGCCGGCGATGCCACGCATCGTCGGGTGCTTGCGGTCGCCCTTGGCATAGGCCTGCAGCGCGGCCACGATGTACTTCGCGTTCTGGCCCGCGATCATCGGCACCTTGTGGATCTCGGGAAAGCTGGCCTGGTAGCCGACGATGCCGTGGCAGCCGATGCACATCGCGACCTTCTTCTCGCCCGCTTTCACATCCTGGGCCTGGGCGCCAAAGGCAGCGAAGGCAGTGGCCAGGGCAAGCGAGATCTGCAGCAGTTTTTTCATGTCTCGGTGGGTATCGGGTTCTGAGCGGCGGCGATTATAGGGCGGCCCCTATACTGGATCGGACCCCCTCCAGCCCCGGTTTTCCCCATGAAATTCCAAGGTTCCGACCAGTACGTCGCCACGGCCGACCTGATGCTCGCAGTCAATGCGGCCGCCACCTTGCAGCGGCCCCTGCTCATCAAGGGCGAACCCGGCACCGGCAAGACCATGCTGGCCGAGGAGGTGGCGGGTGCGCTGGGCATGCCGCTGCTGCAGTGGCACATCAAGAGCACGACCAAGGCCCAGCAAGGCTTGTACGAGTACGACGCCGTCAGCCGGCTGCGCGACAGCCAGCTCGCCGGCATCGAGGGCAGCGACCGCGTCAGGAACATCGAGAACTACATCGTCAAGGGCGTGCTGTGGCAGGCCTTCGAGGCCGACGAGCCGGTCGTGCTGCTCATCGACGAGATCGACAAGGCCGACATCGAGTTCCCGAACGACCTGCTGCGCGAGATCGACCGCATGGAGTTCTACGTCTATGAGACGCGGCAGCTCATCAAGGCCAAGCACCGGCCGCTGGTGTTCATCACGTCGAACAACGAGAAGGAGCTGCCGGACGCCTTCCTGCGCCGCTGCTTCTTCCACTACATCAAGTTCCCCGATGCCGCGACGATGCAGAAGATCGTCGATGTGCACTTCCCGACGCTGAAGAAAGACCTGCTGGCCGCGGCGCTGAAGAACTTCTACGACGTGCGCAACCTGCCGGGCCTGAAGAAGAAGCCCAGCACGTCGGAGCTGATCGACTGGCTCAAGCTGCTGGTCGCCGAGGACGTGCCGGTGGACGCGCTGCAGTCCAAGGACGAGAAGGTCAGCATCCCGCCGCTGGTCGGGGCCCTGCTCAAGAATGAGCAGGACCTGACGCTGTTTGAAAAGCTCGTGTTCATGCAGAGAAACAACCGCTGATGGCGCAGGATTTCGACCGCGCGATGCGCGAAGGCCTGGCCGATGCGGTCGGGTTCGTCGGTGGGGCGCTGGCCGGCTGGTGGCTGGGCCGGCAGTTCGGCATCGACTTCGTTGCCAGCCCGGAATGGAACGCACGCCAGATCGTGGGCCTGGTGTTGATCGTTGCCGGCTGCGGCGCCGGCCGCTTCATCGCACGGCGGCTGATCGTGAAGGACAAGGCATGAAGCCGGTCGCACCGGTCACGCTGACGGGCGGCGCTATCCGCCTGGTGCCCCTCACGCTGGATCACCTCACGGGGCTGCAGGCGGCAGCGGCCGACGGCGAGCTGTGGAACCTGCGCTTCACCAGCGTGCCGACCCCGGATGAAACGCGCGGCTACATCGAAACCGCGCTGGCCGGCCAGGCCGCCGGTCATCGCCTGCCCTTCGCCGTGCTGGACGCCGCCAGCGGCGAGGTGCTGGGCTCGACCAGCTATCACGACATCGTGCCGGCGGTGGAGCGCGTCGAGATCGGCTACACCTGGTATGCCCAGCGCGTGCAGCGCAGCGCCGTCAACACGACGGCCAAGCTGCTGCTGCTGACGCATGCCTTCGAGACGCTGGACGCCAAGCTCGTCGGCTGGCGCACCGACAACTTCAACCACGCGTCGCAGCGCGCCATCGAGCGCCTGGGCGCCAGGCGCGACGGCGTGCTGCGCCACCACGCGCTGCGCCGCGACGGCACGGTGCGCGACACCGTCATGTACAGCCTGACCGTGGGCGAATGGCCCGAGGTCAAGGCGCACCTGAACTGGCAACTGACCCGACAGAGACCATGAAAGCAAAAGCCAAGGCCTTCGATGTTGATGCACTCTGGGCCTTGGATCGCATCGGCGAACCCAGCCTCAGCCCCGATGGCGCCCAGGCCGTGGCCGGCGTCACACGCCATGACATGGCCACGAACAAGGCGCAGAGCAGCCTGTGGCTGTTCTCGACGCTGGGCGGCGAGCCGCGCCGCCTGACCGAGGCCGGCGAGAAGGACGGCAACCCGCAGTGGAGCCCGCGCGGCGACCTGATCGCGTTCACGGCCAAGCGCGAACAAGGCGGCACGAAGGACGAGGAGCCGCAGCTGTACGTCATCGCGCCCGACGGCGGCGAGGCGCGACGCGTGGGTGCCGTGCCCACCGGCGTCGAGGCCTTCAAGTGGTTCCCCGACGGCCGGCGCATCGCCTTCGTCAGCTGGGTCTGGCCCGACCGCAAGGCCGCCACGCAGGCCGATGCGCTGCGTGATTTCAAGGCCCGCAAGGAGACGGCCTACGTCACCGACGAGGCGCTGTACCGCTTCTGGGACCACCACATCCCCATGGGCCGCGTGCCGCACCTGCATGTGATGGACGTGGACACCGGCAAGGCGCGCGACCTGTTCGAGGGCACCGCGCTGGAGCTCAGCCGCGCCGAGCCGGATGCGAACAGCTTCGACGTCGCCCCCGACGGCCGGCGCATCGCCTTCGCCTTCGACCCCGGCGCCGAGAAGACGCTGGACAACCGCTACGCGCTGGCCGAGATCGATGTCCGAACGCGCCGCGTGCAGACGCTGCTGCAGGACGGCGGCTGGCACTTCGCCGCGCCGCGCTACAGCCACTCGGGCGCCCACCTCGCCTTCCTGGCCAGCCACCAGGCGCAGGGCCACAACCAGCCCGACCAGCTGGCCGTGCTGGACCAGCAGGGCCGCTGGGCCGTGTTCAGCGCCGACTGGGACCACGAGGTGGCCGCGCCGCTGCGCTGGGCCGCCGACGACCAGAGCGTGCTGTTCGCCGCCGAGGAGCGCGGCCGCCGCCACCTGTGGCAGTTCGCGTTGGGCGACCGGCTGGCAGAGCCCATCTTCCAGGGCGGCCATGTCGGCAGCTTCTCGCTGGGCGCCGACTTCGTTGTCGTCAACCACGACAGCGTGCAGTTCCCGCCGCGGCTGTCGGTGCTCGGCGACGACGGCCTGCGCCGCATCGAGGCGCTGAACGACGCGCGCCTGGCCGGCCATGCCTTCGGCCGCCACGAGGAGGTGAGCGTCAAGGGCGCCCGCGGCGACGACGTGCAGATGTGGCTGATCTACCCGCCCGCCTTCGATGCGAAGAAGAAGCACCCGGTCATGCACGTCATCCACGGCGGCCCGCACACGGCCTTCGGCGACAGCTGGCACTGGCGCTGGAACCACCAGACCTTTGCCGCGCAAGGCTACGTCGTGGCCTGCGTGAACTACCACGGCTCGTCCAGCTTCGGCCACGAGTTCCTGGACTGCATCACCGGCCACTGGGGCGAGTACGAGCTGCAGGACATCGAGGCCGGCACCGACTGGCTGCTGAAGACGCCCTGGGTGGATCGCAAACGCATCGTCGCCACCGGCGGCAGCTACGGCGGCTACATGGTCGCGTGGATGAACGGCCACGTGAAGCCCGGTCGCTACCAGGCCTATGTCTGCCACGCCGGCTGCTATGACTGGCAGGCCATGTACGCCGACGACGCCTACACCTGGCATCGCAAGGAGCTGGGCGTGGCCTACTGGGACGACCCGGCCCGCGTCGCCGCGCAGAGCCCGCATGCCTTCGCCCAGCACTTCAGGACGCCCACCCTCGTCATCCACGGCGCCATGGACTACCGCGTGCCCGACGCCCAGGGCCTGGCCTACTACAACACGCTGAAGTCGCTGGGCGTGCCGGCACGCCTGGTGTGGTTCCCGGACGAGAACCACTGGGTGCTGAAACCCCGCAACAGCCGGCTCTGGTACGGCGAGTTCTTCGCGTGGCTGAAGCAGCACGCACCGGCTGCCACCCATCAGGCCGCGAAGTAGGCCGGCTGGTCGATGTCCGCGATGAGGCCGGGCTGATCGGGCGCCCAGCCCAGCGTGGCGCGCGTGATGTCGCTGGCGGCGGACATGTCGAGGCAGGCAAACATCGCGAACCAGCCGAAGTGCGCCGCAGCGGCCTCGGCTGAGCGCGATTCGACCGGCACGCCCAGGCGCCGCCCGATGACTTCCGCAATCTCGCGGAACGGCACGCCCTGCTCCGCCACCGCGTGATAGCGCGCGCCTGCGCTGCCCGATTCAAGCGCCAGGCGGTACACCCGCGCGGCGTCAAGCCGGTGCGTGGCCGCCCAGCGGTTGCCGCCATCGCCGCCGTAGACCGACACACCGGCCTTTCGCGCGATGGCGATCAGCATGGGCACGAAGCCATGGTCGCCCACGCCGTGCGTGGACGGCGGCAGCCGCACCGCCATCGCCCGCACGCCGCGCTCAACGAAGGCCATGGCCGCGGCCTCGGACACGCGTGGGAAGCGAGCGGGGTCGTGCCTGGCCATGTCCTGCTCCGTCGCGGCGCGGCCGGTGGCCAGGTGAGCCAGGCCCGCCGTGACGATCAGCGGCAGGTCGCTGCCGGCCAGCGCGCTGCCCATCGCCTCGATGGCGCGGCGGTCCAGCTCGCAGTTCTCTGCGAATTTGGAGAAATCGTGGTTGAACCCGGTGTGGATGACGCCGTCCGCTGCGGCAGCGCCAGCGCGCAGCACGTCCACATCCTCCAGCGCGCCGCGCAACACGTCCGCGCCTGCGGCCGCCAGTGCTGCGGCGGACGCGTCCGACCGCGCAAGACCGCGCACCTGGTGCCCCGCGGCGAGCAATTCCTTGACGACGGCCGAGCCGACGAACCCGGTGGCCCCGGTGACAAAAACCTGCATGAGGGTGCTCCAACAAAGTGAGGGCGCGACTGTCGGCAGACAATGCATCGTCGTAAAGCAGTGAGCTCATACGGGTATGAAAACTAATGGGCTGAGCGCGCAGGGCGGGCAAGCCGAGCAACGCCAGCAGGCCGTGCCGAGCATGGAAAGCAGCGCGCTGGGCGGCTATCTGCGCGACCGCCGCGCCAGGCTGGACCCCGCCGCCTTCGGCTTCCAGGCCACGCGCCGGCGCACGCCTGGCTTGCGCCGCGAGGAGGTGGCGCAGCGCGCCCACATCAGCGCCACCTGGTACACGTGGCTGGAGCAGGGCCGCGGCGGCGCACCGTCCGCCGAGGTGCTGGAGCGCATCGCCCGCGCGCTGGCGCTGACCGACGACGAGTGCGAGCACCTGTTCCTGCTGGGCCTGGGCCGGCCGCCCGCCGTGCGCCAGCGGGACGGCAGCGACATCTCGCCGCGCCTGCAACGCGTGCTGGACGCGCTGCCCGTGAGCCCGGCCTACATCAAGACCGCGACCTGGGACCTGGTCGCATGGAACCGCGCCGCGGCCGCCGTGTTCGGCTACGACACGCTGGCGCCCGACGAGCGCAACATCCTGCGGCGCATCTTCTGCGAACCGGGCGTGAAGGCCAGACAGGCTGACTGGCACGCGGTGGCGAGCTTCGTCGTCGCGGCGTTTCGCGCCGATGCGGCGCGCGCCGGCGACGCCAAGACCGTCGACGCGCTGGTGGGGGAGTTGTGCGCGCGCAGCCCCGAGTTCGCGGCGCTGTGGCGCAGCCACGAGGTGCGCAGCCACGGCGAAGGCATCAAGCTGCTGCGCCACCCGCAGGCCGGCCCGCTGGCGCTCGAATACTCCGCCTTCGCCGTCGATGGCCGGCCCGACCTGGGCATGGTGGTCTACAACCCGGCGACGCCTGCCGACGCGCAGCGCGTGCAAGACCTGGTCGCGTCACGACCGGCTGGCTAGCCCTCGAAGCTGCTCCAGTCCACGTCCGTGCACAACACCTGCAGTCGGCCGGCCACGCGCAGCGCGACGGACAGCGTCACGCACATGCGCGCGCCGTGCAGGCTCAGATAGGGCCGCGTCATCTGCACGACGCCCGGCTCGTCCAACGCGCGGCGAAAGTAAGGCCGGCGTGCCCAGCGCGCTTCACCGGCCAGGCCCAGCGGCTGGAAACGCGGGTCCGGCGACTGCGGCTTCACGTCGGGCGGCAACAGCGGCTCGGCCAGATGGCGGCCCTGCTCGTCCAGCAGGAAGCAGACCTGCACGCCTGGCAGCGCCAGCAGCCCGGCGCAGGCCTCCGGCCAGGCCTGCCCTTCCAGCGCCGCCTGGGCCTGCCGGATCGCGTCCCGATACGGGCCGATGCGGGACGCGTGCGCCTTGCGGCCGTCGGCATGGCGCTCGTCCAGTTGCGTCCACAGCGCCTCGATCTCCTCCGACGCGCCGCTGGGCCCCAGCATGCCCGGCACCGGCCGGCCGAAGGCAAAGCCCTGCACCATGTCCACATCCACATCCAGCGCCAGCAGGGCCTCGTCGCGCGTCTCCACGCCCTCCAGCAGCACCAGCGAACCGCATTCGTGCAGCAGCGACACCATCTGCGCCAACACGCGGGCGATGCGCGGCGACCCACAGGCGCGGCGCAGCAGGCTGCGGTCCAGCTTGACGATCTCCGGATGGATGTTCCAGACCCGGTCGAAATTGGAATGACCCGCGCCGAAATCGTCCAGCGCCAGCAGGCAGCCGGTGGCACGCACATTGGCCACCGCGCGCTCGAAATCGGTCTCCTGCGCCATGATGTCCTCGGTCACCTCCAGCACCAGGCGGTGCATGGGCAGGCCCAGCGCCTGCATGGTGCGCACCGACGATTCCAGCGCCTGCGTCTGCTGCGCACCGTGCACGAACACGGCCGGATGGATGTTCAGGAACAGCCAGCCTTCATCGCCGGCCTGGTGCACGAAGTTGTGGACATGCAGAAGCCGACACAGGCGGTCGGCTGCCCACTGCTGCTCGAAGCTGCGCAGCTGCTCGAAGAAGGCCACCGGGGACACCGGCTGACCGGCCTCGTCCGACACCCTGAGCAAGGCCTCGTAGCCCACGGCCCGGCGGTGCGGGAAGCTGAACACCGGCTGGAAGCTGCTGTCCAGCAGCCAGTCGCCCTGTCGCGCTCGCCAGCGGCCGTCCTGCATCTCCAGCGTCTGGACAAGTCGCTGCAGCATGGCGTCGGCACCGGGCGGCGCGACGGCTTTCAAGGCGGGTCCTGCAGCAGCGACATGCAGCCCATACTAGCGACGCCAACCGCAAAGTCGCGGGAATATCGCACTGCATAATCGTTTTCGCTCTGCAGTCCCCCGAGTCACGCGCCCATGCTGATCCAGTTCTTCTACACGCTGCGTGCCGCCAAGCTCAAGGTGACGGTACCCGAGTACCTGACCTTGCTGGAGGCGCTGCAGGCCGGCGTCATCGGCGGCGCCGACAACGGCGGCGTGGCCAGCATCGACGACTTCTATCACCTGGCCCGCACCAGCCTCGTCAAGGACGAGACCCAGTACGACAAGTTCGACCGAGCCTTCGCCGCCTACTTCAAGGGCGTGGAGATGCTGACCGACTTCACGGCCGAGGTGCCGCTGGAGTGGCTGAAGAAGAACCTCGAGCTGAACCTGACGCCCGAGCAGAAGGCCGCCGTCGAGAAGATGGGCTGGGACGAGCTGATGGAGACGCTGAAGAAGCGCTTCGAGGAGCAGAAGGAACGCCACGAGGGCGGCAACCGCTGGATAGGCACCGGCGGCACCAGCCCCTTCGGCAACGGCGGCTACAACCCGCAGGGCATCCGCATCGGCGGCCAGGGCGGGGGAAAAAGCGCTGTCAAGGTGTGGGAGCAGCGCGCCTACCGCGACTACGACGACACGCTGGAGCTGGGCACGCGCAACATCAAGGTCGCGCTGCGCCGGCTGCGCCGTTTTGCCCGCGAGGGCTCGGAGCTGGAGCTGGACCTGGACGGCACTATCCATGGCACGGCCGCCAACGCCGGCATGCTGGACATCCGCATGCAGCCCGAGCGCCACAACAAGGTCAAGGTGCTGCTGCTGATGGACGTGGGCGGCACGATGGACGAGCACGTGCACCGCGTCGAGGAGCTGTTCAGCGCCGCCAAGACGGAGTTCAAGCACCTGGAGTTCTATTACTTCCACAACTGCGTCTACGACTTCGTCTGGAAGAACAACCGCCGCCGCTTCGCCGAGAAGCTCAACACCTTCGACCTGATCCGCAAGTACAACCGCGACTACAAGCTCATCTTCGTCGGCGACGCGACGATGAGCCCCTACGAGATCCTGCAGGCCGGCGGCAGCGTCGAATACAACAACGACGAGCCCGGCGCCGAATGGATACAGCGCCTGACCCACGCCTTCCCCAAGTACGCGTGGATCAACCCCGAGCCGCAAGGCGTCTGGCAGTACCGGCAGAGCATCGCGCTGATCCAGCAGTTGGTGCAGCAGCGCATGTTCCCGCTGACGCTCTCCGGCCTCGAAGGCGCGATGCGGCTGCTCAGTAAATGAGGCGTCTCCTCGCGTTGCTGCTCGTGGCGGTACTGAGCGGCTGTGCGACGAAGGCCCCGCAGCCGCCTGCCCAGCCCGCGCCGGACATTCCCGCCGATGCCCCGGCCGTCTACAGCCTGGACATCGAGGTCGATGACGACGCGCGCGACAGCCGGCTGCGCAACCTGCTGCAGCAACACCTGGACATCGCCCGCTACCGCGCCAGCGAGGCAGCGCTGAGCCGCACCGAGCTCGCGCGCCTGGCCGCGGCCGCGCCTGCGCAAGCCGAAACGCTGCTGGAGACCGAGGGCTACTTCAACGCCACGGCCACCGTGCAGCGCGACGAGCAGGACGCGTCCAGGCTGCGCCTGCGCGTCGTGCCCGGGCCGCGCACGACCGTGGCCAGCGTGGTCATCGACTTCCAGGAAGGCTTGGCCGACGACGACGCCAAGGCGCTGCGCGAGAGCCTGCGCAGCGCCTGGCCGCTGCGCGAAGGTGACGGCTTCACGCAGGCGCAATGGGCGTCGGGCAAGAACGACCTGCTGGTGCGGGCACGCGCCGGCGGCTACCCGCTGGCGCGCTGGGGCGAAACGGCCGCGCGCGTCGACCCCGACACGCAGACCGCGGAGCTGCACCTGTTGATGGCCAGCGGCGCGCGGGCCCGCCTGGGCACGCTGCGCATCGAGGGGCTGAAGCGCCAGAGCCGCGAAGCCGTCGAGCGGCTGACCGGCTTCCGGCATGGCGACGCCTACACCGAGCAGCAGCTCGCCGACTTCCAGGAGCGCCTGGCCAAGACCCAGCTCTTCGACGCCGTGCGCGTGCAGCTGCAGCCCGAGACGGTGGCGGCCGACGGCACCAGCCCCATCCTCGTGTCGCTGACCGAGTCGGCGCTGCAACAGGCCACCGTCGCCGTCGGCTACCACGCCAACAACGGCCAGAGCATCAGCGTCGAGCACCTGCACCGCCGCCCTTTCGACCTGCCGGTGCGCGCACGCTCCAAGGTGCAGCTCAGCCGCGACCTGCGCGGCCTGGAGCTGGAACTCAGCTCCCACCCGCAGCCCGACCTGAAGCGCAACCTCGCGTCCCTGCAGTTCGAACAGGACCGCAGTGGCGACACCATCGCGCAGAACCTGGGCCTGCGCCTGGGCCGGCTGTACGAGTCCACGCGCGACGAGCGGCTCAGCTATGTCGAGCTGCTGCGCGCCCGCGAGACAGCGGGCAGCGACGTGCACACCAACCTGGCCGTGTCCATCAACCAGCAGTGGATACGCCGCCGGCTGGACAGCACGTTATTGCCCACCGACGGCCACCAGGCGCTGGCCCTGGTGGGCCTGGGCTATGCGCGCGGCGGCGGCAGCGAGGACAGCGGGCCGTTCGGACGCATGCAGTTCAAGCTGGGCGTGTACAAGCCGTTCGGTGGCTGGTTCGGCTCGGCGCGCGCGGAGGTCGCCCAGGTCATCGCGCGCGAGCAGGTCGGCGTGCCGGAGAAGCTGCTGTTCCTGGCGGGCGGTGACGAGTCCGTGCGCGGCTACGCCTATCGCAGCCTGGGCCCCGAGAAGGACGGGCTGACCGTCGGCGGCCGCGTGATGGCCACCGGCAGCCTGGAAATCGCGCGGCCCATCGTCGCCAGTTTCCCCAGCCTGTGGGGCGCCGTCTTCGTCGACGCCGGCAATGCCGCGTCGCGCTGGCAGGACTTCAGCGCCAAGGTGGGCTACGGCGCCGGCGTGCGCTGGCGCAGCCCCGTCGGCCCGCTGCGCGTGGACTTCGCCCGTGCGCATGACACAGGCAAGTGGCGGCTGCACTTCAGCGTGGGGATCACACTGTGAGGCGCTCCCTGCGCGTGCTGCGCAACCTGATGATCGGGCTGGCGGTGCTGGTCGTGGTCGTGGCGGCTTTCGTCGCCTGGCTGCTGCAGCGGCCGTCCGGGGGCGCCTGGCTGCTGGCCCATCTGCCCGGCGTGCAGATCGAGGCGCCCGAGGGTTCGCTGATGGGCGACTTCAGCGCCCGCCGCCTGCTGCTGACCTGGGCCGGCGGCGAGGCCGAGCTGCGCGGCCTGCGCTGGAAGGGCCTGGGCGTCAGCCCCAGCCAGGGCGTGCTGCTGGCGTCCGAGCTGTCGGTCGACGAGGTCCATATCCGCACCCAGCCCAGCACGACGGCGCTGGTCGTGCCGCCCGACCTGTCCCTGCCGCTGGGGGTGCACATCGCCAAGCTGGGCATCGCCAAGCTCAGCTGGTCGCCCGACCAGCCGCCGCTGCAAGGCATCGCCGCCGAGATCCACCTGCCACGCAGCGGCACCCACCACGTCAAGCTGACGGCCGCACGCTGGCAGCACCTGCTGCTGGCCGGCGACGCCAAGGTCGACAGCGCCGCGCCGCTGCACACCGAGGCCACGCTGAGCGTGCAGCAGAACGAGGCCACCGACCTGCCCTGGCTGGCCGTGGCCGCCGCGCGCGGGCCGCTGACCAAGCTTGCCGCCAAGGCCGAGCTGGAAGCCGCCAAGCAGGCGCTGAAGGCCGAAGGCGAGATCCACCCGTTCGCGCCCTGGCCCGTCAACGCGCTGCAGCTGCAGGCCGACAAGTTCGACCTGTCCGCACTGGCCACCCTGGTGCCCGGCCTGCCGCGCACCGCGCTGACCGGCACGGCCCAACTCAGCGCCCCGGCTCGCGATGCCGAGGCCACGCTGCAGGCCGACCTGCGCAACAGCGCGGCCGGCCGCTGGGACCAGGGCGCCCTGCCCGTCACGCGGCTGTCGCTGGCCGTGGCCGGCCGGCCCGACCAGCTCACCAGCCTGCGCCTGACAGCACTCGATGCCGAACTGAGCGGCGGCGCACGCGTGCAGGGCAAGGGCCAGCGCGCAGCCGACGGCCGCTGGCAGCTGGACGCCCGCGTGCAAGGCCTGCGCCCCGAGGCGCTGGACGCCCGCGCCACACCCGCGCGGCTGGACGGCCCGCTGACGCTGTCCGGCGGCGCGAGCAAGGCGGCGCCGCTGTCCGCCAGGCTGGACTTGCGCGGCACGCTGCAGAGCCGCCCGCTGCGCCTGCGCGCGCACGTGCAAGGCCGCCTGCACGAGCAGGGCAGCAGCTGGCAGATCGAGGAGGCGCTGCTGGCCAGCGGCGACGCCGAGCTGCAGGCCAGCGGCAGCGTCGACACCCTCAACCGCCCGCAACGCGCGCCCGACGTGGCCGCCAAGCTCAAGGCCCAGGTGCGCCAGTTCGACCCCCATTTGCTGTGGCGCGGCGAGCCGGGCTCGGCCTGGGCCCGCCTGCCCGGCAGCACGCGGCTGAACGCCGATGCGCAGCTGGACCTGCGCGGCAGCAGCGTCGACACGCTGGCCGGCAGCGCCGATGCCACCGTGCTGCCCAGCCAGTTCGCCGGCCTGCCGCTGGAGGGGCAGCTCAAGCTCAAGCGCCCGCGCGCGCAGGACGCCGCCGCCTTCGACGCCGACGCACGGCTGGGCAGCAACCGCGCGCAGGCCAGCGGCGAGGCCCAGCCCACCGCCGTCGCCGCCAAGCTCAAGCTGCAGGCGCCCAAGCTGGCCGAGCTGAACCCGCTGCTGGCGCTGTTCGGCCAGGGCCCGGTCACGGGCCAGGCCGAAGGTGACGGCGATCTACAACTGCTTCGCGCGTCTGCAGCAACGACCGCGAAGACGGCACGTAGATCCGCGCCGCCGGCCGAATGGCGCGTGGGTGGCAGCGGCCGGCTCGCGCTGACGGCGGCCAGCGCCAGTGGCGTGTCGCTGGACAGCGCCCGCGCGCGTTGGGCGCTGCCGCTGCCGGGCATGGACGGCGACGGCCCGCTGGCGCTCGCGCTGGAGGCCGGGGGCGTGCGCCATCCGCAAGCCAGCGTCAAGTTGCTCAAGATCGACCTGCAAGGCCGGCGCAGTGCGCACGAGCTGAAGGCGCAGCTGGCCGGCCGCGTACCCCGCGACCCGCAGGACCTCAACCTCGGCGCCACCGTGCAGGCGCAAGGCCGCTGGGACGGCCAGGCCTGGGCCGGCCGCATCGCCCGGCTGGACGTGGCGCCGCTGCGGCCCAACACGCCGCCGGTGCTGGCCGCCAGCAACGTGGCGCTGCAGGTGTCAACGGCCGCCCCCGGCCTGCGCGTCGTCGCCGAGCCCGGCCGCGCCGAGGTGGGTGGCGCCTTCGTGCGCTGGACGGCGCTGAGCTGGCAGGGCGGCGAGCGGCCCGAGGCGCGCGCCGAACTGCAGCTGGAAGACCTGGCCGCCGCACCGCTGCTGGCGCGCTGGCAGCCCGACTTCGGCTGGGGCGGCGACCTGCACGTGACCGGCCATGCGTCGCTGCTGCTGAACGACAAGCTGACCGCCGAGCTGATGATCGAGCGCCAGAGCGGCGACCTGCGCGTGACTGACGAGTTCGGCCCGCGCGCGCTGGGCCTGACCGACCTGCGCCTGGCGCTGAACGTGCACGACGGCGTCTGGCAGTTCGCGCAAGGCCTGGCCGGCAACGAGCTGGGCAGCTTTGGCGGCGCGGTGACGTTGCGCCCGGCAAAGCTGCTGCCCGATGCGCAGACGCCGGTGCAAGGCGTGCTGCAGGCCAACGTCGCGCAGCTGGCCACCTGGGGCAGCTGGGTGCCGGCCGGCTGGCGGCTGGGCGGGCGCGCGGCGGCCACCGTCCAGCTGGCCGGGCGGCTGGGCGCGCCGGACCTGCTCGGCAGCGTCGAGGGCGACGGCCTGGCGTTGCGCCACCTGCTGTACGGCGTGGACTTCACCGAAGGCCGCTTCCTGCTGGCACTGAACGGCCAGCATGCCGAGCTGACGCGGCTGGAAGCGCGCGGCGGCGATGGCTGGTTGCGCGCCACCGGCAACGCCGAGTTGGGCGGCAAGCCGCGCGCCCATGTCGAGATCAAGGCCGACAAGCTGCGCGTGCTGTCGCGCGTGGACCGCCGCATCGTCGCCAGCGGCGAAGCCCAGCTGGACCTGGACGACAAGGGCTTGCAGCTGGCCGGCAAGTTGCGCGCCGATGAGGGCCTGATCGACTTCACGCGCGCCGACGCGCCGACGCTGGCCGACGATGTGACCGTCGTGCGCAGCTCGCGCAACACCGGCCCGGTCGCGCCGCCCGCGCCCAAGGCCGTGCGCAACACCGCGGTCAATCTCGCCGTGGACTTTGGCAAGGACTTCAAGGTGCGCGGCCGCGGCCTGGCGACGACGCTGCGCGGCCAGCTGCAGGTCACGCAGAAGGACGGCAGCGCGCTGCGCGTGACCGGCAAGCTGGACGCGGATGGCGGCCAGTACGCGGCCTACGGCCAGAAGCTGGACATCGAGCGCGGCGACATCACCTTCACCGGCTCGCTGGACAACCCGTCGCTGGACCTGCTGGCCGTGCGGCCCAACCTGGACATCCGCGTCGGCGTGCGCGTCGGCGGCACCGCGCTGGCGCCGCGCGTGAGCCTGTACTCCGAACCGGAGATGAGCGACACCGACAAGCTGTCCTGGCTGCTGCTGGGCCGCGAGCCCGACAGCCTGGGGCGCACCGACACCGCGCTGCTGCAGCGCGCCGCCGTGGCCCTGCTCAGCGGCGAGGGCGAAGGCGCCACCGGCCGTGCGCTGCGCAACCTGGGGCTGGACGAGCTGTCGTTGTCGCAGAGCGACGACGACACGCGCTCCACCATCGTGCGCCTGGGCAAGCAGATCTCGCGGCGCTGGTACGTGGGCTACGAGCGCAGCCTGAACGCGACGACGGGCAGCTGGCAACTGATCTACCGCATCGCCCAGCGCTTCACGCTGCGCGCCCAGGGCGGCGACGACAACGCGCTGGACCTGATCTGGCAGTGGAAGTGGAACTAGATGCCCCTCGCCCAGTCTTGCCGCGCTAAACGCGGGCAAGCCCAGTCGGTCCCCCGAGGGGACGGCGATGCATGCGGCATTGAGCCGCAAGCACATCGCCTGCGGGCCGGCTTGGGGCGGCCCGGCGCCGGTCCGCGATCACAGTGAGTGAGCTCGCCTTTACTTCGACCGCCCGTCGAAATGCGTCACCGGCACGGCGTTCAGGTCGATGCCTTCGATGCAGCGGATGTTCACCGCTGCCATCGCATCGCCGTTGGGCGCCTTGCCTTCGCCGTAGGGGTGCATGCCGCAGGTCGGGCAGAAGATGTGCTGGATGACGTGCTTGTTGAAGGTATAGCGGGCGGTGTCTTCCGCCGGTGTCTGCAGCCGCAGCGCGGCGCGCGGCACGAACCACAGCAGCGAGCCCTTGCGCTGGCAGATGGAGCAGTTGCACGACAGCGCCGAGTCGATGTGGCCGTCGACCTCGAACTTGATGCGGCCGCAGTGGCAGCTTCCTTGGTGTGTCATCTGGCCTCCTGGGGCGTGCTAAGCAGGTTGTCGATGTGCTCGAAGGCCATCAGCCAGCCGCGCTCGTGGTTGTCACGGGCTTGGGCGTCGAAGAAGCGGTCGTGCACGAACAGCAGCGTCGTGCCGCCATCCTGCGCCGCGAGGTCGATGCTGACGCGCGACACGCGCTCCGGCGTGCTGATCCAGGCCCAGCTGAAGACCAGGCGGCGCTGCGGCTGCACCTCCAGGTATTCGCCGGAGACGTCGTTCGTCTGGCCGTCTGGCAGGCGGGTGACGATGCGGTAGCGCCCGCCCACGCGCAGGTCGATCTCGGCCTCGGAGACGGCGTCGGGCTTGCCGGCGTTGAACCAGCGGCTCAGCGCTTGCGGCTCGGTCCACGCGCGCCAGACTTTTTCGACGGCGACGGGGTAGTGCCGCTCGAGGCGGACCTGGCCGGTCGCCTGTTGTTCGCGGGTGCTTTCCATGGTGTGACTTCCTCTTGGTGGTGCAGATAGCGGCCGAGCGCATCGAGCTGCTCGTGCCAGAAGCGCTCGTAGCGCGAGATCCAGGCCGCGGCGGCCTGCATGGGTGCGGCGTCCAGCTCGCAGCGCACGACCCGCCCTTCCTTGGCGCGGGCGATGAGGCCGGCGGCCTCCAGCACCGCCAGGTGCTTCATGAAGCCGGGCAGCGACATCTGGTGGGCCTGGGCCAGCTCGCTGATGCCGGCGCCGCCGCCGTCCAGCTGCTCCAGCACGCGCCGCCGCGTCGCGTCGGACAGCGCGGCGAACACGAGGTCGAGGGAGGCATCCGATTGATTAACCATTTGGTTTAGTATTTGTGCGAGAGCCTCTGTTTGTCAAGCACCCAATGGCGGCGGCCCCAGGGCCTGTGCGCCACGTCGGCGCACGGACCCTGGGGCCGCTCGGGGAACGTCCGGGCTCAGGCCAGGTCGAAGCGGTCCGCGTTCATCACCTTGACCCAGGCGGCGACGAAGTCGCGCAGGAAGGCCGCGTTCGCGTCGCTGGCACCCAGCGCCTCGGCGATGGCGCGCAGTTGCGAGTTGGAGCCGAACACCAGGTCAACGACGCTGGCCGTCCACTTCAGCGCACCCGTGCCGCGGTCGCGGCCTTCGATGACATCGGGCGCCGATTCCGAGCGCTGCCACTTGGTGCGCATGTCCAGCAGGTTGACGAAGAAGTCCTGCGTCAGAGCGCCCGGCCGCGTCGTCAGCACGCCGTGGCGAGACTTGCCCACGTTGGTGTCCAGCACGCGCAGGCCGCCGACCAGCGCCGCCATCTCCGGCGCGCTGAGGTTGAGCAGGTGCGCCTTGTCCAGCAGCAGCTCCGCCACGACGGCGCCGTCGACGCCCGGGCGCACGTAGTTGCGGAAGCCGTCGGCCGCCGGCTCCAGCGGCGCGAAGGAGGCCACGTCCGTCTGGTCCTGCGACGCGTCCGTGCGGCCCGGCGTGAAGGGCACCGTGATGGCCTGGCCGGCCTGCTGGGCCGCGGCCTCGATGCCGGCGCTGCCGCCCAGCACGATGAGGTCGGCCAGCGAGATCTTCTTGCCGCCGGCCTGCACGGCATTGAAGTCGCGCTGCACCGCTTCCAGCTTGGCCAGCACCTGGGCCAGCTCGGCCGGCTGGTTGACGGCCCAGTCCTTCTGCGGCGCCAGGCGGATGCGCGCGCCGTTGGCGCCGCCCCGCTTGTCGCTGCCGCGGAAGGTGGAAGCCGAGGCCCAGGCGGTCGTGACCAGTTGCGACACCGTCAGCCCGGACGCCAGCAGCCTGGTCTTCAGCGCGGCAACGTCCTGCGCATCCACCAGCGGGTGGTCGACGGCCGGCACGCGGTCCTGCCAGATCAGCTCTTCCTTGGGCACCAGCGGGCCGAGGTAGCGCGCGATCGGGCCCATGTCGCGGTGCGTCAGCTTGAACCAGGCGCGCGCGAAGGCGTCGGCGAACTCGGCCGGGTTGGCCATGAAGCGGCGCGAGATCTTCTCGTAGGCGGGGTCCAGGCGCAGTGCCATGTCGGCGGTGGACATCATGGGCGCGTGGCGCTTGGCCGGGTCGTGCGCATCGACGACGGTGTCGCTGCCGGCGCCGCCCTTGGGTCGCCATTGGTGGGCGCCGGCGGGGCTCTTGCTCAGCTCCCACTCGTAGCCGAACAGCGTCTCGAAGTAGCCGTTGTCCCAGGTCGTCGGGTTGGGCTTCCAGGCGCCCTCCAGGCCGCTGGTGATGACATGACCCGCGATGCCCGTCTCGAAGCTGTTGGACCAGCCCAGGCCTTGCTCGATGATGTCCGCGCCCTCCGGCTCAGGGCCGACATGCTTGGGGTCGCCGGCGCCATGCGCCTTGCCGAAGGTGTGGCCGCCCGCCACCAGCGCCACGGTCTCCTCGTCGTCCATCGCCATGCGGGCGAAGGTCTCGCGGATGTCGCGGCCCGAGGCCACCGGGTCGGGGTTGCCGTTGGGGCCTTCCGGGTTCACGTAGATCAGGCCCATCTGCACGGCGGCCAGCGGGTTGGAGAGATCACGCTCGCCGCTGTAGCGCTCGTCGCCCAGCCAGGTGCTCTCGGGGCCCCAGTAGATGTCGACCTCGGGCTCCCAGATGTCGGCACGACCGCCGGCAAAGCCGAAGGTCTTGAAGCCCATGGACTCCAGCGCGACGTTGCCGGTCAGCACGATGAGGTCGGCCCAGGAGATCTTGCTGCCGTACTTCTGCTTGATGGGCCACAGCAGCCGGCGCGCCTTGTCCAGGTTGCCGTTGTCGGGCCAGCTGTTCAGCGGCGCGAAGCGCTGCGCACCCGTGCCCGCGCCGCCGCGGCCGTCTGCCACGCGGTAGGTGCCGGCAGCATGCCAGGCCATGCGGATGAAGAAGGGGCCGTAGTGGCCGTAGTCGGCCGGCCACCAGTCCTGCGAGTCGGTCATCAGCGCATGCAAGTCCTTGATGACGGCGTCCAGGTCCAGCGTCTTGAAGGCCTCGGTGTAGTTGAAGGCCGTGCCCATCGGATTGGCGCGCGGCGAGTGCTGGTGCAGGATGGCCACGTTCAGCTGGTTGGGCCACCAGTCGCGGTTGCCCTTGGCGCCGGCCGAGGTGTGCTTGTGCTGCTTCTGCGCGCCGCCGGAAAACGGGCACTTGGGTTCGGTGGACATGCTTGCCTCCATGGGTTGTCCTCAGGTGCCGGGCAGTCTAGAAGTGGGTGCGGTAGCGATCAATGCAAACCTGCCAATGGCGGCGATAGCGAGATGCCATGCCCGGGCGTGGCTGGCAGCCCATGCGAGAATCCGCGCCCTCGCCGGGCACTCCCCGGCGAGCGGTGCTCTCCGTAGTTCAATGGATAGAACGGCCGCCTCCTAAGCGGCAAATGTGGGTTCGATTCCCGCCGGAGGGACCAGGCTCAGGTCAGGCAGGCATGCCGGTTGCCCAGTGCATGGGGTCCAACACCGATGGAGCCGTCATGAGCAACCCCCTGCGCCACGTGGGCCAAACCGCGCGACCTGAACAAGAACCCAAGCCGTCGCCCGCCGAGGCCGCGGGCGAGGCCTCGCCCAACCCGGCCGGCGACACCGCCAGCACGCTGGAGCAGCACCCCCGCACCAACGACGCCGCACCACCGGCAGCACCGACCGGGCCGCGCGGCGTGCAGAAGGAGATCAAGGATCTCAAACCGGGCGAGCCACCGCCGGAGTCCAGCGCAGGCTCCTGACGCCAAAAGCGTGCTTCACCACTGCCCGCATAAGCATCCCCGCTTTCCTTCGTTCCGCGAGGAAGCCCCGGTCCCTATCGTTGTGGCCTGAACAGCAGCAGGCCACCATGCACATCACCAGCATCTCCGGCAGTCCCAGCGAACGATCGCGTTCCGCGTGGCTGACGCAGTTCGCGCTGACCCGCCTCGAAGGCGTGGCCACGCGCAGTGAGCACATCGCCGTGCGCGAGCTGCCTCCCACGGCCCTGCTCGCGGGCGACGCGCAGGAGCCCGGCATCGCGCAGGCGGTCGACGCGGTGGCGGGCGCCGGGCTGGTCATCATCGGCACGCCCATCTACAAGGCCGCCTACTCCGGCCTGCTCAAGCTGTTCCTGGACCTGCTGCCCGCCGACGCGCTGCGCGGCAAGACCGTGTTGCCGCTGGCCACCGGAGGCAGCGCGGCCCATTTGCTGGCGCTGGACTACGCGCTCAAGCCGGTGCTGTCGGCGCTGGGCGCGCGCCATGTGCTGGACGGCGTGTTCGCCACCGACGCGCAGCTGCAGCGCCATGAGGCGGGCGGTTATGTGCCCGACCCCGAACTGCTGGCGCGACTGGACCGCGCGCTCGCCCCGGCCCTGCCGCTGGCGCCACGAATGCGCACCGCCGCCGACGTCGACTGTCGGCGCTGAACCGAACACCTTCTGACCCCTTGTCTCCTCGCCACCCTCCTCGGGATCGGCGACTTCATCCCGGCGCCGCGGGTGCGGATCGGGTGCGCCTTGAGCGGCGCCGGGATCTTTTTGCACAGGACATCACATGCTCTTCCGCTCACTGCTTCGCTGGACCGCGCCGCTGCTGCTCGCCGCCGCCAGCATCCATGCCACGGCGCAGACCACGACGCTGCCCGGAACTTTGAGGATTGGCTTCCAGAAATCCGCCAGCCTGCTGACGCTGCAGAAATCCAGCGGCTCGCTGGAGAAACGCCTGGCGCCGCTCGGCGTCGCGGTGAAGTGGGTGGAGTTCCCCGCCGGCCCGCAGCTGCTGGAAGGCCTGAACGTCGGCGCTGTCGACGTGGGCTTCGTCGGCGAAGCGCCGCCCATCTTTGCGCAGGCCGCCGGTGCGCGCTTCGTCTACATCGGCTTCGACCCCGCCGCCCCCGAGGCCGAGGCCATCGTCGTGCCCAAGGACTCGACCATCAAGTCGCTGGCCGACCTGAAGGGCAAGAAGATCGCGCTGAACAAGGGCAGCAACGTGCACTACCTGCTCGTGAAGGCGCTGGAGAAACAGGGCCTGAAGTACTCGGACGTGCAGCCCGTCTACCTGCCGCCGGCCGATGCGCGTGCGGCCTTCGAGCGCGGCGCGGTGGACGCCTGGGTGATCTGGGACCCCTTCCTGGCCGCCGTCGAGAAGCAGAGCGGCGCGCGCCTGCTGGCCGATGGCCGCGGCCTGGTCAACAACTACGCCTACTACCTGGCCGAGCGCGGCTATGCCGAGAAGCAGCCGCAGGTCATCCAGGCGCTTTTCGACGACACGCAGGCCCAGGCCGCCTACCTGAAGGCCAACATCAAGGCCGCGGCCGCCGTCATCGCGCCGCTGCAGGGGCTGGAGCCCGAGGTCGTCGAGAAGAGCCTGACGCGCTACCAGTTCGGCGTGAAGCCGCTGACGCCCCAGGTCGCCACCGAGCAGCAGAAGATCGCCGACGCCTTCCACGTGCTGGGGCTGATTCCCAAGCCCATCCGCGTCGCCGATGCGCTGCCAGGCACCGCCGTCGCCGAGGTCAAGCGGTGAGCGGGCACACCACCCGCCGCGCGGCCGTCGCCGTGTTGGCCACGACGGCCGCGCTGTGGGTGCGCGCGCAGCCACCGGGCGCGCCGCAGCAACTGCGCATCGGCTTTCAGAAGGGCTCGTTCAACCTCGCGCTGCTGAAGAGCTACGGGCTGCTGGAGCAGCGCCTGCCCGGCACCAAGGTGCAGTGGACCGAGTTCCCCGCCGGCCCGCAGCTGCTGGAGGCGCTGGCGCTGGGCAGCGTGGACCTGGGCGCCACCGGCGACGCGCCGCCCGTGTTCGCGCAGGCGGCTGGCAAGGACGTCGTCTACGTCGGCGCCGAGCCGCCCAAGCCGGACAGCTCGGCCGTGCTCGTCAAGCCCGACTCGGCTTTGAAGACGCTGGCCGACCTGAGGGGCCGCCGCGTGGCCTTGCAGAAGGGCAGCAGCGCGCACTTCCTGACCGTGCAGGCGCTGAAGCGCGCGGGCCTGGCGTGGACCGACATCCAGGCCGTCTACCTGCCGCCGGCCGATGCGCGCGCCGCGTTCGAGCGCGGTTCGGTGGACGCCTGGGCCGTGTGGGACCCCTACTACGCGGCGGCCGAGATCAGCGGCGAGCTGCGCGCGCTGGCCACCAGCCGCGGGCTGACCAGCAACAACACCTTCTACCTCGCATCGCGCACGCTGAGCCAGCACCCGGCGCTGCTGAAGACGCTGTTCCAGGCGCTGACCGACACCGACACGCGCGTGCGCGCCGAGAAGCGCGACGCCGTGCAGCGCTATGCCGACTTCGCCGGCCTGCCGGTGGCCACCGTGCAGCGCATGGTGGAGCGCCGCGGCGCCGCGCCGGTGGCGCCGCTGAGCGCCGAACTCGTCAAGGAGCAGCAGCAAGTGGCCGACGCCTTTGCCGAGCTGGGCCTCATCCCCCGCCCCATCCGCGTCGCCGACGCGGTGCTGACCGCCAAGGAGCGCGCATGAAGATCTTCTGGTTCATCCCCACCCACGGCGACAGCCGCTATCTGGGCAGCTCGCGCGGCGCGCGCGTGGCCGACCACGCCTACTTCAAGCAGATCGCCATTGCCGCCGACAGCCTGGGCTACGAGGGCGTGCTGCTGCCTACCGGGCGGTCCTGCGAGGACTCGTGGATCGTCGCGGCCAGCCTCATCGACGTGACCAAGCGGCTCAAGTTCCTGGTCGCGCTGCGGCCCGGCCTCGTCGCGCTGCGGCCCGGCCTCGTCGCGCCGTCGCAGAGCGCCCGCATGGCCGCGACGCTCGACCGCCTCTCCGGCGGCCGGCTGCTGGTCAACCTCGTCACCGGCGGCGACCCCGACGAGTTGGCCGGCGACGGCCAGTTCCTGGGCCATGCCGAGCGCTACGAGCAGTCGGCCGAGTTCATCCGCATCTGGCGCGAGCTGCTGGCCCGCTCACACGACGGCGAGGGCTTCGACTTCGACGGCCAGCACCTCAGCGTGAAGGCCGGCAAGGTGCTCTACCCGCCGGTCAGCCACCCCTACCCGCCGGTGTTCTTCGGTGGCTCTTCGGGCCCGGCGCACGAGCTGGCCGCCGCCCAGGTCGACACCTACCTGACCTGGGGCGAACCGCCGGCCGAGGTCGAGAAGAAGCTGGCCGACGTGCGCGAGCGCGCCGCCGCGCACGGCCGCCAGCTGCAGTACGGCATCCGGCTGCACGTCATCGTGCGCGAGACCGAGGACGAGGCCTGGCGCGCCGCGGGCGAGCTGCTGTCCGAGCTGGACGAGGCCACCGTGGCCGCCGCGCAGGCGCGCTTCAAGAGCATGGACTCGGTGGGCCAGCGCCGCATGGCCGAGCTGCATGGCGGCCAGTTCAACAAGGCCGACGTGCGCCAGGGGCTGGAGATCTCGCCCAACCTGTGGGCCGGCGTGGGCCTGGTGCGCGGTGGCGCCGGCACGGCGCTGGTGGGCAACCCGCAGCAGGTGGCCGACCGCATCAAGGCCTATGCCGACATCGGCCTCGAATACTTCATCCTCAGTGGCTACCCGCACCTGGACGAAGCGCACCGCTTCGCCGAGCTGGTGTTCCCGCTGCTGCCGCTGGCCGTGCGCGAGAAGCTCAGCGCGCCGGTGCTGACCGGCCCATTCGGCGAGGTCGTCGCCAACAGCTACGCGCCCAAGGCCGTGTCGGCGAGCTGACATGACGATCGCCCGCCGCCTCACCCCCTGGCTGCTGCCCGCGGCCATCCTGCTGGGCTGGGAGATCGCATCGCGCGCCGGCGTGCTGTCGGCGCGCATCCTGCCCGAGCCGGCCGCCGTGCTGGCCGCGTTCTGGCAGCTGCTGCGCTCGGGCGAGCTGGCGCATCACGTCGGCGTCAGTGCGGCGCGCGCCTTCTCCGCGCTGGCCATCGGCGGTGGGCTGGGCCTGCTGCTGGGCCTGCTGACCGGCACCTGGCAGCGTGCCGAAGCGCTGCTGGACACGACGCTGCAGATGCTGCGCAACATCCCCGCACTGGCGCTGATCCCGCTGGTCATCCTGTGGTTCGGCATCGACGAGGCGGCCAAGCTGGTGCTGGTGGCGGTGGGCGTGTTCTTCCCGGTCTACCTGAACACCTTCCACGGCATCCGCAACGTCGACCGCGACCTGATCGAGATGGCGCGCAGCTACGGCCTGACGGGCTGGCAGCTGTACACGCAGGTCATCCTGCCCGGCGCGCTGCCGTCCATCCTCGTGGGCCTGCGCTTCTCGCTGGGGCTGATGTGGGTGCTGCTCATCGTCGCCGAGACGCTGTCGGCCCAGGCCGGCATCGGCTACCTGACGATGAACGCCCGCGAGTTCCTGCAGACCGACACCGTGCTGGTGGGCATCCTGCTCTACGCCATCCTGGGCAAGCTGGCCGACGTCGTCGCGCGCGGCCTGGAGCGGGCCTGGCTGCCCTGGCATCGCGGCTATGCCGTCGAGGGGAATTGAGCATGTGGCTGACCGAAATCGACGCGCCCGTGCTGCCGCGTGAACGCGTGGCCGATGAACCGCCGGCGCGCGACGCATCGCGCGGGCTGGCACTGAAACTGCGCGGCGTCGCCAAGTCCTTCGGCGCACGCCATGTGCTGCACGACCTGGACCTGACGGTCGCCCCGGGCGAATTCATCGCGCTGGTGGGCCGCAGCGGCTGCGGCAAGAGCACGCTGCTGCGCCTGATCGCGGGGCTGGACGCACCCACCGCCGGCGCCATCGAGGCCGGCGCGGCCGATGAGCGCCGGCTGATGTTCCAGGACGCGCGGCTGCTGCCGTGGAAGCGCGTCGTCGACAACGTGGCCCTCGGTCTGAGCGGTGCCGACGCCAGGGACCGCGCGATGGAAGCCCTCGCGCAGGTCGGCCTCGCCGGCCGCGGCGGCGACTGGCCCGCCACGCTGTCCGGCGGCCAGCGCCAGCGCGTGGCGCTCGCGCGCGCCCTCGTCCACCAGCCGCGCCTGCTGCTGCTGGACGAGCCGCTGGGCGCGCTGGACGCGCTGACGCGCCTGGAGATGCACAGACTCATCGAGCAGCTGTGGCGCCGCCACGGCTTCACGGCACTGCTGGTCACGCACGATGTCGCCGAGGCGGTAGCGCTGGCTGACCGCGTGCTGCTGATCGACCGCGGCGGCATTGCGCTGGACGCCGGCGTCGCCCTGCCCCGCCCACGCTCCCGCGCTGCGCCCGGCTTCGCCGAACTGGAGGACCGCGTGCTGCGGCAGATCGTCGGTCAGCCGGTGGCGGCTTAGCTGACGAGCACCACGACACAACTCGATGATTGCAGCAGGCTGAGTAGCGTCACCCGAATTCGCCACCCAATGGCCGCTACCGCAAGAACCGGTATTGAGTGCGGCGCGGGTCAATGCCAGCTCTCGCGAGCTAAGCGCTTGTGGGGCGCGTCCAAAATCGGCAATTGAACCAGCCTGAACAGTCGCCAGGAAGCGGTCGCCCCGCATGTTGGTTCAACGACCGCACGGGTGTCAGCCCGCTCCTCAGCCGTTCTTCTGGCTGCGACCGCCACGGGGTCTCAGCCAGAGTCCGAGTGCAGCGAGTACCAGGCCAATGACTAAAAGTGCCCACGCGTTGCGGGAGAGGTTTTTGTCCTGCGGGTACAACTCGCTCCAGCGACGTTGGAACAGGTCCTCACGAATCTGTTGTTCGGTCCACCCATCTCCTGGCTCCTGCAGGATCACCATGGGTACCAGCGGCATCCCGATTTCTTGTGCATACCTCTGAAGGCTCAAGTTCTCTCGTATCAGTCCTGTTTCGTTGGCTGCCTTGGCGTCCGCTCCCAGCGAGGGGATCGCAAGCCGACCCTCAATCACCAAGTCATGCTTCGGTGTAACCAGCCTTCTTTCGAGGTTGGGCGTGTTGGGCGACACCCAGCCGCGCTGCACCAACACTGCCAGACCGTTTTCTCCCTTTTCGATGAAGGGCTCAAGCACGTAGTAGCCGCTGCGTCCTGCCATGTCGCGACCCTTGAGTACAACGGTGTGACCGGTGTGTTTCCCGACCAGCTTCACCTGGCGGTGCTGCAGGGACGCAACATTGGCGGCATCCACCACCTCCTTCAGCGGGAAGAGACGTTCCTCGGCCAGTCGCGGCAGGGCATTGGCGACGGGTCTCTGGGCAGGCCCCCACAAGGTCCAAGCGCCTGCCCCCGCGGAGATCAATGCGGCAATTCCAAGCAGCCAGTGCCAGGGCAACTTGCGCGAGGAATCGTCAATTCTGAGAGGGGTGCTTCGTCCAGGCTGCATTGCAGGTTTCTTTCTATAGAACTTCGTCTGGCTCACCGTCCGCGGTCAATTGGCCGCGTGCTCAGTCCACAGCCTTGTAGGTCAGTTGGGCCTTGCGGGCGCGCAGGTCATACGTCCAGATGTGGGTGACGCTGTTGTCGCGCACGTTGATGATGGCCGCCAGTTGGCCTTGAACGGCGACCGAGAGGCTGTCCAGGCGCGCGTTGTTGCGGTCGTAGACGCTGCCCACGTCGGCCAGCTGCTTGATCAGCGGCAGCACTTCGTCGATGTCGCCGCGCTCATTGAAGACCAGCAGTTCGGCGGCGTTGGTGATGCCCACATAGCGGCCCGTGGCGGGATCGTGGGCCAGCCCGGTCAGATCGCGGTCCTTCAGCGATGTGGCGCCGAGCCATTCGCGGCGGCGCGTGTCATAGCGGTAGAAGTAGCCCTCGCCGCCGAAGGACACCAGGCCCAGCACGCCCTTGGCCTGGTCCCATGCGAGGGCCGCGCCCCAGGACAGCGGCGGCAGCGACTTGGGCAGCTCGACTTTCTGTTTCGGCCCCGCGAAGCCATTGGGAAACCAGAGCAGGTCGCTGCCGTTGCCGTCCAACAGATAGGCCTCGCCACCGTCGTCGCGCACCGCCGCCGGTGCGCCCTTGGTCCGGGCCCAGATGCCGCCGCCGCGCACGATGCCAGAGAAGCGCTGGCCCTCCCGCGGGCCGGTGTTTGTCCAGGCCAGGCGGCGGCCGTCGATGCTGAGCAGCTCAAAGTTCATGCGCGCCCTGGCTACCTCGGGGCGGATACCGTCCAGCGAGAGCATCGGGTCGGCAACATACGGCCCGCGCAGCGTGATCGTCTCGGGCGAGCGGTAGCTGCCGCGCAAGGCGGTCAGCTGCGTCACGCCGTAGCGGCTGTTGAGGCGGCGGATCAGCGTGCGGAAGTTGATGTTGTCGGCTTCGTAGGCATGGGGCAGCTCATCCGTGATGACCGGCACCTGCGGCGGGCCTTGCACACCGGTGCGGCCCTCGTTGGAGGCCACGACGATGGCCAGCAGCCGCGTGCCCGGTCCCGCCTGCACCTTCCAGGTGGTGGCGTGGTAGCTGGTGAGCACCAGCAGCACGGGCCGCGCAGGATGATCGACCAGCACCTGCGTGGCGTTGCCGATGAACTCGTAGGCCGAGACGGCGAGGGTATCGGCCTGTGAGCCCCATTGCGCCATGCCGGCCAGCTGACCGGCGGGCTCCACGACGCGTAGCGGCGGCTTGGCATTCGCAGGGCGCGTCGGCGCTGCCTGCACCGAAAGCACCGGCACGGGGGCGGCCGATCCGGTCGGTGCGGCTTGTGCCGATGGCGCGGCCGAGGGCTCGAAGCCCTGCGGCAAGGGGCGACGTGCCGGCGCCGGTGGGGGCGGTGGAGGCGCGCTGCGCTGCTCGACCTCCAGCTTGCGGCTGGCGCCGTTGTCCACACAGGGTTGAGCTTGGTAGGTCACCTTGCCCTGGGCATCAGTGCAGCGGTAGACGTTGGCGGTGGCCAACGCCGGCAGGGCCAGCAGCAGGCTGGCGAGGGTGAGCGGTTTCATGTCGGTGCTGTCCCTGGGCGCCACGTCCCGGGAGCCGGCGCTTTTTTCGTGCCGGCATTCTGTGCGGTGGCAAGGTCCCGCCGCCTTACCTTGATCAATGCGCCACGCACATAGCGGACATCCGACCGCCTTTGGCTTGCCGCTTACGCCGGTTCAAGAGCAGCGGGATGGGCCTGACTCGGTCGCTGCCCATGGGTGGGCACCGCGGGACGGCCAGATTCATGCCAGCGCGCCGACCGGCAGCATCCGTGCGCAACTTCACCGAAGTGCGCACGTTCCCGGTTGGGCTTAAGGGTTAGCGCTGGACATGTCCATGATCAGACGCGCCACCAGATAGAGCCGCGGAGGGATGGAGCTGATATCCACGTACTCCGCATCGTTGGAGTGGGCACCGAAGCCCGTGAGGCCCAGGCCTTCGATCACCGGCCCGCGCGCCTGCAGCGCCGCGAACGCAGCGTCCGTGCCGCCGCCGGTGGCGACTTCGGCCACCTGCATGGGCAGGCCCAGTTCCGCGTAGATGGCCTGGGCGCGCTTGGCCAGCGCGCGTGAGGCCGCCGTGGCCTCCAACGGCGGGCGGCGCACCTCGAACTTGAGCTGCACCTTGGCATCGGGCACGCGCTGCTTCTGGATGCGGCGCTGCAGTTCCTGCTCCAGGCGCTCGAAGTCGGACACGCGCAGCGCGCGCGCGTCGGCCTGGGCCGTGGCCTGGGCCGGGATCACGTTGCGATTCGTGCCCGCCTGGGCCAGCGTCCAGTTCAGCTTCAGGCCCGTGGCAGGCTCCGACAAGTCCTGCATCTGCAACAACTGGTGGGCGAGCTCGGTCAGCGCGTTGATGCCGCCCTCCGGCCGCGAGCCGGCGTGCGACGAGCGGCCTTGCACCGTCAGGTAGGCCGAGCCAATGCCGCTGGTCGCCAGGCGCACGCCGCCTTGCGCGCCGGCGCCCTCGAAGGACAGCGTCATGTCCTGGTCCGCCGCGGTGCGTGTGATCGTGGCGCGTGAACCCGGCGAGCTGACCTCTTCGTCGCCGTTGATCAGCACCGTCAACGTGCCGTAGTCGTCAACGCCCGCCTTTCGCAGCAGCGCGATCGCATGCAGGATGGTGGCGATGCCCTGCTTGTCGTCGGCAATGCCCAGCCCGTAGGCCCGGCCGCCGTCGACGCGAAACGGCTGGTCCTTCAGCATGCCCTTCAGGTACACCGTGTCCATGTGGGCGATGAGCAGCAGCTTCTTGCTGCCCCGGCCCTTGAACTGCGCCTTCACCATGGCACCCACGCGCTCCGGCGTGTCCTCCATGCGGTACAGCTCGGTCGGCTCGATCATCGAGACTTCGCCGCCCAGCGCCTTCAGCTTGCCGGCGATCAGCCCGGCCACCGCGGCGAGGCCCTCCAGGTCCTTGCTGCCGGACTCGACCTCCACCAGCGACCGCAGGGTCTCCAGCAGCGCGGGCTGCTCCTGCTTCGCCAGGTCCTGCAGTTGCTGGGACGTGGGGGCGGCCTGGGCCAACGAAGCCGCGAGCAGCGCGGCGCCTGCGATCAGGGAACGAAGTTGAAGGTGCATGGTGCCGATGTGCGATGGATGAACCGCGCGGACTGTGCCACCGCCGGCTTCGGCCGCCCATCGACAAGAATTCCCCACCCTATGCAGTGATGTAATAGCTCGATGCGCTTTCGCTCGCCGTCGCTGGCCGAACTCCACGCCTTCGCGGCCGTGGCCGAACTGGGCAGCTTCTCCGCAGCGGCCCAGGCGCTCTCGGTCACGCAGGGCGCGGTCAGCCGCGCGGTGCAGCGGCTGGAGGCCGAGCTGGGCCAGGCCCTGCTGGCGCGCGGTGGCGCTCGCGTCACGCCCACGCCGATTGGCGCCAGCTACCTCGCCCGCATCAAGCCCGCGCTGGACACGCTGGAGCGCGCCGTGCCGCTGGGCAGCGCCCCTGCCGGCCAGCCGTTGCGCATGGCGCCCGTGCCGTCGCTTTATGCACGCTGGCTGGTGCCGCGCCTGCCGGCGCTGTACGCGCAGCATCCGCAGATCAAGGTCGAGTTCCGCCGCTGGCGCCACGACGACCGCTTCGAGCGCGACGACGTCGACTGCTGGATCAACCCCAAGCCGGCGGCGCACAGCCGCTGGCCCGAAGGCGTCGTCGCGCACTACCTGCTGGGGCGCGAGCTGGTGCCCGTGTGCCGCCCCACGCGCGCCGCGCGGCTCGCGCGGCCGCAAGACGTGCTGCAGCAGCCGCTGCTGCACCACAGCGCGCATCCGGACGACTGGGCCTTGTGGCTCAAGGCCCAGGGCATCCCGGCACCTTCGCCCCCGCTGGCCTCCGGCTTCGATCTGGCCGCGGCGCTGATCGAGGCCGCCGTCGCCGACATGGGCATCGCCGTCGTGCAGCTGTGCCTCATCGAAAGGGAGCTGGCCAGCGGGCAGCTCGTGGTGCCATTCAGCGGCTGGGTATCGTCAGGGCGCGGCTTCTATCTTTGCCGCCGGGCCGACCGCGACGATGCGCCCGAACTCCATGCCCTCACCCAATGGGCCGTGGCCGAGAGCCGGCGCTGGCGACGCCAGGCGCTCGCGGTGCTGGGCTGACGGCAGCCAAGGGCTTGCCCGCCATGGCACCATGCCGCCCCATGACCGTTCAAGTCGCCTGCCTCTGCGCGGCCTGGTGCCGCACCTGCGAGTCCTATCAGGAAATCTTTGAAGCCGCCTGCGCCGAGCTGCCGCAGGCAGGCCTGCGCGTGCGCTGGATCGACATCGAGGACGAGGCCGACCTCATCGGCGACCTGGACATCGAGACCTTCCCGACGCTGCTGATTGCGGACGGCGACCAGGTGCGCTTTGCCGGCCCGCTGACGCCGCAGCCGGAGACGCTCAAGCGCGTGCTGAGGGCGCATCTGACCGACGCGACGCCGGCCAAGGTGGGCGCCGACTACCTTGAGCTGGCCCGCCGTCTCGCCACTGCGCACTGAAGCAGTGCGGGGTTGACCCCCCATAACGCATTGGTTTGTAGGACGCAGCCGACATTCACACGGCACGCAAGCCGCTGTCCCGCTCGCGCGCACGCGGGGACAGTGAGTGCATGCCTGACTCGTCGACCGCCGCTCCCGCCCCGCCCCATCAGGACCTGACGCCCAGCAGTGCGGCAGCAGCCTTCCTTCGCGTGGCTGCCGGCCCCGAGGCCGCTGCTGCTCCCGTGCGGGCGGTGCAGTTCGGCGCCGAGCGCTTTGCCGAGCATGGTCGCAGCCTGGCCACCGCGCAGCGCCTGGACGACGAGCAGCGCAAGCCCCGGCCTTTCTCGCCCCGGCTGAAGAGCAACCTGCAGGTGTGGAGTGCCGCGCTGGAGGTGCTCTCCGAGGAAGGCCTGCAGGCCGACATCGACCCCGCGCACGCCTGGCTGCTGGACAACGCCCGCCTGGTGCAGCAGCAGCTCGACGAGGTGTTGCACGACCTGCCGCGCAGCTACTTCCAACGCCTGCCACGCCTGGCCGACGAGCCGCTGCAAGGCCTGCCGCGCGTCTACGGCGTGGGCTGGGCCTGGGTTGCGCACGCGGACAGCTCGCTGGACATGGCGCTGCTGCGCCATTTCCTGAACGGCCATCACGAGGCCCAGCCGCTGACGCTGCGCGAGCTGTGGGCGCTGCCGTCGACGCTGCGCGTGGTGCTGGTGGAGAACCTGCGCCGCCTGGCCGAGCGCGCGGCCTGGCGCCACCTCGGGCGGCGCGCGGCACAGCAGCTGTTCGAAGCCCTGCCGCACATGACGGCCGAGGCCGTGCGCCAGCAGCTGGCCGATTGGCAGGCCCGCTGGCCGCGCGACCCGGCGCTGCATGCGCTGGCGCTGCGCCTGCATGACCGCCTTGTCGACCGCTCGCTGGGCCAGCCGGCCGAGCGCGACGTGCCCGACTCGCCTTGGGCCGCCGCGCAGGCCTGGCTGTCAGAGCTGCTGCTGGACCCCGCCACGGCCCAGGCCGGCGAGCAGACCGAGAGCGCCGCCGACCACCAAAGCATCCGCAATGCCATCGGCAGCCTGCGCAAGCTGGGCGCGGCCGACTGGGCCGGCCTGTTCGAGACCGTCCACCCGGCGCTGAAGGCGCTGGGCCGCATCGACGTCTACCGCCAGGAACACGAGAGCACGCAGGACCGCGCGGTGCATGCCATCGAAGCGCTGGCCGCCCGCCACAGCCTGCCCGAAGCCGACGTCGCCCAGGTCGTGCGTTTGCTGTGCAGCGACCCGGCGTGGGCGCCCGACGCCGCCGAACGCGCGCCGCTGCATTGGCTGACCGGCCGCGGCCGTGCGCAGCTGCTGACGGAACTGCGTGCGAAGGAGGCACTGGCCCAGCGCGCCCTGGCCGCGGTGCTGCGCCACCGCACGCTGATCTATCTCTCCAGCCTGACCCTGGTCGGTGGTGCCGCCATGGTGCTGCTGCTGGCGCTGGGCCTGCCGCCCGACGCCAACTGGCGCATGGTGACGGTCACCGTGCTGCTGGCCTTGCTGCCGGCCAGCGAGGCCATCGTCGCGCTGGCCAACCGCCTGATCAGCGAGTGCATGCCGCCGCTGCGGCTGCCGCGGCTGTCCTGGCCGCAGGGCATCCCGCCCGAGTCACGCACGTTGGTGGTCATCCCCTGCATGCTGACGCGGCCCAAGGGCATCACCACGCTGCTGGCGCAGCTGGAACGCCACCACCTCGCCAACCTGGAGGCCGAGGCGCAGTTCGCGCTGCTCAGCGACTACGGCGACGCCAAGGCCGAGCACTTGCCGCAGGACGATGGCCTGATCGCACAGGCGCGCGCCGGCATCGAGAAGCTGAACGCACGCCACGGCCCCAGCAGCGGCGGTCTGCCGCGCTTCCTGCTGCTGCACCGCGAGCGGCGCTGGAGCGAGACCGAGCAGAAGTGGATCGGCTGGGAACGCAAGCGCGGCAAGACCGAGGCCCTGGTCACGCTGCTGGCGGGGGATGCCGCGGACACGCTGCCCGACCGCTTCGTCGACCTGGGCGCGCTGTCCACGCCCGCGCCGGGCATACGCCACATCGTCACGCTGGACAGCGACACCGCGCTGCCGCCCGGCGCGCTGCGCGAACTGGTGGCCATCGCCGCCCACCCGCTGAACCGGCCCCGCGTGGTCACCTCGCCCGGCGGTGCCGTCACCGTGCAGCACGGCCACGGCATGCTGCAGCCGCGCATCGCCACGCCGCTGGCCACCGAGGCCGGCAGCTCCACGGTGCATGGCACCTGGTTCCACAGCCTGTTCGCGGGCCAGCCCGGCGTGGACCCGTACAGCACGGCCGCGTCCGAGGTCTACCAGGACTTGTTCGACGAAGGCAGCGCCGCCGGCAAGGGGCTGATCGACGTGCAGGCCGCCGCCAAGGTGCTGGCCCACCGCCTGCCCGAAGGCCAGGTGCTCAGCCACGACCTGCTGGAAGGCTCGCTGATGCGCTGCGCCGGCGTCAGCGACGTGATGCTGGTGGAAGCCGCCCCCATGCATGCCGACGTGGCCGCCTCGCGCATCCACCGCTGGACGCGCGGCGACTGGCAGCTGCTGCCCTTCCTGGGCCACCCGCAGCGCTGGGGGCTGCGCGCCATCCATGTCTGGAAGATGCTGGACAACCTGCGCCGCTCGCTGGTGGCGCCGGCCGCGCTGCTGCTGCTGGTGACGTCCTGGCTGGGCCTGGGGCTGTCGGCCGGCTGGGCACTGGCCGCCGT
Source organism: Roseateles sp. P1_C6 (assembly GCF_056406315.1). Lineage (NCBI taxonomy): Bacteria > Pseudomonadati > Pseudomonadota > Betaproteobacteria > Burkholderiales > Sphaerotilaceae > Roseateles > Roseateles sp. P1_C6. The sequence goes on from NZ_JBFUAK010000008.1 coordinate 377,604, forward strand.
GGCCGCGGCCTTTGGCGCCGGGCCGCTGATGGGCGCGCTGGCCGCTTGCGCGCCGGCCCGCGAGCGCATCTCGCTGCCGCGCTTTTATCGCCAGGCCGCCATCGAGCTGGGCCGTGCCGCGGGCGGCACGCTGTGGCACCTGGCCATGCTGCCGGCGGCCACGTGGCTGCAGGTGGACGCCATCGTGCGCGCGCTGTGGCGCCAGCGCGTGAGCCGCCGCAGCCTGCTGGAATGGACCACCGCCGATGCCGCCGAGGCGGCCGCCCGCACCGACTGGATGGCCATGTGGCGCCAGCACCGCAAACTGACCATCACCTCCGGCGTGCTGGCCACGCTGCTCGTCAACGCCGACTTCCTGGGCCTGCACGTGGCCTGGACCATCGCGCTGCCGATGCTGGTCGCTTGGACCTTGTCGCCGTTGTGGATCGCGCTGGCCAGCCGGCCGCGCGCCAAGCCGCGCCGCGAGGCCATCGACGACGACGAGCGCCACTACCTGCTGGGCGTCGCACGCGACACCTGGCGCTGGTTCGAGCGCTGGGTGACCAAGGACGACAACGACCTGCCGCCCGACAACGTGCAGTTCGACCCCGACATCGCCGTCGCCCACCGCACCTCGCCCACCAACATCGGCCTGTACCTGCTGTCGGCCTGCTGCGCGCGCGAGTTCGGCTGGCTGCATGACGTGGGCCTGTCCGAGCGCGTGGGCCGCACGCTTGACACGCTGGACAAACTGCCCAGGCACCGCGGCCACTTCTACAACTGGATGGACACGCAGCGGCTGGCCGTGCTGGAGCCGCACTACGTCTCCACCGTGGACAGCGGCAACCTGTGCGCGCACCTGCTGGTCGTCGCCGCGGCCTGCGAGGGCTTTGCGCGTGGCGGTGACGGCTTCCCGCCGCCACCGGAGGTTGCGCAAGCACTGAACGACGTGGCCACGCGCGCCCGCGCCATCGCGCTGGCGCACGAGTTCGGCTGGCTCTACGACCCGCAGCGCCACCTGCTGCACATCGGCGCGGTCGCCGCACCCGGTGTCGAGCCGGGCGAGGAAAGGCTGGACCTGAACCACTACGACCTGCTCGCGTCCGAGGCGCGGCTGGCCAGCCTCGTCGCCATCGCCAAGGGCGACGTGCCCGCGTCGCACTGGGGCGCCCTGGGCCGGCCGTTCTTCTCGCGCGGCCACGTGACCGGGCTGAAGAGCTGGTCGGGGTCGATGTTCGAGATGCTGATGCCGTCGCTGGTGCTGGACGAGCCCACCGGCAGCGCGCTGGCCGAGGCCGCGCGCGCCACCGTGGCGGAGCAGATCCGCGCCGGGCGCGCCAAGGGCCTGCCCTGGGGCGTCTCCGAAAGCGCCTACGCCACGCGCGACCGCAGCCTGGCCTACCAGTACGGCCCGCAGGGCAACGCCGCGCTGGCGCTGCGCGACACGCCGCCCGAGGAGGTCGTCATCGCGCCCTATGCGACGCTGATGGCGACCATGGTGATGCCGCGCGCCGCCGTGGCCAACCTGCGCGCGCTGCAGGCGCTGGGCGCCCGCCACGACACCGGCTTCATGGAGGCGCTGGACTACACCGTCAGCCGCCTGCCCGAGGCCACCGACACGACGCAGCGCGGCCCGCGCATGCAGCGCATCGGCACGACGATGAGCCACCACCACGGCATGTCCTTGGTCGCGCTGACGGAGGTGTTGTGCGGTGGCGCGCCGCAGCGCTGGGCCGATGCCGAGCCGCGCCTGTCGGCCGTGCGCTGGCTGCTGCACGAGCGCGCGCCGCACGAGGTGGCGCCGCTGAAGGAGCCGCCCGTCACACCCACCCGCGCCGTGCCGCGCCGCGCCCACATCTCGCTGGCCGTGCCGGACGTGCGCGGCCGTGCGCTGGCGTCCACCGCCTGGCTGGGCCACGGCCGCCTGACCGCCATGCTGCGCGAGCACGGCGGCGGCGCGCTGATGTGGGGCGAGCCCGGCGCGCAGGTGCTGGTCAACCGCTGGCATGACGACCTCGCGCAGGACCTGCTGGGCCACCACCTGCACCTGCGTGACCTGGACACGCCCTGGCCCGGCGGCCCCGAGACCAGCCCCTGGCGCGGCGGCCCCGAGGTGACGCCGTGGCGGTCCCTGACGCTGCGCCCCACGCCCGGCCCGCAATGGCGCTACGGCGTGCGGCTGCACCCGGCCAGCGCGCAGTTCACGGCCGAGGGCGAGCAGTTGCATGCCTTCACCGAAGTCTGGGTCGCGGTGGAGGACGACGTCGAGCTGCGCCGCATCACGCTGCACAACCAGTCCCACCACGAACGCCGCCTGGCGCTGGTGTCCAGCTTCGAGCCCGTGCTGGCCCCCGCCCGCGCCGACCTGGCCCACCCGGCCTTCGGCAAGCTGTTCCTGCAGGCCCGCTGGCAGCCCGAGCACCGCGCGCTGCACTGGGAGCGCCTGCCGCGCAGCCCGAACGAGGCAACCGTGCACGCGGTGCACGCGCTGGTCGGCGTGGAGAGCGAAGGCGGTGCGCGGCTGAACCGGCTGCAGGCCGGCGCCGACCGCGCCCACTGGCTGGCGCGCGGCGGCCGGCCCGGCCAGCCCGGCGGCGCCGTGGCCCGCGCCGATG